>NZ_MLQN01000026.1 GCF_001854545.1 Helicobacter sp. CLO-3
CCCCTGTCAAGAGCAAATCGCCTAGGCGGTATATAAAGATAATGGTCTTAAGGTTTGAGCACAATATGGATTAGCCAAGTTTGTTTGTTTGGTATTGATTTTGAGACACGACTACGATACAATGATTTGCTTTTAAATTGCAAAATTAAATTAAATAAAATGTTGGTGGGTTTTTATGAACTTGGGGCAACAAATATCTCTTGCTTCACTCTATTCTCTTTTAAATAAGAAAGCTGGTCTGCAAACAAAAAAGCTAAAACTTAATATAGATGAACAAGTAGAGTGCCTTAAAAACTTAGGCATTACTTTCAAATATTATTCAGAGTCTGATGCAAAAACTTTTTTGACAGAAAGTAATTATTTTTTCAAACTAAAAGCTTTTACTAAAAATTATAAAAAAGATAAAAATAATAAATATATAAACTTGGATTTTGCATACTTGAGGGAATTAAGCACTTTGGATACGCTACTAAGAGCGCTTATATTAGAACTGTGTCTTGCTTGCGAACACCTATTAAAAGCGCAAATAAATACACATTGTAGCAATAATGATAAAGAAGATGGGTATAGCATAGTAAAAAGCTTTTTAAAAAATCCAAAGAATAAGCCTCGAGCTTTGGAGAGATACGAAAAAGGGCATAAACCAAATATTTACCAACAAGAACTGATTGCAAAATACTATAAAAAAATTTTTTTAAGTATATAAAAATGATTTTGCTGTATGGAATTTCATAGAAATACTAAGCTTTTCTGAATTTGTCAATTTTTATTGTTTTTATTTTAGGGAGAATAAAAAACTAAAAAAACAATTTATAAATGAAATTTCCAAAATAAGAAATGCCGCAGCTCATAATTTTTGTATTTTGCATAATTTAAGTAGTTCCCCCGATAAAGCCTTAAGCAGATCAAAACAATTATCATCAAAAATCAGAAAAATGGGGATTTTTAATAAGAACAATAAAATCGTCTATCTAAATAAACCGCTATTTCATGATTGCATATGCCTACTTTTTCTTATAAAAGAATTATGTCCGCCAAAGATGTTTAGAGTAATGAAAAGAAAGGTATTTGCATTTCTTATAAGGGCTAGGAAGCATAGAGATTATTTTAACAAAAATAATGATATTAGCCAATGTTTTAATTTTATAGTTAAGGTGACATTAAATATTTTTTGATACAATCGCGGGACAGAACAAAAAAATGTTTAGACATTTTTAGCGGAAGCTCGTTTTTAATCAAGATTTACGATTAAAAACAGCTTCTTTGTTTTTGAATCTTGCACTTTAAAGCCTAGCTATATAGAACCTACCTGCAAATTCTCTCGCAAATTTCCTCGCAAAGCCTATCTACAAATCTTCGTAGTAAAATCGCTCACTTGGAAGCCATTTTTGTCAAGCTCGCAGAGGAAGCCTTGTATCTTTTGGCGGCTTATGATGATTGGCCTAAACGCGTCATTTGGCATCGTCGCCATGCCTAGCAGCTCGCCGCTTTTGCTGAAAAATGGACGCCCAAAGACGATTTTTTGATCATTTTTGATAGGTAGCGCGTGATCGCCTTGCGCATAATCGCTTGATGCGCGATCGTTTGTCGCGTTATTTTTAGCATCCTCAAAGCGCAACACGCTGATATTTGGCGCGTTGAAAGAAGTCGTGACGGTGTAAAAATCGCTCGTTTTGACGCCTTTGTATTTGGTGATGTCATAGGCGTTGTTTTGCATGATTTGCTTGTGGTAGTAGCTTTGTGAGCGCAGGTTGCAGTAGTCATCGGTGTAGCCAGAGATTTCTAGCAGCGCTAGCCCGCGCACTTTGTCAAGCGCTTTTAGGCGTAGCTGGGCGACGCAGATGAGATTCCCAGCGCTCACATCGCGCATTTTTAGCAGGATATTTTTGGGATATGTGGAGGCGTTGTGCGCTAGCTCGGCGGATGTGAGAAAAATATTTTCTGGCAAAAGCACGCCAAATCCGCTGCGGAAGCTTCCATCATCAAAAGACACCATCGCAAGCCCCACGGATTTTATCCAAGGGAAGTCTTTTTGGATTTCTGCAAAATCGCGCTCGCCCCATTTTTCTACGATGTTTTGAGAATCTTTGGCGCTTGTGGCGGGGGCGTTTGCTCTAGATTCTAGTGCGCTTGGCAAATCTTGCGTGCTGGATTCTCGCGTGCTAGAGTCTTTTGTGGCGGATTCTTTTGTGCTAGATTCTCGTGCGATATTTTGCGCGCCAGAATCCAAAGTGCTAGAGTTGCCAGAATCTCCAGAATCTAAAGCGCCAGCATTGCTAGAGTTGCCAGAATCTGATTTGTGCTCCAGCGATTCTAGCGGATCATCTAGATCAGATTCTGAAGCATAGGCGATGCCAAAGAGCGCGCCACTCAAAACGCTAGCCAGAGCACCAGCCAGCGCGCCGATTTGGCATAAACGCAAAATGTGACGCGCAAGATAAGAAAAAGTATTTTGCATTTTTTGCCTTTTGTGGTGGTGCTTTGCGCTTGTTGCGCCCGCGCGCCTTTGCTTTAGAATATAGTAAGGACAAAATCGGTAAAATCAGCCGTTTTTAAATGTAAATTTTTACATTAAAGTATTTATTTGTGTTGAGTGCAACTATACCAAATCGATGCTTTGCAAAATCTCAAACAAATCCCAAAATCCCAGAAAAGGGCAAATCCAAAAAAGGAGCATAGCCATGAGAGATGAGCTAAAGCTAAAAGTTTTCACCCCCACAGATGAGGAGCTAGAATCCTGCCAAATCGCTAGAATCTACACCGATAAAGGCATAATAAATGTGCGCCTTTTCCCAAAAGAAGCGCCCCAAGCGGTGATAAATTTCGCCACGCTTGCAAGGAGTGGATTCTACGATGGGCTTACATTTCATCGCGTGATTGCTGGATTTGTCGCGCAGGGTGGCTGCCCTAGAGGCGATGGCACCGGAGGTCCGGGCTATAGGATAAAATGCGAGCTGGCAAACAACCCGCACCGCCACAAAAGAGGCGCGCTATCGATGGCGCATGCTGGTAGGGATACGGGCGGGAGTCAGTTTTTCTTGTGTTTTGCGGATCTGCCACATCTTGATGGCGAGCACACGGTGTTTGGGCAGATAGAGGATGATGAGAGTCTCAAAGTGCTAGATACGCTAAAGCAAAATGACAAAATCCTCAACATAAAAATCCTAGAAAATGCAAAAGAGGTATAGATTCTGCTTATAGAATCTAAAGCGCAGAATCTAAAAGTAATCGCGCTGTTTAGCGCGCGGATTTGCAGAATCTAGGCGCGCATCGCAAACAAGCGCGAGGCGCAAATCTGCCAAAACAAGCGCGAGGCCACCAAATAAACGCAAAGCGCAAATCTAAAATCCAAAAGAAATAGGACATCATGGACTGGAAAAAGCGAGCTATAGAGATCATCATCCCGCGCATCGGCTGGGCTCTCGCGTGGTGCATTTATCTTTTGAATAGAAATAAATTTTACTTCGATGATAGCGTCAAAGATGATAATGTAGTGCTTGCGTTTTGGCATGGCGAGATGCTGATGATGCCTTTTTTATACCGCAAATTGCGTAAAAAGCCAAATGTCTTTATCATCTCAAGCAACCATTTTGATGGCGGGCTGATAGCCAAAATGTGCGAGCTTTTTGGATTCCGAGCTATTAGGGGTAGCACCGGCTCTAGCAGCAACAAAGGCGGCGTGCGCGTGCTAGTGCAGTCCATCAGCGCGCTAAAAGATGGCGCAGACATAGGCATAGCGCTTGATGGTCCGCGCGGTCCATATCACCATGTCGCTGATGGTGTCATCATGATGTCGCAAAAAACTGGCAAAAAGATTAGTATTTGTCGCGTGATGCCTAGCCGATATTATGAGTTTGGGACATGGGATAGGTTTAGATTGCCTTTGCCTTTTGGGAAAATATGCTATTATATGCACGAAGGTTTTGTGCTGGATTCTGCTCTTAGCCTGCAAGAAGCGAGAGAGATAATAAAAAAGCGCATAGAAAATACATAGCAAGCAAGCGAGGATTTGGCTTTGGGGATTTTTACTTCTTTTTTATCGCCATTTTTTAGCAAGGTATTTATCGCGATAAATATCGATGCGGCTTCGTGCTTCATAAAAGTCGTGCGTATCAAAAACAAAAGGCAAGTAGAATCTTTTGTCAAAGAGTTTAAAACGCATGAAAACAACATCCCCATGGAAGCGGTGAAAATCGTGCGTAAATACCGCCGCGCCTATCCTTTCACCTATGTGAGCGCTATGCTAAAATGCCTAGCACAAGGCGTGATTTTGCAAAACAATCATAAAAAAGATTTTTTCGTAGGCAATATCAAGCCTAGCGAGTGCGAGATAGTAAGCACGGAAAGCATACGCACTTTTGCCAAGCGCTCGATGATAAAAGATGCGGTGAGGGGTTTTGAAAAAATAGGCGGCGTGGATTTTTTGTTTTCTCCATTTCTCATGATAGATGACAATGTGCAAAACTACCCAACGCTTGGCAATAATATCTATGTGCTTTTGCAGCGTAGCAATGTCGCACTCATGGTAGCACACAGGGGCAAGGCGGAGTTTAGCGGGTTTTTTATCGCGGAGGGCGAGGTGGCGATACTAAATAGCAAAGAAGAGCAGCGCCCCACTATAGAGCTAAAAAACTTCGAGGATTTTTCGCTAGATGATGATTTTGATGATTTTGCCAAAATCGAGCTAGACCCTTCGCTTGAGCATTTGCAGACAGATATGTTTATACCAAATCTCGAAGAGACGAAAATCATTTATGATGATATGCCAAAGGCAAAAATCATCAGCAAAATAATAGTCGATGCGGTGAAAGAGTATTATCAAAATCCCATTTATAATGGCGAGTTTATCGATAAAATCATATTTTTGGATGCGTGCAAGATGAGCGATCAGGCGTTTGAGTATATCACTAAAGAGATTTTGATAGAGACGGTGAAAAGGGATTTTGACCTGCCTGACACACTCATACATCTCGCCAAAAAAGAGCTAGGAGGGCGATGATGCTAAGCTTTACTAGAGCCCAAGCCAAACATATTTTTGCCAAAGTCACTAAAATCTGGTGGCTGTATTTTGCGCTCACAGCGGTGATTTTGCTGGCGGCAAATGTGTTTTTGACCCAAGAGATTGGCGCGTCTATGGAGCGGGCGAGCGAGTATCAGTCCGAGCAAAAGCGCTTGCAAAGCGATATCCAAGACTTGGATGAGTATTATGAGCGGTTGTCTTATGAGGTGGCTTTGATAAATCAGCGCATCGACAAAAACGACATAAGGCGCGATAAAATCTATGATTTGCTGGCATTGATTCCGGATAAAATCACACTGCATTTCATCGAGATAGGAGAATCCACACTCACGCTAAAAGGCGTCACACCTTCAAAAGAGTTTTTTTATTTTGCGCTGCAAGACCCGCTCAAAGCAAACTTTGGCAGATCCAATGTAAGCTTTTATGCGCTATCAAATGGCTGGTATGAGTTCGTCTCTATAAGCAACACGCCTATCGCACCGCAAATCGCGCCAAAAGCGCAAAAAGCTGGCGCGAGCGTGGGTGGCGCTGGTGGCGCATCATCTGGCGGTGGCGCTGGTGGCGCTAGAGATTCTAGCACAGATTCTGATGCTGGCTCTAGCGCGGATTCTAGTGATGAGTGATAAAGGCAAAAAATGAAAAAAATATTTTCTCGCAAATCATCTTTTGGCAAAATGGATACAGATTTAATATTGCGCAATATGATTTTTTCTGTGCTTTATGTGAGCGCGATACTTACCTTTTTTAGCTATGTTTTGTGGCCTACGATTTTGAAATTCAAATCCCAATATATAATCGAGCGCAAAGAAAAAATAATCTATAATGAAATAAAAAAAGGATATGACACTTCTTTGCAACGCATCGTTGATTTTAGAGATGAAAATAAACCTTCACTTGCCAAATTTTATGACACGCAGACATTTGATGATATAAAAGCGGCTATATCGCAATATCTGACTATCATAGACATCAAAAGCAGCCCAGAAATTATAAACAAAGAAGAAGAGACAAAAAGCATTTCTTATATTTTCAAAACCCAGACTGATAATGTCGAAAAAGTTTGGCAGCTTATTAGCAAGTTTGATGAGCTAAATGCTAGCATCGTGATAAATCCGCCCATCCAAATCCAGCGCGCAAATATCCAATCTGGCGTGTATAGCGTGGTGTTTGGCATCGAAGTGAAGCAAAATGCCTTTGAGGTAAAAAAGCGCACGCAAGAGATTTTGCAAGCAGAATCTAGCGACGCTGGCAAAGCGAAATAATTTATATTTTGTGCTAAAAAGCAGCAGAATCTAAATTTTATTTTATAATGGCGTTTTTGGCGCAAAATTTAGCATGGGTTTTTTGTGCGGATTTTGGGGCGGTTTTTGGCGTGAGATTTTGGTGCAAGATTTTGGCTAGGTTTGGCGTTTTAATATTTTGGTATTTTGACGCGCTTTAAAGCCTTGCGTTTAGATTCTAGTCTGGATTCTAGTTTAGATTCTCTAGCTTGCTAGGACTCTAGGCTTTTTAGATTCTAGTCTGGCTCATCTGTGCGCGAAATTTTAAACGATTTTTATCATAAATAGGGGCGATTATATGAAGATACTTGCGATTATTGGCGTGATTTTTGCGTTTTTGGCGCTTACCAAAATCTATGTTTATAGGCGCGTTTTGCGACACACTTTTATTTTTGCAAACCACAGAAAACTGCTTATATTTTTGCTGGCGCTGCTTTTTGCGCTAGAAGTTGGGTTTTGGTTCGCGCAAAGGGCGTTCAAGGCGTTGGGGATGCTAGATCTCGAGCAGACAATCTATGGCATTTTGGGCGGGTGTATCGTGGCTTCGTATTGCTTGTTTGTGGCGTGCGTGGTCGCAGATGTTTTGCGCGGAGGCACTAGGATTTTGCTTTTTTCGCCAATTTTTGCGCGCCTGCGCCACTTTGTCAAAAACATTTTCCAATCTAGGATTTTCTCGCGCTTTTCTACGCAAGCCAAAAGCCAAGAATCTGCTAGCCAAAAATCTATAGGCGCAGAATCTGGCGGCGCGGATTCTATCGGCGCAAAATCCGCCAACTTAGATTCTGCAAAAATGGATTCTGCCACCGCGCGCCCCGCCATGCCAAACCCCACCGCTCAAAACACCGCGCCCGCCACCTCCCGCCGCAGATTTTTAAAAATCCTCTATGATTTAGGCGTGTTCGCGCTCTTTTTCTTTTTTATCATCAAAAGTCGCAAAAACGCGCTCGACATCCCGCCCGTGCGCACGCTAGAGATCCCACTGCCACGCCTAAAGACGCCCAAAACCATCGCTATGGTGAGCGATTTACACATCGGCAAGACGCTAGGCGCTAGCTTTTTGCAGGGCATCATCGATAAGATAAACGCGCTTGATGCCGATGTGGTGGTGATTGTGGGCGATTTGGTCGATGATGATGTGCGCCTTTTGAAGCGCGAGCTGCGCTTGCTAAACGACATCCAAAGCAAAGAGGGCGTGTTTTATGTCACCGGCAATCACGAGTATTACCATGGCATCGAGCCTATCATGGCGTTTTTACGCACGCTAAATATCCGCGTGCTCGAAAATGAGAATCTAGAGCTGCGCGATTTCAACATCGCTGGCGTGCATGACCTAGCGGGCTTGCGCTTTGGCAAAATGCGTCCAGACATCCAAAAAGCGGCGGCAAATCTAGCACCAAACAAGCCAAATATCTTGCTAGCGCATCAGCCCAAATTTATCCGCCAAAACGATGTCAGCGCGTTTGACTTGGTGCTTTGCGGGCACACGCACGCGGGGCAGGTGTTTCCATTGTCGTTTTTTGTGTGGCTCGATCAGCACTATATCCATGGGCTCTATGAGCTAAGCAAGAAAACTAAGCTTTATGTAAGCTCGGGGGCTGGATTTTGGGGACCAAGCATCCGCTTCCTCGCCCCAAGCGAAATCGTCCGCCTAAAGCTCATCCCAGCGTAATCTAGGCAAAATCCCAAGCCAGAATCCAAAAATGCAAAAAGCAAAAAGATAGAATCGCAAAACAGCGAAACCGCAAAGCTGGATTCTAGTCAGAATCCAGTCGCGTCACAAAGTCAAATAAAATCAGATTCTAGCACATAAATACAGAATCCAAGACTTTAAAATTTAGTGAGATATTTTTGGGTATGCAAGATGATGAAGTGATAAAAAGATAAAAGCAGATTCTAGATTCCAGCGCAGAATCTAGCTTTTTGACTTCTGCTTTTGGCCTATTTTACTGCCTCTCACTCCTTGCTTTTGGTTTCCCGCAAGCGCGCGATGATTATCCCAATATTACTCGCTTTAGATTCTGCTATTTTCTAGAATCTAGCTTTGATATTTCTATATTTTTCGCATTTTTTATTTGCAAAATCACATTTTCTACCTGACAGATAGCTACTATCATGCATTATAATTCTCAAATTCGTTTTGGACTCAAGCACAAAATTTTACAAATTTCAAAAGGAGTAAGATGAAAAATCACACCAAAAAATCTAGCCACATCGAGCAGACTAACCAAATCAGCCACGCCAGCCAAGCTAGCCAAACTGAACTAGCCAATCAAGCCGGCCAAATTAGCCAAATTGCCAGCCAGCAATCCCAGCCAACAACGCGGCGCAAGTTTTTTAGAGATTCTGCATTTATGGTGGCTGGCAGTGTTTTGACACTCTCTAGCCTCAACGCAGAATCCACAAAATCCGCGCCACAAGCACCAGCAACTAAAAACACAAACACCACACCAAAGGAGCAAACCATGAAAAACACCACAGCCAAAGCCAGCATCGCGCCAAATCTCACCGACAAAGCCGCGCGCAAAGTGCAGCAATACGCCACCAAGCAAGACATCGCGCTTCACAAAACCGACACGGAGTTTATGGAGAATTTTTGGAATTTTGCCTATGATGAGGTGGATTCTCACAGCGCGCTCGATGCGCCTACCAAATGGAAGCTGCAGCTTGGCGCAGTGATAGCAAATGATGGCGCGCTGGAGTTTGAAAACCTCGCAGAATCCGCTTTGAAAGCTGGCATCGCGCCCTCTGAAATAAAAGAAATCATCTATCAAGCAACTGCTTACATCGGCTTTGCCCGCACGCGCAGCATCCTAGAATCCTGCAACGCGCTTTTTGCAAGGCTAAAAATCCCTCTGCCACTAGCGCCCGCCTCCACCACCACGCGCGAGAATCGAGCGCAAAAGGGGCTAGAGGCGCAGCGCAAACTTTTTGGCGCGGCGATAGACAAGGGCAACGCGAGCGCGCCCGCGGATGTGAAGCATATCCGCCACTTTTTGAGCGCGAATTGCTTTGGCGATTATTACACGCGCAGCGGGCTTAGTTTAGAGTTTCGCGAGCTTTTGACATTTGTGATTTTGGCAAGCCTTGGCGGGGCGGACTCACAGGTCAAAGCCCATGTGCAGGGCAACCTAAACATAGGGCATGATCGTGGCGTTTTGATAGGCGCAGTCACGGCGATTTTGCCCTATATCGGCTATCCCAAAGCCCTAAACGCTTTAAGCGCGATAGATGAGCTTACTAAAAAATAATATTTTGCTAGCATCAAATTGCAACGAAAGCAAGATATTTCGCTAAAATTGCGCCTTGAAAAATATTTAAGGATATGCATGCAAAATCTAAGCCTGCTGATACTCTACAACCCATACTACCGCAAACACGCCATGCAAGAGCACATCCAGATTCTGAAGCGCGAGGGCAAAGTCGTGTTTGGCAAGATAGACAAACTCACCACCATGCGCGACAAAGCGGGGCAAAATGCGGGCGCGCTTGATGCGATATTTCAAGCGACTACGAGCGAGAATCACGCGCAGCTATTTTTGAGCGATTATGCCAATCTTTTTGTGGCAAAAGTCACGCGCATCATCGCATCAGAATCCGCCCTAGAATCTACAAAAGCAGAATCCGCCCCAGAATCTTATACCAAAGAATCCACCCCAGAATCCTATCCGCCATTTGCCAGCCTACCGCCAGAGCTTATCCCCTTAGTGCCGCATTATTACGCGCAAGAAAATCTCCCTGTAAGCGCGTGGTTTGTCATCGAGGATATGCTAGAGCTCGTGCGCGATAGCTTCCTAGAAGTGCGCGATAACTACCTAGCAAACCTGCTCGTGCAGCGCGATATAAGCGCGCCTGATAGCTGGCGCACATTCTCTATCTATGGCAACTCTTATGTCTATCCGCTCATCATTAAGCAAAAATATCCGCTCGATTATTTTGCGGGCGCGCTGCGTCATTATGATGCGGTGTATGAGAGCGAGGAGTTTTTGCGTATCAAATCCGAGCTGTGCCGCTACTGCTTTGGCAAAGAGACGCTAGATGCGCTGCTTGGCGACACGCTAAGCCATATTATCTACGCTGAAATGGAGTTTCAAGCGCATATCACAAACCCGCTTTATGACTTCACCTCCGCGCTTGTGAAGTATTCAAAAGCGCTAGAACGCGAGATGCATGCTTTTGCTTGTGAGCTGTTTTCGCATCTAGCGATGATTGCGCCAGAGATTTTGGAGATAGCCTATGAAGTGCAGGGGCGCAAATACACGCTGGCTGATATTTTCGCGCACAAGCCAAACTATGGGACTTACAAATACCTGCTAAACAACGAGCTCATAAAACAGCCGATAGAAACTCACGCGGAGTATGGCTTGAAGACTTTTATATACAAAGTGCTTGTTTTGCAGATGGATAGCATCGCCAAGCTTCGCAACTCTGGCGTGCATGAAAAGCCCATAAACGCGACAAAAGCGCAGAACTTCCGCGCGCAGATTCTGGGGATAAACACGCGCGGGCTTATCACCTCGCTCTGCCACTATCGCACCAAACTCGCCAAAAAGACAAAAGAGGCAAAAGCCAAGCAAGGCTAGACAAACTGCTTGCCAAATAAATAATAAAAGGACTTTTATGCAAATTACTATTTTTCAGCATTCAAGCATCGCGCTTGAGGATTCTAGGTTTGCGCTGTTTTGCCACAAGCTAAGCAAGGGCGCGCTGGTGGTGCTGCCCGAGTATGTGCTAAACCCATTTTTCACCGATTTGCGCGCGATGCCAAAAGATGAGATTCTGCGCCACTCCAAAATCCAGCTAGAGTTTCTAAAAACGCTTGCTAGCAAGCATGGCGTGCATTTTTTCGCGCCCATCATCAAGCGCGCACTAGAATCTAAAACGCTAGAATCCGCAGAATCCGCGCCAAAATCCCAAACTTCAAAATCCCAAAAAGCAAAATCTGCCAAAACCAGCCAAAACCAGCCAAAAGACAAGGCGATAAAACTTCAAAAAGCGCTTGCCTACATCAGCCCAGAATCTAGCAAAATCACCTACTATCTGCAACAAAAACTTATCAATTATGAGCATTGGAATGAGGCGGCATTTTTCGCAAACATCACACTAAACACCGCGCCAAATCTCGCGCCAAACGCTACATCAAATCCCGCATCAAAGCAGAATCCGCGCGCATCCACGCCACACGCGCCACACGCGCCAAAGCCGCTAAAAGAGCCACTTATCTTGCGTATCGGCGGGCTAAAAATCGCGGCGTTGTTTGGCTTTGAGATACATTTCGATGAGATTTGGTATAAGCTACAAAAGCAGGGCGTGGATATCGTCGTGCTGCCGAGTGCAAATACTTTTGACTCGCATGTGCGCTGGCGCGAGCTTTGCAAGATGCGCGCACTCATCAGTGGCTGCGCGATTTTGCGCGCCAATCGCATCGGCAGGAGCGAGGTGGAGGGGCAGAGCTGGGATTTTTATGGCGATAGTTTGATAGCGATGCCAAATGGCGAGATTTTGGATCATCTCGAGCATGCTGAAGAGATGCTCTCTGTCTCTTTGACGCGCGAGCAGATTTGGCAAATGGCGAAAGACTGGGGCTTTCGAGAGGTGTTTGACGCGGATTAGCGCGCGATTTGGCAAAAATTTAGCGCAAGATTTGGCGCGAGATTTATGCGCTACAACCGCGCACAAAATCGGATTCTGGCGAGATTTTAAGCAATATTCCGCGCCAGATTCCAGCCCAGATTCTCATCCAAAATCCACAAACATTTTCTGGCGCTTAGATTTTCATATAAGGCAACTTTGGCTAAAATTTCGCCTCACCAATAAGGGACGATTGCGATAGCATCGTGGGCGCGACAGCGCTAGTATGACAATACACTACAAGTTTCACGCGCATATCGCGCAATCATAAATCAAGGACGAACATTATGCCAAACGATACTTTGCAAAATCTCGCACAAAAAAAGCTAACGCACAAAAAAATCTACGATCCAAGCTCCAATGAAAGCGTAAATGATAGAAAAATATTTGGCGGCAGACCCACAGCGATGTTTGATCTAAACCGCATCAAATACCAATGGGCTTACAATCTCTGGAAAACAATGCTAAATAACACTTGGTTTCCAGAAGAAGTGAATATGACAGCCGATAAGCGCGACTATCACGACAAGCTAACCGAGCAAGAAAAGATAGGCTATGATCGCGCGCTAGCACAGCTTATTTTTATGGATTCTCTGCAGACAAACAACCTAAATGACAATATAAACCCCTTCATCACAAGCCCAGAGATAAATCTCGTGCTGATAAGGCAGGCGTTTGAAGAGTCGCTGCACTCCCAAAGCTACGCGGTAATGGTAGAATCCATATCCGCAAACACTGATGAAATATATGATATGTGGCGCGTGGATGCGCAGCTAAAGGGCAAAAACGACTACATAGCAGATATTTACATAGGGCTAGCTGATGATCCCACCGAGCGCAACTTCGTAAAAGCGCTGTATGCCAATCAGATTTTAGAGGGTATATATTTTTATAGCGGATTTTGCTATTTTTACACGCTTGCAAGAAGTGGCAAAATGCTAGCATCTGCCTCTATGATACGCTTCATACAGCGCGATGAAGTGACGCATCTGCTGGCGTTTCAACATCTTATAAACACACTTAAAAAAGAGCGTGCGGATTTATTTACCAAAGATTTGGAAGAGGAAGTCATCGAGATGTTTAAAAAGGCGGTGGATGTGGAATCTGCGTGGGGCGATTATATCACGCAAGGGCAGATTCTAGGACTCACGCCAGATATCATAAGAAAATATATAGAATATCTCGCCGATGAGCGGCTATCAAAAGTAGGACTTCCCAAAATCTACAACACTCCAAACCCCATAAAATGGGTGGATAGCTTTGCTAATTTCAACGACCAGCGCACCAATTTCTTTGAAGGCAAGGTTACCAACTACTCAAAAGGGAGCGTGAATTTCGATGACTTTTAGAGATATTTACACACTGCAAATAAAGACAAAGCAGAAGTTTGAAGAGAATCTAAATAGCGTGCTAGACGCGCTAAAAGCAAGTGCAAATGGCTCTATTTTGCTGACACCCGAGCTTGTGCTGACAGGATTTTGCTATCAGAAAATGGAAGAGGCAAATGAGTTTAGCAAACACGCGACAAAAGCCCTGCTAGATGCAAGCGCGCACAAAACTATCATCACTACGATGATAGAAAAAAAGCAGCATAGATTCTACAACAACCTAAAAGTCTTCCACAATGGCGAGCTCGTGCATAAGCAAGCAAAGCATGAGCTATTTTTCTTGGGCGATGAGCATTTGCATTTCGCAGCGGGCGCGCTAGATGAGATCATCCCTTTTCGGATAGGTGATATCACTTGCGGCGCGCTTATTTGCTTTGAGCTGCGATTTATCGAGCTTTGGCAAAGACTTCGTGGTGTGGATATGATATTTATCCCCGCACAATGGGGCAAAGCGCGCAAAGATCACTTCGAGACGCTCTGCAAAGCCCTAGCCATAGGCAATGAATGCTTTGTCATAGCAAGCGGAAGCGCGAATCTGCAAATGGCAAAATCAAGCGCTATCATCACGCCCTATGGCAAGGTGCATAAGGATGATAAGCTAGAGGCGATACATGCCAAAGTCGATTTGTCAGAAGTAGAGAAAATGCGTAAATACATCAACATAGGAATCAAGGAATGCACCAAATAAAAGGGCATTTTATGTGTAATGAGATCGCCAAAGTGTTTCCTATGGAGCCTTTTGTGCGAAACGCCCTAGAATCTGTGGATAGAGAGGCGTTTGTGCCGGAGTTTTCTAGGCATTTGGCATATAGCCTTGATCCTTTGCCTATGGGTGCGGATCAGTGGATATCCTCGCCTCTTACGGTGGCGAAAATGACGCAGTTTCTCACGCCCGGTGATAGCGTGCTAGAGATAGGCTGTGGCAGCGGGTATCAAGCGATGGTGCTTTCAAAAATATTTCGCCGCGTCTTTAGCATCGAGCGCATCGAGCGGCTGCTGCTCGAGGCAAAAGAGAGAATCCGCGCGAGCGGTGCTAGCAACATACACACAAAGCTAGGCGATGGGCAAAGTGGCTGGGCGGAATATGCGCCTTATGATAGGATACTATTTTCTGCGTGCTTGAGTGGCGATGTCCCGCAAGCTATCATCGATCAGCTAGAAGAGGGCGGGATTTTGGTAGCGCCTATGGTTGGTGGAGTTAATGGGGCTGGTGTGGATTCTGGTGTAGAATCTAGCGCGGGCGGTGCTGGCGGTGGCTCACAAGGCACTAAGGGCGAGGCGCAAGTCATCAAACGCTTCAAAAAGCGCAATGGCGCGCTCGTCGATGAAGAAATCCTAGAAAGCTGCCTATTTGTGCCTGTGCTTTCTGGCGTGACGAGATAGGCGGCGGATGGGGCGATAGGGCGATAATGGAAGATTTTGGCATCATCTTAGGCGGGCTTTGGCAGTATGTGGCGTTAGACTGGCTCGTGTCAGATATCGGCGCGCTAGCGATACTGCGCGGGGCGCTTGGCTTGGTGGCTGGCGTGCTTTTGATTTTCATCCTTTTGCTTAGGGTGGATAAAAGAGGCGATTTGGGCGATTTGGATTCTGATGCGCTGGAATCTATATCATCGGATTCTATATTTTTGGATTCTGCGCTTTTGGATTCTCGCGCACAAGATTTGGCAGAATCCAAAATCACAGAATCCAAAATCCACGCCGCACACCAAACCCAAGCACACCACACAAATCATGCAAGCCACACAAACTGCCAAAACAACGCAAAGCACCAAACCCACGCGCGCCATCCAAACCACGCCAACCACGCGCGCCACACCAGCCACATAACCCGCCGCCAAATCTTCCTTTGGTGCGCGCTAGGCGGTGCGCTTTGCGCGTTTTTTGGCGCGTTTGTGGATTCTTGGCTAGCACTAGCTTGGATATGGGCTTTTGTCGCGCTTACTATCGCGCTTTGCGTGTGGGATATAGCGTATTTTGCGGTGCCTGACTCGCAAAATCTAGTACTTTTATTTTTGGCATTTATCGCTGGATTCTACCCGCTTATTTTTAGCGACGCACCTAGCGTGCAAGATATGTTCGCGCCTCTAAATGCGCCAAATCTGCTAGATATGCTAGCGACTTGGCGCGATATACTCCTAGGTGCCGGGCTTTTGGCGCTTGTTTATATGATTGGCAAAATGGCTTTTCATAGGCAAGTCATCGGCGAGGCAGATATCGTATTTTGCGCGAGTATGAGCGGAATCATAGGCTTTGAAAATATGCTTTTGAGTATTTTTTGGGGTTGTGTATGCGCTAGCTTGGCAGTGATTTTTTCTAAAATCTTGCGCCAAAAACGCCCCGCAAAAATACGCACAAACAGCATGCGCGCAGAATCTAGCGCAAATGCAGAATCTAAACCTAGCCTAAAATCTAGCGCGCCAAACCAAAGCGCGCAATCCAGCGCAGAATCTAAATCTAGCGCAAACAAAGATTCTGCCACCCTCCACGCAGCCACCCCAAACACAAAAGACACCAAAAGCACTGCCATCCCATTCATCCCCTGCGTCGTGGCAGGCTTGATAGTCGGCATTTTCGTAGGAGCGCTGCTATGATGAAGCGCTATTTGTTTTATTCTGTTTCGCAGATTTTCCTGCCATTTTTTGTGGTGCTATTTTTTATCGCTTCTGTCGTGCTGCTTATCAGCCTTGCGACGGTGACGCAGTTTGTCAAGCTAAATATTTGGGATTTGGGGCAGATATTTTTGTATTCTATCCCAAACGCGATTTTTTTCATCATCCCTATCACATTTTTTTGCGCGTGCGTGCTGGGGCTTTCAAAGCTCTCATTTGATTATGAGCTGCTTGTGTTTTTCTCGCTTGGCGTCTCGCCGCGCAAGATTCTAGGCGCATTTGTCGGGCTTAGCGTGCTGGCTAGCGTGGTGCTGCTGTTTTTCTCGCTAGCGCTCATCCCGCTTTCAAAAAGCGCGTATAGCAACTTCATGGCGCAAAAGCGCGCGGAGGTGAATATCAACATCAAAGCCGGCGAGTTTGGGCAGAAGCTCGGGGATTGGCTGGTGTATGTCGATAGGGCGCAAAATAGGCACTATGAGGGCTTGGTGCTGTTTTCTAGCAACCTAGATTCTCAAGAGGCATTTATCATCGCGGATGAGGGCGAGATAACCAATGAGGATGGGATTTTCACGCTGCTTTTGCGTAATGGCAGCGCGTATTTTGCCGATGCCAAAGAGGTGCAGCGCGCGGATTTTGCGCAGATGCGCGTCAATACCAAAGTCGATGAGGTAAATCTTAGCTCGTATGATTTGTGGGAGTATTGGAAAAGCGCGTTTGAGGGCAACCACACGCAAGCGCGCCGCCTCGCCCAAGCGCTCATCACCTCGCTTTTTCCGGTGGCTAGCGTGTTTTTGATTCTGCTTTTTGGCGTGGCAAATCCGCGATTTCACAAAAATCTAAGCTATGTGTATCTGCTAGTGAGTGTGGGCGGGTATTTTATCGCGATGCATATTTTCAGCCAAAACGCGCCATTTGTCGGCATCATCGGACTGCCTATCGCGTGGTTTATCGCATCATATCTGCTATATAGGAAATTCATCACGAGGATGTATTAATGCAGTATTATGTCTTTTGGTGTGTCTTGGTCGGCTTTTGTTGTATAATTGGCATTTTTATTGGTGTAGCACAAATAAAGGAGTAAAAAATGGATAAAATAACTCAAAAATCAGAAACAGGCATAAATACCAACCAAAAGCCCATTCATTTGGGCGCACTTGATAGTTTTAGGGGGATTGCGGCAATTAGTGTGGTTTTATTCCATTTGCTGGTATTGGATTCTGTATCAAGATTTGAATTTTTTAAAAATGCGTGGCTTTTTGTCCCATTTTTCTTTGTCTTAAGTGGCTTTGTTATGCCTTATGTGTATGATAGAAACACTTTTAGCTTCAGGCGTTTTATAATTGCTCGTTCTTTTAGGATTCTGCCACTTTATTGGGTAGCATTTATTGCTGTTTTTGCTTTAGAATGCTTGAGATATTTGGCTTATCACAAGTTTGGCATGCTCAAAAATGAGCCTTTTACCGGTAGTAATGATTTTTCGGAGATAATACCACATTTGCTTTTGCTTCAATCATGGCTTAACTCTAGCAGCCATGTTTCATTTAATGCTCCAGCGTGGAGTCTAAGTGTCGAGTGGTATTTATATGTCGCTTTTGGCTTGCTTATGTTTGTCCCTAGACTTACCAGATATGCTCTTTTTGCGCTGCTTTCTACTTTGGCATATTTTCATCTCTTTGATTTTTTTAAGATCGTTACAAGTTCTGGCATAATGTATTTTTTTAGCGGATGTTTGATGTATTTTATTTTTGATAGACTCAAAAATACTCATATAAATTCTATAATTTTTACTATTTTAGAAGTTTGTGTTTTGACACTTTGCTTTGTCGTTATTTATTTTGGTCTTGACAAATACGCTCTTTTTGCATTTGATGCATTAGTGCTAGTCTTTGCACTTTCATCTTATAGTCGCAAAACTTATGCTAATAATAAATTCTTGGGGGGGGGGGTAATAACCTCTTTTTTAGAGACTAAAGTATTTGCTTTCTTCGGCGCGCTTTCTTATGCTATTTATATCACGCATTGGTTTTGTTTGTCTATTTCGGATTTTTTTGTACGTAAGGTTGTGGCTAAGTTTGGCATATATGTTGATTATGCGGATGGCACAGACATGCTCGTATTTGCAAATGCCATAACTGCCAATATTTATATTCTTGCAACAATTTGCTTTATTGTATTTATTGCCTACTTAGCGCATAACTTTATCGAAAAGCCTTGCATAAATTATGGTAAAAAGTTGTTATATAAAAGTTAGATTTTGTATTTACGTGAGATATTGTCCAGAAGGATATTTTGTGGTATCGCTTTTTTGTAGTGTCTATATCTAAGTGAAAGTTTTGGGCTAGGCATAATTTAGTTTTATCCAAAAGCAAATATTATGAAGTTGCCCACAAAAACTTTCATAAAAAGACACGCCGGGGCGGGGTTTACACCACACCTTGGTCTATCATAGAATCCGCGACTTTGCGGAATCCAGCGATATTTGCACCCATCACGAGGTTTGTCGGATCGCCAAACTCTTTTGCAGTATTTGCGGCATTGTGATAGATATTTTTCATAATTTCATGCAGTCGCTTATCCACCACATCAAAGCTCCATGGATTCATGCTCGCATTTTGCGCCATTTCTAGCCCGCTGACTGCCACACCGCCAGCATTTGCTGCTTTGCCCGGTCCATAGCAGATTTTGGCTTGCAAAAATAGCTCGATAGCCTCATTTGTAGAAGGCATATTTGCGCCTTCACTCACGCATTTGCAGCCATTTTGTAGCAGCGTTTTGGCATCTTGTGCGCTTAGTTCGTTTTGTGTAGCGCTTGGGAATGCCGCAAAACAAGGCACGCTCCACACGCCATTTGTGCCTTCTTTATATGCGCTTGCAGGCGTGTATTGCGCGTTTTTACGCACTTTTACATACTCTTCTAGCGACTCACGGCGCACTTCTTTTATCTCTTTTAGCAAGGCTAGATCGATGCCCTCTTTGTCATATATCATGCCTTTTGAGTCACTCGCAGTCACGGGCAGCGCGCCTACTTGATAGAGCTTTTCTATCGTATAGATTGCGACATTTCCAGCCCCAGAGACACTGCAGACTTTGCCTTCTAGATTCTCGCCGCGCTCTGCTAGCATCTCTTGTGCGAAATACACGCAGCCATAGCCGGTAGCTTCGGTGCGCGCGAGGCTTCCGCCCCAGTTTAGCCCCTTGCCAGTAAGCACGCCATCAAAGCGGTTGGTAAGGCGTTTGTATTGTCCGAAAAGATAGCCTATCTCGCGTCCGCTCACGCCGATGTCGCCCGCTGGCACATCCGTATGCGCGCCGATATGGCGGAAAAGCTCACTCATGAAGCTTTGGCAAAAGCGCATGATTTCATTTTCACTTTTGCCCTTTGGATCAAAGTCGCTTCCGCCTTTGCCCCCGCCCATAGCAAGCGTGGTTAGCGAGTTTTTAAGCACTTGCTCAAATCCCAAAAACTTAATCACGCCCACATTCACGCTAGGGTGGAATCTAAGTCCGCCTTTGTAGGGGCCAATAGCGGAGTTGAACTCGATGCGATAGCCGTAATTCACGCGCACAGAGCCACTATCATCAATCCAAGGGACGCGAAAAATCACTTGTCGCTCAGGTATGGTGAGGCGCTCCAAAATCGCGTATTTTTCGTATTTTTGCTCTTTGTCAAGCAGCGGCTGAAGCGTGCTTAGCACCTCTGTGACAGCTTGGTGAAACTCGCCTTGTGCGGGGTTTTTGGCTTGCAATGCGGTGATGATGCGTGCAGAATATGACATGTGTGGCTCCTTTGAAGTAGATTTAGCGATTATATTTTAAATATACTTTAAGGAAGTTAAATCGGCGTTTGAAATCGTGGCGTTGTTGCAAAATCTATTTGAAATTATTGAAAAATCGCGGTGCAAAATATTATAATTTGCCTTGATTTTTGCGCTATTTTGCCCGCTTTGTGCTCGTGTCGCGCGCACCACCATGAAAAAATATAGAAAAATGGAAAAATATGAAATCAATGCCTTATACACCTCACAATAGCAAGTCTGCGCCAAACTCAAACATAGAATCTAGCGCACCAGCCGACACCCAAAACGCCGCCAAAAACCTCACTCAAGACACCACCAAAAGCCTCGCCAAACTCGGATTCTCGCATCTCCTAGAGCTCGCCATCCACGCGCCAAGCGGCTATACCAACAACATGCCTATCCGCGAGCTAAAAAACGGCGCGCAAGGGGCGCTGCGTATCCGCGTGTGTCATCTCGCGATGTTTCCCAAAGTTTGCAAGATTCAGGCGTATGCGCTTGATTTGGATGAGTATATTGACCTTGTTTTTTTTCACCCCAAACCCTATCTCAAAAAGTCCTTCGCGCTAGATTCTACGCTCATCGTGCAGGGCAGCATCCAGCAAGAAAGCGCATTTTCTATCACGCGCTATACGATGATACAGCCCAAAATCACGCAAATCATAGGCAAGATTTTGCCAAAGTTTAAAACTACAAAATGCCCTAGTCCGCTTTTTGCAAGTATCGCTTCTAGCCTCATCACGCGCGAGAATCTAGCTACTTTTGACCTGCCAAGCGAGGTGGCAGAATCTATTATTGATATTTTTAATCCAAATGAAGCCTTTTTGTCCGCATATATCGAGTATGGCGGCTTTGGCGGGCGCTGGCTTTATGCGCTGAAATTTGTAGAGATTTTTTATCATATCTCCATGCTTGCCAAAAAGCGGCATGATTTTGAGGCGAAATTTATCTGCAATGGCGATTATCAAAGATTTGTAGATTCTCTGCCTTTTACGCTCACTGGCGCGCAGCAGCGCGTGTGTCGCGAGATAGCGCATGACTTGTCGCAAAAAAAAGCCGCCAAACGCCTAATCATGGGCGATGTGGGCTGTGGCAAAACGATGATAATCCTAGCTAGCGTGATGATGGCATATCCGCAAAAATCACTCCTCATGGCGCCCACCACCGTGCTTGCTAGACAGCTTTATGAGCAGGCGAAGCTCTACTTGCCAAAGCATATAAATATCGCGCTTATAAGCTCGGATTCTAAGCAGAATCTCAATGGGCTTTTCGCACAAAGTGTGGATTTTATCATCGGCACGCAAGCGCTTTTGTATCGCGATATACAAGGTGAAAGGCTAGCGCTTGTGATGAGCGATGAGCAGCATAGGTTTGGCACGAAGCAGCGCCACCAGCTAGAAAAGCTAGCAAGTGATGGCGCAAATGCCAAAAAGCCCCATATCCTGCAGTTTTCAGCCACGCCCATACCGCGCACCATGGCGATGCTAGAATCTAAACTCATCGATTTAAGCATCATCGATGAGCTACCCTATCCCAAAGACATCACCACGAAAATCATTAGCAAAAGTGACTTCAAAGATTTGCTAGAGCACATCAAAAGCGAGGTGGCACTAGGGCATCAAGTAGCGCTCATCTATCCGCTGGTAGAAGAGAGCCAAAACATCGAATATCTCTCGATAAAAGAGGGCGAGGGATTCTGGAAAAGCCGCTTTGAGCGCGTGTATGTGACATCTGGGCAAGATAGGGAGAAAGAAAGCGTGCTAGAGGAGTTCGCGCAAAACGGCTCTATCTTGCTAGCCACCACGCTTATAGAGGTAGGCATCTCACTGCCAAAGCTCTCCACCATCGTCATTATCGCGCCCGAGCGACTGGGGCTAGCCACGCTCCACCAGCTGCGCGGGCGCGTCAGCCGCAATGGGCTAAAAGGCTACTGCTATCTCTACACCAATCATGCAGAATCTAGCAGGCTCAAAGAATTTGCCACGCATTTAAGCGGATTTGACATAGCGCAGATTGACTTGCGATACCGCAAAAGCGGCGATTTACTAAGCGGCAAACGACAAAGCGGCGATCAGTGGATATGGGCAGATCCAAGCGAGGATGAAGCGATTTTCAACCGCGCGAATGAGTGGCACATTGCAAATAGGGAGCAAAATATTATCAATATAACTTTTTAATAAATTTGTGGGCGATAGGGTTAAGCGAGTCAATCTACAAAAAACACCTTATAAATTTCGATTTGGTGTGTATTGCTAGAATAAAATCATAATAAAATATTTGTCGAGATTTGGTGGCTGTAATGAATCAATAGCATTTAGATTCTGATTGTGTGATTATATATTTTGGCGCTTGATGGCCTTTGGCGATTGGCGATTGGCGATTGGCGATTCATATGGCAAGGCGCAGTGTTAACTGGCTTTAGCGCAGAATCCACTTGTGTTTGATGTTTATTTTGAATTGCCGCTTATCTTGCACCTTCTGTTTTTATTGTTATTGCGAAGTGCTGTGACACTTCTATTAAATGAATATAGAATGCATGGTCTTGATAGGCGCTACATAGATTTTTGTGCGGCGGGGCTTTGGATTCTAAGATTCTAAGATTCTAAGATTCTAAGATTCTAAGATTCTAAGATTCTAAGATTCTAGCCAAATTCGCCTTCAAATATTGTCGCGCGTTCTTTTGATAGCCTTTGTGCGGTTTCTAGCTCCATGGAGTAAAACACCACATTTAGCGATTTTGGCATAAACTCATCCATATATCTGCTATCTATCGCACGATACACCTCATCGCCATCATCGCAATCCACCGCAATGCTCCCCAAAAATGGATATATCAAATGCTCCGGCGGCATGCTGTCAAAGACATTTGTCAGCTTTGTGTTTGGGAAATTAGCCTTCATAAATTCCAAAAACTCCTCCCTGTCTTTTTGCGAAGTCTTGCTTTCATCAAGTTCGCCTTTGGGGGTTGGTTTGCGTATGACATTGGCGTTGTATATTGGGTTGAAACATAGCCAAAAGCCCTTTTTGCCAGTCTTTGTGATGTGGTCTTCTATGGTGTCTATTGCTAGTGCCATGTGTGTCCTTATGTGGTGGGGTTTTGTGGATTCTGGGGTTGTTTTGGTTGCGCTGTTATCGTTGGCGCAAAAGAGTTTTTAGAATTTGTAGCATTTGCTTTTTGTGGTCTTGTGCCTTATCATAATTCCATTTTAGATTAGTTTCATCATTGTTTTGGATTATATGTTGATAATAAACTATCCAAAGTTTTAGACTTTCCACATCACCTTTATTTACCTTTTTTATTAAGTCATGCAGTTTATCTGTCCCAGCTTCTTGATTGCTAAGAGATGAGTTAAAGCCCGCTGAAATAAGCGCCAGATTGCCAAACATATCAATAACTCTCGTTTTTGTGTTATTGTTTTCATCGGTCTTATCCCACCCATTTTCATTTTGCCTGCTTTGTGGCTGGATATGCTCGATAGAATTTAGACTGCGGAAGTAGAATTTATCTGCTATTGCTTCAAATCCTTCGGGTTTGTTGTTTGCGCGATTTTTCCACAAATAATACTCCAAGCGATAAAACCAATAATGTGGCGAGCCTGTGCCTTTGTCTAAAAATTCCCAATTATCTTTTGCTATTGAATTATTATTGTTGTTTTGTATTTTTTGTTCTTGTGGATAGCTGTTAGCAATAGCTAGCAAGTCTGCTGTATTGCTCTGCTTGGTTTCGATTTTGTATTGCTCGCAGGCAAGTGCAGCGTCTAGATTCTCGAGAAAATTTACCAAAAGCGCTTCCTTTTGTTTTTCTACTTCTTTTTCTTTTTTGGATTGCTTCGCTATGCTTGCAATGACGACTTGTTCTATATCGGTTGTCTCGCCTTTTTTGCAGTTTTCTAGCCAAGATTGTATTTTGGAAATAGTATCATCTTGCAGCACATTATGCAGTGTTCCCAAGTATTTCAAAAAAGGCGTTAGCCAATGGTGGTAATTTTGACTATCGCCTGCGCGCGCCACGCGTAGATAGTTTTGTATCATAGAAAGATTTGAGTAGATTTTAATTGTTTTATCATTTTTGTCATCTCTATCATTTTCTGTAAATTGTTCTATAATATAAAAATACCCTTTACTATCTTCGCACAATCTTCGGATTTTATATCTGCCACCCTCTTTGCTGTCGATTTTTTCTTTTACCACAAAATAATCAAAAAGCACACGATAAAAGAGCAAATGCTGAATGAAGCATTTTGCCATGCCTGCCTCATCTTGTTTCTTGTCATTGTCTGTTTTATTGCTTTCTATTTTGATAATATCCAATAATTTGCCTTTGTCGATTGAGGCTTTATTGTCAAAAACTATTTTAAACACATGCAATAAAAATGTAGGAAAATCCACGATTGATTTGTATTTTTCTGGCGCATCATCATCTTTGTTGTCTGTGTTGCCTTTATCGTCATTTTGTCCTGTTGCGCTAGATTCTTGATTTTGTTGTGGCTCTATAATATCATATATGCTTTTGCCCTCACTGATATTTTTATCGCCTGAAATATTTCTATCTGCCGCGCTTTTAAAAATATATTTATTCATATCACTGCATATATCCCAGATTTTGGCGTAAATGTGCCATTCATTATTTTCTTGTCCTTCGCCATTGGATTTGCGTATTTTATCCAATAGCCGAGCTTTTAAAATCTCGTGCTTTTCAAGCTGTTTGCCGCGATTATTCATGCGGACAAAAAAGCGGTTTAAATCCGTGCCTTGCGCTAGCTCCACAAAGACAAATTTCACATCGTTATAAATAAACTTGGCAAAAGATTCTAAGTCGTCAATATTAGATTCTGCATCCTCAAACCAAGCGCGTATGCACTCTAGAGCTTCTTTGATTTTTGTATGCATATCTGCTGGCGTTTCACTGATTAATTTTTGAAAATATCCTTTTTGGCTTCTTTCCGCATCTTGTAGTTTGGCTATTTTTGCTGCCAAAGCCTTAAGCGCGCTTTCCTCTATTTCTCTGCATGGCATAGAAATGCGCAGTTTATCTCCGCTTTTATCGTTTTGCAAAATAAAATTTTGCCAATTGTCGCATTTTTTAAAAGTCAAATAAAAGCCTATCAAAAAAAGCGTGGTAAGTCTTTGCTGTCCATCTATCAGCGCAAATTCTCTTTCTTTCTCTTTGTAGCTTACAACAATATTGCCTATAAAATAGCCTTCTTTAGATTCTGTCTTTGCATTTTTTATATCATTTAGCAGCGCCTCTATATGCCCCTGTTCCCATGCATAGAGCCTCTGATATGCCGGGATAGAGAAAAAATAATTTTCTCTATTTTCTCCAACTAGTTCCGCTAGATTTTTTGTTATTGCATTGTTTGTGTTGCTCATTTTGTCTCCTTATAGTTTGTTTTTGCTTTTGGAAATTCTGGAATACCAAGAATTTTTACTCTTTTATCACTATTGAAAGATTTTATAAGCTCTTTTCCATAGGCTGTGTATTTAATGTTAGATTCTTTTTCTTTTGGCAAAATGATAAAGTTTTTCAAATTGCGCTCCATTTCTTTATCAAAGCTAGTAAAATAAAGCTTTGGCAAAAGTTTTTTGGCGTGCTTTAGCGCTGTGCTTGCGTATATGTGCCTTGCTGTTTGTTTTTCTATAGAATCTTGGTCGATGAGAATATTAAAATTTGCACGCATAATAAGCAGCATAAAATATTTGTAAAAAACCTCACTTTTTTTATCTTTGCATCCTTTATCTTTTTTTGTGCGGTAAAATTTATCGTAAAAAATCATTATGGCCATAAAAAACACATATTGTGCATAGGCAAGCCCACCATCATTATATCTCAAAAGTAATTCATATCTATTTTTGCCTAGTTTTTCTAGTTGTTTTTCTATCTGCTTATAGAAATAATTAAATTTTTGCAAATATTTGAAAAAATCTTTTCCGCCCGCAAAGCTTTGCAAGATTCCCAAATTTATTGCAGAGTGTTTAAGGTTTGTGTGCTCATCGCCAAAATATTCTTGGCAAAACTCATTGTAGGCGTTTATTTCCAAAGCGGTTTTGCTTGCCTCAGAATCTTTTAGCCACACACGCGCGGGAGTTAGGATTTCGCTCAAGAGCGTGTGGATATATTTGCCTTCATCTTTTTTGGCAAGTTTTTCAAAAAATTCTGCCTTGCGCTTAATATCATCATCTTTTTGCAATGCGCGGAGGTGAAAGGCTTTTATCAAGTCATAGCTTTCTAACTTTTTGCCCTTAGCATTTGCGCTGTCAAAAAAGATAAACGCATCATCAAGGCTAGGCGCTAGCACGCAGACAAATTCGATGTTGTTAGTTAGAAAGTTTTTAAAATCTTGTATTTTGTCCTTGTGTGTTTTAAAATATTTTTCGATAATTTTAAAATTTTGCTTAATATTTATTTTTGAGTCGTTATGCTCAAATTTAGAATCTTTTAAAAAAACAGCTTTTGGAGTATTGTTCAATGCCTTATCCAAAGCATGCAAAATCAGCGCAAGGGTAGTGAGTCTTTGCTGCCCATCGACAATTTCAAGCGTTTTGCCTCCATTTTTAGATTCTGCTTTTTGCTCGCTAGAATCTTGACTTCCATTTTTAGATTCTGTTTTTTCGCATAGAATCAAACTTCCCAAAAGATAAGATTCGCTGGTTTCGCCTTTGTCCTTTTTATCCTCAAGCTGGGATTCTATATCTTTTAGCAAAATATTGACTTCTTTTTCTCCCCACACATAAGGGCGCTGATAATATGGGATTGAAAGCGTGAAGTTATTGTCCCCGCCAAAAATATTCTTGATTGCTTCTTGGTTTTTACAATCGCTAGATTCTGGTTTTGCCGCCCCTTGTGTTTCGTCGCTTGCAGACTCTGCCATCTCTTTATTTTTATCGTTTGTAGATTTTGGTTTTGCCAAAAATCCAAACTTCACCACACAAGCCAGCGCGGTTTTTGTCGCATCATTTGCGTTTGTCTCATTCATTTTCGCACCAGCCGCTTCTACTACGCCAGCCACGCTTGCATCATTCTCTTTTTCACCACTTGCGCTTGTATCATTCGCTTCTGCACCAACTTCTTGCATTCCACTTACTCCTTTTTCCAAACTTTCCACCGCATTATAGCCTTTTTTGCGCTTTTTGTTTTGTGCTGAGATTCTACCTATCCAGATTTTGCGGATTCTGCGCGCCAAGATTTTGCATATCAAGATTCTGCGCGCCAGAATCTAGCCCGCCTTGCCCCTTATTGCAAGCATTTGGCAGCGGCATCCCACATCCGCACTCTCGCATAAACTCTCGCAGCAGCCGCTCCCACTTCATCATGATATCTTCGCGCAAATCGGCGAGCTGGTTTAGCAGCATTTTTATTTTGCGATTGATAGGCACTGGCGCATCATCGGCTAGAAAAATCGCGATAGCGTTGTTGCACTCGCGGATTTTCTGCTTGGCTAGCGGCAGATACTGCTCTATGATTTGCAGCCGCTTGGCTTTGATGTCAGAGGTGATTTGCGCTAGTTTTTTGCCTTTTATATCACCATTTTTTAGGATGGATTCTGCCTTTTCCATGAAAGCTTTTTGCTCGTATTCGCTTAGAAAAATATAAGAAAAAAGCACCACGCCAGAATCCAGCAAGCTAGAATCTGGTGCGCTAGATTCTGGTGCAGAATCCAAAGAAGTTATAGAATCCAACGCCACAGAATCCGACATTGCAACATCTGGCACCACAGCATCCAACATCGCAGAATCCAAAACCATGCGATATTCGTTTTCATCCGTTTTGATAAGTGATAATTTCATGATTTCACGCACCTGCGAGTCTATCTATCATTTTTTGCGCACTTTTGCCGATGAGCCTTCGTATCTCGCTTTTGTGGATAAACACATTTGCGCTATCGCCCGAACTTGAGTTTGAAGTTGAGCTTGAGGCTGGGTTTGTGGTTGAGTTCGAGCTTGAGGCTGAATTTGTGGCTGATATTGGGATTTTTCTAGCGATGGCTTGCTTTATGGATTCTACGCGCGCGGCTTTGGTTTGCCTGTGATTTTCTAGCAGCTCTTCTATGCCTTCTATGGATTCTAGGCGGAAAACGCCGCTGCCATCGGCCTCTAAGATATGGCATACATCAAAGGATTTGTCGTATTTGTAGTGGATTTTTTTGCTCAAAAACACCTCGCCTTTTTTGTCGATGCTATAGATTCTGCCCTCTGGCTCTATGCGCAAAAGCTCGCCTATCTCGACTAGATATTGCTCGCGGTTTTTGTCGTTTTGCGCGTCGATATGTATGTAGTCTTTGCCTTTTATGCGCTTTATGCTCCAGCTTATTGTGATGTTGCTTAGGTTTTTGGTTTTGACTAGGTTTTGTATGCGCGCATCGCTTGGCGCCAGATCATCTGAAGCAGCGAGAAGCGCGGCATCTGCGATACTATCCAAAATCACTTTGGCAATCATTGCGCGCAAAATCTCTCTATGCTCCAGCGTGCCCCATAGGCAATAATTTAGCAGCAAAATATCCGTCTCATCAAGCGCACTTCTGCCATTACACACCGCACTCACGCGCAAAAGCTCCATGCAAGCAATCCAGCGCCTATCGCTGATATCAATGATATTTGCCTCCGCTTCATGACTGGAATCTAGCGCTTTGGATTCTGCGTCATTGTGGGCTTTGATATTGGCATTTAGCGCCAAAAGTATCTCTAGGATATGTGGCGGGATCTCCACGCTCTGCGCTTTTTGCTTGATATCTGCTAGCTCATCTAGGCTAAAGCACTGCGCGGGCGCGATGTCTGGATTCTCCTGCGCGCTTGATGAAAGCAAAAGCTTTTGAAAATCGCTTTTGGCGCTGACCCTATCCACCACCACGCGCAGCAAAAACCTATCATACAGCGCCTCTAGCCCAGAATCTACTTCTGGAAATTCATTGCTAGCGGCTATGAGCCCGATGAGTGGGACTTTTATGGAGGCTTCGCCATTTTGGAATCTGCGCTCATTGATAAGTGTCAAAAGCGTGTTTAAAATCGCGCTAGAGCTTTTCCAAATCTCATCAAGAAAGGCGAAATTGGCATTTGGCAAAAAATACTCGATGTTGCGCACGAGCCTATCCTCGCGCAGCTTGCTTAGCATAAATGGACCAAACACCTCCTCTGGCGTGCTAAAACGATGCATAAGATAGTCAAAAAATCGATGCTCACTAAAAGCATGCGAAATCCTGCGCGCGATGAGACTTTTGCCTGTGCCCGGAGGTCCATAGAAAAACACCGAGCGTCCGGCTAGCATCGCTAAAAGTGCGATGTTTATAGCTTCTTCTTTTCTGATGAGCCCTGCGTTTAGCGGCTTTTTTAGCGCGATGATTTTTTGTTTGTGGGCTTTGGGCGGGATTTTGGGTTTTGGCGGTTGCTTGGGTGGTTGGGGTGGCTTGCGTGGAATTTTGCGCGGCAGCTTGGGCGGCGGCTGTTTTAGATTCTCGTGCAGAATCCACATCGGGCGCAGAATCCGCATTATTAGATTCTGATTTAGATTCTAGCGTTTGTGCTTCTTTTGGCATTTTGCGTCCTTTGTATTTTGGCATTTTGGCATCATCAAATCGCGATTATATCTTGCAAATCAGACATAATTATGTCCTTTTTGCACTTTTTAGATTCTGGCAAAATCCAAAAACGCGAGTCAAAAGCGCAAGCCAAAACGCGAGCCAAAAACACAAGCAAATCACCAAACAAATCACGACAAATTTACAAACCCCAAAATCTATCGATTTTTCCATTTTGGTATCTTTTTGAGACAAATATAGCATAATCGCGCGCTTCATTCTTACTCTCTAATCAAACTTAGGATATACTACGAAATTAGATTTACGCAGAATAAGACAAAGGAGCAACCATGCTAGCAAACGCCACAAACACCGCCGCAGCGCCCATCCTAACCCTAGAAGACAAGCTAAATCTGCGCCTAGAATCCCTGCGCTCCACGCCAAAGCGCACCAGCCTAAATGACGAAGCCTCGCGCGATTGGATAGCCAAAAATCTCTCCATGATAGGCGTGCCTGCCAAGCTGCTTGATATGTGCGTGGAGATACTAGAATATATGGGCGATTTGAAAGTCGTGTGGCTGCACTTGCAAGAATGCACCGGCTGTAGTGAGAGCCTTTTGCGCACAGATCAGCCTAGCTTTGATGTATTGATGCTAGAGATGTTTAGGATACATTATCATGATTTGGTGCTTATGGCTAGCGGGTATGGCGCGGAGAAGATCCTTGAAACCATAGGCAGCGAGAAGTTTGTCTTGCTCGTGGAGGGCAGCGTGTCGATGGGCGAGCAGGAAGAATACATAACCCTTGGTGGCAAAAGCGGGTATAAAGAAGTCTCACATCTCATCGAGCACGCACAAGCGGTGTTTGCAGTAGGCACATGCTCTAGCTATGGTGGGATACAAACCGCGCACCCAAACCCCACCAATGGCTTTGGGCTAAAAGAGGTGTTTGACAAAGAGATCATCCACATCCCGGGCTGTCCGCCAAGCGATAGGAATATCATCGGGAATCTAATGTATTTTTATCTGCTAGGCGAGGCGCCAGCGCTTGATGAGCTCGGGCGTCCGCTATGGGCGTATGCCAAAAGCGTGCATGATTTGTGCGAGCGGCGCAACTTTTTTCTATCGGGCGATTTTGCGCAGTCTTTTGATGATCCAAATATGGCGGAGGGGTATTGCCTCTACAAAGTCGGCTGCAAGGGACCCTATACTTTCAACAACTGCCCCAAAGTGAAATTCAACGCAAAAACAAGCTGGCCAGTGCAAGCAGGGCATGGGTGCATAGGCTGTAGCGAGCCAAACTTTTGGGATAATTTTGGCTTGATAGAAAAGCCGCTTGGGAATGAGAATTTCACGACATTTAATAATCGCTTTTTAAAAATGCTTGATGTGAGCACTCTAACAAGGCTAGATATGAGGCTAGATGAAGCGAGTCTAGCAAATCTCGCACAGGAGAAATCTAGCAAATATGCGCTTATAGATTTAAGCATGGGAAAAGATGCGGCGGTGTATATCGCAGGCGCAGAATCTAGTGTGGATTCTAGCGGGGCGGATTCTGATGCAAATGCGGATTCTGTGGATTCTAGCGCAGTAGAAAAACTTAGCTTAGCGCCACTTGAGATAAACCCGCGCGCAGTTTTGGACGCACTAGAATCCAAAAGCAAGCAGACAAAGCGCCTCTATGAAAACTACGCCAAAGAGCTAAAATCCGCGCTAGAATCTATTGGTAGCCTAGATAGCGAAAGCGTGCAGTCAAGCGATATTTATGCGTTTTTGGGCTGCTGGTATGCGCTGCTAGAAGGCACTTCTGAAGTCGCCGGCGCGGACAAAGCCACCGGCGCGACAACTCTAGAAGCCATGCAAAAGCTAGCGCCAAAAATGATAGCGCGCGCAAATGAGTTTGCCTACCCACACCAAAGCCCGCTAGGATTTAAGCTAAAGCAAAGCGCGCAAACCATCACGCTAGACACCACCAAAGCGCTAAGCAATATGCTAGCATACCGCGTGGGCGGGCTTGATGCGTATGGCGTGTGCTTTAGCGTGGTGTATGATTTGGGCGAGGCGATTGGCGAATATCTTGCCAAAAACGCCGCTGACTGCGCTATCGTGCTACAAGGCGAGCTAGCGAAAAGCGAAGTCTTTTTGCGCGGCGTGCTAAAAGGGCAAGGCATCGCGCGCGTAAATGACGAAGTAAAAGCACGCATCTTTGTAAGCGCATAAATAAGGCTTTGAATAAGGCTTCAAGTAGGGCTTTGAGCAAAACTTGGAGGCAAGCTTTGCGGATATAGAGATTGGTAGCGCAAATTTATAGTCTATGGCTTATAGTCTATAAGCGCGGCTTGGTTTATAAAATAGCTAGCATGCAGAATCTAAAACGCCAATTAGAATATGGTTTTGGTTAGTTTGGTTTGGTTTAAGTGCGAGCACGCAAAGCAGAATCCAAAAAGTGCTAACTAGAATCTAGGCGCCTTTTGTTTTTGTGCTATTTAGATTCTGCTTGGATTTTATTTGGATTCTGCGCTTTATTTCTAGATTTTGGGATTTTGTAGATTATATTCTAGTTTTGCGCGCAAGGTTTATGATGGCGATATTTTATTTTTCTATTTTTTAGATTCTGCCAAAAGCCAGCCTATCAAAGCCAATCTATTGAAAGCCAGTTTGCCAAAAGCCAGCCTATCAGAAGCCGCTCTATCAAAAAGCCAGTTTGCCAAAAGCCAGCCAAGTCCAGCTAGTTAAACTCCAAAGTCAGCAAAAGCCAATAAAGCCAAAAATATCTCTTTTGAGCCGCTCCAAACTACTTCTCAAGCCTTTGTAGCAGCGAGGCGGACGCATCTTCTAAGTCTTTTATATGATTTATGATGCACTCTGAAGTCTCTTGCGTGATGGGCTGTGCGATATTGCTAAGCGCGCCCTTGCTAGATTCTAGGATGTGCTCTTGCGCTTCTTGCAAGTCGCGCTGTGAGATATGCTTATGCAGCGTATCGGCGATGCTTGCATCATCCACGAGCCTAGAGATGGGCTGTGCGGTGTCTAGGTCCATAGGCTCTTGCGTGTTTAGGCTCTCATACACACGCGATTTAAACGATATGTGATCGAGCTTTGCGACTGAAAGTATCAGCCCCTCTGAAAGCTCGGCAAATATCTCATCCAAAAGCGTGCTATTATCATCGACTTTGCCAAACACCTCTCTAAACGCGGTGATTTTAGATTCCGAGTCTTGCGCGATTTGCGTGACTTTTTCGCTGCTATCTTGTATGCTTCCCATTTCTTGCTGCATGGTTTGCATAGATACAGAGATTTGGTTGGTGGCTTGCTGCGTTTTTTCAGCAAGCTTTCGCACTTCATCCGCCACGACAGCAAACCCTCGCCCATGCTCGCCCGCCCGCGCGGCTTCGATAGCAGCATTTAGTGCTAGCAAATTTGTCTGGTCTGCAATGTCGCTTATGATATTTACGACATTTCCGATGTCTTTGGATTTTTCTGCGAAGCTGTCGATGGATTGGTTGTTGGCTTCGATGAGGGCTAGGAGGTTGTTTATGGATTGGGTTAGCGTGGTGATGTCTGATTTGCTCTCCGTCGATGAGGCGCGTATCTCTTGTATGCTAGAATCCACTTTTTTCATAAACGATATGTCTTGGTTGAGTCCATTGGCGATTTCGTTTAGATTCTGGGTTTGGCGGTTTAGGTTTAGGTTCATGAGGCTTTTTGAAAGCGCGTTGGTGATGCTTTCTTTCGCACTTTTTTCGATCTCATCTAGCGCGCTATTTATGCTATCTATGTTGCTGGCAAATGTCCCTTCCAAGCCGCCTTTTAGCGCGCGGCGATAGTAGCAGTTGTGCTTGGAGCACTCTATCGCGGTATGCACCTCGCGCAAAAACGCCTCTAGATGATCGATGAAGTTGTTTAGATTTTCGCAAATTTCAGCCAAAGGCGTGCCGCCTTTGATGCGCGTGATGCGATCTTCAAACCGGCCATTGGCGTATTCCCTGCTAACACGCAGGAGAGAATCTAGCAGATACGCATCGCGCCGCGCCATATACGCCCTAGCGCAAAGAAGCGCCGCCACTATCACAAGCGCGCCCACCGCCAAAATGATAGAGCCAAACGCCCCGCCAAGCACCGCACCAAGCGCACTCACAGCAATAGCCACTATATCCAACCATTTGCGCATCAGGAAGCCTTTTGAAAAAGATTGAGATGTATTGTAACAAAAATATAAATAATGGGTGCGACAAAATGGATAAAAGTGGCAAAAGATTTGGAAAATGGGGCAGAAAGTAAAGGTGGCGAAAATGTGCGTGGCAAAAGTATGCGCGGTGAAAGTATGTGTGACAAAAGTATGTGCGATGTGAAATGCTGGCAAAAAGTAATCTAGGAGGCAAAAAATCTCAAAGCGAAGCAAGTAAAAATAAGCTAAAGGAGGGCAATCTAAGAATGGTGTCAAGGGGGAGACTTGAACTCCCGACCTCCGGCTTATGAGACCAGCGCTCTAAACCAGCTGAGCTACCCTGACACAAGGGCGTGATTATACGCCAAAAGCGCTTAAAAGTCAAGCAGCGCAAAATCCGCTAGCATTACTTTTTGACTTTTTGCGTTTAGATTCTGCCTTGTGAAATCTGATTTGAAGTCTTGTTTTGCTAGAATCTACTTTTTATAAACATATTATTACATTATTGCGCGCTCATCAATACGCGCATTATTGCAAATCATCATTGAGGTCAAATTGTCATTGAGGCCAAATCATCCATTGAGACAGAGAGACAGAATCTAAAAGGCAGAATCTAGCGCGCGCCAAATGTCAAAATACCAAACGCGCACAAAATACGCACCAGATGCTAAAACGCCAAACACGCGCCAAACGCCAAATAATTATCAAAAGCAAACCGCTAAGGAGCAGGCATGATTTTTCGGATACAAGAATTTTTCCGCCAAAACATTTTTAGCCTCTGCATACTGCTTGTCATCTATGGGCTCTCCACCAGCCCGCAAGTCGCCAAACTCTGCGCTGGCGTGGCGATTTTGCTCTTTGGTATGATATTTTTGAGCAATGGATTCCGCTCGTTTTCTGGCGGATTTTTGGAAAAAGTGCTGCTGAAATTCACCAAAACCACCCCGCGCAGCATCACATTTGGCGCGGTTATCACCACGCTTATGCAGTCTTCTAGCCTTGTGTCTGTGCTTTGTATCTCGTTTGTCAGCGTCTCGCTCATCTCGCTTCCACAAGGCATCGGCGTGATGTTTGGCGCAAATCTTGGCAACACCGCTGGCTCATGGCTCATCGCTGGCGCTAGCTCTATCAATATCTCTGTGTTTGCGCTGCCGCTGATTGTAGGCGGGCTGCTTTTCAACTTCCAAAACAAAGCCGCATATAAAGGCATCGGGCAGGTGCTAAGCGGGCTTGGATTTTTCTTTTTGGGCGTGTTTTATATCAAAGAGGGCTTTGAGGGATTCTCATCCGTGCTTGATTTATCACAATACGATTTTGGCGCGCTTGGATTTATGCTTGTAGGCGCGCTTGTCACGGCTATTATTCAAAGCTCGCATGCCACGCTTGCTATCATCATCGCGGCGTTTTTGGCAGGGCAGATAAGCTATAAAAACGCGCTTGCATGCGTGCTAGGCACGAGCGCTGGGGGCGTGGTGACCGCGCTTGTAGCCTCACTTAGCACCAACGCGCAGGGTAGAAAGCTAGCCCTTGCAAATTGTGTGTTTAACTTCGTAGTCGTAGCACTTGTGATGATTTTTTTTGATTATTTCGTGCTGGCAAATGACACGCTAGCCGCACTCATAGGCATAGGCGCTAGCTCTAGCTTGCGACTCGCGCTTTTTCACACGATTTTTAATGTATTTGGCGTGGCGCTGCTGTCTTTTGCGATACCTTTCATCGCGCAGACGCTGGATAAAATCTTTGATAGTCGTATCAAAAATGAGAGCGCGCCGATGTTTATCAATGACTCTCTACTGCCCTACACCGACACCGCGATACACGCACTTGGCAAAGAGGTGTGGCATCTGTATCAAAACGCCTTTGCTATCATCGCGCACACTATCGGATTTCACCGCCACGATATACGCGAGCATGGCGATCTCAAGCCGCTGCTGCAAAACTACGAACTGCTCGAAAAAGATATCGCTGTGCGCGAGCTGTATAATAATGATGTCAAATCGCTGTTTAATGTGATAATCGACTTTTCGACCAAACTGCAAGCCTGCGTCACGCAGCCAAAGGATGTGCAGCGCATCATGTCACTACAAATCGCCTCGCGCAAAATCGCAGAAGCGACCAAAAATATCGAGCTGCTGCAAGACAATATCAAAAAATACACCAAAAGCAACAATCAAGCGCTAAAAAGCGAATACAACAATATGCGACTAGGGCTTGCAAACCTGCTGGCACTCATCGAGCAGATAAGCCCCGCGTCGCTAGAAGTGGAGATGAGCGATAAAAAGGCTGATAAGAAAACCGACAAAAAAGCTAGTGGCAAGGCTGGCAAAAAAACTGAAAGCGCGAGCGGGGCTAGTGGCAAAAACTCTAAAAAAGCAGATTCTGGCAAGGCAAAATCTGGCAAAAATGCGAATAAAAACGCTAAAGATTTGGAAGCGGATTCTAGTAAGGATTTTGCAAAAGATTCTGACGCGGATTCTAGCAAGGACGCTGGCAAAGATTCTGGCAAATCCCGCAAATCCAGCACCATAAGCCAAGAAAAAATCACGCTAAAAGACATCAAAAAAATGCTAAAAGCCGAGCGCAAATTTTTCAAACAGCAAGACAAATACGCCATCACCATGGCAGAAACGCTAATCGCGCAAAACAAAATCAGCTCCGCCAACTCCACCTCATTGCTAAACGACTTCTCATTTGTCAATACCATCGCCAAAGAGCTCATAAGCGCGATAAACCACATCTATGGCATCAGCGGAAATAAAAGCATTTAAGCGCATCTAGCCAGGCATTAGCTTTGGCTCTGGCATTTATGTGGTATCAAGATTTTAAGGATGGCTTTGGTTTATAGCACTTTGCACCCTCTCGCTTTTGCAATTTAGCCTTTATATCTTGGCCTTTACACCTTGTCTTTTACATCTTTGCGTCTTTACTTTTTGTGTTTTGCTATGATTTAGATTTTATCTGGCGCTTCACATATTGCAACACTCCATAAACCAACGGCATATATTTTTGCAAAGACAAAGATATTGTTGTTTTGATAGCTTCTTTTATATAGTTGCCATATATCTCACTTCCAAAAGGTGTCATCCTAGCTACTCTCATCCATTCTTTGG
>NZ_MLQN01000027.1 GCF_001854545.1 Helicobacter sp. CLO-3
TTTGGGCGGTGGTATCGGTGGCTTGCTTGTTTGATGATGAGAGCAGACCGGCGGCATTTGCAGGATATGTGCTAGTGGGCGTGATATCTGCTATAGTGGCAGGCATAATGCGACTAGGCGGCGCGTAGGGCCAACGCCTTATCGCAAAAGACTTGAATTATTTGGTATATTTTATATATCAAATTAACTGCAAACAAATCGTTCGCAGGTGCAAGCAAAATGCTGGATAAATCACACGCGGATAGTCTCTAGCAGTCGCAGATCAAAGCCATGCAGCGCAGTGTATTCACGCTCGCTTGAGCTAATCAGCCTAAACTCCCTAATATCAAGCTTCTTTAGAATCTGCGCGCCTATGCCAAAATTTTTCATAAGCTCGCTTTCACTTGAAGCATCATTGATAAACACGAGATACCCGCCCTCATCTTGCAGCTTTTTCACACAGCGCAGCAAAAACTCAAATTTCTCCGAATCGCTAAGCAACTCATAATCGGTGCGTATGGTATGCAGCCTCACTAGCGGCTTGCTCGGCGCACCAAAGGCAAAAACATAATGCTCGCGCTTGATGTGATCTATCAGCGTGATTTTCTCGCACGCCTTCCCCAAAAGCTCGCTTTTTTCGCGCTTTGTGATGCTAAGCAGATTCTCTGTCTGCAAGCGATAGGCGATGAGATCAGAGACATAAAGCACTTTTAGATTATGCTCTTTGGCAAAATCGCTCAAAAATTTATCGCCCCTTGTCGCCATCGTGCCATCTTCTTTCATGATCTCACATATCACAGACACGGGCTTGAGCCCCGCTAGTTTACATAGATCTACGCTGGCTTCTGTGTGTCCGGTGCGCACGAGCACGCCGCCATCTTTGGCGATGAGCGGGAAAATATGCCCCGGGCGCACGAAGTCTTCGGGTTTGCTGGCTTGGTTACACATGAGGTTTATGGTGAGGTCGCGCTCATAGGCAGAGATGCCTGTTTTTGCGCTTTTGGCGTCGATTGACACGGTGAAAGCGGTTTCGTGGTTGGAGTCGTTTTTGCTAACCATGGGCTGCAAATCAAGCTGCTTGGCTATTTCTTTGGTGATGGATACGCAGATGAGCCCGCGCGCGTATTTTGCCATGAAATTCACTTTCTCTGGCGTGCTAAAAATGCCCGCCATCACCAAATCGCCCTCGTTTTCCCTATCCTCATCATCCATGACGATTACCATTTCGCCATTTTTTATCGCATTTACCGCCTCTTGGACGCGTTTGCTAGAATCCATATTTCTCCTTTTGGCATGCAAAATCCGCACGCAAATCTAAAAATTTAGAGCAAAATCTATATTTTTAGCACGAATTGTATCAAAAGTATTGACAAAAATACCAAACTTATATAAAATTCGCCTTTATCAATTATTGATTGGGGTATCGCCAAGCGGTAAGGCACCTGGTTTTGGTCCAGGCATTCCGAGGTTCGAATCCTTGTACCCCAGCCACTTTCTTTATATTTCTCATCTTTTCCAAACTTTTTGGTTATCGCGGGGTAGAGCAGCCCGGTAGCTCGTTGGGCTCATAACCCAAAGGTCGGTGGTTCAAATCCATCTCCCGCAACCATTTTTGAAATTCTTACGCTTTGATATCTTGTACTTTGATATATGCATTCTTGATTCTTGCGATTTGGATTCTAGAATCCAAAATTTACTTTGTAAATTTTGAGTTAAATAAAAATCTTCGCGCTTTAGCACAACACCTTATAGGGCTGTCAGAGGTAAGTGGGTGCCAAAATAAAATATGGACAACTAGGGGGCTGTCTTGCCAAAGCGCTAGCTTCTTTAGTAAAACAAGCGAAGTGCCGTTTCTTCAGTAATCCACAAAAATCTAGATTCTGAATTCTCTACAAAATATTAAACACAACATAGCTGCCGCTGAAGGTGTATCTATAGTCTGGTCCTAGGCTTGGGACATTAGCACTTAAGAAAAGTCCGCCACCGCCAAGGACAAGCGAGACATAGCCTTGTGACTCGCGCTTTTTGCTAAGGAAAGGGATTTTGTAGTTTTGAAATGGATGGATGTAAAACACCGCGCCAACGCTGTGCGTCCTGGCAAAAGTGTGCGAATACAAATATCGAAAGCGCATGCCAAAATCCACATAAGGAGCATCAAGCTGCCATAAGGGCGCTAGATAATTTAGCCCGGTGCTAAAGCCCACATTTACGCTCGTTTGGGTATCTATGCCTGCGTGTGGCAAGCCAAAATCGGTGCTAGAGCCTATATGAAAAGAATAGCCTTGAAATAGCATCGCCATTCCTTTCATTGAGCTTTCAAAATTGAGGTCTATATTTTTTATGGCTTCGCAGGTGGATTTTATGGCTTCATTAGCTGATTTTATGGCTTCGCGGGTGGGCTTTATATTTTCGCTAGATTCTGCGCCCTCGCTGGCGGATGGCATATTTTCGCTGGTGGATTGCATATCTTTGCTAGCAGATTGTATATTTTCGCTAGCGGGTTTCACATCCTCGCTGGCGAGTGCTGGGCTATTTAGACAGAGAATCAAAAGGCAGATTCTGCAATAAGCGCCAAAACAAAAGTTGATTTTTGAGTGGATTCTAGAGATTTGTTTTGCTATATTTTTCATTGTGCGGCTTTGCTTTTTGTTTTAGTTTTCTGATAGGGATTCTAGATTCTAGCGGATGATGTCGATGTTTGGCGGGGCGATGAAGATAAACTCGGCATCATCGATTGGCTCATTTATGCGAACATCTTGAAATATAATTTCTACGCTATTTTCAAACTCATCGCTAAAGGTTAAGCGATATGGCTTGTCATTTTTTAGCGACAAAATATACTCCGTGCCTTCAAAAATCGCGCGATATGTGCCATTTGGCTGGAGTTCTGCTTGGCGCAGTATTTGCAAAAAGTCGATTTTGCGCTTCGCCTGCCCGATGCTCGCCTGCTCCAAAAATGGCTCATATACGATAGTCTCGGTGTCATTGATGTAGATTTCTTTTTCTGTGGGGGCTTGGTAGAGCCATTTGGCTTTGGCGGGGATTTTGGCTAGCACTTGCCCGCTGTATGAGAGGATATTGTCTTGGCTGGTCGTTTTTTGCACGAAGTTTGCTTTGAAAGTCTGTATATGCTCGCCAAAAGCATACGAGAATCCAAACGCAAGCGCGCACAAAAAGCAGATTCTAAGCACCTCTGAAAACGCGTCATCAAACATATCCCTAAAAATATTTCCAAAAATATTCATGCCTAAACCTATCCAAGCCTTTATTTTCTGCGCTATATATAGAATCTAGATTCTAAGATTCTGGGAGTTTAAAACTCTAGGGGTTTTCTGGGAATTTTAGGATTTTAAGATTCCAAATTTCTAAATTTCCAAAATTCCAAAGATTCTAAATTTCCAAGATTCTAGCATTTGCGACGCGCAAGCTAGATAAATCAATAATCAGCGCGCGACACGCACAAAAGCGCGCAATAATACGCGCTAGCGGGGCTATCAATGACAGCCACAGCCTCCACCGCCTCCGCCACAGCAGCCTCCGCCACCATGATCATGATCGTGCGCGTGCTCATCATGCCCGCCGCAGCCACATCCTCCGCTACAACCGCCTACACCGCCGCGCAGTATCTCATCTGGTGTCGCATCGCGCACATCTGTGATTTCGATGTCAAAAGCGAGCGTTTTGCCAGCCAGCGGGTGATTATAATCAATCATCACGCTAGAATCACCAATGTCTTTTACCAGCACTTGCACGGTTTGCCCATCTTCTGCCTGCCCAAAAAGCGTCATGCCCTTTTCTAGCGCGATGCCTTCAAACTGATCTTTTGGCACTTCTTGCAAAAAGTCTGCTTGATACACGCCATACGCATCTTCTGGGGCTATGGTGATATTTAGCTTATCGCCCTTTTTGGCGCCAGCCACTGCTTTTTCAAGCCCGCTAATCACTTGCCCAGCACCCAGCAAAAACTCTAGCGGTTTAGATTCTAGGTTGCTATCGATGACTTCTTTTGTATCGGCATCTTTCACTTCATAAAGTATCGCCATGACTTGGCTTTGATTTTGGTTCATAGAGCTCATTTTCTTCCTTTTATTTGGTTTTGTTTCTTAGATCTTTGGCTTTTTTGCCTTGATCGGAGTCGGGATAAAGGCGGATAAGAGAATCCAAAAACTTATTGTAATTGGTCATATCTTTAGAATACCTAAAAGCCCACGCTGTATGCCACAAAAGTATAGGCATATAGTTTGCGCTTTCATCAAGCGAGGCGCTTTTTTTGTAGTATCCTATCGCATCGCCAAACTTGCCTGTCTGATACGCTATCTCGCCTAGCATATAATAGCAAAGCGGTGTTTTGTAGTTTTGCTGCACCAGCCATTCATAGCGCTCTTTGGATTCTGCGTATTTGCTTTGTCTAAAAAGCTTCCTAGCTTCATCGATGTTGTCTTTGTTGCTAAGGTTTTTAAACGCTTTGTTGGTGGTGGGCGTTTTGGTGTTTTTGTCGTTTGTCCCAGTTTGCTTTGGCTCGGATGTTTGCTTTGACCCAGAGGTTTGCTTTGGTGTGGTGGTTTGTTTGGCGGTTTGCTTGACATCAGAGCTGGCGGCACTGCTAGCTGTGGCGGATGATTTGCCGGCATTAGCCTTTGTGCTAGCAGAGGTGCTTGAGCTAGGCGCGCTGCTAGATTCTGCATCTTTGCTTAGGTTGCTAATCTCTGATAATATATCATTATTTAGCCTTGCCACAAGCGCGCTTAGATCGCTTACCTTGCTATTTAGCTGCTCGATTAGTGCGGTGTTTTGGGCGATTTTTTGGCGCATCTCTTCCATAGAAGCGTTTTGCTGCTTTATGGTTTCGTTTTGAAACTCCAAATCCGCTTTGAGTGCTTGTATTTTTGTCTCTTGCTGGCTTGTGAGATCCAAAAGGTTTTTGATACGCAAAGACTGCCCATCTAGCACGCTTCTCAAGCCATCTTGTGCTTGCTCGAGTGCTTGGATTCTCGCACTATAATCAATCGCTAGATTTTCTAGGTTTTTGTTGGTGGATTGAAGGTTTTTGAGCTCCTTTTTGGTAGCACCACTTTGGAGCTCAAATGCAGAAGGTTCTGAAACAAGGCTTGTGCCGCCAGCGCACAAAAGCAAAATGATGCCAAAAAGTCTTGATATCTGTCTCACGCTTTTATCGCACATTTCGCTTTGGTTGCTTTTATCGCTTTTGCCACTTTTGCCATTATCTTTGGGGAGCGATTATTCAGCTACCTTGATGTCGCCGCGGCGGTTTTGTTGGTAGCATTCTTTGGTTTTTTCTGTGCAGATTGGCTTGCTTTCACCAAAGCTGATTACGCGGATGCTATCTTTGTCAGCACCTTTTACCACTAGTGCTTCACGCACTGCTATCGCGCGCTTTGTGCCAAGTGCGTAGTTATACTCATCAGTGCCAAACTCATCGGTATTGCCTTCGATAACTACTTTATATGACCCTCTAGCATTAATGTTGCTAGAAGCTTCATCAACTACAGATTGCATATCTGGGCGGATGTTAAACTTATCAAAGTCAAAATAAACGCTGCCAATCACTTCGCCATCTATCGCGTCTGATCCTGCATTGCTTGTCGTTGGTGCTGGTGCTGGAGTCTGCGTCGTGATGGTCTCGCTGCCAGTGCCTTCGCCCTCTACATTTACTTTTTTATCCGGACATCCTGTAAGCACAAAAAGTGCTGCCAATGCGCCTAGTGCCGCGATCTTTTTCATCATGAACTCCTTTGGTTTAGGTTTAAGCGCTGATTATACCACAAATATTTGTAAATATTTTCCTGCTTTTGCGTTGTTTGTGCCAAAGATTCCAAATTTACCAATCAAATGACTGGATATTTGCCTTGCTTAGCGGGAAAAGATAGCTTTTGTTGTAATCAAGTCTTATCACACCAAGCGCGCTTTGCCCGGAAGTGTGCTTGAGAAACATCACGCTTTTGCCATCTTTTGAGAATCTAGGCATTTGGTTGTTGCCCACAGCGGTAAGGCGGCGGATATAGTCGCTTTTGGTGGAGATCAAATAGATATTGAAAATATTTGCGCCAAACTCATTATCGCTCTCGCGGCTCGAATACGCCACATAATCGCCATTTGCGCTTATAGAGTTGTTGTTGCGTCCATGATATACGACTTGCTCGGCTGGGGCGTCTATGTCTAGCTTTTTGGCATAGATATTGGCATAGCCGGAGCGGTCAGAGACAAACACCATAGATTTTTCATTATCGATAAAATACCCAGAAACATCGATTCCGGAGTATTTGGTAAGCTGTGTTAGCTGCTTGGTAGCGGCATTGTAGAGATAGATGTCGGATTGTTTTTTGGGCGCTAGTGTGATGAGTAGGCGTTTGCCATCTTTGCTTACATCAGAGACGGCTGCCATGCCATCGCTATTTATGATAGTTTCTGCCTTGCCGCTGTAGATGTTGTATTTGATAATCGTTGGTCTATCGAGGTATTTGGTGAAATAGATTTCTTTTTGCGCAGAATCCGCCCATTTGGGAAATATGTTTAGCCCGCCTGTGATTATGGTTTGGTTGTAAGTGAGCGTGTAGTCGCTTAGCACGATGTTTGCAAGCCCAGAGCTAGTGTATTGCGAATACACAATATAGCGGCTCATCCAATCAATCGAAGGCGCTTTTATGTGGCGGTTGAGATCGATTGCCATTTTGTGCGCGATGAATGGATAAAGCGCGGCGTCTGTCAGCTGGTAGGTTTTGTTTAGCTGGAGTGATGATGAGTTGATATCATATACCAAAAGCGTGGCTTTGGTCGTTTTGCCTTCTTTGAAAACTTGCACCATTCCGACAAGATCGATTTTTTTGCTCTGATATGCGGCAAAATCGATGATGTTTTTGCTATACGCTTTGCCATCAAATGGCTCAAAATGCCCGGACACATTGAGATCGCCTAGCAGAATCTTATAGATTCTCTTAGCATTAGTAGAATCATCGCTTGACATATAGCCGATTTCTATTTTTGGCATTCTTTGGGCTGTTTTTACGATCTCCATCGTCGCGTCCGCGCCAAAAGCCACGCTCATCCAGCCTATCATAAACACTATGCAAAAAAGTTTTTTCATCACTGCCCTTTATGGTTTATTTTGGTCTTGGCTTTGATCTAAAGCTTACTTCTATCTCGACAATCTTGCCTTTGGGATATGGCGGGAATTTGGTCTGCTTGAGCGAATCTAGCAGGTTTATTATGTTTTGGTTGTAGTCTTGCGAGCTAGAAAGCCGCGCCACACGATAATAAAAACTCCCCGTATCAGTGATACGAAGCAGCACCAGCACTTCTGCGTCTTGATCAAAGCTTGGATGCCATTTGCTGTAAATTATATCATAAATTTTGCCAAACCACTCGTTATACTCGCCATCAGCAAACTCGGGCGATATGGATTGTGACTGCACATCAAGCGCTTTGGAATCTAGCGCGTTTATGTTTGCGTTCATTTTTTCTAGGCGCTCTTGGAGATTTTTTAGCTTGTTTTTTTCGATTTTGTCTTTGGTGTTTTTGGCGTTTTGGCTGCGGTTATCGCCGCTTTGCTCGCTGCTTGTAGCAGAATCTGGGATGGTTGAGAAAATATCTTTCACGCCCAGCCCTTCTAGTGGCGTGCCAGAATCTTTGTTGTCATCTTGGGTGATTTCTGGCTCGCTTAGGCTTATGGATATGGCTTGCTCTAGGATGGTGTTGGTGCGCGGGATGTATTTGGTTTTGAAAAGTGGCAGGAATTTAAACAGGATAAAAAAAACCACAAAGCAATAAATCAAAAACGCACTTATGCCGCTCCAAATAAACAGCTTTTGATTCTGCTCGCCCATTTATCACCCATTTGTCACTAGGGAGATTTTGCTAAATCCTGCCTCTTTCACGCTTTTTAGGATATACATTATGGTTTCATAGCTCAAATCTTTGTCCGCGCGGATGAAAATAGTCGTGTCTTTTTTGCTGTATTGTTTGGATAGGAGGTTGAAGCTATCAGGGAAGGCTTTGTATTCATAGGTGTTGTTTTTGATGTAGATTTTTTTGCGCTTGTCGATGCGGATGTCTAGGGTATTATCCTGCACTTTTTTGGAAGTTTTGCTGCCTTTTGGCAAGGTGATGTCTTCTTGATACACGATTGTGGGTGTGGTGACCATCAAAATCGCCAAAAGCACCAGCATAATATCTACTAGCGGCGTGATATTTAGCTCTGGCTTATCTTCCCATAAATAATTTTCATCCATGCGCGCCTATCTTTACTTGCTAGAAGAGAGATAATCTATCTGCATTTGAATATAGATTCCCAAATCATACACCTTGCGCCTTAGTGCTATGAAAAATGTGTAAGCTGGGATTGCGGTTAGGATTCCAGCGGCGGTGGCGACGAGGGCTTTTGAGATGATAGGAGCGATGATGTCAAATGAAACCTGCCCGCCACTGCCAAGCCTGCTAAAAGCCTCCAAAATCTCTACCACCGTCCCAAAAAGCCCAATAAAAGGCGAAGTAGAAGAGATGATGCTTAGGAATGAAAGTCCAGAGGTGGCTTGCTTTAAAATCTTATTTTTCCAAATAGCAAGCATACCCGGAGTCGCGTTCGTGTCGCTAAAAAATATCGCATCTTGCGGGAGTTTGCGCTCGCCACGCAAAATAGATTCTAGTGATTCTTGCTCATCTCTTGACATTTTGGAGATAGAGAGATATTTGTAGAGAAAAATCCACAAAGTGATGACAAAATACAGCGAGAGCCAGCAAAGTGTCATTATCGTGATGGAGTTTGACTCCTCAAAAAAACTAAAAAGAAAGCTCATTATAGGCGACTTTTTGCGGCGTGCTCGATTCTAGAAACCACAGAAGATATAGCCACTCTATCATTGGAGGCTTCTTCTAGCAGTTTTTTGGCGTTTGCGATAGCATCTGATATGACGCTTTCACTTTGTCCGCCTATCGCCACAGCGCCATTAGCGATGATATCGACTTGAGTGGCAGTGACTTCTGCATATCCCCAGTCTATCGCTATGAGCTCTCTTGAGCCATCATGCAGAAGCTCGATGACGCCCGCTTTCAAAAGAGATAGCAAGTTGGTATGTCCATATAGCACGCCAAACTCCCCTTCTACGCCGGGCATAGTGATGCTATCTGCACTCCCGGAGAATATCTCACCATAAGGCGTAACTATGCTTACCTTAAGCTTTTCCATGCGCTACCTTTAAGCTTTTTTTGATTTTTCTGCTTTTTCTATCGCTTCTTGAATGTTGCCTACCATATAGAAAGCATTTTCTGGGATATGGTCGTATTTACCTTCCAAGATTCCCTTGAAGCCTTCTAGCGTTTCTTCTAGTGTCACATATTTGCCGGGGCTTCCGGTAAATACTTCTGCTACGAAGAATGGCTGGGATAGGAATTTCTCGATTTTTCTAGCGCGCTCTACCACTTTTTTGTCTTCTTCGGATAGCTCATCCATACCAAGAATCGCGATGATGTCTTGCAAATCTTTGTATTTTTGCAGAATCTGCTGGATTCCAGTGGCTATTTTGTAGTGATCTTCGCCCACGATTTGTGGATCTAGGATTCTAGAAGTAGAATCTAGCGGATCCACCGCTGGATAGATTCCCTTTTCTGCGATTTTACGATTCAAAACCGTAGTCGCATCAAGGTGTGAGAAAACAGATGCGGGCGCTGGGTCAGTCAAGTCATCCGCTGGCACATAAACCGCTTGCACGGATGTGATAGAGCCTTTTTTGGTAGAGGTGATGCGCTCTTGAAGTTTGCCCATCTCGCTAGCAAGTGTAGGCTGATAACCAACCGCTGAAGGGATTCTGCCTAGAAGCGCTGACATCTCCGCACCAGATTGCGCGTAGCGGAAAATATTATCAATAAACATAAGCACATCCAAGCCCTTTTCATCGCGGAAATATTCTGCCATAGTAAGCCCTGTGAAAGCGATGCGATTTCTAGCACCTGGTGGTTCATTCATCTGGCCATAGCAGAGGGCGACTTTATCCAAAACACCGCCTTCTTTCATTTCATGATAAAGGTCGTTTCCTTCTCTCGTGCGCTCGCCGACACCTGCAAATACAGAATATCCGCTGTGTTTATACGCCACATTGTGGATAAGCTCCATGATGACAACCGTTTTACCAACCCCAGCACCACCAAACAAGCCTACTTTTCCACCCTTTGAATAAGGCGCTAGCAAATCCACGACTTTAATGCCTGTTTCAAACATCTCTGTTTTGGTGCTTTGCTCTTCAAATTGTGGTGCTTCTCTATGGATAGCCCATTTGCGCTCTGTTTTTACAGGCTCGCCGCCATCGACCACTTCACCTACGACATTAAAGATTCTGCCTAGCACTTCTTCGCCTACTGGCACTTCTATCATCTTGCCTCTTGAGGTGACTTTTTGCCCGCGGATTAGACCTTCTGTCATATCCATGGCGATGGTTCGCACGCGGTTATCGCCCAAGTGAGCGGCAACCTCTAGCACTAGGCTTTTTTTCTCACCATCAAAATCATAAGACACATCTATCGCTTCATTTATAGCAGGCAGATACGACTCAAAATCCACATCTACAACCGGACCAATTACTTGAACAATTTTTCCTTCCATCATTCGCTCCTTTTAAGTTTATTTCATAGACTCTACGCCAGCATTAATCTCTACAAGCTCTGTTGTGATAGATTCTTGCCGCGCTTTGTTATAAGAGATAGTCAGATCCCTAACCAGCTCGCCCGCATTTTTGGTCGCCGCATCCATAGCCTGCATCCTCGCACTATGCTCCGCAGCTAGAGAATCTATAAGCGCATAATACATATTATACTCTATGTATTTTTGCGCCAATTGATCAAGCACCAAATCCTCTTCATCATCTGGCTCGATATTTACGCTTTCAGCGCGATTAGTCGCATTGCTAGATTCTGCTATATCTAAGCCAAGAGGCAAAATGTTTTTGATTTTTAGCTCTTGAGAGATTTTATTGCGGAATCCATTATGCACCAAAATCACTTCATCTGTCAAGCCATCAAGGTAGTCTTGCGCGACTTTGTGGATAAACTCGCTAGATTTTTCATAATCAGGACTAGAGCTAAGCCCCACCACTTTATCTAGAATCTCTATCTCATTAAAAGTAAAATACGCTATGCCCTTTTTGCCAATCCCGCGCAATCGGACTTTGATGCCCTTTGCCTTAAAATCAGCGATAAGCCTTAGCACCTCTTTTATGGTAACCGCGTTAAACCCGCCACACAAGCCTTTATCCGCGGTGACAAAAACAATATCAACCTTTTTTATCTCTTTGTTTTTGGCATTGGTAAAAAAGCTACTATTGATATTTTCTAGCCCGCGCGTTTGGATTTTGGACAAAATGTCTTCAAACACATCATTAAGCTTGTCGGCATAGACTCTTGAGCGCTTTGCCATTTCTTCGGTTTTTTTCAACTTCGATGTAGAAACTAGTTTCATGGCGCGCGTAGTTTTTTGCGTGTTTTTTACGCTGCCAATCTTTGTCCTAATTTCTTTTAGATTATTTCCCATTTTTGACTCCAAATGTTAGCTAAAGCTAAGTTTATATTCTTCAAGTGCCTTAGTCAATGTAGCTTCCAAATCCTTATCAAGGGCTTTTTTGTTTCTAATCTCTTCGAAAACCTTAGGATATTTTGCCTCCATAAATGGATAGAGTCCATCCTCAAAATCCACCACTCTGCCAGCAGGAATATCATCCAAGAATCCTTTCGCACCAGCAAATATAATCACCACTTGCTTTTCTATCGCCAAAGGAGAATATGGAGGCTGTTTTAGCACTTCTACCATTCTTTGTCCGCGCTCAAGCTGCTTGCGGCTAGTCTCATCAAGGTCAGAGGCAAATTGCGAGAATGCTTGAAGCTCTCTATATTGCGCTAGGTCAAGCCTTAGCGTCCCTGCTACTTGTTTAGTAGCTTTTATCTGTGCTGTGCCCCCTACTCTTGATACTGACAAACCGACATTTATCGCTGGTCTTACGCCGGAGTTAAACAAATCTGTCTCTAGGAATATCTGCCCATCAGTGATAGAGATGACATTGGTAGGGATGTATGCAGAAACATCGCCCGCTTGTGTCTCAATAATAGGAAGTGCTGTAAGTGAGCCAGCGCCCTTTTCATCAGAAAGCTTCGCCGCGCGCTCAAGCAATCTAGAGTGGATATAGAACACATCGCCGGGGAACGCTTCGCGTCCTGGAGGGCGACGCAAAATAAGGCTCATCTCGCGATATGCCACCGCATGCTTTGTCAAATCATCATAGATGATAAGTGCATGTCTAGCATTGTCTCTAAAATATTCGCCAATCGTTACGCCAGCATATGGCGCAAGATATTGCATCGCTGCAGATGATGAAGCAGGCGCATTTACGATGACGGTGTATTCCATAGCGCCATGCTCTTCAAGCTTTCGCACGACTTGTGCGACAGTGGATTCTTTTTGCCCGATAGCCACATAGATACAGATGACATCTTGTCCTTTTTGGTTGATGATAGTATCTATCGCTACGGTTGTTTTGCCGGTTTGCCTATCGCCGATGATGAGCTCTCTTTGACCGCGACCGATTGGCACTAGCGCATCGATTGCTTTAAGCCCTGTTTGGAGTGGCTCATGCACAGATTTTCTATCCATGATTCCGGGTGCTTTTTGCTCGACGAAGCGATATTCGCTAGCTTCGATGCTGCCTTTTCCATCCACTGGTTCGCCGATAGTATTGATGACGCGTCCTACCACACCATCGCCCACTGGGACTTTCATAAGCTTGTTTAGTCGCTTGACTGATACGCCCTCTTTTATCTTGCTACCATTACCAAGGATAACAACCCCTACACTGCCCTCTTCTAGGTTTGAAGCAAGACCCAAATCGCCTGTCTCAAACTCTACCATTTCATAAGACATGACATTTTTTAGCCCATACACTCTAGCGACGCCATCGGCATAGCCTATAACCTTGCCTGTCTCTGATATGTCGATATTAATATCAAAGCTGCTAATCTTGTCCTTGATGATGGTGCTTATCTCTTCTGCTTTTAGTTTCTGTGTCACAGGTTTCTCCTTGTTTGAATTTAGATAGCTTTAAGAATGTGGTTTTTGAGATCATCGAAAAATCTATTTTTCAAGAAAGAGATCTCTATCCCCAAATCCTCGACTTTTAGCTGTATGCCATCGACTTTGCTTGAAGACTGCTCGATATCAAGATGTATGCCAAGCTTTTTGGATAGATTCTGCGCGATATTTGATATCGTGCTAGAATCTAGATTGCTAGGCGCATACAGCACTGCTTTATAGCTGTTTGCCAAGCCGCGCAAATGCCCTTCCAAGATATCCGCCACAAAAGGCAAAATATCCAAGCGATTATTTTCTATCAAAAGATTTACAAAATCTCCCGCCTGTTTGTCGCCTCCAAGAAGCGAGAGCAAAAACTCCTTTTTCTTAGCCTTTGGCACATAAGGAGAATGGATAATGTCGATAAACTTCTCCACACCAAATGCTTGCGAGACTTGCGAGAAGATTTTGGCAAGCTTTTTTAGCGCGTCATTATCGCAGCTCTTGATAAGCGCGTAAGCGTATTTTTTAGCTACAATCTCTTCCATGATTAAGCCACCTTTTTATTTAGGATTCTGACATACTCTTCTGTCTGAATCTTGCCAGCCTCGCCGCCAAATACCTCATCTAGCACCGATTCCACGACCTCTGCTTGCGCCTTTCTTTGCTCAAAATGCATAAGCGCTTCGTGAGATTTTTTCATATTTTCTATGTCAGCGTTGCATTGCTCTTCGTATTTTTGCGCTACGATTACCGCTTCTTTTTTAGCAGTAGATACGATTTCTGCTGCTTTTTTCTGCGCTTCTTCTAGATTTTTCTGCGCTTGTTCTTTGGATTTTTTGGCAGCTTTTACTTTATCTTGCACCTCTTCAAAGCGGCTTGCTATGCCTTGTTGCCTGTTTTTAAGCAGTGCTTTTAGCTTATCTGCTGCCAAATACCACAAAATAGCCACAAAAATCACGAAGTTTATCGCGCGCTCACTAAAATCCGTCTGTGAAATATCCACACTTGATGCATAAGCGATGCTACCAAGGCAAGCAAACGCTAACACATATCGCCACAAATATCGCATAACCACCCCTTCCCTAAATTTGTTGGATTCTGCTTTTTAGCGCAGATTCAAATACAGACAAATCAGCCAAAAGCTCTTTTTTGATCTGTGCTTTTTGGCTCTCAAGATCCGCTCTAAAATCGCTCATCTTTTGCTGCATTTCTTGCTGTTTTCTGGCAATCTTTGCATCATAATCAGCCTTTGCATCATTTGTAGCACTCTCGATTATCTTGCTTGCTTGAGATTTTGCATCTGCCAAAATAGCTTGGATTTTGCACTCTATTTCTTGGATTTCCGAATGATTATCCGATACAGAATCCATATCCTTGCGAAGCAGCGATTCTCGCTCATCCATAAAGCCAAGCATAGGCTTAAACAACCAAGTATTGAGCAATAGCATAGTGATGATAAACACCGCAAACACCAAAAGCATCAGCCAAGGTTCAGGAATAGTAATGCTCATTTTGGCTCCCTTCTAAAAATAAAATCCTTAAATTCTAACAGCCCAAACCTTAAATCAAGATTTTAATCTCTCAATTAGGTAAAGTATTTTTTCCTTTTTGGGCTGTATGGTAATGCTTTGTGCAGAGATTTTGGCAGATATGCCTAGATTTTCTAGCAGCGCTTGCAGTTCTTTTAGCTCTTTTGAAGGCGCTTCTTTATTTGACGCCTTGCCAGCATTAGCGCCATTAGCACCAGAATCCTTTTCGCTAGACTCGCTAGATTTGGCATGATCTTTATCTGGATTTTTTAGATTTTTGGCAAGCGATTCTGTCTCGCGCACGGATAGCTTTTGTCCCACGATAGAATCTGCCAAAATCTTTTGATCCGCTTCTGAAAGCCCCACCATCACTTTTGCATGCCCTTGGGTTATTTTATTTTGCGCGATGAGATTTTGCACATACGCGCAAAGCTCTAGAATCCGCATCGTGTTGGTTATCTGCGCGCGGGATTTTTTGATGCGATTTGCTAAGTCTTCATGCGTGATTTTGTAGTCATTGATGAGTTCTTGATAGGATTGCGCGAGATCAAGCGGGTTTAGATTCTCGCGCTGTATGTTTTCGATGATAGCGACCTCTCTAAGCTTGCCTTTTTCGATAAACTCATTTGCCACTATCGCCTTTATCGTGGGCTTTTTGGCGATTTTGCTAGCCCGCAGCCTGCGCTCACCAGCGATGAGGAAATAATCCCCCTCATCATCATACACCAGCACCGGCTGCAAAAGCCCATGCTCTGCGATAGACATCGCTAGATCATTCAAAGAATCCTCATCAAAAGTCTTGCGCGGCTGAAATGGATTTGGCTTGATGATATCAACATTTAGCTCGACTATAGATTCTGTATAATCGCTTAGATTTTTCTCATACGAGTCTTTGACTTCGCCAAGAAGCTCGCCAAGCCCGCTGCCAAGTGCTCGTTTTTTTGCCAAATTATGCTCCTTGCAAGATTGTTTGCGCGAGGTCTTGATACGCTACGCTACCGCTTGATTTTGCATCATAGAGCAAGATAGGCTTCCCAAAGCTAGGCGATTCTGCGAGTTTTACATTTCTAGGGATGATGATATATGAGTCATCATCGATATTTTTAAACAGCTTAGAATCAAAATGCGCCGACAAGTCCGCAAACACCTGCTTTGAAAGGTTGTTTTGCGCTGAATACATCGTAGGCAAAAGCCCGCGCACTTCTAGCGATGAGTTTATGCCATTTTCTTTTAGCATTTGGATGGTGTTTAGCAGCTGCGCCAAGCCCTGCAATGCATAATACTCGCACTGTATCGGGATGATGACAGAATGCGCCGCCGCAAGCGCATTTACCGTGAGTGGTCCAAGTGCTGGCGGAGAATCTATAATCACAAAATCATAGCTATCCGCCACTTCTGCTATCTTTTTCTTAAGGATTAGCTCCCTGCCGCTTTTGTTGGCATAAAAGCTCTTCTCTATCCCCACGAGCCCGATATCTGAAGAGACTAAATCCATAAAAGGAATATCTGTTTTTTGGATCACTTCTGAAATCTTTTTGCTCCCCATAAGCACATGATAAATGTTGAACTCTATATCATTTCTGCGGAATCCAAGACTTGTAGTCGCATTTGCTTGCGCGTCAAAATCTATCAAAAGCACTCTTTTTTCGGCAGCTGCCAAAGACGCGGCTAGATTTACCGCTGTCGTTGTTTTGCCCACACCGCCTTTTTGATTAGCTATTGTGATAACTTCAAACATCGCTCACTCCCTATAATTTCTTGTGTTATAAATCACTCTCCCCTTCACGCTAAGCCCGCCATCTTCGAGCAAAACGGCGTCTTTTAGCGATATTACCTCATCGCCAAAATGAAACGCAAAAGGAAAGTTGTTGCAAAATTCTATCTCATACTTTCTGAAAATCTGCTTCCAACTCGGAGGATTTTGCAACGAGTCAAATAAATCGACCAAAAACGCATTTTTATCCAGTAAAATATCTAGCTCGCCAAACGCGCTGCTTTTTAGGTTTATCCCCACGCCACACAGCAAAACGCCCCGCCACACCTCTATCAAAATCCCGCCGATTTTTTTGTCATTGATATACAAATCATTTGGGTATTTTAGCCACACTTTTGAGCCACGCGCTGCCAAACGCTCTTTTATCACAAATCCCAAAAAAATCGCCATGCTTTGCATCGGCACATCGCTAGGCAGGCGCAATGGCGGCAAATACGAGAAAGAAAACATAAGCGCACACTCTTGATTCTCCCACACATTCCCGCGCGTGCCCTTGCCTTTTGTTTGGCGATTTGCCACGATGCAAAGTGCTGGCGCGCAAGATTCTGGGGCGGTGGATTCTAGCGCGTTTGGCGATTTTTGCATATCTTGCGCGGTGGATTCTGGCGATTCTTGCGCGCCAAATGTGCTTTGTGTATCTAGCGCGTTTTTCGCAGTAGATTCTGGGGCACTTGGTTTTTGCGCGTTTTTGCGCGCGTCATTTTCGCTCATACTAAGCGATAGCGCGCGTTTTAGCTCTTCTTGTGTAGAATCCACTTCTTCTTTATATATTATTTGCATGTTTTTTTGCCCTTGATTTGATACTAAATCGTTTTAGATTCTGCCTCGAGATTCCATCTCAAAATTTCACCTCAAAATTTTTTGCCTCGAGATTCTGCTTTGTAGATTCTGCCTCAAAATTTTGCTTTGCAGATTCCACTTTGTAGATTCTGCTTATTCCAGCACCGCACCAGCGCCCATACCTTTGGAGCGCAGATATTGGCTCGCATTCACGCGCTGTTTGCCCGGGATTTGCAGCTCTTCTATCGCGATGCTGCCGCGCGCGCAGCCGATTATCACTTGGCTGTTTTTGGTGTCATTTTCTAGGATCTCGCCTGCTTTGTGCGCGCTTGTAGATTCTATCAGGCGCACGCCATAGATTTTCATCCCGCTTTTTAGAAAAACTCCGGGCCAAAGCTCATAGGCAAGCGATTTTTTGTAGATTTCGCGCGCATCATCAAAGGCGATGAGCCCATCTTGCTTGGCGATTTTTTTGCAATAAGTCGCAGCGCTCTCATCTTGTGGCGCAGGCGTGATAGAATCAAAATTTTCTAGCACCTCGATAAGCGCACTAGCACCAAGCATCGCTAGCTTCTCACTAAGCGCGATGTAGCCCAGCTCCTTTGGCGCGCATTCAGAATCTATTTTGCTAGATTCTGCATTTTTAGATTCTGCTTGTTTGGATTCCACATTTTTGGATTTTTGGCGCGCAAATTTTTTCACACACAGCAAATCCCCGCTATCAAGCCCCGCATCCATACGCATGATACTCACGCCATACTCGCTATCATCGCTTAGAATCATCTGCTGGATAGGACTAGCGCCGCGATATTTAGGCAGAATCGAGGCATGGATATTGATACAAGGCGCGATGTCTAGCACGCGCTGTGGCAAAATCTTGCCATAAGCCACCACCACGATAAAATCCGGGCGCAAAGACTCAAGAATCTCGCACGCCTCATCATCCAGCGCGCTTGGCTGAAACACAGGGATGCCATGCTTTTCTGCGGCAAGTTTTAGCGGTGGAGGCGTGATGATAGCCTTGCGCCCCACAGGCTTATCTGGCTGGGTGAAAGCGGCTAGAATCTCTAGCTTTGGCTTTTGTGGTTTGGATTCTGGCGATTTAGATTCTGCATTTTTAGATTCTAAAGTTTTGCATTCTACATTTTGCGCGGGCGCGCGAGAATCTAGTTTTTTAGATTCTGCGATTTTAGATTCCACTATTTTAGGTTCCACTATTTTAGATTCTGGCGTTTTATCGCCGCTTTTTGCATAAGCCACTATCTCTTCTAGCACCACTTCAGGAAAGCGTGGCGTCCCCATAAATACGATTTTCATAGATGCTCCATTATTATTTTGTGTTTTGGATTCTGCTTCAAAGGCTTGCAGATTCAAAGGCTAGCAGATTTTAGTTTTTGCAAATGTAGATTCTAGCAAAATTCACCTCACGCGCAACTTTAAGCAAAATCACGCGTGCCAATCTAGAATCCAGCCAGAATCTAATCAGAATCTAATGCACCAAAATTTAGCGCGCAAGCACCGCCGCGCCCTGCCCTATTTATTGCCTTATTTTTAGCCCGGCGAAATTTTCTAGCCCCAAATCGCCCTTTGTCAAAATGCTAGAAGCGCGGATTTTTGGCATATTTTCATTTATGATATTTTTTAACGCATTAGAATCTTGCGCGTCAGAATCCAATATATCAGAATCTTGCGCGCCAGATTCTGCCAGCTCCGCGCCAAACGAAGCGCGATAAGTTTGCGCTAGATTTTCAAAACTAGGCGCGAACCGATACACGCCAAAGCCCGCCACGCAAGCCTCTTGCATCTGCTTTGCGTTAGTAGAGTAAGTCGTGATGATGGCTTGAGTTTTGCAAAGATTATAAAGCTGCTTAAAATGCGCCAAACCCCACAGCTCCGCGTTTTTGCTAGGGCTAAATGGATCTTGATACACTATGTCAAAAAGCAGATTTTGGCGCGCTGGCGGATTCTTTGGCGCGGATTGTGGATTCTCACATTTTTGTGGGCTTTCAAGCGTGGATTGTGGATTTTTAGGCGCAGAATCTAGTGCGGATTCTGGCGCGCTTTTGGCCTCTTTTTCTAAGCGTGCTAGATTCTCGCGCGCATCGCCCCAGATGATTTGCAGGCTAACATTTGGCGCGATATTTACCTCATCGCCACGCTCTAGCCGCGCTAGCAGGCTAGAATCTAGGCTGTGGATTTTGCCAGCAAGGGCGAGCGTGTGTTTGTCTTTTTCTAGTGAGATGATTTGCAAGCGCGGAGCAAAAGCGGGATAGAAAGAGGCGGGACAGAAAAAAGAGGCAGGGCAGAATCTAGGCGCAAAAAGCCTAGTCATATCAGCAAACACTTGCGCGCTAAGAAACGCACTCCACCCAAGCCCAAAGCAAATATCTAAAATGCGTATTGTTGGCGCATCTTGTGGATTCTGCGAAGCTAAAAATTCCTGCGGATTTTGCGAAGTCAAAAAATCTTGCTGATTTTGCGAAGCTATTTGATTTTGTAGATTCTGCGATTTTGCAAAGTTTTGCGCTCTATGAGTTTGCAAATAAAATGGCATTATCGCCATAAATGCTGGCAGCACATGCTTGCTTAGCTTTTCTATGCGAGCACCCACGCTGCTAGAATAGCTTTCATCATATTGCTCGCTAAACGCACCCAGCGAGCCATCGCCTGTAAAAATCAGCTCCAAAATCACCCTTCAAAATAAACCCCAAAAATCCGCGCATGAGACAAACGCCAAACTAGAATCTAGATTCTGGAATCTAAAATCCAAAACCTAAAACACCGCCGCAGAATCTAGAATCCCAAAAACCCAAAACCCGCAACTTACTTCATATAATGCGCCACTTATAGACAAAACCTTTATTTATTCCTCACACCAATTTGATGATATTCAAAGCCCTTAGATTCTAGGTTTTGCGTGTGATAGATATTGCGCCCATCAAAGATTATTGGCGCTTTTAGCCGCTTTTGTATCTCTGCAAAATCCGGGCTTCTAAACTCCCTCCACTCCGTGATTAGCACCATCGCATCCGCATCATTTAGCGCATCATATTTGCTATCCACTAGCTTTATAGATTCTAGCCATTCTTTGAGATAGAAGCGCGCCTGCTCGTATGCTTTGGGATCGTATGCCAGCACTTTTGCCCCGCGCTTCACTAGCTCGCTTATCACCACTATCGCGCTTGCCTCGCGCATATCATCCGTCTCTGGCTTGAAGCTTAGCCCCCATATCCCAAATGTCTTGCCCGCTAGATTCTCGCCAAAGCGCGCGCAGATTTTCTCCACTAGTAGCATTTTTTGCGCGGCATTTACTTTGTCGATTGCCTGCAAGATTTTTGGCGTGTAGCCATTATCGAGCGCGGTTTTTTCTAGCGCTTTGACATCTTTGGGGAAGCAGCTGCCGCCATACCCACAGCCCGGATATATGAAGCTATATCCGATACGAGAATCCGAGCCTATGCCCGCGCGCACATCATTGATATTTGCGCCCACGCGCTCGCATATTTGGCTCATCTCGTTTATGAAGCTGATTTTGGTGGCTAGCATGGCGTTTGCCGCGTATTTCGTCATCTCGGCAGATTCTATACTCATAGAGATGAGGCGATCGGTTTTGATGAGAAAAGGCGCATAAAGCGCGCGCATCACTTCAAACGCCCTATCAGAATCCGCGCCAATCACCACGCGATCAGGACTCATAAAATCCTTTATCGCCACGCCTTCTTTCAAAAACTCCGGATTGCTCACGACATCAAAGCTTATGCTAGATTCTGCACCCCTCTCGCGCAGCGCACCTGCCACGATGCTTTTGACTTCTTTGGCAGTGCCTACTGGGACGGTGGATTTATCCACGATGACAACATAAGGCAGGCTGATATGCGCGCCGATATCCTGCGCCACCGCGCGCACGAAGCGCAGATCCGCACTCCCATCATCACCCATAGGCGTCCCCACCGCGATAAATATCACTTCAGCTTGCGACAATGCTGTAGATTTGTCGCTAGAAAAGCTTAGCGTGCCAAGGCGCTGATTTTCTAGCACCATCTCTTCAAGCCCGGGCTCATATATGGGGATGATGCCTTGTTTTAGATTCTCGATTTTTGTTTTGTCGATATCTAGGCATATCACTTCATTTCCCATCTGCGCGAAGCACGCACCAGCCACGAGTCCTACATATCCGCTACCTACGATTGTTACTTTCATTTTGCTCCTTTTGTTTGGTTTGCGCGAGAATCTATTTATACGAGAATCTAGCTGCGCTAGATTCTAGCTATTCTAGCTCCATTTTTTTGATGACAAAATATCTAGCCAGCAGATAAAAAACGCCAATGATTAGCAAATATCGTATCGTATAATACGCATAAAAAAGCCACGCTGTCACATTAAGAATCCCATAAGTTTCTGCCTTAGAAGCCACCATATCGAGCACAGAAGAGCCGCCGATAGCCCACTCAACAAACATATTAAAAGGTGTCAGCACAATATCCGCACAAATCCCAAGCCCAAAAAATATCAGCACCCCAAGCACAAAGCGAAAGCTAGAAATATGCCATGCATTAAGAAGTACCAAAGTCAGCATGATGCTAACTAGAAAGCTTAAAATCTGACCTAGCACATTGGTGGTGATAAATAACACCAAAAACACGCTAGATTCCCTATAACTATATACAAACTCCGCCAGCCACCCGCCAATCTCTTGCATCGCTGTGATAAAATCCACATCACGCACAAAAAGCACCGCCTCTGCGCCTACAAACATATAAAAACAAGTAGAAGCGCCTATCAATATAAAACAGCTCAAAATCTTTGATAAAAGTATCGCATCAATCCCCACAGGCAGGCAAAAAAGCAGATAGCCATACGAGCCATACAGATTTTTGCCAAAGGTGCTTATCACCGCCATTATCCGCACTACCATAAGCCCAAATAGCGACAGAACAACCCCAGCAATACTCACAAAAAACACCCAAGCCAAAAATCCAAAATCATCTAATGCATGCCTAACGCTACCGCCATGAGAAGTTATCGCGCTCCATGCAAAAACGCTCACACTAACGCAAATCAAAAACAGTGCGCTAATCACCACAAAAGGCAGATAATTGCCCGCAAGCTCATATTTTAGAAGTTTTCTCATATCACACCGCCTTGCTTGGTTTGGGGATTTTGTGGATTCTGTGTATTTGTGGGATTCTCAGAATCTAGCGTATTCTGCGCGGTTTGTAGATTCTGCGGATTCTGCGCCAAATTCTGCGCGCCAGATTCTACACTAGATTCCACACGAGATTCTGCTCTGGCAAAAGCCGCCCCGCCCAAACTACTGCTAGCAAACGCCTCTTTAAACGCCTCCTCGAGATTTAGCCCGCCCGCGGTAAATTCCTCCACGCTTTTGTGTGCCAGCACGCTGCCATTTGACAAAAATATCGCCTCATCCAAAATCTTTTGCACATCATATATAAGATGCGTAGCGATTAGCACGCTAGAGCCCTGCGCGTAGTTATTCAGTATCAGATCAAACACCAAATCGCGCGCCACCGGATCCACGCCCGCGATAGGCTCGTCAAAAATATACAGCTTCGCCTCGCGAGAAAGTGTGAGCAAAAGCGCTAGCTTTTCTTTGTTGCCTTTGGAGAGTTGCTTGATTTTAGCAGTTTTTGAGAGCTTGAGTATATCGCATAGCGCGTGCGCTTTGTGCGTGCTAAAATCCGCGAAAAAATCCGCGAAAAACGAGCAGGCATACTCGATACTCCAATTCAAAGGCAAATGGTTTCTATCCGGCAGATACGCTATGTGCGCCTTGGAGTCATCATCGATGGGACGCGATAAAAATCTCACCTCGCCACTATACTGCCTAAGCAGCCCCAAAAGCACTTTGATAAGCGTCGTCTTGCCGCTGCCATTTGGTCCTAGCAAGCCCATCACTTTGCCTTCACTAAGCCGTAGCGAGAGGTCATTTAGCGCGAGAGTCGCGCCATAGCGCTTGGTTAGATGATCTATTTCTAGAAGCATATTTTTCCTTGTAAATGTGATGCAAAAACTTTGTGATGCAAAACTTGATGTGTATCTAGCCGGCCAATCAATCAAATAATCAAACAGGCAAACAAGCAATTAAGCCAACAATCAAGCGCGTATTATAAAACCAAAACGCTAAAAAAGAGATAATCACAAATTTTTAGAATTGCCACAAAGCAAAATCACGCGCCAGAATCTAAGCTGGCTTGATTTGTTGTTTTATAGTTTTTACTTTAATCAAATATGAGATATAACAAAACTGCCAAAAGGTGAGTTTCCTTAGCAAAGCGCCAGTTTCTTTTAGTAATGATGACTTGCGGATTCTAAATTGTTGCAGAATCAAAAAAATGCAAGAAGAATTTTGGGTTTTGTGTGCTTAAATAAAAATCTCATAGGTTCTAGAATCTAGATTCTGCGCGTTTATGTTTGGCGCGCTTGTGTTTAGTGCGTTTGCACTCAACATGTTTGTGTTTGGCGAGTTGGATTCTCTGGTGCTGGCATTTGGCGGGTTGGATTCTGTGCTTTTGTCGGAATCTAGATTCTGCGTGTTTGGGATGGTTATGCGGATTAGTGCGCGCTCAAAGCCGCTGTGGCGCAGTATGTCCCAAAGCGCCTCGCCCCACTCGACAAAATGAAATCCCGGCGCGCTAAGCCACTCGAGCAAGCCCATCTCCAGCAAATCCGCCGCGCTGTGGTTGTATAAATCATAATGATAAACGCCGCCATAATCATGCATAATGCTAAAAGTCGGCGAAGTCGCAAACGCTGGCAAAGGCGTGTCCGGTGTGCTTTGTGGCTGTGTTTGCGCGCTTAATGCGTGCGGCTCTGGCGTGGATTCTGCACTACTAGATTCTGCCAGCTTGGATTCTGTGCGCTCGGATTCTGCTTGATTAGATTCTGTCGATTCTGCGCTGCTAGATTCTGCATTTTTAGATTTTGTTTGCGCGTCTTGATTGCGCGCTTCCAGATTTTGTATTTTTAGATTCTGCGCGCTTTTTTCTTGGTTTCTGATGTGTGCTAGAAATGCCTGCACCAGCGTGGTTTTACCGCTCCCAAGCGTGCCGCTTAGCAGAAAAATATTTTTGCCACTCGCAAGCATTAGCTTAATAAGCATATCCAAATTTTCCACGCCAGCTTGAGTGCTTGCAAACAGCGTGGCATCGCTACTTATCGGGGGTATTTTTCGCATCATTATTCTCGATGACTAGCATTTGCTTGACGCCAAAATTGTGCTTTAGGCTTTGGATTAGCGCGTTATTTTCTTGCAGGAAAATCTGCGTTTGCGATTGCGCGGCGTTTTGTGGCTGCGTTTGGCTTGGCGCTGGCGCGGCGTTTTGGTTGTCACTAGCGGGCGCATAAGCGCTAGAATCTAAATTTTTGCTAGATTCTGGCACATGGTTTTGGTAGTCTAAATTTGCGTTTTGGCTAAAATCTGGGCTTGGATTTGCGTTTGGATTCTGGCTAAAATTTTGACTAGAATTTGGCGCGATATTTGCCAGCTCATCATCTTCATACCATGGAACATCGATTTTGGGGACATCCACCTTGGGAACATCTATTTTTGGAGTATCTGGCGCAGAATCTTGATTTTGTGCGCCCATATTTTGCGTATTTGGCGCGCTTAAAGTGGCGGGTGTGGTGGGCGGATATTCTTGCGTAAATGATGGGGTGATATTTTCTTGCGCCGGCGGCGTGGGTGCTGTGGGTATGGAGGCGATACTTTGCTTTAGCGCATTTATCCGCGCGCTAATCTCTGACATCGGCTCTTGGGCAGGATTGGCAAGATTGGAGGAATTAGTGGAATTGGCAGGATTAGCAAGATTGGCAGAATTAGCAAAATCTTGTGAAGTAGATTCTGCATTGCCAGCCTGCGCGCTAGAATCTAAAAATGTCCTAGAATCCAAACCACTAAAATTTGACGCGGAATCAGAATCTCGTTTTGCAAAATTAGATTCTGCGGAATCCAAATCATTGGCGTTTGGCGCGCCAAAATTTGCGCTTGTGCTAGAATCTGAAAAAGTGCTAGAATCCACAAAGTCCGCTCGTGGCGCGGTTTGCTGGGCTTGTGGCGCTTGTGTGTTTGGCGTAGGATTTGCGCTTGTGCTTGGCTCTAGGCTTAGGTCAGAAGTTTTTTTTTGTGGCAAATCGTCTTGGCTGGTTTGCGCTTGGGTTGGCGCATTTGCTACATTTGGCGCGCTTGCTGGATTCTGCGGATTTAGCGCGTCAGCTGCGGGCTGGAAGGTGTTTTTGATATGTATGGGCGCGCTGGTGGCGATAGGCGCGAACGCCTCTTGCACGAGCGCCTGGATGATGCCCCAAAACTGCTTGAGCGTCGCTTTGTCCGGCGCGCTTGGGTTGCTATACCAAAACAGCGTGCTAGTGGCGACATCCCAGCGCTCAAACGCCACCGCGCGCGCGAATGTCTCGCCCAGCTCATAGGAGCGGTCGGCGATTTTGCTAGCCAGCGCACTAAACTCTTGCGCGCCTATTTGTGGCGAGAAGTGGGTTTGTGTAGTGGGGGCTTGTGTAGTGGTGGTTTGTGTGGCTTGGGTTTGTGTGCTGGTGTTTGGCACGCCAGAATCGACATTTGCGCTAGAATCCACGCCGCTAGAATCCGCTATTTTGGATTCTGCGATTTTTTCCACATTTGTTTCTTGACTTGTTTTTTGACTTACTTCTTGATTTTGCATTGTTTGCGCTACTATATTTTGCGCCGACGCCACCTCCGCCGGTGCTGCTTTCTCTAGCTCTTTTATCGCCTCATTGATATCCTTTAGCTTCAGCGCCTCGCGCATTTTTAGACTCATTAGCATCAGCACAAACGCACCATCTGGATTTAGGTTTAGCAGCGATTTTGCCGTGCTCAAAATCCCTAGAAATCTATCGATAAGCAGCAGCGGGAAGTCCTGATCGCCCGCCAGCAGCGCATCTTTGAGAAACAAAAGCATCTCATCGATAATCATCTCGCATTCATACTCGCCAAGCACCTCGAGGCTCCTATTTAGCGCGCCCTCATCCTTGTGAATGATGCTCGCGAAAAAATCTTTTAGATTTTTAGGATCGATGATGCCTAGCATCTGCGTGATTTGGCTCGTAGTCAAATGCTTGTCGCAATAATTTATCGCCTGATCAGTAAGCGTGAGCGTGTCGCGCAGGCTCCCGCCGCCACTTCTAGCGATGATCTCTAGCGCGTTTGGCTCATAGCTCACGCCCTCTTTTTCTAGGATGTTTTCTAGGTGAGATATGACGGCTTTTTGTGGGATTTTTTTGAAGCGAAAGTGCTGCGTGCGGCTGATGATGGTCGCTGGCAGCTTCAGCGGATCCGTCGTCGCTAGGATAAACTTCACATACTCTGGCGGCTCTTCAAGCGTCTTTAGCAGCGCGTTGAACGCCTCTTTGGTAAGCATATGCACTTCATCGATGATGAAAATTTTATACCGACTCATCGAAGGCGCGTAGCGCGTGTGCTCGATGATGTCTTTGATGTCATCTATCCCGCGATTTGACGCGGCGTCTTTCTCGATGATATCGAGGTTTCGCCCTTCAAGCGTGGCTTTACAAATATCGCACTCGCCACAAGGCGTAGAAATAGGCCCCTTCTCACACACCAGCGCGCGCGCAAAAATCCGCGCCGAGCTAGTTTTGCCGCTGCCCCTAAGCCCGCTAAAAAGGTAGGCATGCACGATGCGGTTTTTATCCAGCGCCATGGAGAGGGTTTTGGAGATCGCTTCTTGCCCGATGAGATCGGAGAAGACTTTGGGGCGGTATTTTAGCGCGAGTGCGAGTGCCATTTGCCTGCCTTTTGTGCTTTGTTTTGCGTTTTTTGTTGTGCTTTTTGTGCTTGGTTTGTCTGCTTTTGTTTTGGTGCTTTGCTGTCTTGTTTTGTTGTTTTACTTGGACTTGCGCGGGATTATAGCCAAAACTTATATAAAGCTATATAAAACTTGGTGGCGCGTGGATTCTGGTTGATCGCGCGTGGATTTTGGCAGGTTTTGGATTCCGGGCTGGCTTGGAATCTAGGTGGCAGAATCTATATTGGTAAAGCCGACGCGGATAGAATCCAAAATATCAGATTCTAAAATGCTGGCATCCAGCCACGCGGGCAATGGCGCATAGAGGCTGTATATATGGCGATAGGCAAAGCGCAAATGATAGGCGTGCAGGCAAAGGGTGCTGGATAATAGCGGGCTTGGTGGATTTTGCGAATCTTGTGGATTTGGTGGGCTTTGCGGATTTTGTGGTGAAACTTCTGGCGCGGATTTTTGCGCGCTTGTGGATTCTAGCGCACCAGATTCTGCATCCAAAAAGCTTTGCTTCAGCGCATCCAGATACGCCTCCGCCATCGCATCATCGCCGCCATACAAAAAGTCATTGCAAATCGGATGCCCGATGTGCGCGCAGTGCAGGCGTATCTGATGCGTCCTGCCGGTGAGCGGGCGCGCTAGGATGGTGGTCTGCGCGCGCACAGAATCTATGTGAAGCGGCGCTATCAGCGTGACTGCAGGCTTGCCGCTAGGATCGATGCGCGAGCGTATGGAAAGGTTGCGATGTGGCTTTTGTGCTGGGCTTGGGGCGAGGATGGGCGCATCGATGGTGCGTGCGCCTGTGATGATACCCTGCACTTTGGCGATGTAGGTTTTGCAAACCTCGCGCGTGGCAAAAAGCTGCTTCAGCGCGCGCTCATTCGCCCGCCCCTTGGCAGCCACGATAAGCCCGCTCGTCTCATAATCAAGCCGATGCGCGAGCTTAGCGTCCTTGCCCGCAAAATAGCGCGCAGAATCTATGAGGCTTTTATGCAAGAAGCTACCTTTTGGATGCGTGAGAAGCTTTGCAGGCTTGCAAAAAAGCGTGAAATCACGCGTGGTGAAAATAGGCGCAGTCAGCTCGCTTGGCGTGTAAAAATCATCGACAAAATGCGTAAGCCACACGATGCCACTGATGATTTGGGATTTTTGCACGGGGGCGTTGTCTGGCGTGCGCAGGCGGGCTTTGTCGATGTGCTTTTGCGCCTGCGCGGTGGTGTAGCCAAGCGTGCGCGTGAGAAATCGCGAGGCTTTGATGGGTGTGTCGATATGAAAAGATTCTCGGATAAATGGCATTTGCGCGCTTTGTGTGGGGTTTGATACTAATTCATGCAGGATCTAAAATATAGCAGATTTTAGCAAAAAGTTGTAAAAATTTAAAATGGCTAGCAAGTTGTGCTTAGATGGCGGAATGCGCCTAGCATGGTAGATGATTGCGCCACAAATAGTTTTATTTGCTAGGCGCAGCATAAGGGACGATATTTATCGCATTTTAGCCAGAGTCTAGATTTGGCGTTTCTAGATTCTGTGTTGTGATAAAGCATAGCAAAAGCAAGCTATTTTATAAACTTCTTATAAAATGCTTTAAGGAATGAGATTTTCGCAAACTTGTCTCTAAGGCACATGTAGTTTTTTGTAGTTAGCAATAAGTAATCAAACCATTGTTTATTTGGCTCCCACATGCCAGGGTGAATAATATAGGGCGGCTTTTTTGGCGTAAAGCCTTGCTTGGTAAGCATATCTTGCTTATCTTTACTCACAAAAAGCAATATATTTTGTATATACCAAGGGCATATATCCTTGTTTTCCCAAAGCTTCTCCCTCAAAATATCAAAACACACAAAGCCTTCTTTTTCAAAAATATCCGCCCAGTAGGCTGGTGGCTGCTCATTTACATGATGTGTGCCACCTTGATAGGGAATAGCAGCAGAAAAAAGCACAATATCAGAA
>NZ_MLQN01000028.1 GCF_001854545.1 Helicobacter sp. CLO-3
GAGCGGGCGGACTTCTCGACGACTTGCTCTATATCGTGTGGGTCTATGCCTGTGGATGCGTAGGCTTTGGATTCTGTGATGTATTTTGTTTTGCTATCTTTGGCGCAGCTTGTGAGGGATAGGGAAAAAATGATGAATAGTAAAATAACTAAAATAGGCTGGAATCTAAGTATATAGGGGGGGGGTAATAGATAAAGGCATAAAGTGTCCTTTGGTGTGGAGTTTGGGTTGAAACAAAAGCGGTATTGTAGCATAAATTTGTGATGGCGTGAAGCGAAGTTGGTAAAAGTTTTGTAGAATGTGGGGCTAGATTGGCGGGCGCAGGGCAAAAGTAAGATAAAACAAAACAAATAAAACAAAAGCCAAAGCAAAGGTGCGAAATGGGACATATACACTTTTTTGGCGATACGCATCATAGTAGGGATATAGACAAAATATTTTTGCCAAAAAATTATAAAAAAGATGATTTTATCATTATTTGCGGGGATTTTGGCGTGCTGTGGAGTGATATAAATCCTACAAACAAAGAATCTACGCGCCCAGAATCTACGCGTGATGATGAGCTAGAAATAAAAAATAAAATCTCACGGCTTCCTTGCATGGTTTTGTTTGTCGATGGGAATCATGAGAATTTCAACCGCTTGGATAAGCTAAAGCGGGTCAAAAAGTTTGGCGGGGTGGTCGGCGAGTATATCAAGGGCAAATGCTACCACTTGCGGCGCGGCGAGATATACAAGATAGCGGGCAGGAGCATCCTCACGATGGGTGGCGCGCAGAGTATTGATAGGGAGTCTCGCGTGCCAAATGTCACTTGGTGGAGTGGCGAGGATATCGCAGAATCCGATGTTTTGCACGCGCTTGATAGGATAGATAGGCATCGGGGGGCGCTGGATTTTGTCGTGACGCATACTTGTCCGTTTTTGTTCCTTGATAAGCTGCGTAGATTTATGGATATAAGGCACAAGATGCATGATCCAAATATGCTGCAGCTTGAGCGGATTTTGGAGCATCTGATAGGGGAGGGGAAGAAGCCGAAGTTTTGGATTTTTGGGCATTGGCATAGGGATTATCGGTTTAGGGTGCAGGGGATAGAGGCGCATTGTCTTTTTCATACGATGCTGAAGGCTGGCGGTGATTTTGGTGCTGGCGGTGCTGGCGGTGGCGGCGGCGCTGGTGATTTTGGCGCTGGCGCTACCGGTGTTGGTGCTGGTGGTGGCAAGGCTGGCAGGGCTGGTGGTAGTGGTGGTGAGATCAGGCTTAGGCGGCGCGATTTTTACAAAGATATACGAAGGATAAAGGCACAAAGAGGCGCGTGGAAGGGGATGTAAGGAGGGGCGCGATGTGTCTGCTTTGTGCGCGCTTTTGGCTTTTTGGGCGCGCAAGGATTTGACTGGAGCTTGGTGAATTTTGCGCGCTTTTGGCTTTCTTGGATTTTGGTTTGGAGTTTGAGGAAGGTTGTTTTGTAGCTATTTAGCGCGCGCTAGGTTAGCGTTTGGTTGGGTTTGGCATGCTTTGGCTTTTGGATTCTGCAATAATTTAGAATCCGCAAATCGTCATTGCGAGCGCAGCGAAGCAATCTAAAAAATAAAAATCCGCAAGGATTTTTAGTCAAATAAAATCTTCGCGCGTCAGCGCGGCACCTTGAAAGGCTGACAGGGGTAAGGGGGTGCGGGGACTAGGGGGCGGTCTTGCCAATTTAAGCCCCCTGTCCCCCTGCAAAAAGCTGGCGACTAGCGGCAAGGATAAAGGCAATGGCAGAGTGACAAAAAACCAAATCCAAATAGCACCTTGTTTTTATAGATTACTAAAAGAGGCTACACTTTGCCTTGCTGTGCTCGCAAAGCACCAGCTTCTTTAAGCAATGACGGCTGGAAGTTTTGTCTAATTTAGAATCTAGGATATGCGCTTGTGCACGGAGATTTGATGTGATTGAAAATTTGCTTTGCAAATTTTGAATTCTGGCAAATTTTGTAAATCCGCCAGAATCTAGGTTTGGCGCTTGTGCGCCTTTTATTTGATTTTCGCAAGAAATTTACAAATTTCTTGCGAATGGATTGCTGATTAAAAGCCGCTTGAAAATCCATCGTAAATTTTTCGCTTCATTTACTAAAATTTCTAAAATATTGCCGACTAATCGGAATGATTTTTGCTTATTTAGCAAAATATTGAATATGCAAAATACGCAAGGAGATATGATGAATACTATCGGTAATAGCGATAATATGGGGCTAAACGAGCTTTTTACCTCTAGGCTAAACACGACGACAAAGCCGCAATCTAGCACGCCACAGCCCGGCACAATAGAGGCGAGCGAAAATCAAGATATGCTAGCATTTCTTAGCAGTCTTTCTGGTGCGAATGCCGCGCAAGCCACGCAAAAAGCGAGCGAGGTGGCGAACGATGTGGATAGCAGCGCGCAGGCGGATGCGGGCAAATCTAGGGTGGATTGGGTTAGCAAGATAGAGGATACTTTCACGCCGAGCAGGGAGCTGAGCGCTGCGATAAATGCGCGCGAGTATGTGAAAAATGGGCTGGCGGATGCCGATAGCTTCCGCTCGATGGCGCGCCAGCTGCAAAATGATGGCGTGCTAAACTGCGATGATATGATGGCGGTGGATTTTTTGAGCACCAAATCGCCAAACATCAGCCTCAAAGATTTTGACGCGATGATAAAAAATGACAGCCTAAGCCGCGAGATGCGCGGGCTAATCGCGCAGCTTGTGCAAAAGCTGCATATGGTGAATTATATAAGCGGCGGGTTGATGAGCGCGTAAGGGCGTTTGGTTTGGTGGTGGATTTGCTGGGGCTTGGTGCGTGTGAGTGGGCTAGATTCTAGCGCATGTGACAAATGCGGCGTGATTGGCAAGCGTGGCGCGATTGGTGGGCTTGGTAGAATCCAAAAAATAGCCAAAGAGGCAGAATCTAGATTCTCGCAGTTTTTGTGTGCGTGATTCTCGAAGATTCTGCACTTTTGTGATTCTCGCGGATTCTGCGCCATTGCGAAATCCCAAAACTGCCGACATCTCACACAAAAACAAAACCAAGCAAAACCGCACCGCGCCACACCAAAACTTTGCAAACCCTTGCAAAAACTTTCTCTAATTTTCCGCACAAATATTTTTCACAAAACATTTTCTTACAAATAAATATCTTTATAAAATCAAGATTCTGCTAAAATATCACAAATTTGGCTTTGGGTTGGCGCTAGAATCCGCGCTAGTCTAGCTCGCTAGATTCTCGCAAACGCCTAAAACAAGCGCCCAAAACAAGCGCCAAGCCTAGCCTTACGCGCACACCAAACCTTAACAAAAGGATAACCATGACACCAGCATACTCCACCCGCATCAAAAACCTCCAAGAATCCGCCACCATCGCTATCGCCACGCTTGCCTCCGAGCTAAAGGCAAAGGGGCAAGATATTTTGAGCTTTTCTGCGGGCGAGCCGGATTTTGACACGCCTCAAGCTATCAAAGACGCTGCCAAAGATGCGCTTGACAAAGGCTACACCAAATACACGCCAGTAGCCGGCATCCCCGAGCTAAAATCCGCGATAGCCGCAAAACTCCAGCGTGAAAACGCGCTAACCTATGCGCCAAATCAGATTCTAGTCAGCAATGGCGCGAAGCAGTCGCTTTTCAATGCGTTTGCCGCGCTCATTGATGAGGGCGATGAGGTCATCATCCCCTCGCCCTATTGGGTGACTTATCCCGAGCTTGTGTCTTATCATGGCGGCAAAAGCGTGTTTATCGAGACTTCGCCGGCTACTGATTTCAAAATCACGCCAGAGCAATTGCGACAAGCCATCACGCCAAAAACCAAAGCCCTAGTCCTCACAAGCCCTTCAAACCCCACAGGCATGGTATATACCAAAGATGAGCTAACCCAAATCGCCAAAATCCTAGAATCCACCAACGCCTACATAATCTCTGATGAAATGTATGAAAAGCTCATCTATGAAGGTAGCTTCACCTCTATCGCATCTGTGAGCGAGGACAGCTACCGCCGCACCATCACGATAAATGGGCTAAGCAAATCTGTGGCGATGACAGGCTGGCGCATGGGCTACCTCGCGTGCGCGGACACAAAGCTAGTCAAACTCATGACAAATCTGCAAAGCCAATGCACCTCAAACATCAACTCCATCACGCAGCACGCCTCTATCGTAGCACTTAGCGGCAAAGTCGATGATAAGATAGAATCCATGCGCCAAGCGTTTTTGAGCCGCAGAAACCTCGCGTGCGAGAAAATCAACAAAATAGAAGGCATCAGCGTCATCCCGCCACACGGGGCGTTTTATCTATTTATCGACATCTCAAAACTCGCGCGCAAAATGGATTCTATGGAGTTTTGCAAACAAGCGCTTGAAAAGGCTGGATTGGCGTTTGTGCCGGGATTGGCGTTTGGTATGGAGGGCTTTATACGCATGAGCTTTGCTTGTGGCGAGGCGCAGATAAGCGAGGGGCTAGATAGGCTAGAGCGATTTATCAAGGCGCTGTAATAAGGACTGCCAAAAATAAGGATTGCAAACAAAGATTACAAACTAAGGGTTGTGAGATGGGCTGGCTGCAAAATAGCTATAAAAGCGCTGGCGGATTCTGCCACTAGAGAATCTGGAGAGAATCTAGCGCGTAGATTATGCGTTGCGATTCTATATGTATTTTGCAAGAGGTATGATAAAATAACGAAATTTTTCGCGGTTTTGCGTAATGTCGCGTTATGTCGCGTTTTTGCACCGGTTTTTGCGCTAGCTTTTGTATCGGCGCGAGTGCTGGCTTGACGCGCGCCAATCCGCCAAATCGCCACACCCACAACCGCTAAGGAGAAAAAATGTATGCCTGCCTGCGCTCTATCGCCTCGTATGTCCCAGAAAATGTCATAACAAACCGCGATTTTGAAGAGATAATCGACACCAATGATGAGTGGATCACCAAGCGCACCGGCATCAAGACGCGCTATTTCGCCGCCAAAGATCAAGGCAGCAGCGATCTAGGCGTGATCGCTGGCGAGCTAGCAATGAAGCGCGCAAATATCGCGCCTAGCGAGATAGATTTGGTGATTTGCGCTACTTTGAGCCCAGATTATTTCGCGATGCCTTCCAACGCCTGCCTCATAAGCGCAAAGCTAGGCATCCATGATAAGCCCGCGTTTGATATAAGCGCGGCTTGCACGGGGTTTATCTACCTGCTAAGCATCGCCAAAAGCTTCGTAGAATCCGGCGCGTATCGCAACATTTTGATAGTGGGCGCGGAGAAAATCAGCTCGATTTTGGATTTCACCGATAGGAGCACTTGCGTGCTCTTTGGCGATGGTGCGGGCGCGGCGGTGATAGGCGCGACAGAGAATCCAAAAGAAGCGATAGTGGATGTGCATATCAGCGCGGATGGCGCGTATGCGGATCTGCTAAAGACGACGAGAGAAGGCGGCGGGGTGGATTCTGGCGCGCGTGGCGCAAGTCCCGCACCTTCTGATTCTGCGCCTTCTTGCCTGCGCGCTTTGCCTAGCGGCGGCAGATTGCATATGAGTGGCAATGAGATTTTCAAGCTCGCCGTGCGCACGATAATCGCCGATGCAGAATCCATCCTCCGCGCCAATGCTTTAAGCGCGCAAGATGTCACCTATTTCATCCCGCATCAGGCAAACTACCGCATCATCTCCGCTGTGGCAGAGCAGCTCGACTTCCCCGCTGAAAAGCTGGTGCTGACCGTGCAAAAATATGGCAACACCTCCGCGGCGAGCATCCCTATGGCTATCGATGAGATTTATACGCAGGGCAAGCTGAAGCGCGGCGATTTGCTGCTGCTTGATGCCTTTGGCGGCGGGCTTACTTGGGGTAGCGCGCTGGTGCATTTTGGCGGGCAATAGGCGTTTGGGCTTTAAGCACTTGCTAGAATCTAGATTTTGAAAAGTTTTGAGTGGAGCTGCAATGACATCCGCTGATACCGGCGCAATATCCGCCAACCTCGCCGCTATATCATCGCGCATCCAGCGCGCGTGCGAAAAATATGCCAAGGCAAATGGGCTAGATTCTCATAGCGCAGAGCTAATCGCTGTCACCAAATACCGCGATTTTAATGATATTTTGGCGTTGCATAGGCTTGGGGTGCGTGCGTTTGGCGAAAACAAAGTGCAAGATCTGAAGGCGAAAATGGCGCAGGTAAATGCGGTGCTTGGCGCTGGGGCTGCGAGTTTGGATTCTAGAGATTTTACAGATTTTACAGATTCTAGCGCGCGTCAAACAAAAAGCGATTCTGGCGCGCCACACACAAAAGATACTTTTGGCACTTCAAATACGAGTAGAGCGGCGGGCGCGCCAATAGAGTGGCATTTCATCGGCTCTTTGCAGCGCAACAAAATAAACGCCCTGCTTGCGCTAAACCCCACGCTCATCCATTCCATCGACTCGCGCGAGCTGGCAGCTGCGCTAAATGAGCGATGCACTAGGCTTGGCAGAATCCAGCGCGTGCTATTGCAGGTAAATGCCGCGAATGAGGCTAGCAAGCATGGCTTTAGCCTAGATTCTGCGCGCGATGCGTTTTTGCAGATCCGCGAGAGTGCGCCGTTTTTGGAGCTTTGTGGCATCATGAGTATTGGTGCAAATAGCGATGATATGGGCTTGGTGGAGGAGAGCTTCGCGCTGACAAAGGCGCTCTATGATAGCCTGCCAAATGTCAGCGTGCTGTCTATGGGGATGAGTGGTGATTTTGAGCTAGCTATCAAGCATGGCGCAAATATGGTGCGCATAGGCTCCGCACTTTTTGAGTGAAGCATGCGTATAATAAAGCATAGCTAAAGCGATTTGCTTCTTGCGATATTTACCTTGCTATTTTTTGTTTATATGGCTTTAGTATCCGCTTTGTGCCATGCAAAGCCTTATAAACAAAAGGTATATATTGTCGTAACCAGAATGCTATGGTTTCTTTTATATAGTTACTATATATCTCACTTCCAAAAGGTGTCATCTTGGCCACCCTCATCCACTCTTTTGCATATGGATGCACCACAAATTTGTTGTCTATTTTTATATAACTTTTAAACCATGGTTTGCTAAAAACAAAATGAACAATCTTTGGTTTGGTATTTGCGATTTCAAACTCGTCTTCGGAGATTGAGGACATTAACAACTTACCATGTTTTATTTGCGATGATGAATCGAATTCTAGAATCCTTTTATCTCGCCACTGCATATTCCAAGCAAAAGGCAACAGTTTTGTTTTGCCATAAACTATATAATTTAAAAAATCTTGATCGGCAACAACGCTTGTATCAAAAGAAAAAATATCATTAAGGGGCAGCCTTCTCCACTCTTTTATATTCATCATCATCACACCCGAGTTAAAATATTTATTTGTATCAAAATTATTTTTAAACCCAAGTTTTATAAATCTTTCTATATATACAGATTGCTCTAGTATGTCTTTAACCACAAGTGCAGTGCTACCCTCAAAATCCACATCCCAAAGCTCTCGTATGTCGCACATTACTAACGTATCTGTATCTAAATATAGGGCACGCTCTGCGCTTTTATCAATAAAATCCGCTATTAACAATCTAAAATATGCAGCAAAATTTTTATGTTCCCCATAAGCACACAAACAATTAAACCTCTCTTGTGAAGTATAATGCGTGATAATTTGCGTAGGAAACATAGCGCTTAGATTGGATTCTAGGACTTTAAGCTTTTTGGCTGTCTTATCTGATAGCGGCTCGGTGATGATATGGAAGCAAAATGAGGTGATGTTAGATTCTACGCCTTTAGATCCTGTTGTTTTTGTTTTAGAGTTTTGAGATTCTATGATATTTTGTGTGCTAGATTTTATTTGTGGTTTTGGTGTGGATTCTGCTTGAGGCTCGCTAGAATCTGCACTAGATTCTATATGTTTGCCCCCCCCCCGATAGAAATGGCGCTATTTGCATTATCTACATCATTTATATTGCTAGATTCTAGCTTTTTATTGATATTTGCGATGATACTTTGTATCGTCACTGCAGCATATTTGACATAGTTCTCATCACAACCAAAAAATACATGTGCTACTTGGTTGTTTGCATTTTTAGCTTGTTTCATTTATGGCTCCATTTTGGTGGTTTTATTGCAAAAATAAGTTGTGATTATAGTAGAAAAATTGCTAATTTGGCAATAAATCTAGGTTTAAGCAATTGATTGAGCCTATATTTTATTTATCCCAGCGGAAGGTTTGGCGGTGGTGCGGGGTGGTGCCGAGTGCTTTTAGCGCGTCTATGTGGGATTTGGTGCCATAGCCGGCGTTGTCTTTTAGCCCATATTGCGGATAGCGCGCGTCAAGCTCTAGCATCTGCGCGTCTTTGGCGCATTTGGCATATATCGAGGCGCTTGAGATTTGCGCGACTAAATCATCGCCTTTGATGATAGTCTCTAGCTGCAAACGCGCCGGGATCCGCGCGCCAAAGGTTGAGTTGCCATCCATATATATGCGGAATCTTTCGCTGTTTTTATGCGCGGTCGTGCTTTGGGATTGTGGCGCGATTTTGGATTCTGGTGCGCTAGAATCTATCGCGCTAGAATCTAGCTCGCCAAAATCTACCGCGCTAGAATCTGCCAATCCAGAATCAGCCAGCTTGGAATCTACTTTTGCGCTAGCGCTAGATTTTGGATTGGCTCTAGAATCTAGATTTTCATAATATGAAAATAAATCTATATTTGGATTCTTACCAGAATCTACTTTTGCAAAACCCGCACTAGAATCCACTTTGACAAAATCCGCGCGCGTATCAAAATCCACCACGCTAGAATCCGCACTAAAACCCGCACCAGAATCCACGCCAAAACCCGCGCCAAGCCCCCTCTCATCTATCCACGCACAAAAGCGCGCGGCTATGGATTCTATCGCCTCTTTGATGCACGCGCTTATCCCGCGCTCATCGATATCTACGGCACTTTTTTCTATCACGACAGCGCAGATTTCACCGCTAGATTCTAGTGCCTTTAGCGCGCCCAGAATCTCAAAGCGCCTTTTTTTCGCAAGCTTTTTGCTATCCTTGACGCCGATCGCCTTCAACCGCGCAGCCACCGCCTCATCGCACGCCACGCCAGCGACATACATGCTCCCGCACAGACACCCGCGCCCCGCCTCATCTATCCCGCAGACAAACGCCATTTTTGCCTCTCTGAAAGCGCGCTCTAGGCGCTTTTCCTAAATACTAGCACCTTATTTTCGCGCCTTATTTTGCGCGCTATAGCCGCTCTTTGAGTAGCTCATTTACGCGTGCAGGATTTGCGCCTTTGGCACTCTTCATCACCTGCCCGACAAAGAATCCAAAAAGCTTGTCTTTCCCGCTTTTGTATTCTGCGACTTTATCGGCATTTGCCGCGATGATGGATTCTATCGCGCTGATGATTGCGCCATCATCATTTACCTGCGCTAGCCCCATAGACTCGATGAGCGCATCCACATCGCCACCTTTTTGCTCCACCAGCACATCGAGGATTTCTTTGGCACTTTTGCCACTTATCTTGCTAGATTCTACGCGCAAAACAAGCGTGGCTAAAGTTTTAGAATCTATCCCGCAAGTTTGCAAGGTATTTTCACCCTTTAATCGTCCTAAAAGCTCGTTTGTAAGCCAGTTTTGCGCACCTTTTGCGCTCGCACCTGATTCTAGCATGCTTTCAAAAAACTGCGTAAGCTCTAGCTGACTGATTAGCACCTTTGCCTGCGCCTCGCTTAGCCCAAAGTCCGCCACATAGCGCGCGCATTTAGCATCTGGCATCTCTGGAATCCGCCTGCCCTCACTCATCAATGCTTCATCAATAAACACTGGCAACAAATCAGGATCCGGGAAATAGCGATAATCCGCCGCTTCTTCCTTGCCGCGCATGGAGCGCGTCTCGCCTTTGGCGGTGTCAAAAAGGCGCGTTTCTTGCACGACTTCACGCTCATATTTGCCATCTTCCCATGCTTCGATTTGGCGCGCAACCTCGTATTCTATGGCTTTTTGGATAAATTTAAAAGAGTTTAGATTCTTTATCTCCACGCGCGTATAAAGCTTGGTATCGCCTTTTGGGCGGATTGAGACATTCGCATCACAGCGGAAGCTCCCTTCTTGCATATTTGCATCACTTATACCCAAAAAGCGCACGATAGAATGCAGCTTTTTAAGATATGCCACCGCCTCGCTAGAATCTCGCATATCCGGCTCGCTGACGATTTCAAGCAATGGCGTGCAAGCACGGTTTAGATCCACTTTTGAGACATTGCCTTCATGGATATTTTTGCCCGCGTCTTCTTCGAGGTGCGCGCGCGTGACGCCTATCGTTTTACTGCCATTTTCTAGCTCGATTTCAATGTTTCCGCGCCCTACGATTGGGATTTCATATTGGCTGATTTGGTAGGCTTTTGGCAAGTCGGGGTAGAAGTAGTTTTTGCGCGCAAAGATGGAGTTTTGGTTGATTTCTGCATTTATCGCGGTGCCAAAAGAGACCGCCTTTTTCACCGCTTCGCGATTTAGCACAGGCAATGCGCCCGGAAGCCCCAAACAAGTCGGGCAGACATTTTTATTTGGCTCATCGCCAAAGCTTGTCGCACAGGAGCAAAAAATCTTGGTGCGCGTGTTTAGCTGCACATGCACTTCTAAGCCGATGATGGTTTCAAATATGGTATTTGCACTCACTTGATATCCTTTTGGTATTTGGCCGGTGATTGGCTGTTGATTGGCTTTTGACGCGCGATTATAGCAAAAGCGGCTAAAATTTTGCATTAATCGCGTGGCAATTTGCGCTTGCTATGCTTGCATTAATGCTTGGTGGGAAAATGTGCGCGGATTTGGATTCTGGCGCTTTGGATTCTAGCGTTTGGCGCGCTGGGTTCTCGCGCGGCTTGCTTTAGCTGGCATTTTCTGGCGGGTGCTTGATGCGAAACAATATCACGCTAAGCAGGCACACCATCACGCCCGCGATGTAGCCGATGACGCTGAATGTGTGAGAATCCATAAGCACCACCAAAAGCGCGCCAAGGATGATGTAAGATGCGAGCCGATACAAGCCAAAAGAAAGCTGGATGCCTAGGAAAAACTTCGACACAGGCGAGGGTTTGGCGAGTTCGGCAGTGTCGCTGGCGTCTTTAGAATCCTTAAAATCTTGGGCGGTGCTGGCGCTAGATTCTGGCGTTTGGCTGGCGTTTGGCGTGCGAGAATCCAAACTGGAATCCGCGCCGGAATCCGCCCGCGCTTCATTACCCGCACCCGCGCCGCTCGTGTTCGCATTTGCCACATCTCTATCTAGCCGCTTTTTTAGCGTGTAATACGAGCTGATGACGACCAGAAATGTCGAGAAATACGCCGCTTCAAAGCTTATCGCGTGCATCCACCCGCGCAGGAAAAAATACAGCAAAAACGCCGCGATGAGATTGATAGACCCTAGGATGATGATGCATTTGTAGCAAGTTTTTAGCTCTTTTAGCATGGCCAGCACTCCTTATTTGTGTCGTTGGCATTCAAGTTGCTTGGCATTTAGCCATTTTTTACAGACTTCATTATAGAATGATACAAAAATTCCGCGCAAAAGGAAAAGCCATGTCGCAAAAAATTCTGCAAAAATTGCCACAAAAAACCTCGCAAAAATTGCCACAAATATTTTTACAAAAACTCGCGCAAAAATTATCGCAAAAACTACCAAAAACCACGCCCGCAAAAATATTTTTAAATATTTTTATAAATGCACCCAAAAATATCAATTTCAAAAAAATATTACAAAAATCGCTAATTTTTGCACTTTTTATAAACACCGCCAGCGCACTAGAATCCAACATCATAGAGATTATGCAAAATCTCCAGCACGACTCTGACCTCATCCGCAAGGGATTTTTCCTCGACAAAGAAGACATCATCAAAGAAGGCATCCAAAAGCACAAAGATGATTTTAACGCGCTACAAAAATTTAATATCGAGGTGTTTTTGGATAGCACCACGATGAATTATTCGCCTATTATGAAGTCATTTATGAGCAATATCGTCGAGCAGCGCATCGCGCTTGAAAACTTTTTGGCAAAAGGCTACAAACTGCGCGCGTATGAGGCATACCAGCAGCTAAACCTAAACTGCATGAAATGCCACGCACTCTCGCGAGAATGGAAATAACGCCAAAAGTGGCAATAACGCGGAAATATAAACCCGCTTGCTATCATGCAGCAAAAGCCAGAATCTGATTTTAATTTCGCACACGCCAAACTTTCATCGATAATCTTAGCCCGCGCCAAAGCCTTAGCGCAAGCCACAATAGCCAAACATGCCAACCAAATACGCAAACACGCAAAATACAATAGACAAAACAGCAAACAAACGCTAAAATACGCGCCACAATCAAACATGCATAAATAAAGGCAAACACATGGCAAGCGCAAAAAACACACGCAATACGACAAGCACCACAGAAAGCACCACAGACAACACCAAAGAGACAGAGCGCGCAGAGCTGCATCGCACTATCTGGAGCATCGCCAATGACTTGCGCGGCAGTGTCGATGGCTGGGATTTCAAGCAATATGTGCTAGGAATGCTTTTTTATCGCTATCTTTCTGAAAATCTTGCCAAGCATATCGATGACACCCAAAAAGCAGCGGGCGAAGCGGATTTTGACTACTCCAAGATGTCAGATGAAGAGGCAGAGGTAGCAAGAGATTTTCTTATCAATGCAAAAGGCGTTTTCATCCTGCCAAGCGAGCTTTTTTGCAATGTAAAAGATAGGGCAAGCAAAGATGAGAATCTAAATGTCACCCTAGAATCTATCTTTAAAAACATAGAAAAATCCGCGCAAGGAAGTGCGAGCGAAAATGATTTTAAAGGGCTGTTTGATGATATGGATGTCAATAGCAAAAAGCTAGGTGGCACTGTAAAAGAGCGCAATGCCAAGCTAGTAAAGCTCATAAATGGCATAGCAAGCATGAATCTAGGCTCTTTGCAAGGCAATACGATCGATGCTTTTGGCGATGCTTATGAGTATCTCATGTCGATGTATGCGAGCAATGCAGGCAAAAGCGGAGGCGAGTTTTTCACCCCGCAAGAAGTATCCGAGCTTTTGGCTAGGCTTACTATCCTTGGCAAGACAGAAGTAAATAAAGTCTATGACCCAGCTTGCGGCTCAGGCTCGCTATTATTGAAGTTTGCCAAGATTTTAGGCAAAGAAAATGTCCAAAATGGATTCTACGGACAAGAGATAAACCTCACGACTTACAATCTTTGCAGAATCAATATGTTTTTGCACGACATCGGCTATGATAAATTCAACATAGCGCATGGCGATACGCTCACCGCGCCTTCAAAGGAGCATATCGACATCGAGCCATTTGAGGCGATCGTCTCAAATCCCCCATATTCTATCAAATGGATAGGCGATGATAATCCTTTGCTTATCAATGATCCGCGCTTCGCGCCCGCTAGCGTGCTGCCACCCAAATCAAAAGCAGATATGGCTTTTATCATGCATGCACTCTCATGGCTTGCGAGCAATGGCACGGCGGCTATCGTTTGCTTTCCGGGGATTATGTATCGCGGCGGCGCAGAAGCAAAAATCCGCAAATATCTTATAGAAAATAACTTTGTAGATTGCATCATCCAGCTGCCTGCCAATCTTTTCTTTGGCACTTCTATCGCTACTTGCATAATGGTGCTAAAAAAGTGCAAAAGTGAAAACTCGACGCTTTTCATCGACGCTACGCAAGAATTTATCAAAGTCTCAAATAACAACAAGCTAACCGATGAAAATATAAATAATATCCTCAAAGCCTTTAAGACTAGAAAAAACAAAAAGCATTTTTCTAGGCTAGTGCATAATGATGAGATAGCCAAAAATGACTACAATCTCTCTGTAAGCTCATATATCGAGCAAAAAGACACGCGAGAAATCATAAACATAGCCGAGCTAAATAATGAAATAAGCCAAATCGTCTCAAAGGTAAATGCCCTGCGCGATGGCATCGATGAGATCATCGCTGAAATCGAAGGAGGCGCATAGAATGTCATTGCGAGCGACCGCAGGGAGCGCGGCAATCTATTATATGGATTGCTTCGCAACTGCGTTGCTCGCAATGACGGTGAGGGACGGAATAGAGTCGTCATTGCAAGGATTTTTCCCGTCATTGCGAGGAGCGAAGCGACGAAGCAAACCAAACCGCAAAATCGTCATTGCAAGCGGAACGAAGTGGAACGCGGCAATCCAAAAAAACACCAAAAACAAAAGGGAATATAAATGAAACAAGCCTATATCTACATACTTTTTAATAAACCAAATGGCACGCTTTATGTAGGTGTTACAAGCAATTTAATTAAAAGAATATACGAGCATAAAAATAAAGTTGCAGATGGATTTACTAAAAAATATGGTGTGGATAAGTTGGGATATTATGAAATTTTTGATGATATAGAAAATGCGATTTTGCGAGACAAGCAGCTTAAAGGCGGAAGTAGAGCAAAGAAATTAGAGCTTATTATAAATTCAAATCCAAATTGGAGAGATTTATATGAGGATTTGGTATGATTGTTAAATGGTTATTATGCGCGGATTATTTTTGTAGATTGCTTCGTCAGCCTTTGGCTTCCTCGCAATGACAAAAAAAGTTTGTGGCAATAAAAAGACGGAATCGTCATTGCGAGCCTTTCTCCTCCCGTCATTGCGAGGAGCGAAGCGACGAAGCAATCCAAAAAACACCAAAAACAAAAGGAATAAAATGCCTAGCAAATTACAAAAATTGATAGAAAAATACCACCCCGATGGCGTGGAGTTTGTGGAGCTGGATGGGGGATGTGAAAAAATTTTTGCGGGCGGAACGCCAAAAAGCACTAATGCAGAGTATTATAATGGCAATATTCCTTGGTTGAGGTCTGGAGAAATTAATTTTAATTCTATTGTAAAAACTGAAAAAAATATTGCGGAACTTGGATTAAAAAAATCCTCAGCAAAATGGATTAGAAAAAAATCAGTCTTGCTCGCAATGACAGGGGCTACAGTAGCAAGAAGTGCAGTAAATGAAATAGCGCTTGCTGCAAACCAGTCTGTTTGTGCGCTAGAAGTTGCGGAAACACTAAATTATAAATTCCTATATTATTTTTTAGCAAATAATTATCAAGATATTAAAGATAAAGGGCAGGGCATATTGACTAGTCTTAACTTAGATACAATTAAAAGAATTAGAATCCCGCGCCCTCATATAGAAGTCCAAAAAGAAATAGTCAGAATCCTAGACGCATTTACAGAATTAACAACAGAATTAACAACAGAATTAACATTGCGCAAAAAGCAATATGAATACTATAGAGATAAATTACTAAGCTTTGATTTTGCACCAAATACAAAGCTATATAATCTCTATAAAAAATACCACCCCAATGGCGTGGAGTTTAAGGAGCTGGGGAAAGTGTGTGAGATTCTCGATAATCTAAGAAAACCTGTTGCAAAAAACAAAAGAGTTGCTGGAAAATATCCATATTATGGAGCAAATGGAATTCAGGACTATGTAAATGACTATATTTTTGATGGTGATTTTTTATTGATTGGGGAAGATGGAAGCGTAATAAATAAAGATAAGAGCCCTGTATTGCATTGGGCGAGCGGAAAAATATGGGTCAATAATCACGCGCATATACTAAAAGAAACGCCACTAGTCAATTTAAGATTTGTATATTTTTATATGCAGACAATCGATGTAAGTAGTATAGTTATGGGTTTGCCCCCAAAAATCAATCAGCAAAATTTAAAGCAAATAAAACTTGCAATCCCTCATGAAGAAATCCAAAAAGAAATAGTCAGAATCTTAGATAAATTTGACACTTTGACAAATGATATAAGCGAGGGCTTGCCAGCAGAGATAAATTTACGCAAAAAGCAATATGAATACTATAGGGACAAACTTTTGACATTTAAAGAAAAGCCTCGGACATCATAAACATAACACAAAGGCGATGCAGAATCTAGATTTTGCATGTGGTATAATATAAATATTTTGGGAGATAATAATGGCTAAGAAAAGATTCTATCGGCTAAGAAGTATAGAGAGGGTTTTGGGTAAGGGTGAGCTGGAAAAACAAGAGATTTATTTCGCCAGCCCTAGCGAGCTTAATGACCCTATGGAAGGATTTAGGAATATTGTTTTTAAGGGCGATGAGATTGTCTGGCAAAATTTTTTCAAATATTACCTTGTGTGCTTGGAAAAAACTTTTTTTGTTTGTGAGGTTTTTCGCAATACAAATAATTTTAATGTTGAGGATTATATATCTATTAATCCTAGAGACAATCACTTTATGATGCCAAATATACACCATGATGAAATTTATAAAGAGTTTATAAAAAAATGTGGGGGGGTTTATAAAAAAACTTGCAAAGAGGGCGGCAAATATTGGTATGGAGGAGCTAAAAACATATTTCAATAAAATTCATCTCATTGCACTTCAAATAATACATAGCAAATATGAAAAATTAGGCTATATAAACTATATAGAAAAAGCCGATTCTAGAATGCCAAGTATTAATATGGATACCAAAATTATTGATGTTATGGAAGAAAAAATAATTACCTATGGAGGATATTATAAAAAAATCATCCATATTTCTTGTCATATAGATGATGCTATAAAATGGTATACAAAATTAAGCACTATAGAGTTGGTAAGCAACCCAAAATACAACAACAGCTCTTTCCTTTTTTTTGATTTTGTGAATTTTTATTTAAAAAGTATAGAAAAATTTATATATCCAGAATGCTACATTGCTAGCTTCATGGAGGAGTGCCACAATTCATCTGTGTGGGGACATTATGCAAAAGGGCATAGTGGAATATGTCTGATATTTGAGGTTGATGAAAAAATAGAATTGGAGAAGGTAAATAAATCTAACACCAGCTCAAATGAGCGCTGTTTGGAATTCAAAGAAGTTATATACAATGATGATTTTGAAGAGATTGATTTTTTTAATATGCTTTGGGGGATGTCAGATGCAAGCCTATATCGTTTTTATAGCGATGAAAATGGCAATTTGAGCCCAATAGGAAAAACAATTTATGCAAAATATAGATAAAAATAGAGATGAATATTGGCAACACATATACAGGGAAACGACGAAAAAGACCAAGGATTGGGAATACGAAAAAGAATATCGACTTATAATTGATAGTTTTCTAAATGATAGCTTGCCAAACGAAGAAAGGATATACAGATATCGTTTTAGTGATTTGCATGGAATTATCTTTGGCATAAATACTTCTGAAAAAGATAAAATAAAAATTGCAAAAATAGTTAAAGAAAAATGCAAAACTGAAGGAAGAAAGGATTTTGTATTTTATCAGGCTTATTTTTGCCAAGTCAATAAAAACATACAACACATACCTATTTCTATCGCAAAAGTTTAGTTATCCAAAAGGATTGCTTCGCTTCGCTCGCAATGACGATTCTGTGGTATGGATTGCTTCGGATTCTGCGAATCCTCGCAATGACGAAAAAGGGCTCGCAATGACAAACAAAATCAGCATAAAGGAAAATCATGAAATCTTATAGCCAAATAGCAGCTACCAATCAAAGCACCGTAGTAGCAGAATACACACCAGAAAAGCGCAACTCTACAAGCTATCAGTCAGAAGCGGAGCTTGAAGCGCATTTTATAAAAATGCTTGAAAATCTAGGCTATGAATATATAAATATTACTGATGAAAAAAATCTGATACAAAATCTAAGAGTGCAAATAGAGGGGCTAAATGATTATAAATTTAGCGATAGTGAATGGGGCGAGTTTTTCAAAAATAATATCGCTGGGAGCAATGAAAATCATATCGACAAAACGCACAGAATCCAAATGGACTATATCCAGAATCTAAAAAGAGACAACGGACAAACAATCAATATAAAACTCATCGACACCAAAAATATACACAATAATAAATTGCAGGTCATCAACCAATACAAAGAAGAAGTAAGCAAGCACAAGGCGAGATATGATGTGACGATTCTGGTCAATGGGCTGCCTTTGGTGCATATCGAGCTAAAGCGCAGGGGCGTATCTATACGCGAGGCTTTCAACCAGATAGAGCGATACAAAAGGGATAATTTTGGGGCATCAAGCGGGCTTTTTGAATACATACAAATCTTTGTCATCTCAAATGGCACAAACACGAAATACTACTCAAACACGACGCGACACAGCCAAATCATCGAGATGCAAAACAAAAATGAAGCTAGCAAAAAAACGAGCAATAGCTTTGAATTTACTTCATTTTGGGCGGATGCAAATAATAATAAAATCCCTGATTTGGTGGATTTTACAAAAACATTTTTTGCAAAGCATACGATTTTGAGCGTTTTGACAAAATATTGCGTGCTTACAAGCGAGAATCTACTGCTGGTGATGCGCCCATATCAGATAGCAGCAAGCGAGCGGATTTTAAACCGCATCGAAATCGCCAAAAATTATAAAAGGTTTGGAAGTGCTGAAAGTGGTGGCTATATCTGGCATACAACAGGCAGCGGAAAAACGCTCACATCATTTAAGACAGCACAGCTGGCTAGAGAGATAGAAGGGATCGATAAAGTGCTCTTCGTCGTGGATAGGAAGGATCTAGACTATCAAACAATGAAAGAATATGATCGCTTCGAAAAAGGCGCAGCAAACTCCAACACTTCAGCAACAATCCTGCAAAAACAGCTAGAGGATGACAACTGCAAAATAATCATCACGACAATACAAAAGCTTAGCGTTTTTATCGCGAAAAATAAAGCTCATGAGGCGTTTGGCAAACATATAGTTATTATTTTTGACGAGTGCCATCGCTCGCAATTTGGCGAGATGCACGCGGCGATTGTAAAAAGTTTCAAAAAATATTATTTGTTTGGCTTTACTGGCACGCCGATTTTTGCTGCAAATGCCGGAAGTGGTGGAAAGGCAGTTTTAAAAACCACGCCCCAAGTGTTTGGCGGCGAACCAGATGAAGAAGGCAAGCCTACACAACCGCTACATGCTTATACTATCATCGATGCTATCAATGATAGAAATGTTTTGCCCTTCAGAGTCGAATATATAAATACCATAAAATCAAAAGAAAATACCATAAAATCAAAAGAAAATACCATAGATACAAAAGTAAGAGATATTGACACAAAAGAAGCACTAAAAAACCAGCAGCGTATCAGCAATATCGTCGCCTATATATTGGAGCATTTTAACCAAAAAACAAAAAGGGATGATAAATCCTATAGCTTCAATAAACTTCAAAATATCAAAGAAATAGCCAAAGCAAAAAATAAAAATACCATAGAAGAGAAAAAAGACAAAATCATGATGAAAGGATTTAACTCGATTTTTGCCGTTGAGTCTATCGATTTTGCCAAAGAATATTATGCGGAGTTTAAAAAGCAAATGCTACAAAAGCCAAACAAAGCTTTGAAAATCGCTATAATCTATAGCTTTGGCGTCAATGAGGGCTATCAAGATTTGCTAGATGAGGAAAATTCCGAAGATACAAGCGGGCTTGATAAAAGCTCGAGGGATTTTTTGGAAATGGCTATTTGCGATTATAATGCGGCATTTAAAACAAACTATGACACATCTGCAGAAAAATTTCAAAACTATTATAAAGATGTGTCGCTAAGGATGAAAAATCGCGAGATTGATTTGCTAATCGTGGTGAATATGTTTTTGACAGGCTTTGATGCGACGACGCTCAATACTTTGTGGGTGGATAAGAATCTAAAATATCATGGATTGTTGCAGGCATTTTCTAGGACAAATAGGATTCTAAACTCTATCAAAACTTTTGGAAATATAGTCTGCTTTAGGAATCTTGATGCAGAAACAGAAGAGGCGCTAGCACTTTTTGGCAACAAAAATGCAAGTGGTATAGTGCTACTAAAAAGCTTTGGCGAGTATTATGAGGAGTATGAAAACTTAATCCAAACATTGCCAGAAATCTACCCGCTAGGAGAGCCTATCGCAGGCGAGGAGGATAAAAAAGAGTTTATAAGGCTGTTTGGCAAGATTTTGCGGCTAAGAAATATTTTGTCTGTGTTTGATGAGTTTGTGGGTGATGAGCTGATTTCTGATAGAGATTTGCAGGATTATCAAGGTGTTTATGTCGATATGTATCAAGAGGGCAAAAAAAGCGATAATGCCGAGAAAGAAAGCATAATAAATGATGTCGAGTTTGAAATGGAGCTCATCAAGCAAATCGAGGTAAATATAGACTATATCATCGCTTTGGTCGTCAAATATCATGAAAGCAACTGCAAGGACAAAGAGATAGTAAGCGATATAAATAGAGCCATCACTTCATCCCAGCAGCTAAGAAGCAAAAGAGAGCTTATCGATGGCTTTATCGAGAAAATCAATGCTTCAACTGGCGATATTTATGATGAATGGATGCAATACGCGACGCAGCAAAAAGAGCTTGAGCTCGAAAAAATCATCCAAGATGAAAGGCTGGATTCTGATGGCGCTAAGAGATTTATAAATAATTGCTTTAGGGATGGTTTTGTAAAGACGACTGGCACGGATTTGGATAGCATAATGCCTGCTATGTCGCTATTTGGCGATAAAGGAAAAGAAAGGGCGCAGAAAAAGCAGGGCTTGATTGATAGATTTTTGGCTTTCTTTGAAAAATATAGCGATATTTAGACAAGATTCTAGTGATAATGACATGGGTTTGATGCGATTTGTGGTAGATATTTGGGTGATTTTTGTGGGATGTGGTAAGTAAGAAAAAGCAAAATGGTGGAGTCGTGGGGAATATGATATAAATGCACTAATAGGCCTATTTAGCGTTATTTATATGCTTCTATGATTGCTACAGTTCCCTTAAAAGTTCCCAAAAGCTAAGCCAAAGTAAAATTGCATTAATATAAAAATTTAAACTAAAATTCAAAGAATTTTAGTTTAAAAATACAAATCTGTCAAGTAATTTTGTCAAAGCCAAAATTACCAACACTGCTCTTTGCGTGGGCTAGCCACACAAAGAAATGCTGCTTTGATAAATGCTGCGCTAACACTTCGCATTTCTAAAAGCAGAATCACACACCAAAAGAAAAGGCACAAAAAATCCGCAACTAAATTCTTTTTGGCGTTCAACCCATTTTTAGAAATGCGAAGCATTTATCAAAATGGTGCGCCTTTAGATTTCAAATAACAATTGACTAAAATTATCTTGTACCAATCTAATGTTTGCTATAATTCTACTAAACTTCAATATAAGGACAACAAATGACTTCTGCGATGCAAAACAAGCGATCTTTGCTAGGAACAAAAATAATCCTTGATGAAGAAAAGATTTTAAGAGAGGATAAGTATGATTTGGAGCAAATGTATCAGCTTATCGATGAGCTAGCAAGAGAATCTGGCCTTATAAAAATAGATAAGCATACCTATCATTGCAAAGGCAATGAGCAAGATTTGGCGTGTTTGGGGATATTTGTCTATAAAAATTTGGTTGAGCATGATTGGTTTACGCTAAATCTCAAAGAGTGGATATGGATAAGCGAAAAAGAAGGCGATAGTGATCTGATAGACTTTTGCAAAAAAGAGGGGGAGGGAGTTTGGCAATGAGCCTATCCCGCAAGGCGATAAATTTTGACTTATCTACAAATGAGCTAAAGAAACGCTTTAGCAATACCGCAGAAGCTTATAACCAAATCAAAGGTTTTATGCTCCAAAATGGATTTGAGCATAGGCAATATTCGGGCTATACTTCAAATGAAGTAATGGATGAAAAGCAAATAGACTTGCTTGCCAAAAGATTATCTCGCCAATTCCCTTGGCTCCCCGATTGTGTCCAAAAGTTTGATGTGACAGATATTGGAGAACAACACGATTTGACGCATTTGCTAAGCAAAAATCAACAAAAAATCAAAGCTCCAGATAAACAGGCCAATCTAGATAGACAAGAAGCATTAAAACAAAAAATTGAAAAAATAGCCAAATCTAGTAAAATGGAAAAATATAGATCTAGCAAGAGCAAAGATATCGAGCGATAACTGGCACATCAATATTTAATCAAAGCGCTATAATCATACCTGTATTTGGCATTGTATTCATTTCATGCCTCCTGCGTTCTCCCGCTCTTGTTTGGCAATATTTTCATTCACTCGCTCGATTAAGGCTTTTTCTTTTCGATAAAAGATAAAAAGCTTTATTGCGTTTTTCACTTTCCAAAAACCAAATTCACTCGCTTGCTGGAATGGTAAAAAAGCGATTGTAAAAATAGCCAAGCAAAGCCCCCACAAAAAACCGACAACACTCATAAAAATAGCCTTGAAAAATTCAAGCAAAAGCTTAAATTTGCTCTTTCTTGCATAAGAGATAACAATCCGCAAGGCAATTTCCTTGTATTTAGTGATGTCCTTGTCTGTTTCTAAATGCTCGTAATATTTTTTTTGCTAGCTCATCGCTACTCTCAACATCATAAACGCTTTTCATTTGCCACCCCTGCTTCTTTGATAGATTCTAGCAGTTCGGGATTCTCGTGAATATTACCAATGACTTCAAAATGTTCGCCACAAAAATGCACCACAAAGCCCAATTCATCTGTATAATTGCCAAAATCAAAACCCCAAGTATTATTTTCATATCTAATGATTCCCAAATACTCTTCGTCCTTTTCCTTGACTAGCAAAATGTCATTTGCATATACATGCTTGCCATTTGGGTCGATATACCCACTCCACAGCTCAATTTCTGCGTTATCATTGTCTATGGTCTGTAAAGTAGCCAAAGCTTGCTTTCCATAAGTAAAACCATTGCATTTGCAATCGCCATTACCACAAGCCGACTCGCTCCAAACTCTAATATCAAACTCACTTGGTTTCATTCTAATCTCCTACCAGCCCAACAAAATAAGCACAATAACTTCCTGTAATATCAATAAAAGCTTCTTTAGCCACCTCAAATTTAAGCTTTATATCTCTAGCCTCTTTTGGCATTATTTGCGGATATATTGTTTTTATTAGTTTTTCAATATCTGCATTAAACACAGCCAATCTATTTAAAAATACACGGCCAAAGCAAAGCCAATCGCCATATTCTCTAGTTTTTCACTCTGTATGGAGTTACCAAATAAGTCCTATCAAAACCACAACTTTTAACTTCTGTTTCCATTATTCACCTCCTAACAAGTTTGGATTCCGTATTCATATCTTTATCTTTCGTCTTATTTTTTGCTGCCACTAGCTGCGATTTGATATCTGCTTTTGCCACTATTTCACCCTTAAGCCGCATCAAGTCATTAAAATCACTAATATTTGGATCTGCCATGCTTGGCTTGATTATATTTATTTGCGGATATTCATTTTTACACTTCATTGCTGCATTTAAACCTGTATTCACTTCGTTTTTTAAGTCATTATCTGCGCAAATAGTTATTTGTTTATGAGGATATTTTTGGACCAACGCTTCGCAAACACTCAATAAATTTCCAGAGTCTACAGCCATTATGCTTGGTTTATTTAGTAGCATTTCTATGCTTTTCGCTGTTGCAAAGCCCTCGCAGATAAAAAATTGCTCGTGCAGATCTAATGGCACAGCACTGTAAAAACAACCTTTTTTTCTAGCTGCATACTCCTCTCCGCTTTCTTTTTCACTTTGAGTTTTTATTACACCGATAATTTTGTTGCCATTCGCAGCAATTCGTTGAACGCTCCACATTTTTCCATCACTATCGCTTAGCGGGATAAGCAAATTACCAAATCTATCTATTTTTAAATTATCCAACTCTGGCTTAATGCCCTTTGCATTTAAATATGGATGGCCGCCATCCAGTGTTGCGGCATTGTCATACTCATTTTGTAATCTCAATGCAGTTTTTTTATTTAGAATCAATCTTTCATCTGCCCTTTGCGCAATCTTTGCCTCACTTTCATTCCTAACAATCTCCAAACTCTTCTCATTTGGCATCTTTATAGATTCATGCCCTAATCTAAACTTCCAATTCTCTTTTATACCTGTTTTAAAATTTTCAATATATCCAGCAGGATAACCATCTATATAGCCAACATATGCTCCACTTTTTTCACTTCCCTTATCGCCATCTACCCTCACTCTTTTTAGCTTGCCATCCATTATTGGTAGGTCATCTAACAGCAATCCAAATTCTCGCAAAGCATTGTCAAATTGCGCTATGGCTTCATTAATATCAATTTCATTGTTTTGTGGCTTTTGCCATTTATCAAATTTATTTAAATCTATACCATTTGGCACAAACCACTTTTTGGATTCATTATCCCACTTTGCTCCAAGCTTTTTGACTTGCTCTTTATCTTTATAGGGCACATAAATGTAATATTTTTGGGGGCTACTCTTGGCATTATCTATCCTTACTCAAAGATGGATTCTGATTACTTCGCTCTTTTGCCTTATCTTTACTTTTTTTGATTTTTTATTGCCACCTTGCTTCGCTCTTTGATCTCGTTTATCTTATCTTGCGATACTTCATTTTTGCGTTCTGCATTTGGACTATCTTTATCTTTTTTGCTTTGAGCATTTTCTATAATCTGCCTAGCCTCTTTGGTGGACATATTTAGTTTTGTTGCCATGAGTTGAGCGAATTTTTCATTATCCATTTCTTTATCTTTTGACTGATATGATGAACCGCCCTTGATTGCCCCCTGAAACCCAGCCAAAAACCCAGCAAGTTCGGGGCTAGACAAACCCTTTGCCAAATCTGCCATTTTGCCTATTGTGTCCCAACCTTTTTCATCTAGCTCATCAAGCGCTAAATTTGGCGGCATTTTCAAGGCAGAACAAAATTTATCAAGCCTAGTATTTGTATCTGTCTTTTCTTTTTGGACTTCCATATTTGATTCTAAATTTACACCAAAATTTTCTCGCAGATAATTTATGCCTTTTTCAAAATGTCCCATACCCAAAGGCACAGACATGCTCTCCTCTATTCTCTTCCCATTCACGCCATATGCAATAGTAAACTCCACATTTGGCGTATCTATATTACCATTGCTCTTTATACTCTCTTTACGCGCAGCATCAAGAGCAACTAAATGCGAAAGCACACCATCTATTTCATCTTTATTGCCATTCTGTCCATAGGTATCTTTATTGTCACTAAATAAATTCAATAACCTATTTGTTTCACTTGGTTCAAAACTAATCTCAAAAAAATCATCGCTGGTTTTTAGCAAATTGTTTAACTCGCTCATTTATCTTCCTTAGTGTTAGTTTTTGTATCTTGTGATAAATTAGAATCATTAAACGCCAATAATAGCTTTTGAAAAGATTCATTAATTTTCGGATTTGACTTTAGGATATTGTCAAGATCCGAATTATTTTGTGCTTCATTGAAAACGCTTAGCGAAAACTCTTTATATAGATTGTTTAGCTTCGCATTCTCTTTTGCTATTGCCTTTTTTATAGAAGCTGCATATTGTTGTCTCAACTTCTTTATGTATGGTGTTTCCATTTTTGCCTTTCCTTTCTTTTGGTATTATTGTAATAATTTCAAATATTAGCATATAAATAGTTAATTATTTACAAAATATTTCAATATATTTCAAAATTACTTGACTATTTAGAAATTATTTGAAATAATTTCGGTTTTAAGAGGATGCAGGATAGGAAAAAAGTTCCAAAAGTTAATAACTTTTGCAAGCTTTTTTTCCGCAAATTTACAAAATTTGCCCCTGTTCTGCGAAGCTCTAAAGTCACTATTTGGCAAATCAAGCTTTGCAAAATAGTGAAAAAGTCCAAGCGAAAACCAAACGGTTTTTGCTTGGAAGTCGCCATTGTGTTTTTGGCAATCCGGCAAAACACTCTGACGATAAGTTTTGTTGATAAATGCTTTGCATTTCTAAACAAAAAAGGTGCATACGCCAAAAAAGAAAGATCGGAGTAGAATGGCTAAAAATAGCAATGTTGTAGTTGTTTCATTTAGCATTTCCGCAGAGAATGCTAAAGTGCTAAATCATCTTTCCAAAGAATTGCACATATCTAAATCAAGAATACTTGATGACTTGCTAAATAGATATCTGCAATCACGACAGCATTCACGCAAGCTTGACTTTAGCCCAACCAACAACGAGGAATCTCACAAAATCATAAAGCTATCGCTAACAAAAAACCAATATGATTTACTAAAACTTGCTGCCAAAAACTCAATTGCAAACTCCGTGCCAAAGCTTATAAAATTTCACGCACTCAATATGGTTTATGAATCTAAAATTCTTAATAGCAAAGAAATTGAAGCCCTAGCCATTACTAGAGCCGAGCTTAACAAAATTGGTGTTAATATCAATCAAATTGCGCGAGCTATAAACTCAAGAAACAATAACGAGGTAGATCCAAACCTGTTTAAAATTATAGAGACGCTAGACCACCTAGACAGAAAAATATCGCATATTTCTAGCGATATAAAAACTCTATGCCATAACTCACAAGAGATATTAAAATGAGTGGTATATCAAACCATTTTCGCAAAAAATTTAGCGATGATGAGTTATCAGAATGGAGAGCAAAAAAGATAAAAAATGTGCAGATAGAGCGCGCAAAAATAAATTTCATTAATCTTGCAAGAAATAAGTCAAAACCACTTATATCACATAAGCAAATTACGGCAAATAATCCAGCGCAAGCCAAATTGTTAAGGCGAGAAAAGTTATCAAACAATGGCTACGAGGTGGTATTTAAAATAACATCAAGCGCAAAAAACATTAATCAATTATCTGCTCATATCAATTATATTTCTCGCGATGGGAGCTTGGAGCTACTGGACTCTGATTTGAATACATATATTGATAAATCACAGCTCGAATATTGCATTGAAAATTATCAAAATGGCTATATTATTCCTAAAAAGAATCAAAACAAAATTGAGCGCAGAGAAACTTATAATATGGTATTTTCAATGCGCGATTATGATGATTGCGATAGCCAAGCACTCAAAAATGCAGCTTTTGAAACAATTAAAAATCTGTATCCAAATGCTCATTTTACCTTAGCATTTCATAACGATACAGACAATCCGCATTGTCATATATGCCTCAAGGCAACCAATAACGATGGATCGCGGATTGATATCAAGAAAGCAGATTGCCTTCGTATTAGAAAAACTTTTGCAGACAATCTAAATAAGCGCGGTGTTTATGCTCTAGCAACACGCAGAAGCGACAAGATTCGTGGCAGGCAAATTGCAAATAATGCACTAGAATACACAGAGCCTAAAACTTTACATGAGCATAATGCCAAACCCCATTATTACAGAATAATAGATTTTGGTGAAGCGCCATATAATAATGATATCTTAAATAAGTCGAGTTATTTTGTTAGTTACTATACTCGTAAGGGCAATGCAACTATTTGGGGCGAAAACTTACGACAAATAGTTGCGGATTCAAAGCTTCAAATAGGCGAATACGCAAAAATTGCCAAAATTGGATATGAATTGCGCCCATACGAGTTTGATAAAAAAATTGGTGGCAAAATCTATACCATTAGCACTGCAAAAAAGGTTGCAAAATGGGATATATCAATAATGAATCGCGCGGAAAAAACCTTTATCAAACTTCCAAAAGTCAAAGTTAAGACTACTATGAAATTAAAAGAATCTCAAAATACAACTTCAATCCGCTATACCAAGCAAGAATGGGCAAAATATTATGCTAAAAAATCAAAATTAATACAAGGGAGCAAAAATGGAACCAGAGCAGATTCAAGAAAATACACTAGAGAACAGTGGGCAAGATATAACCACCCAAACAAATCAAATGTCGCTATACACAAGTCCAACGCTCCTGCTTTTAGACATCCGCCCAAATCCTATGCCGATATGTGTGGAATGCCCAAAATCAATGTGGCATACGAGCAAATCGACAAATCAAACAATAATAAGGTGCTTTTGCCAAATGATGCACAGCATAACCTACGAAGCGGTGATGGCGGCAGAGTTGAAAAGCGAAACACTGATAGAGAATTGCGATGGCCAATTGATAGCGATACAAGAATTACTAGAGAATGAATCTAGCGACAAATAAACGCACTTACGCTACGCGAGCATTTAATATCTTGTAAGTCTATTTCTAGATCTTTACAGAAATTTACTCATTCTGGTATTTTCCTCGGCTTGCAGTTCGCTAGCAA
>NZ_MLQN01000029.1 GCF_001854545.1 Helicobacter sp. CLO-3
ATTCTGTGGTGGGGCTAGATTCTGCGGTGGGGGTTGTGTTGGAATCTACGCGCGCGCCAAAAATAGATTCTGCGCTAGATTCTCTATTTTTATGTATTTTATCGTTTGTCATATACTCTACTTTTTAGCTTTTGGATGTTGATTGACTAAAATCCACTTTTTGGATTCTGCACCAGATTCTAGGCAAACTAGAATCCGCTTTTATTGGCTTGCAAATTTTTCTAAATTGTAGCAAATCTCGCGCGCAAATGCGCTTACCAAACTTTTACAAAATCTTTACATTCTAGCCTTCACTTTTTACGCGCGATTTTTATCATTTCGCTAGCGCCAAAGTGCGCTAAATTTTTCAATCTTCAAGGAGTTTTTATGCGTTTTTATTATCAAGATACCGCCAACAAATCAAGCCAAAAGGTGCTCCAAAGCGCGCCTCAAAACACGCGCCCAGCAGTAAAATCTACCCTAAAAAAAGCGCTCGCTATCGCATTTGGGATTTGCGCGCTTGGCATGTCTGTCAATGCCGCTTCGATAAACCCAGTATCACGCGAGGAAGGCTCTGGCACACGCGGCGCGTTTGTCGAGATTTTTGAGCTTTTTGAGAAAAAGGGCGACAAAAAAATCGACATCATCTCGCCGCGCGCCGAGATAACAAACGCCACCGCTGTCATGCTAACCACCATCGCTAGCAACAAAAACGCCATCGGCTATGTCTCGCTAGGCGCGCTAAATGACAGCGTCAAAGCGATAAAAATCGACAATGTCGCGCCAAGCGTGGAAAATATCATCAGCAAAAAATACACTATTTCGCGCCCTTTCATCGTCGTGACTACCAAGCAAAACGCGCTTGTTGATGACTTTTTGGCGTTTGCCACTTCTGATAAGACAAAAGCGCTTATCACCAAAGCCGGCTACATCCCGCTAGATTCCAAGCCTTATACGCCTAAAAATCCAGAGGGCAAAATCATCATCGCCGGCTCTAGCTCCATAACGCCGCTTATGGAAAAGCTGAAAGAAGCCTACATCGCGCAGAATCCAAAAGCCATCATCGAAGTGCAGCAATCTGACTCGACAACCGGCGTAAATGCCACGCTACAGGGCATCGCAGACATCGGAATGGTAAGCCGAGAGCTAAAATCTAGCGAAGTAGAAAAAGGCGTCAAACCACGCGTGCTCGCAATCGATGGGCTAGCGCTTATCGTAAATCCGAGCAATCCTATCAATAGCCTTAGCAAAGATGCGGTAAAAGGCATCTTTAGCGGGAAAATCAAAGACTGGAAAGAGGTGGAGTAATCCGCCCTGCTTTTTGCAGCAAGCCGCTTTGCCAAAGGGCAAAATGGTTTTGAGATAGCCTTGATAGCAGTCTTATGATAGCCTTTTGCCTTTGGCAATAGCCTTTGATAGCAGTTTGATATAGCCTTTGACTGATGTCCTTATAATGTCCTTTTTGATATAGCCTTTGATGATGTCCTTATGATACAGCCGCCACGCGCGGCATGCAATCTCTTGTCTCTCTTGTATGGCGCACTAAAATGCGCCATCTTTTACTCCTCTATTTTTAGTAGATTCTGATTTTTAGCAGATTTTGACTTTGATAGATTCTAGCAAAATTGCTGCCCAGAATCTATCAAAAATGCAGGCAATATCAAGCTAGTAAGCCAAGCGCCTACAATCCCAGCAGGGATTTTTCTGCGCTTGTGAGTTCGCCTTGCGCGCTTAGGTAGAAGTATTTGCGAAGCACGAGCAGGTTGCAGGCGGCTTCTATGCGCGGGTTGCGAAATCTCGCGCAGTATTCATGCGCGTTATGCACGATGTCTTTGGCATCTTTTGGATGCTTGATGAAAAACTCCAGCACCGCCTCCACATTCTCATAATCATCGCTAATATGCGCATAATGCACATTTGGCAAAAGCTTCTCCTCCATAAACCAGCTCTCATATTTTGGCGTAGGCATCACGCAGAGCGAATTGCTTGCAAGCACCCATTTTAGGTTGCTCGCGACATCATTGCCTTCAAGACTTAGCAAAAATTTATAGCCCAAATGATTTGCTTTAGAAATCTTTGGCTTGGTGTATGCTGGATGCTCGCTACTCCCGCCGGTATGGCCTAGATCACAAAGCGGATGCGCGAAATATTTTTGCAAAAAATCGCTTCTATGCTTTTGCGGGCACGCGCCGCGGAAAAATAAAATATCCTTTTTGTCTTCAAAGGCTATGGGGTCATGGATGAAGCTAAAATGGCGATTTTTGTCTAGCTGCAAAATGATGCTGTTTTGGGCTGTTTTGATGCTGTGAGGGGGGGGCTGTAATTTTGGCTGGCAGAATCTGAAGCGCTAGATTCTGGCAAGCTAGAATCTAGATGAGATTTTGCGTGATTGGATTCTCGCGCACTAAAATCTAAAGCATTAGAGTCCAGTTTGTCAGAATCCGCGCGCGCATCTATCGGGCGCGTTTTGGTGATGGTGGGCGCGGTTAGGTAGTAATTCACATCGCCAAACTCATAATACCAGCGATAATCGCCTGGAAAATAGCGCGTCCATTCATACGAGTCGTAGAAATACACGCTTGAATGCTCTTTGCTTAGCTTATTGTCTTTGAGTAGTCCAAAGTGCGGGTTTGCCAAACCTAAGCGCTGACGCGAGGACACAAAGGGCGCAGATGGCGCAGAATCCCCCGCGTTATTATCGCGCCCAGAATCCACAAAAGGCGCTATCTCAAAGCGCTCATTTATCTTATGATAGTGCGCCACGCGCGAGGCTATGGATTCTAGCGTCTTATCATCTAGCTTGAAAATGCTTTCAATCTTATGCTTTAGCAGCGGCTGGGTGAATGCGCGCGGGGTTAGCATCCTGCTGATGCCTTTTAGGTTGTAGATGATTTTTGCTCCCATTTTGCTCCTTTTCTCGCCTTTTTGTTTGGCGCGCTTTTATTTACGCCCGCTTATTTAGCCTCGCATAATACCACAAAGACACGCCAATAAGCAGCGCAAATGGTAGCACCACGCCCACTTCTGGGAAAACGATGCCTGTGATAGAAAACTGGCTAAGCGCGAAAAACATCCCCCACACAAGCAGCGAAAACACGATAAATCCAAAGCCTAGCAAATATAGATTCCCATAGCGCGCGAGGCTTGGCGTGTAATACGCCAAAATAATCGCCACAAATGGCACAAACAGCGGGACTAAGATAAGCGCATATAGCACGGCGCGGATTTTCTCGCTGCTGATTTTTTGCGCTTTCAAAAGGCGCAGAGAATCTATCGCGTCAATGATTGAGATAGATGGCTTTGCTTGAGAGAAAGAATCAAGCACTTTGGGGTTGAAATCTTTTAGTATCGGAAGCTTTGGCGAGGTTTTGGCGCGCACGCCTTTAGCGCCTAGATTCCAAGAGTTTGGCATATCTTGAGATATCGCATCTTGCAGAATCCAAAAATCATCATCAAAAAACGCCTGCCTAGCCTGCACGAAGCTTTTCAGCGCGCTTTTGTCATCGTTTAGCTCAAACACGCGGATTTTAGACGCCTGGCGCACGAGGTTTATCGAGCCAAAATACACATAGCTTTGGTTGTATTTGACAAACAAATCTGTAGTCGGCGCGCTAGAATCGCTGGCGAAAAATTTCTCCACCTTCTCCTGCGCGTAGGCAAAAGGCGTGGCGTTTAGCCCGATATACACAAATGAGAAAAAAAGGCTTATCCAAAGCACCGGGCGCAATAGCACGCCTTTGGAGTAGCCAAGCGCTAGGAGTGCGGTGTATTGGTTGGACTTGATGAGTGAAAGGTAGCAAATCGCCATGGAAAGGAGCAGCGAGATAGGCAGCGTGAAATTCATCGCATACATAAAATCATAGACAAAAAATAGCACCACAAGGTTGGCAGAATCTGCGAAATCATCGATGTATTTGAGGCTGTCGATGCTGACAAAAAACAGCCCAAGCGCGATGAAAATCACCGCAAAATAGCGCAAATAATATCTGCCGATAAAAAGGAATAATCTAAGCTTCATGGCTGTGCTCGCGTGGTGCGTGGGTGGTTGGGGTGGTTTGTGCGGTTTGCGTTGGTGCTGGCGCGGGTGTTTGCGCGCTTAGATTCTGGTTTTGCAAGTTTGTAGAATCTACTTTTTGCAAGGCGCTAGAATCTAGATTCTGCAAATTTTGCGCGCCTTGCGATATTTGCGCTTCTTGCGCGCTTTTATTTTGTGGCGTGCGCGGATTTTGCATATTTTGCACGGTTTGAGAATCCGGATTTTGATTTGGCAAATTTAGATTCTGCGCGTTTAGATTCTCCGCCTCTTGCGTATTTTGCGTGCTTGATTTTTTGACATTATTTTTAGCGGGCGCTAGGGTGAAAAAGTTTTGCAAGGATTGAAAATCGCGCGTCTGCATAAAAAACAAAATCGAGCGCACGCTGTGGTCTATAAGGCTAGGCAGGCTCTCGCTCTGCGCCTTGTCAAAATCACCCAGCACAAAAGAAATCACGCTTTTGGCTTTATCATGATTAGCCGCTTTGCTAGAATTCACTTTGCTAGATTCTGCACCCGCCGCGCTGCCAACACTAGCTACGCTACCTGCGCCACCCGCGGCGCCGCCCGCGGCGCCGCGGGTGTTTGCGCTAGATTCTGCACCTTTGCCGATACCAAATCTTAGGCGCACATAATCATTGCTACCTAGCATATTATCGATAGATTTTAGTCCATTGTGCCCGCCGCTGCCGCCGCCATTTTTGTATTTTATCGCGCCAAATGAGATATCCATATCATCGTGCAGCACGAGAATCTGCGATATTTTGTAAAACCTCGCCACCTTTGCCACAGCGACCCCCGAGTTATTCATAAAAGTTTGTGGCTTTAGGATGTGGATTTGCTTGCTAGCAATAGAGGCGATGTCAGAATCAAAGCTTTTGGCGGGCTTCATCTCAAGGCGTAAAATCTCGCAAAGCCTATCGATAATCATAAAGCCGATGTTGTGGCGATTGACAGCGTATTGCCTGCCCGGATTGCCAAGCCCGACTATGAGTAAAACTTGAGATAAAATTTGCTGCAAATCTTTTGGATTTTGCGCGTTTTTGGAAAAATCTTGCGCGCGCGGTGCGTTTTTTTGATTTTTTGGGGAGTTGTTTGGCATATATTTGTTTTGTGGGTTTTTGGTAGGTTTTGCAGAAGTCGCCAAAGAAGCAGAATCTAACTCAAGCGCGTCTAGTTTGCCTAGCGAGTCGATAAATTTATCAGCATCAAACTCGATGCGCGGTTTTGGAGCTAAAACTTCAGATTCTAAAATCTTAGAATCTCTATTTTTAGAATCTAAAATTTCAGATTCTCGCATTTTAGATTCTAGCGCGCTAGAATCTAGCGGGCTTTCGGCGCGCCCAGAATCCACGCCAACATCAAAGCAAAGCGATAAAAACCTCGATGCCAGCGCGCCCGCTTTCACTGATAGCCACTTAAATTACTTCGCTTTGATTACGCTTACAACAGCCACAGATTGATTTTCTGTGATTTTCACGCCATTGTTTTCAGGCAGGTCGCGCACGAGCACCGACTGCCCCACATCAAGCGCGCTCACATCGATCTCATAAAATGATGGCAGATTTTCAGGCGCTGCTTTCACGCTCACGCGCTTTTTGTTGATGAGTAGCACGCCTTTGTTTTTGAGCCCTACGGCTATGCCTTTGGTTTTCACTGGGATTTTGTATTTTGACACCACGCCTTTTTGCGCCACCATCAAATCCACATGCAAGATCGTGCCATACACGGGATCTCTTTGGTATTCTTGGATGACTACATCTAGCGTTTTGTCGCCAACTTTTACAGGGAATACTAGCGTCTCTTTTGCCTTGATCGCGCGGATAAAATCATTTACCTTAAACGCGCAATGTATGTTCTCCACGCCTTTTGCGTAGATATTGGCAATTAGATAACCATCATTCCTTAAGGCTTTGGTATTCGCCTTTGAAATACTCTCTCTAATCTTTCCTTCTAGCATTTTTGCATCCTTCAATCATGAAAATAAGGCCCGATTGTAGCGATAATTTGCTTTAAAATCGCTAAAATGCAGCATCTAAACGCGAGGCTGTGGCGTCAAATTTGTGGAATTTGGAGGCTAAAATCGCTTTGTGAAATTTGAAATTTAAAGGATTTGGATATGAAAAAGGCGCTTGGTGTAGTGGCGTTTGTGGTGCTGGTGGCGTTGGTGATTCTGGTGCTGGCGGTGGGCTTTGGATTTGGCTTTGGTGGCTTTGGCGCGCTAAATGCGAAGCCCTCGCAGACTATCACGCCGCTAGATGCGCAGGCGCGCGCGTATTTTCACATCGATGCCTTCACGATGCGAGCTAGCAAAACAGGCAGAATCTATCGCATCCAAGTCGCCATGCCAAAAACGCTGCATAAATCATCGCTCAAAGCCATGCGACAAATCGCGCCAAAGGGCGGCTATGATGCGATGTATATGCTCGATGGCAACGCATTTTTGCCTATCGCGCTCAATTTGTATGCTAAGGATTTTGCGCGCGATGTGGATTCTGCAAATGTGGATTCTGGTTTGGATTCTGGGCGCGTGGATTTTGCGCACGCTTCACAAGGCGCGCCTTTTATCGTGGCTATCGGGCATGATAGCGATTTGGCGTTTGATAGGGAGCTTAGGGTGCGAGACTATTTGCCAGCGCGAGAATCTGGCGCAGAATCTCAAGCGGATTCTGGCGCAAAAGCCAAAGCGGATTCTGCAAGCACTAATAATGGAAATGCCAACGACAGAAACACTATGTATAGCGCATACCAAAGCGGCGGGGACAAGGATTTTCTAGACTTCATCGAGAGCGAGCTAAAACCTGCGATAGCCAAACGCTACCCGATAAACCCCGCCAAAAGCGCGCTTTTTGGGCATTCTTTTGGCGGCGTGTTTGTGCTTGGCACGGCGATTGGTGGGGCGGATTTTAGCCACTTTTTTGCGATATCGCCCTCTATGTGGTGGAATGGCGGCGCCAGCACACAAGCAGATTCTAGTGCCAAGCCAGATTCTAGCACAAAAGCAGATTCTAGTTCGTGGCTAGATTCTAGCGTGCGTTTGGCGCGCATGCCAGATTTGCTACTCATCATGCGCGGAAGTGCCGAAGGAGGCGACAAAACAAATGCAAACGCCACCACAAATGCCGCGAGCAAAAAATCCGCACCAGATGCCAAAACGCTAGCAAGCATTTTGCAAAACAATATGTGCGCTAGCGGAGACAAAACCAGCGAGGTGAAAGCCAGCGACAAAGCCAGCGGGATAGAATCTTGCCAAATAGAATTCATAGAAATAGAGGGCGCAAGTCATGGCGTGATGATAAAAGAAGGCATGCAAGAAGCCTTCACGCGTTTTTTTCTGCGCTGATTCGCAGTTTTGATTTTTGCGCGCTAAGTCACGCTTGGCGCGCTGATTGGCGGTTATTGATTCTCCGCGCGCATTGTGATAATATTTCGCAAATCTCGCTGCAAATATCATCGCAAATTTTTCACACTCGCAGCGACCCGCCCACAAAGGAGCAAAAATGACAATGCAGAATCTAAAAAAGCTAAAACCGCTGCAAAACGCGGGCACGACGCAGAATCTAAACCAGCCAAAAAACGCCAGCGAAGCGCAGAATCTAAAAAAATTAAATTTTGGAAAATCAAATCTCAAAAAGTTAAATCTAAAAAAATTAAATCTAAAAATACCAAATCCAAAAAACCTAGCCTTTATCAGCATAGCCGCATTTGGCTTAGCCTTTGGCGCTTGCAATGCAGATACAGACAAACCAAGCACAAATCCACTCACCGACAAATCAAAGCACATTTACCACCCGCAGACGCGCGGTGAACTCGTGAAGCTATTAAGATATGAATCTATCAAACTAGATACCATAGATACCAGCAAAATCACTGATATGAGCTTTTTGTTTGCGGATATGCCTAGCAATGAATGCGACAAAATAAAATTTGATGGGCTTTCGCCACAGAGAGCAAACTGCAAAAGCACCGCTGGAGAGCGAAAAGATTTTAGTGGCATTGAGACTTGGGATGTTAGCAATGTCAAAAATATGCAAGGGATGTTTGAATATGCAAAATCCTTCAACCAGCCGCTAGATTCTTGGGATGTAAGCAATGTAGAAAATATGCATTGGATGTTTGCATATGCGACATCCTTCAACCAGTCGCTAAACTCTTGGAATGTCGGCAAGGTAAAAGATATGAGCTGGATGTTTGACTATACAGAATCTTTCAACCAGCCACTTGATAATTGGGATGTCAGCAAGGTTACGCATATGACATTTATGTTTGCTAGCGCGCATTCTTTCAATCAGCCGCTAAAATCTTGGGATATGAGTAATGCAAAATACTTGAAAAATATGTTTAGAAACGCAAAGTCTTTTAGGCAAAATCTAGATTCTTGGAAGATAAATAAAGACGCGGAGCAGATAAATATGTTTCGCGGCTCGCCACTAGAATCTAAGTCGCCAAAATGGCATGACTCTTCTAAATGGTATTATGATGATGATAATGAATGCGCTGGCGATGAATGCGACTAGAGCAAACTCAAAAGGAGCGTGTCATTGCGAGACTTGCGCTAACAAGGCGAAGCAAAGCGCAGCTTCTTTAGTAAAACGAGCCGCTAGCGGCGAAGTTTCTTTAGTAATCCATTTGAAAATATCCTATCTTATATTTTCTGTCATTACTGAAGAAACTTCGTTTTCTGAAGAAACTGTGCCTGCGGCTTGTTTTGCTAAAGAAACTTCGTTTCGCTAAAGAAATTTGTTTCTCCGTCATTGCGAGCGAGAGCGTAGCTCGAGCGCGGCAATCCACAAAGTTAAGCAAAAAACCATGCACTAAATAGATTACTAAAGAAGCTGACGCTTTGCTTCGGATTCTGCGAATCCTCGCAATGACAAAGAAGGGTTTTCTGGTAAATCGCGGATTCTTTAGCAAATCGCAGATTCTTAAGTAAATCGCGGATTTTTAAGTAAAGTGTCGGCTTCTTTCAGAAAAATAAACCAAACCAAAAACTAGTCAAAAAAGTTAAAATTCAAAGATTAGATTCTGGTTGCGGTTTTGACTAAAATTAGTTTTGATTAAATTAGTCTTGACTAAAATTAGCCTCAACCAAAATTAGTCTTGGCTGGAATCAGAAATTGGCTAAAATTGATATTTGCCAAAACCAAAAAGGCTAAAATCAAGCAAAGCTGAAATCAAAATCAAAAAAGTCAAAAGCCAAAAACAAGCAAAGACAAAAACGATTTTGGCTAAAATCAAGCAAGATTGAAAACAACATTGTCTAGAATCAGCCTTGACTAGAATCAGAAATTGGCTAAAATCAGCCTTGACAAAAATCAAACAAAACCAAAAGAAAAAAATAAGACAAAAGGAAAACCATGAGACGAAAATTTGCAAAGGCTATTTTTGCGCTATTTATGCTGGCTGGTGGGAATTTGCAAGCATTTATTAGCGATAATGATTCTAACGAGAATCTTTTGAGATTGATTGGCGGGGATTTATTTCAGCTCATCTCTCTTCATGTAGGCGCCACTTCAGAGACATACCAAATCCCCATGGGCGATACCAAATCCAAAAGTGGCGCGAGTGTCGGCGTGAGCGCTGGGGTGAATTATTTGCTAGCGATTCCTGTGGGCGCGCGCCTGCGTTTTATGTATTCTGATATGGGCGGCGTCGCGGCTCACAAATCGCTCGGCGTTGTTACATATATTCATTTGGGCGACATGGTTCCGTGGCTTTTGTATTATGATACGCCAGTGTCGGATATCGTCGCTCCTATGCTTACCCCTTCGCTTGTCCTTGGTGGTGGGGCGATATTTTCTAGCAATGGCGATCGCAGTATCAAAGCCAATGGTTCGTATTTTGAGTTCGGGCTGGCATTTTTCAAAACTATCCCTTTAAATGTGGAGTTTCTCTATCGGATGAAAAATTATGATGCAAATAATCCGATAGGGTTTGGCAAAAGGATTGATAGCTTTGAGTTTATTTTTACTATTTTTTAGTGGCGAGGCACAAACCAGCCATATCCGAAGCACTAGCCAAACAAAAAAACGCAAGCGGGTTATAGCGACAAAAGACCTATAGATTCTATTAGTCATTGCGAGCGTTGGCGAAGCAAAGCGTAGCTTCTTTAGCAAAACGAGCCGCTAGCGGCGAAGTTTCTTTAGTAATCTATAAAAAGAAGTGCGGATTCTCGTTTGTGGCAGAATCTAAATCTTTGCGATTTTTGGGCATCGCAAAATGGATTGCTTCGGGCTTAAAAAGCCCTCGCAATGACGGAAAAATGCAAAGAGTTGTAAAATCGTCATTGCGAGGAGTGAAGCGACGAAGCAATCTATTAAAGAAAATAGATTCTCTGTTTATGGCAGAATCTAAATCTTTGCGATTTTTGGGTATCGCAAAAATGGATTGCTTCGCAGGCAAGCCCGCTCGCAATGACGAAAAAATGCAAAGAGTTGTAAAATCGTCATTGCGAGGAGTGGAGCGACGAAGCAATCTATTAAAGAAAATAGATTTTCTGTTTATGGCAGAATCTAAAACGCCGGGATTACCTCGCCTTTGTAGGTGTCGATGATAAACTTTTTGGTCGCTTCGCTTTGTAGCACCTCTTTTAGTGCTTGGATATCCGCGCGGGATTCATCGCCTTTGCGCACCACGAGGATGTTGGCATAAGGCGAGCGAGAATCCTCTAGTATCAGCGCGTCTTTGGTCGTGAGATTTACCTGCATAGCGTAGTTTCCATTGATGATAGCAAGGTCAGCATCTTTCAAAACCTTTGGCAAAAGCGCCGCTTCTAGCGCTTTGATTTTCAGCTTTTTGGGATTTTGGATGATGTCAGAGCTTGTCGCGCTTAGGTTGTTTGGGTCTTTTAGCGTGATAAGTCCGCTGTTGTGGAGCAGTATCAGCGCGCGCCCGCCATTTGTTGGGTCGTTTGGTATCATCACGGTGGCGCCGTTTTTTAGCTCTTTGATGTCTTTGATGCGCGCGGAATACCCGCCGATTGGCTCGATGTGGATTTGCGCGATGCTTAGTAAATCAAGGTTGCGGTCTTTGCTGATTTTATCCAAAAATGGCTTGTGCTGCATGAAGTTTGCATCGATGCTTTTCTCGGCAAGTGCGAGGTTTGGCATCACATAGTCGGTAAATTCGACAATTTTTAGCGTGACACCTTTTTCTTGCAGCATTGGCGCGACAAATCGCAGAATCTGGGCGTGCGGGATGGGCGTCGCGCCGACTTTGAGCTCTTTTTGCGCTTTGGATTCTGCTACCTTAGAATCTGCTTTGGATTCTGCCGCTTTAGAATCCACCACCTTAGAATCCGCTTGTGGCGCGGCGTTTAGCGCACCAAAGCTAGCGCTAAGCACCAGCCCAAACGCTGCCAAACTAGCAAAAAAACTCGATGCTTTTTTGGGTGATATTTTTTGTGATATTTGCGATAATATTTGCATGATGACTCCTTTTTCTCGCTATTTTTGGCTATTTATATGGATGATTTCGCCATTGTATTTTTTGGCTATCCAGTCTGCTACTTCTTTGCTTAGCAGCACTTCTTTGAGCGCTTGGACTTCTTTGCTTTGCGCGTTGTCACTGCGCGCGACAAGCACATTTATATACGCGGATTTTTCATTTTCGTGGAAAAATGACTCTTTGACGCTCATTTTTGCCTGCAAGGCGTAGTTGGCATTTACCACCGCCGCATCGATGCCATCAAGCACCCTTGGAAGCGTCGCTGCATCGACAGGTTTGAACTTAAACTTTCTAGGATTTTTGATGATGTCTGATTCTTTGCATGCCAAATCCTGCGGATTTTTAAGCGTGATGATGCCATTGTCATGCAGCAAAATAAGCGCCCTAGAGTAGTTGGTAGGATCGTTTGGGATAGCGATGGTTGCGCCATTTGGGATGGATTCTAGGGTTTTGTATTTTTTGGAGTAGAATCCAAGCGGCACAACATAAATGGGCGCGATACTCACAAGGTCTAGCTTCCTATCCTGCGCCAGCCTATCCATAAAAGGTTTATGCTGGTGAAGCGTGGCGTCTAGGTTTTTGTCATTTAGCGCGATGTTTGGCGTGATGTAGTCGGTGAAACTTTGCACCTGCATTTTTATGCCCTTTTTTGCCAAAAGTGGCTTGGCAAACTCCAAAATCTCCGCCGCTGGCACAGGCGTAGCGCCCACGCGGATGTCGCTAGCATGAGCTAGACTTGATAGGCTTGCGATGCTTAGGAAGCTTGCAAGGGCGAGTTTTAGCAGGCGCGAGGGGTGTGAATGGCTTGAGGCGTTTGCTATGCGTGTGCTTTTGCTCTCTTTTGCAGAAAATGCGCTTGTAGCGGGCAGTGTGGCTGAAGATGTTTTGTAAAATGTCATGTTAAGCTCCTTTTTTGGGATTGAAGTTTTTGTTTTGGCAAGGCAGAATCTAAACAGGCAGAATCCAAAAATAGATTCTAGCATAAAATAGATTCTAGCGCATTTTGCGCGCTTTTGCCACCAGCATATCGCCGATGCTTTGCACGAATTGCACGAGGATTATAATCACTAGCGAAATGTTTATCAAAATGTCGTTTTGATAGCTTTGGAATCCTAGTCGTATCGCCACATCGCCAAGCCCGCCAGCGCCCACAGCACCGCCCATCGCGGAGTATCCGATAAGTCCTATGATGGTGATTGTGATAGCATTTATGATGCCGGGTTTTGCCTCTGCTATCATCATAGCCACCACGCGCATTTTGCTAGCGCCCATGCTTAGCGTGGCTTCGATGAGCCCTTTGTCAATCTCCTCCAGCGCGCCCTCAAACAGCCGCGCGATGAAAGGTATCGCAGCGATGGCTAGCGGGATGATAGCCGCCGTCGCGCCGATGCTCGTGCCAACCAAAATCCTAGAAAGTGGCAAAAGCAAGATGATAAGGATGATGAAAGGAAACGAGCGCACGATATTTGCCAGCGAGCCTAGAATCGCGTTTAGCGTGGGGTTGGCGCAGATTCTGCCCTTTTTGGTGATGCTAAGCGCGATGCCAAGCGGCAGTCCCAAAATCACAGCGATAATGATGGCAAAAAACACCATATACAGCGTATCGTAGGTGGCTTGCGAGATTTGGTCGTAGTTGTAATCGATCTGCTCAATTAACGCTTGGGCTTCTTGGGATAGAGAATAGGCGTCGCCGGAATCTTGCGCAGTGGAATTTACCAAACTAGAATCTGGCGCGGTGGATTCTGCTAAACTAGATTCTTGTGTGTTTTGCGTGGTGGAATCTTGCAAACTAGAATCTGGTGCGTTTTCTTGCGTGGCGGATTCTGCATTTTTGCTAGCATCAAGCGATAAATCGCTAAACGCAAAAACAACCACATGCAAAAATGATTTAAACGCATTATCTACAGCGTTTGCGCCATTTTCAAATCCGATGCCAGCACTCCCTTCGCTTTTAATCTCGCTAGATTCTGTATCCAAACTAGAATCCTGCAAATCAGGCGCGCTTGCAAACTGTGCTTGCAAATGGCTTTGCAGTGTATCTAAATCGCGCAAAAATGGCGCGACACAAAGCAGCAGCAAAAACACGCCAGCAAGGATTAGCAAACCTCTGCCAAAAATATTTTTTATAAAAGTGATTTTTGTCTTATTCATTTTGCGCTCCTTTGGTGGTTTGCGCTAGAATCCGCGTTTTTAGAATCCACATTTTTAGAATCCGCGCGCCCACTAGATTCTGCTTTTGCGACATCCGCGCCAAAATCCAAAGCCCCAGATTCCGCATTTCTAGATTCCGCCTCTAGCGACTCCACCAAAAGCCCCTTAGATTTTAGGTAGTCTATCGCCTTGCTATTTAGCGCCTTATCCTTGCCAAACTCCACAAACAAATGCCCCACCTTCGTCGTGCTAAGCGGCTCGATATTGCCCGCCAAAATATTCACATCCACGCCAAACTTTTTCACCACCTCTGAAATCAGCGGCTCGTTGATATGTTCGCCGACAAATGAGATTTTGTAAGCATGCTTGTTTTGGCTTAGCACCTCTTGCTCGCTAAGTGCTGGCAGATAGGAGAGCAGCTCCCTAGTCACTGCATGTTTGGGCGAGGCAAATATCTCCTCCACGCTCCCGCGCTCGATGATTTTGCCGCCACTCATCACGCAAGCTTTGTTGCATATCTCGCGCACGACTTCGATTTGATGCGTGATTAGCACGATGGTAAGCCCTAGATTTGCTTGGATTTGCTTGAGAAGCGCTAGGATTGATTTTGTCGTTTTGGTATCTAGCGCGCTTGTCGCTTCATCACAAAGCAGGATTTCAGGGTGGTTGGCAAGTGCGCGCGCGATAGCCACACGCTGCTTTTGCCCGCCGCTTAGCTGACTTGGGTAAAATGCCGCTTTTTCATGCAGCCCCACGATTTCTAGCAGCTCATACACGCGCGATTTTATAGCGCTCCTCTCCCAGCCAGCTATTTCTAGCGCATAGGCGACATTGCCAAACACATCGCGCGATGAAAGGAGATTGAAATGCTGGAAAATCATGCCGATTTTTTGGCGGCGCTTTTGCAGTTCTGTCTGATTTAGCGCCAAAATATCCTCGCCATTTATGAGCACTTTGCCGCTGCTTGGCGTTTCTAGGCGGTTTATAAGGCGTATAAGCGTGCTTTTGCCAGCACCAGAATAGCCGATGATGCCCATGATATCGCCTTTTTCCACGCGCAGATTTAGCGGGTAGATGGCTTGGAATCCATTGGGGTAGATTTTGGTAATGTCTTGAAGCTCTATCATTTCGCGCTGTCCTTATACATTAATAAAATGGCTTTAAAAAGCCATAGCCTTTGAAAATTTTGGGAGATAGCCTTCCAAATTTTGCTTTTTGGCAGATTCTGCTTTCGCCAGATTCTGCTTTTGCGCCAAATTTTGCCTGTGGTAGATTCTGCTTTTTAACCGGCGGATTCTAGCATAAAAAATTAACAAACACAATATGTATTTGCAAATTTTTCATATTTTTGCGCGAAGTTTTTAAGCTTTGACAAATCTAGCGCCACTGCCCTCACAACACCTTGCAAATCTTAAAAAAGCTTAAAAATAGTAATTTTGTAACGATACGCATCGCAGAATCCAAACGCGCCAAAATCCCGCCAAATATCACGCCAAAAGCAAACCAGAATCCAAGCGCCAAAACTTATCAAATCCTCAAAATAAGGCAAAATCACCAGAATCTAAAACGCGCAAAATATTCAATAATGCGCACGCTTATCAAAATTATCTTCTCTTTAAGAATACATTTTGCCACCAAAATCCATATAAAAATAAAAGATTTTTTAGTCGAGGCGCGCAAAAATGCGCTAACATTAAACTCAAAAGCGCGCGCCCCAAAAGTCAAAAACCAAGCCAAAACAAAGCATCAAAAGGCAAAACACCAAAAGCAAAAACATGGAGAAGCAAAACATGCAAACGCACAACACGCAAAACCCAAGCAAAAAAGTCTATTTCTTTTCTACTTGCATAGGCACCGCCGCCTGCGCTGATACCTGTATCAACGCTATCAAACTACTACAAAACGCCGGCGTTGAAGTGATATTCAAAAAAGACCAAACCTGTTGCGGACAGCCAACTTTCAACTCTGGCTATTATGAGGAAACCAAAAAAGTCGCCCTGCATAATATGAATCTTTTTGAGCAAGATATTCCTATCATCCTGCCAAGTGGCTCATGCACGGGAATGCTACGGGTTGATTATATCGAGCTTTTTGAAGGCACAGAGCATGAGGAGCGCGCGCGCAAGTTTTGCTCCAGAATCTATGAGCTAAGCGAATACCTAATCAAAATCGGCGCAAACTACGAAGACAAGGGCGCGCCTGTTTCTATCACTTGGCATAGCAATTGCCACGCACTGCGCGTTGCAAGATGCGTAGATTCTGCAAAAACGCTTTTGCGAAGCTTGAAAAATGTAAATCTTGTTGAGCTAGAGCGCGAAGAGGAATGCTGCGGCTTTGGCGGGACATTTAGCGTCAAAGAGCCAGAAGTTTCAAACGCAATGGTAAGTCGTAAAATCGCAGACATCAAAGCGCGCAATGTAGAATACATAATCGCTGGCGATGCGGGCTGCGGGCTAAATATCAGCGGTGCGATGAAAAAGCAAGGTGTGGGCGTGAAATATATGCACCTTTATGATTTCCTTGCCACGCGCATTGGCATTGCGGATTCTAAGTAGATTAAGTAGATTCTAAAGGAGGAAAAATGAGTGCTACACATAGCCAGCCAACAGGCAAAGAACTTAAGCAAGAATACCACGAAGCCATCAATGAAGGGCTAAACAACAAGCAACTACGCACAAACCTGCTAAATGCGATGGATACCCTGCGCGGGAATCGCAAGAAGCTTATAAACGCGCGATTTATCGACTGGCAAGCCTTACGCGATAAAGGCAGGGAGCTCAAACAAAAAAACCTACGCAAGCTTGATGAGGTGCTAGAGACTTTTGAGAAAAACGCCACGCGCAATGGTATGAAAGTGCATTGGGCGCGCAATAGCAATGAAGCAAATGAGATAATCTATAGCATCATGAAAGAAAAAGGCGCGACAAAGATTCTCAAAGGCAAGTCGATGGCTAGCGAAGAAATCCACTTCAACCACTACCTAGAATCCAAAGGTTTGCAGGCTATAGAGACAGATTTGGGCGAGCTGATTTTACAGCTACTAGGCGAGACGCCAGTGCATATCGTCGTGCCAGCGATTCATAAAAACCGCTATGAAATCGGCGAACTTTTTCACAAAAAAATCCCAGACACGCCTCTAGAATCCGAGCCAGAAAAGCTTAATGGCATTGCGCGAACTTATATGCGTAGGGAGTTTGAAGGCTTTAAAATGGGGCTTAGTGGGGTGAATTTTGGCATCGCAAATGAGGGCGCGATATGGCTTATGGAAAATGAAGGAAATGGGCGTATGAGCACCACTGCGCCAGATATTCATGTCGCAATTTGTGGGATTGAAAAGGTGGTTGAAAGCTTTGAAGATGCTGCGATTTTGGATAGTTTGCTAGCTCCTTCTGCGGTTGGCACGCCTATCACTTGCTATAACAACATCATCACCTCTCCGCGCAAAGAGGGCGAGCTTGATGGACCTAAAGAAGTGCATATCGTGCTACTTGATAATAACCGCTCAAATATGCTGCAAGATTCTCATTATTACCGCGCGATGAGCTGCATCCGCTGTGGTAGCTGTCTAAATCACTGCCCGGTGTATGATAAAATCGGCGGGCATGCGTATCTTAGCACCTATCCCGGACCTATTGGCGAGGTGATTAGCCCGCAACTTTTTGGGATCAACACCTGCTCGCCGATGCTTGATTTATGCTCGCTTTGTGGGCGTTGCTCGGAGGTTTGCCCGGTTGAGATTCCGCTAGCGGATCTAATCCGCGATTTGCGCAGTGAGCGCGTGGGGCAAGGGCGCAAAACAGTCGCAGGCAATGATGGCAGCACGCAAAATCCCGCAGAAATCAGTCAAATGAAGCAATTTGCAGTCATAGCTACAAGTCCGGGAAAATGGCGCTTTACAATGCGTATGGTTGGGGCTCTTGGATTTTTAGGCAAATTTGTCGCGCCATATTTACCGCTTATCAAAAACTGGGTGAAATACCGCGAATTCCCGCAAATCAGCGGCGGGCTACATGCAAAAGTTTCAAAAATGCAAGGGGTGATTTATGAATAGCACAGCAAATACCGCAAGAGATGAGATTCTAGGAAGGCTAAGAACTTCTATCAGCAAAAATACGCATATCCCAAACCCAGCACCGCGCTTTGAGGGCGCGATAAAGATTGAGGGCGAATTGCTTGAGACTTTTAAGACAAATCACAGCAACAACAAGGGCATCATCGTAGAATCTAGCAAAGAAAATCTGCCCGCCACGATTGCAGAGATTTTGCGCGAAAATGAGGCAAAAGAGGTGCTTTATAATGCTGATATTGATGTGGATTCTGCGAAATTAAGCGGCGCGGATTTCATACCATACACAAAAAGTGTAGATGAGATAAGACATCAGCTTTTCAATATCGATACTTCTATCGTGCAGGCGCGTTGCGGGGTTGCGGATTTGGGGATTTTATGCCTTAGTGCGAATAAAGACGCGCCACGCCTAAGCTCGCTTATCACAAACACTTGCATTTATCTGCTGCCAAAAGAAAATATCGTTCAGCATCTTTTTGCAGGGATTGAGTTTGCAAAGGCTTATGAGCGCAAACGCAGCGGGGATTCTAACTATCTGCCGACAAATATTATCTTTGTCGCTGGACCTTCGCGCACAGCGGATATCGAGCTGCAAACCGTCTTTGGCGTGCATGGACCGCGCAAAACTTATGTAATACTTTACTAACATTTGCTAGAATCTGGGTTGCAATATTTTGCGTGCTTGATTTGTGTGCTTGTTTTACGCGCTTTTGGCACACAAATCCACACCCCATCCCTACACAAACTTTAACCCAAAGGCAACCCATGAAACACCACAAACGCAATCTGCATCAAAACAATTTGCACCAGAATCCACACCAAACCAGCCCGCACCAAAATCCACACCACACAGCCGCCCATATCCTAGATTCTAGACGCAAAGCACTAAAAGACCTAAGCATTCTAGGACTTGCAGGACTTGGCGCAGGATTTAGCATAGAGCATTTACAAAGATTTAGCACAGAGAGATTTGGCAATCTAGAATCCGCCACGCTAGAATCTAATTCACTAAAATCTAGCTCGCTAGAATCCGCATCACAAAAATCCAGCGCCCTAGATTCTGCCAAACTAGAATCCACCGCCACACACCAAGACGCGCTAGATTCTGCCACCCTAGATTCTACCACCCTAGATTCTACCCCGCTAGATTCTGCCACTAGCCACGAGCAAGAGTATTGCGCAGGATTTTTGATTAGCAAAAATATGAAATCCATCGACCCCTCCCTCCGCAAAATCTACTCCAAACAATACCTAAAAGACCACCTCCCACATCTCTACCTCGGCCTCCTCTTTATCATCCCGCTCGCTTGATATGAAGCATCCTTTTGTCATCATCCTTGATGATGCGACTTTTCTATCTCGCCTAGATTCTGCCGATAACAAAGCCTATATGACAATACTAAAAGATTCTATCGCATCAGAATCTAAAATAATGGAATCCAAAATAGCAGAATCTAAAATAATGGAATCCAACATCGCCACCCTCAAAAACACCCTAAAAAGCCTCATAAACGACAAAGTCAATTTTGCCCTCTTAGATGGCAGCAAACGCAAGACTATCAAAGAAGCCTATGCCAAGATTTGGTATCACCTAGAGCTAGGGAAATCCACCGCCAAAAACACGCCACAAACCATAATGGATGATGTGATAGACATAGACGGATTCGCAAGAAAAGGCGGAAAAGCACTCAAAGAATCTTATGCTAAGATTTGGCATCATCTAGACTTAGGGAAAAACGAAGCTATAGAATCCTATCTTAGAGATGAGCTCCAGCTAAATTTGGGGCTAAATTTGCAACCAAATCCAGCGCACAAAGACAATATTCTTTTTAGCAAAGACTTTGTTTTGCAGCTTAAGCGCATGGCAGCATACAACTACAGCGTATATATGAGCGATGACATCAGACAAGGCTATGATGTAATTGCAGGCAATCTTATCTATGATGAAGAATTTATCCCAACAACTCTTGATATCAAAGACTAAGGAGAAGCAATGAAAGGTGTAGATGATATATTTAAAAAGGCAGAATTAAGCTATTATCAGAGGCTACTCAAACTAAAATCTGAAATGGACACTAAGCATAATAATATTGTAGGTGAAGATGTAAGACTCTTCTACCTTAACTTCATCCTCCAAACCCTTAGATCCTACAAACCAGCTCCCAATGGCATACAATGGAGTAAAGAAGAAAAAGAAAAGTTCAAAAATCTAAGCTATAAAGAACAAAGAAAAATGATAGTAAAAAAGAGTGAGATAAAATCTAGTCTCTTTCCCTATGTAAGCGTAGATTATGAACCATATACCTATAGCCCTAGAATAAGCGATAGAGCCAAAACCTCTTATAATAAAGCTCAAGAATTACTAAAAAAACATGAAAAAACATATTTTAATGACATTACTCCCTTAACACAGCAAGAAATACTAAATAACCTAAGAATCGCTTATAATGAAAGATATCTAAAAGCAGGAGTAGAGCTAGCAAGCTTATTATTTAAAAAATCATCTCTTAAAGGAGGCGATGAAGCAAAAAAAGACATCATAGAATGTGCTAGCATCACTAAAGCACTCTTAGATGAAAAGATAGGAGAAAACTCCTATATGTATTATCAGCTGTATAAATGGTGCATAGATTCAGATAGAATCTATCTAAGAGATTTAGGCACTTCTAGTTTAGGAGTCAATAAAGAACAAGCACTAGAATGCTATAACCATGCACTAGAATCTATAGTATGGGAAGCTATTGATGAGGAGGCACAAAGAAAAAGCAATAAGCTTTCTCTAATAGGTGCAGAACTCTACCTAGCTGCTGCTATTAAATACCAAAGCCCTGCTGCTTTTCTAGCTGCAGCTTCAAATTATTGTCCTACAGGGGTAGAATGGACACTTTATTATGCAATCATTCCATTTCATGCTTGCACTCGCTGTGCTATTGCATTAGGTGGTGGGGGTATAGATGATTTGATTAGCTATTATAGAGGTGCTTATAGAAATCTTCCTAAATCTTATTCAAAAGCTGCAAGACTACAAGCCTATAGAGATAAACCAAAATCACAAAAAGGACTTATCAATGGCTTAGACCCATACTTTGATGAGAAATTCCCACCAGATACACTGATTGATTTAAGCTCAAAGGTTGAGAGCTGTGTATATGGCGGAAGATGGGGGAGTTTTGGTATGTCTTATGCAACAAAAATAGGGGTAATCAAAGATCCAAGAGATAAAGACTCCACAAAAGAAAGTATCAAGGAATATTATCTAATGATGTGGAGAATAGTGGTGGGAAATAGCAAGGAATTTCGTTATAGAGGTATTGGCTTACTACACGCTTTTAGTATTATGCTTTACTCAAACCTCACCTATGGGCTCCCCTCTGCCCGCCCTTATATCTTTCCTAAAGAAGTGCTAGATTTAGAAATCGATTTTAACAAAGGCTTAGAAGGAGTCGATCAAGAGAGAAAATAGCTAAATTAGATAATATAGATAAATAAACCAGTAGAAATAGCTTAAACATCTAGCAAAAAATTTAAAAAGCCATATCGTCATTGCTAAAAGAAACCGCACTTTGCCAAAACCTCAAAGAAACCAACCGTCATTGCGAGGCGCGCGGAGTGCGACGAAGCAATCTATTAATGGCACAAAATCTATAAAATTTAGATTCTGCTAAAATCTAGAATCTGTTTTTGCCTTTCTCTGTTTTTTTGGATTGCTTCGCTAGCGCTCGCAATGACGGTTAGAAAGTAGATTTTACGCCTTGCTGTGTGTTGCTCGCGAAAATATGGAGGAGGTGAGCATGAGGCTTAGCATCACAAATGCTGTGCCAAAGGCTAGCAGGCAGCATTCTGCCATGTTGCCAAACTGCCATTGTGGCAAAAGATACCAGCCATCTGTATAAAGCTCTACAAATGCCCTATGAAAGCCGCTAAGCTCCACGCCAGAAGGAATCATCGAGTAGTCAAACCCACAATCCCCGCTTGACAAAAACAAGCTAGGAAACCACTCATGCAGCGGCAACCCAAAGTCAAAATGCGGCTGCGCCGAGCATCCCTGCACGCCAAAAATATCATCACTATGCGCTGCGCGATGTATAAAATACAGCTTCACCGAGAAAAAGACGCCACGACACGCGCCATAAAAGCCAAGCAGATAGCCCAGAATCTTGCAAGCGATGCGGCGCGGATTTATCGCAGCGATGAGCCCGCCAAGCGCCATCACCACAAACGCATAGCGGATATACACGCAGTGCTCGCAAGGGCTCATATACCCATAAACCTGAAACAAAAAATGCGCCACGCCAACCAAAGCAAGACTAAGTGCAGACATCAAAAGCCAGATAAAGCGCCTATCTTGCAAGCGCGCAATGGCAAAAAGCACAGAATGCAGGCGGTTTGCGCGTGCGTGGCTTGAGTGATTTGTGTGGCTTTTGTTTTGTCGGCTTGGGTTGTTTGTCATTGTTTTGCTCCTTTTGGCTTTTGCTTTTTAACTGGGATGCGGAATCTAAAAGCTAAATTTTAAAATACTGAAAAATATCAAAAATCATGCGCTAAATAAATATTGTTTTGCGTGCTAAATCTCATGCGCCAAACCCAAAGCAGAATCTAAAAAATAAAATCCAAAAATGGATTCTGAAATTACAGATGTGGCGTGCCGGAATCTGCTTCTTGTGGATACTGCGCGCCAGAATCTGCTTTTTAAATTCTGGTTTTGATGCCAAAATTTAGAAAATCAGATTCTGTAAAATTTAGATTCTGGCAATCAGCGCGCAAGATTGGCGCAAAAATTGTGTTTAATAAATCCTTATCGCAGAATCCTTTTGCAAAATTTTTGGAATCCACATTTGCAAAATCTAGTTTTGCAAAATTTGGCTTGCGGAATCCGCTTTGCAGAATCTATGTCGCAAAATTGCGCGCTTTAAACTCGCAAAACCCAACAAAGCGCACGCCAAACTACCAAAACAAAGCCAGCGCGCCAGCGCGCCTATTTCTCCGCCAGCTCTTTTATTTTCGCGCTCAAATCCTCTATCGATTTTATCGCGTTTGTCTTGATGAGATATTTTCCATTGACGACAAACGCCGGGATGCCTTGCACCAGCGCGATTTTGTAACTACTCCCCCACTCTTTTAGCAGCTCTTTTGCGCGCGGCTGCTCGAGTGCTAGGCGATACTCCTCATCACTCACGCCCGCCGCCTTTAGCCCGCTTTGCACAAACCCCGCCTCATCCGCGCCATTTTTCCAGCGATTTTTTTTCATATGATACTCATCAAAATACGCGCGCTTGGCCTTTTGAAACGCGGACAGCTTCTCATCATTGATATCCACGCCCTTATTTTCATCTATCGTGATGAGTGCCGCAAACACGAGATTTGCACTCTTGCCATAGCTTCCCTTTTGCTCCAGATGATAAGGCTTAAACACCATGCCTTGCGGCAGATTCTCAATGACTTGTGGCAAAATCTTAGAGTATTTATAGCAAAACGGGCAGGCATAGCTATACACCTCTATAAGCGTATTTTGCGCGTTTGGCAGCGGCTCTTGCAGCGTGATATAATCCTCGCCTTCTGCTATTTGTGCTTGCATTTGCGCCTGTGCTAGCGCGCTAGAAAAAAGCATCGCGCATGCGAGAATCCAAAATTTTGCTAAAAGTTTTTTTGCAAGATTTTTTGGAGATTCCGCCAAAAGCCCACCACAAGATTTTTTCCATAAATTTTCCAGCAATTTTTTGAGGTATTTTTCTGCTGTCATTTTTGTCTGCATGATGCTCCTTTTGGGTCGGTTTAGATTTTTAGATTTTGCGCTTAGATTCTGGAGACGCGCAAGATTTTGCCTAGTCATTTTTCAGCACTTGGATATATTTTTCATAGCGCGCGTTTAGATTCTCTTTTAGCTCCTCAAGCGCCTTTTTGGCTTCCTCGCAGGCTTTGGCAGAATCCGCGCTAGAATCTATAAAATCGCCAGAATCCGCCACGCCAGAATCCATTTTGCCGGCACCAGCGGTTTTTGTGGCTTTGGTGGCTTTGGCGGCTTTGGCAGATTCTGCCGCGCGTTTTTCTAGCATTATTTCTTGCTCCAAAATCTCTATGCGCCCTAGCAGATACATTAGCGCGCTTTTGCTGACATCTGGCAGAGTGGCGGTGCATTTATCCGCGCTCGTTTTTTCCGCACTTATCGTGTTGGCATCCGCCTCGCTCGCGGTGTTTTTGCCCGCGCTAGATTCTAGGCTAGAATCTAAATACGCAGCATTTTCACTGATTTTCGCCTCGCTAGATTCTGCTTTATCATTTATGCCACCGCCCGCCTCGCCAGCTTCGCTATCTTTTGGCGGTATCACGCGCGCAGGGATTCCCACAGCGGTGGATTCTGGCGGGACATCTTTTATCACTACCGAGTTTGCGCCCACTTTTGCATTGCGCCCGATGGTAATATTTCCTAGCACCTTCGCACCTGCGCCGATGATGACGCCGGATTCTAGCGTAGGGTGGCGCTTGGTTTTTTCTAGGCTCACGCCGCCAAGACTTACGCCTTGATATATCGTCACATCATCGCCGATTATCGCCGTCTCGCCCACCACCACGCCGATGCCATGGTCGATAAACACGCGCCGCCCGATTTGCGCGGCTGGGTGTATGTCGATATTGCTCAAAAACTGCGCAAAACCCATGATGATGCGCGCCAGCACGCGCCACTCATTTTTATATAATCGATGTGCCACGCGATAATGCGCCAGCGCGATGAGCCCCGGGTAGTTGAAAAATAGCTCGATTTTTGATTTGAGCGCTGGGTCTCTGCTGGAGGGTGTAGAGAAATCCTCTTTCAAAAGCTCCCAGATTCCCATCTGCTCGGCGTTTATATCGTTTGGTTTTTCACTCATTTATATCCTTTTGTTTGTGGCTTGGCTTTAAGTTGCGAGAATCTGCAAGAATCCGCGCAGAATCTACATTCATCCGCGCCAAAACTCATCTGCGCCAAATCCCCGCGCACCACACTTGGCATTTTTTGGATTCTCGATGCTTTCTAGATTCTACCGCTCTTTGGATTCTTTGATGATGGTGCGCAGATAGCCATTTTCGCTTAGCATCACATAGAGTTGCCCTAGCAGCTCTTTTTTGTCATCATCGCTTATCTCGCCCTCATCGATGCGCTGTTTTAGCAGCCGCTCGATTTCTTTGGTGTCATAGTCGAGATCATCGAGCACATCGAGCACATTTTGCGCTTCTAGGAGGTTTGTGATCTCATAGCCTTTGTTTAGATCCTCATCAAACTCCACGCTAAACTCTGTAGGATGCGTGAAAAGATTATGCCTCATGCCAAGCACCTCTTGATACGCGCCCACTAAGAAAAATCCCAAAAAATACTCCTCTTTTGTCACATCCACATCATGCAGATACAGCGGCTGCTGCGCGTTAAACGCGATCTCGCCATCAGAATCACAGGTAATATCCCAAAGGCTCGCACTCCTTGTAGGGCGGCGGTTTAGCCTATCTAGCGGCATCACTGGGAATCCCTGCCCAAGTCCCCAATAATCCGGCAAACTCTGAAAAAAGCTGCAATTTAGCAAATACCGCTCTTGCACTTGTTCTTGGATTCTGATGATGTCGTTGTGGTTTTTGTGCTTTAGGAGTTTGATGATTTTTTTGATGATGAGATGCACGAGGATTTCGGTGTTTGAGCGATCGGTAAGATCGATATATCCTAGATCAAAAAGCGTCAATAGCGACTCCATATGATCCAAGCTATCATGCAGATACTCAATAGCATTTTTTTCTGTGAGGCTTTGGTAGAGATCGAGCATTTCAGCGATTAGTGGCGGGTTTTTTTCTTTTAGCCTAAGCGCGCGCTCATCGTATTCTTGCGAGAAAAGCTCTAGCACAGGTGCTACAAGCACTGCATGGTTGGCAGAGACGAAGCGCCCAGATTCTATGAAAATATCTGGCTCGCGCTCGTTTTTGTTGCGCACGATTTCTTTGAGTGAAAACACCACATCGCCGCTAAACTCGCTTAGCGTGTAGTTTCTGTCATTGTGTCCTTCGTGCTGGGTGTATTCTACTGCTAAGCCCCCGCCGATATTTACGCAAGTAAGGTTGCTAGCGCCCATTTTTCTAAGCTCGGCGTATATGTTGCCTACTTCTCTTAGTGCCTTTTTTAGCGGGGAGATGTCGCTTATCTGACTGCCTATGTGGAAATGTATCATGCTAAATTGCCCCACTAGCTTAGAATCCTCCAGCAAGCGCATAGCCTCCAAAAGCTCTGTAGAAGTCAGCCCAAACTTCGCATTTATCCCGCCAGACTTGCCCCATACACCTGTGCCTGTGCTATGTAGGCGGATTCTAAGCCCTATTTTGGGATATGGCGCGCCCATCTCGCGCGCTACTTCGATGATGGTTTCTAGCTCGTTTAGCCCTTCTATGGTTAGCGTGATGTCATGCCCCATTTTTGCCGCGATGAAGCCAAGAGATATCATTTCTTTGTCTTTGAAGCCATTTACGGTGATTGGCGAGCCGTTTTTGGTATAAGCCATAGCGATGATGAGCTCGGATTTACTGCCTGCTTCTAAGCCATAGCAGAGGTCTTGACTGCATGCTACAAGTGGCAGCACGAAGTTTGGCATCTGATTTACTTTTAGCGGGAAAACAGCTTTGAAATCGCCTTTGTAGTCGTATTCTTTTATCGCGTGGCGAAACGCGCTAAAAAGCTGGGTAATCTGCTTATGTATCAAATGTGGAAATCGCACCAAAAGCGGCCCCTTATAGCCTTTTTCTCGTATCTCTTCTACTATGCTTATAAGTGCTGGCTTGCTTTGATGATTTACCTTCACCACGCCATCTTCGATGATGAAGTCATCATTTGACCAGAATCTAATCCCATAATCAACCACAGCTTTGCTCCTAGCAAGATAATTTGGGCTCAATATCTTAAAGCGCTTTTATCTTGGAAATATATCTTAAAAAATGCAAGGCGACATTATACTACAAATATAGCAAGTATCCTCAACGACTTTTTGCGTATGCTTTAGGTAAATTTTGGCAAAATATCTGCTATAATTGCCCGCTAAGGCAGGGGTGCTTGACTTTCACACTATTATCTTTATGTATTTATCGCTTTTTTGCATTGTTTTGATTTAGATTCTGATTTGGCTAGATTCTGGCTAGAATCTGCTTTTTTGTGGCTTTGCGGCTTTTGTTTATGGTTTTTGCATTTTGGCATTTTGAGATCGCGTTTTAGGCTTTATTTCACCAAACACTAAGGAGAATCCAATGCGCCTTAATATCAAACAAAAAATGCTCATCATCGCCTTTGGCATAAGCTTGGTGATGTGTGTGATTTTCGTGCAATTTTCTCTAAACAACAAAAATATGACGCAAGCCCTGCATGATGATATGCTAGAGCTAATCGGCAGCAATGTCAGCGAGCGCGTGGAGCTGCTTACCGTGTCTGCAGCGCAAACCATAGGCGATTTGCTAAAAAATGTCCCTGATGAAGAGGATAAAATCCGCATCATCGCCACTGCGATAGAAACCTTCCGCTTTGAAGAGGACAAAAGCGGCTACTACTATGTCTATAAAAAGACCAAAAGTGTAGCCCACCCAGTGCGCAAAGACTTGATAGGCAAAGACCTAGCCGATGCCAAAGATGCCAATGGCGTGCAATATGTGAGCGAGCTTTATAAAGCGGCGAAAAATGGCGGGGGCTTTGTGCGATTTGACTTCACCAAGCCCCAGCCTGATGGGACAAACACCATAGCCGAGAAGCTCTCATACGCCAAGCTTATCCCAAACACTGATGATATTTGGATATCTACAGCTGTATATACAGACACGCTAGAAAATATGGCTGAAGGGCAGGCGGCGCCGCTGATTGATGCTATGCGAAAGACATTTTTTGAAGCGCTTGTCGTGGGCGTGATATTGTTTTTGCTGCTTATTCCATTTGGATATTATTTTTACTACAAGCTTACAAGGTCGATTTGGGACATTTCTAGCGGGATAGCTTCGTTTTTTAGATACCTAAATCACGAGACAGATTCTGTGCAACAAGTGCGCATCAGCACAAGCGACGAAATCGGCGTCATGGCTCAAGCCATCAATGAAAACATCAAACGCACTGAAGAAGGCTTGCAAAAAGATGCCAAAACAATAGAGCAATCAGCTCACACTGCCAAAGAAGTAGAAGAAGGCAAT
>NZ_MLQN01000030.1 GCF_001854545.1 Helicobacter sp. CLO-3
TTCTGCTTCAAGCAGGCTAGCCCAAGGCTTTGATAAGGTTTTGGGCGCGAATGTTGGCATCTAGCCTCCTTGAAATCTAGAATCTAAAATATAGAATCTAATATCTAAAATATAGCAGAATCTAAAATACGCAGAATCTAAGGCGTGTGGATTCTAAAGCGCATGGATTCTGCAAAACTATGCTAGCAATTATAAAACATAGAATCTAAAATTTAAAGCAAGTGCTTTGGGAAAATCTTGGGATGCGTAAAATGTGGAATGTCGATTTGCAGGCGTGCTGGATGTAGAAAATTTATTTGTAAGCAAATATTGGCGGCAGATGTGCTAGATGTGTTAATATAGAAAATTGATTTAAGGCAAATATCGGCAGATTTTGGATAGTCAAAGAAGCTCGCTTGGCGTTTTTGCTTCTAGTTTGGACGCCACTAGCTTATTTTGCTTGCTCGCAATGACGCCCAAACGCCATCGCAAGCCAAAATCTAAATATCAAGCCCAAGCCCAAAGCCTAAGCCGCGCCCAAACTACTCCGCTTGGGTTTGGTTGCCATCAATAAGGCTATCTACAGATTTTGCGAGAGATTCTGCCGCTGCTTTGTCAAGCCCTTTTGAGTTGATGAGATTGTTTTTTAGCAGCTCTGTATTTAGCTTCTCGACTTTTACAAGCACCCATAGCGTGTTGGTTTTGCTTACCCATTTGTTGGTGATTTTAGAGCCTGCTATCACTTGATTTACGCTGTTTCTGATAGCATTTACTGCTTCTTGACTCACGCTATCTTCACCGCTGTTTGTGAGCTCGCGATATTTGTTTTCCACTTGCACCGCGATTTGTGTGCCTAGCTCCACGCGCGCTGCTGCGCCTGCTTGTGTAGTCGCGAAGTTTAGGTTGTTGTTTTTGATTTTCGCGCTGCCTGTGGCTGATAGCAGATCGCCGCTAGATTCTGTCACCCAGCTAGGTGCGCCTTCAAGCTCCGCATTTACCGCTGGGTTATCGCCCAAGCCGGTCTCCTTTTTGCACCCGCTAAATCCGAGTAGCGCCACAAGTCCTAGCACAAAGCTAGCACCTAGCAATGAAGCGAATTTTCCCTTTTTCATAGTGTTCCTTTGTTTTGAGATAGCCGCTATTGTATAGAAAAAATATTAATATCGGATTTAAAGTTTTGTATAATGCGCTTTTGATTTGCCAAATCGCGCTTCAAGTGCGCACACCAAAGGATAAAAATGCAAGATATTTCAAATGCCGCGCTAGAATCTGGCGCGAAAACTTCTGGCGCAAATATCGCTCCAGAATCCACTCCACACGCTTCAGATACCACAAACGCCGCGAGCGCAAGCCCCGCAAACTCCACAAACGCCGCGCCTGCGCGCAAGCTCCGCGTGTTTTCAGGCATCCAGCCAACGGGCGATATCCATCTAGGCAATTATCTAGGTGCGGTGAAAAATTGGGTGGATTCTCAAGATTTGTATGAAAATATTTTTTGTGTGGTGAATTCCCACGCCATCACCACGCGTCAAGACCCACAAACCCTGCGTGCTAAGACTTACGAGCTAGCAGCGATGCTTTTGGCGTGCGGCATTGATATGCAAAAATCTAGCCTTTTTATCCAAAGCCAGATTGACGAGCACGCCGCGCTTGCGTGGATTTTGGATTGCAATATTCCGATGGGTGATATGAGCCGCATGACGCAGTTCAAAGACAAATCAAGTAAGAATCCAAAAAACATAAATGTCGGACTTTTCAACTACCCTGCACTTATGGCGGCGGATATTTTGCTCTATCAAGCGGACTTTGTGCCAGTGGGCGAAGATCAAAAACAGCATTTAGAGCTTACGCGCGATGTGGCGGAGCGCTTTAACCGCGATTTTGGCGAGTGCTTTAAAATCCCACAACCGCTCATCCCAAAGGTTGGCGCGCGCGTCATGGGCTTTGACAATCCAGAATCTAAAATGAGTAAATCCGCTAAGGGCGAAAATCACGCGATTTTCTTGCTTGATAGCCCAGAAGTTATCGCGCGCAAATGCAAAAAGGCAGTGACAGATTCTCAAAGTGGCATTGTCTTTGATCCTGCGCGCGCAGGGCTTTATAATCTTTTGTGTATTTATGAGATTTTTAGCGCTCAATCGCGCGAGGCGATAGAGCAGGAGTTTGCAGGGGCAGGCTATGGCGTGCTAAAGGCGCGCTTGGCGGAGGTGCTGATAGAATCTTTGCGCGGGATAAGAGAGGAATACACGCGCCTTGTGGCAGAAAAGGGCTATATCGAGCGGATTTTGGATGATAGCGCAAATCGCGTGCGCGAAATCGCTCGCGATACTTACACAAAGGCAAAAAATCTCGTGGGGTTGGTGTAGCACAATCTCGCCAGCACAAAACTAGAATCTAACAAATACTAGATGCGCTTCTGATACAGCGCCAAAATCAAAAGCGGATTCTAGCTCTACTTTTTTGCATAAAGACAAAAGCCGGAATCCATTTTCACAAAAAAGCAAAAGCCAAAAATCAAAGCACAAATTCAAAAGCCAAAATGCAGGCGCGTTTGCTATAGCGCCAAAACGCCAGAATCTAAAATCCAAAAAAACAAAAGGAGCAAAAATGTCAAAAGATTACAGCAAACAGATAATCAAGCTAAAAAAGATTCTAGGCAAAGGATTGGTAGAAAAAGACGAGGTGGTCGCTATGGTGCTTTTATGCATGATAGCTGGCAAATCCATATTTCTCTATGGACCTCCCGGCACTGCCAAAAGCCTTGTCGCCAGAAGGGTTTCTTGCGCGTTTAAAAGCAATAAATTTTTCGATTACCTTATGAATCGCTTTTCTACGCCAGAGGAGGTTTTTGGACCGCTAAAGATTAGCGAACTGCGCAAAGATAACCTCGTGCGAAATATAGAGGATTTTTTGCCGGATGCTGATTTTGCGTTTTTGGATGAGATATGGAAAAGCTCGCCGGCGATTTTGAACTCGCTTTTGACTATCATCAATGAGAAAAAATTCCGCAATGGAAAAGAAAATATCAATGTCCCGCTTCGAGGATTGATCGCCACTAGCAATGAGCTTCCGCAAAAGGGCGCTAGCCTTGAGGCGCTTTATGACCGTTTCATCATGCGACTCATCGTCCCGCGCATAGAGAAAAAAGAAAGCTTTGAAGCGCTGCTTGATACAAGCGCGCTAGATGAGAAGGTAAAAGTGCCAGAAGACTTGCTATTTGACAATGATGACCTAAATAAAATCAAGCAAAAAGCCAAAGAAGTCAAAATAAGCGAAGCGGCAAAAGGCGCTATCATGGCCTTACGCTATCTCATACAGGCGCATAATGACAAAATCCAAGAGCAAAAAGCGCCAAATAACAATGCCCTAGAATCCGATGCGACTTCTCAAATACCTATTGATGTAAGCGAGCGGCGCTGGATTGCTATCATGGATTTGCTGCGCGTGGTGGCTGTGCTAAGCGGTCGTGATAGCGTGGTGCTTGGTGATTTGCTTTTGCTAGAGCATTGTTTGTGGAGTGATGAGACGCAAAAAGATAGTATCAAAAAAATTCTGCAAGATGCGCTAAAAAATGGTGGTCCAAAAATAGCATACGATAGGCAAGAATATGATAGCCTAAAAAAAGAAATCTCTAGGGCGCCATATCATGATAAAAATACATATGAAACAGACAAAATAGATGGCAAGGAGTATATAAAATATAGCATCCATATCAATGGGGGCTATTATAAACAAGATTTATATATTCCTATAGACACGCTTTCATTGGCAAGCAATCAAAATGCTTTTGTGTATATTGATGAATTTCAGCAAACTGACGGGATTCAGTATAAAATAGACACTACAAACGATAAGTGCAGTATTTATGTGAAAGAGTGGGCAGAAAGAGATGGATTGAATAGCCGTTATCGCAATACTCAAAACTACCAAAACCTCATATCTTGTGGCAAGCATCCACTTCCCATCAAAAACAAAAAAGGCAATATAAAACCCACAGAAAAAAGCATAAAAGATATGTATATGCAAAAATGCAAAGATTTGCAAAAGGATTTGGAGCAAGAACTACAAAAGATAAAGCAAGAGCAAATGGATTTTTATAACAAAAATGCAAATCCATTTATAGAACAAGAAAAGTTTGGGGTGTTGATAGAAGGTCTGCAAGCGGCAAAAGATGAGTGCGAGCAACTAAGGCTAGATATCAAGAGGCTTCATGATGAGATAGAAGATCATCCTATTAACCAATAGGCTCAACACATGCAAGGAGCGATACATAACACACAAAAAGAACTTCGAGCGATGTATGAAAAGCTAGAGAAACTTTTGCGGTTTTCTAGCTCTGATTTGGCATCATCGTGTAAGTATGATGCATCAAAAGACTCGCTAAAAATCACTCAAGCATTAGAAAAAAACATAAAAAAACACAATGATAACTTATCATCAAAGCTGCAAGAACCGCGAGATGATATACGAAGCGAGCAGTCTGAATATTTTGCCAAAAATCTAGCGTTTGAGTATGGTGAATCGCCTAATGAAGCCGAGCTAAAAGACTTGCTAGATACGATAAAAAAGCGCAATAAAGACTTCAACGCGGATTTTTATATCAAAGAAGCAGAATCTAGCATAAAAGATACAAAAAAGGGCAAAAAGAATAGCGACTTAGATTCTACAAGCAAAAATAAAAATATAAAACCACTCTACAAAAACGCGCTCAATCAATGGAAAGAGCTGATAGAATCCAAACTCACAGAGCATCAAGAACAAATAATAAAACAATCGCAAGGCGAACTAATAAAGCGCACAAAAGAATGGTTAGAATTTATCCAAAAGATGCAAGATACTATCGATGATTTAGGCGAAGCTGGAGAGATGTTTGGTAAATCTATTATGCAGTCTTTGCGCGATGGGCTAGAATCTGGCAAAAGCCTAAGCGAATACCTAGGCGAAGGCAGCATGACGCCAAAATCTAATGAAAAGGAACATAAAAGCAGCATAGGACAAAATTTAGATAGTGGCAACTTACAAAGAAAGTTTATGAATCTTGAAAAATGGCTAAAAATTTTGCAACAAGATTCTGTAAAAAAGCTATGCGAAATGCTTGGCAGATTTTACAAAGAAGAGAAAAAGCTAGAAATGGAGTTTTACTCCTCAATGACTACTTTTAGCACAAAAATACCCACGCCTTATGCCAAAGAGGAGATTAGTGGCATCACACTTGGCAGGGATCTAGAAAATATCTTGCCCCAAGAATTAGCGCTACTTGATGATGAGGATTTTGGGATTTTGTTTGATTTGAAATTTGTCGAAAATAGGCTTTTTTGCTTTGAAAAGCAAGGCTATGAAGATACTATCAACCAAAAAGAAGTCACTAATGAGAGAGAAAAAGAAACCACCGAAACAAAAGGTCCCATAATCTTATGCATCGACACAAGCGGCAGTATGAGCGGCGAGCCAGAGACCATCGCGAAGGCTATCGCCCTTTTTATGGCTCGCATCGCTATGGAGCAAAAGCGCGCATGCTATCTTATAAGCTTTAGCACCGGGATTTACACGCTTGATCTCACCCCGCCAAATGGCCTATTTGAGCTGATGAGCTTCCTAGAAATGAGCTTTAATGGTGGGACTGACGCGATTCCAGCGATACAGGAGGGTTTCAGAAAAATGCAAGATGAAGCGTATAAAAAGGCGGATATGCTAGTGATTAGCGATTTTGTCTTTGGCGGAGATGATGAGCGCAGAATCGCAGAGCTTATGAAGCAAAAAGATGAGCAAAACAAATGCTACGCACTATATATCGGGGCAAAAAAGGCTTAATGATAGAAAGCTCTTTGATGCTGAATTTTACTATGATGGCTATGGAAGCATCCATGAAGTAAAGCAGCTGTTTTAAGGCGGATTCATCACAAGCGGTCACAGGCAACCACAGGCAACCACAAGTAGCCACAAGCAAATGCAACTATTTTAGCCTATCATAATCCTCGCTGAAGTTTTCATTGCCGATGATGCGGATTCTGCTTTGCAAAAGCGATTTATCTTTGGCAAAAAGGCTTCGCTTTGGCTCATAATCCCTCATAGAAACGCCCGCGACATCAAGCAGCGTGTGTATCAAATCATCATTCATATATCGCTGATTTTGCGCTTCTTTGATGCGCTGATATAGGCTCGCATGCTTTGTCTTAAACGCATCTGACACATACACGATAAAAGGTATCTCCACCACAAATCGCGACAAATTGCCATGCCCGACAAACGCACTCCTATCATACACCTCCTCGCCATGGTCGCTAAAATAAATGACGATGCTATCGCTATTTTCAAACCGCTTGATAATCTCGCTTAGCACAAAATCGCCATAATACACGCTATTTAGGTATTCTGCGAGTTTTGATTTGTTGGTGTATTTTTGCGACATAGATTCTACATCGCTAGCATCAAATCGCGTAAAATCCAGCGGATAGCGATTGCGATATCCATCATGAGAGCCCATGAGATGCAAAACTATTAAGCGCGGATTTTGCGGGGGGGGGGGGTGAGAATAGAATCTAGCACTGGCAGCAGTGCGCCATCATGCTTTACCAAATCAAAGCTATCGCCATTATTGATAAATATCGCCTCATCTGCGCGCGCCAAAATAGTCGCTGCGACATTGCCAAAAACGCTTATGGTTTCTTGGTTTGAAATCGCGGTGGTATGGTAGCCGCCAAGCTTCATCGCATCGATGATGTTTAGATATTCGTGCCATTGCTTATGCTCGCGTTGGTGTTGGCGCTCGTGCTCGTGTTCGTGCGGATTTTTGACTCCATTGTCTTGGCTAGCAAAAGTGAGACTCTGGCTAAGCGATGAAGATGTCGTGCCTTGCGAGGAAATCACATCATCAAAAATCAGCAGATTCTCTGGCTCCTTGGCTTTTAGCGCACTCAAACGCGGCGTAGTAGGCAGCGCATAGCCATAGATTCCTAGCTTGCCTCTTTGCGTGGATTCTCCGATGATTAGCACGATATTATCTATAGGTTCGCTGCTTTTTTGCACCTGCAAATCCGCCGCCAGCGCATCAAACTTCGCATTTAGATTCTTGTATTCTTTCATAAAAGCTAGCGTGCTTTTTAGCGCTTTGTTTATCGCGCGATGGGCGTTGTAGAGCATATCAGAGTGGCGAAGCGTGGGAGTCGCAGGGCGCACACCTGCCAAATGGATAGCAAACGCCAGCAAAAACAAAGCAGCATAAATCCACTTCAAAGAAGCAAAATGCCTAGGTGCTTTTAGCCGATAAATCGCCCATACCACAAAAGCACTCAAAGCATAGATTCCAAAAAGCTTCAAGCTTAAATATGTGCGCAAAAAATCCGCGCTTTCTTGCGGGTTTGTCTCTAGAGCGATGATGATAAAATACGAGTTTAGCGGCGTGGCAAACACATACAAAACAAAAATCTCGACAATATAACACACGCCACTAGCAAGCAGCAGCGCGCCCAAAAGCAGATTCTGCAGCGCGCGCACTTTCAGCCAAAAAATAATGCAAATAAGCGCAATATAAGTCACAAAAAACATTATAATACGATACGCAAAACTAGCAAAAAAGAATGCATCGTATTTGAACTGCAAAACAGCGGCATGCGTCCAAAGCAGCACGACAAAATTTAGCGCAAAAAGCGCAAGAAATGCGTGGAAAAATCGCGCATCACAAAATGGGTTTGGCAAATTTTTTAGCGATTTTAGCTTGGCGGATAGATTTTTGGGGCTAAAAAGTTGGCGCATGTTTTCTCCAAAATATGTAAAATATGTGGCTTGGTGAGATTTATCGCTTTTGGTGTGATTTGTGAAATGTTGCGATAATTTATGATAAAACGCAAACAAAGAGCGCATTTTACGCACTATTTGCTATGAAATTTATTAAAATGCGGAGTTGCTGGTGTTTGCTTGTGACAAAAGATAGAGAAGCTAAAAGCGTGGATTCTGGCGATGCGGATTCTGGCGCGGATTCTGCAAAAACTGCGCGTGCGGAATGTAAATGCGCGGATTTGCGCGCAGAGTTTTGCGTCTAAGTAGAATCTAATGCAAAATTGCGCGGGATGCAATCCAATGCAGAATCTAGCGCAAAAAATAAGAAGTCATCGATACGCTGCCAAGGGTAATTTCATCATTGAAAACTTCTGCTTGTTTTGTGTGGCTTGTGGGATTCCTACTTCCATGCCATGTGTCAGCAGGCGTTGCTGGCTTTGCCAGATTCTCATCCCACTCATCTCCATGCCATGCGCCAAGGGCTAAAATAAGCGGGTAAAAATGCTCCAAAGTCGGCACCGCGCGCTTGAAATCCTCCATTTTGGCGCTTTGCAAAATCGCTCGCATCCCGCTAGGCAAATCTTTAGAATCCATTACATTGCCAGAATCTTGCAAATCACTTAAATTTTGCAAATCACCCGCGCCTCGCAAACCGCTAGAATCCACTCCGCCAGAATCCGCGCGACTAGATTCCGCGTTAGATTCCACACAATCCCCCAAAATCGCCTCTTTGATAAACGCATCAAAACGCCGCGCATAATCCCTTGGCGCATCGCTAAAATCGCGCAGATTATGCACGACATTTCCGCTCGCCACGATGCAAACCCCCTGCGCGCGCAAAAACGCAAGCGCCCTTCCTATCGCATACGCCTCATCCATGCCCTGCCCTACAGGCGCGCTCGCCATGATGACAGGGACATCCGCCTTTGGATACAGGTGCAAAAGCACGCTCCACGCGCCATGATCAAGCCCCCAAGAATCATCGATGCGCGCCTTAGCGCCAAGCCGCCGCTTGATACTCATCGCCAGCTCCCGCGCACCCCGCGCCTCATAGCGCACCTCATACAGCTCGCGCGGAAACCCATACATATCATAAATCATCGGTATCGCGCCATCTTGCGCGCGCAGGGCAAACTCGCGCGTAATCCAGTGCGCGCTTATGACAAGCAGCGCCTTTGGCTTGCCATATTCTTGCGTGATGCGCTCGCCTAGCGCGTTTAGATTCTCGCTAAAAGCGCCTTTTGTGATGGCATTCATAGGCGAGCCATGCCCGATAAAAAGCACAGGCATGAGTTTTTGAGCGCTTTGTGAATGGGAATCTTGCAAACTAGAATCTATTTTGGCAAAATCTTTCGCGGCAGAAAAAGTCGCGTTATTCATAATGCAATCCTTGCGATGATGTTTTTCTAAATATGATTTTATGAGGCGAATTTTCACCGCAAATTCTTAATAAAAAGCCAATAATGCGAGCGCGTGAAATCTAGAATCTAGTGCGCGCAAAAGTCAAACCACAAAAGCCAAACAACCAAAGACAAAACAACAAAGCCAGCAAAATATCCCTAAGCAAAGCTAAATAAAATAAATTCCCAAAAAGCCTTTTGTTTTCTGCGCCTTCTGTTATATAATTTCTAGCAATTTTTACATAAGGCAAAAAATGGATTCTCTAGCGGATTTTCTAGCAGATTCTCTGGCGACACTCGCATTTTACGCGCTTGCAAACGCATCGAGCCTATCAAGCGCACAAAACACATCTGGCATAAAAAATGCGCGATAAATATAAGATTCTAGTCATTTTCGCCGCGGCGTGTATCACAGCTTTCATCTCTCCCGCACCCGCCAAAGCCGCGAGCTTCATCTCGCTTGGCGAGCCGGCAAAATACCAGAATCTAAAGCATTTCGACTATGTCAATCCCACCGCGCCAAAAGGCGGCGTGCTGAAAAGCTACGCGCTTGGCAGCTTCTCTACGCTAAATCCTTTCATCCTGCTGGGTGAAAGCGCGGCGGGGCTTGAGCTTGTGTATGATACGCTGATGGCGCAAAGCATGGATGAGCCATACGCGCAATACGCGCTGATAGCGAGCGATGTGGAGGTGGCGAGGGATTATTCTAGTGTGATTTTTACGATAGATTCTCGTGCGCGCTTTAGCGATGGCGTGCGCGTGAGTGCGAGGGATGTGAAATACAGCTTTGATACGCTTATGAGTAAGGGAAGTCCGCTGTATAGGCAGTATTACGCCGATGTCAAAGAAGCTATCGTGCTAGATTCTGCGCGCGTGAAATTCACTTTCAAAACGCGCAATAACCGCGAGCTACCGCTCATCCTAGGGCAGCTTAGCATTTTGCCAGAGCATTATTATATGAAAGATGGGCGCAATACTTTTGGCGAGGATAGCCTGCAGATCCCGCTAGGCAGCGGTGCGTATCGGCTCAAATCCTTTGAAGTAGGCAAGCGCGTGGTGTATGAGCGCGACAAAAACTACTGGGCGAGGGAGCTGCCTAGCCGCATCGGGCAGTTTAACTTCGATGAGATGCAGTATGAATACTATCGCGATGATTCTGTCGCACTGCAGGCGTTTCTAAACCGCCAGTATGATTGGCGGCAAGAGAGCGCGGCGAAGGTGTGGGCGCGCAGCTATGCGAGCAAAGCGCTAGAAAATGGCGATATCATCAAGCTAAACATAGAGCACGCGCTGCCTACAGGCATGCAAGGCTTTTTTATGAATACGCGAAAGGGTGTGCTTGCAAACCCGCTTTTGCGAAAGGCGCTGATTTATGCTTTTGATTTTGAATGGGCAAATGAGAATCTATTTTACTCGCAATACGCGCGCACGACGAGCTATTTTAACCACTCAAGCCTCGCTAGCTCTGGCATCCCAAGCGCGCTAGAATCCAAAATCCTGCGCGCATGCGATACCAAAGGCGAGCTGTCAAAAGAGATATATAGCAAGGCGTATGTGGTGCCGAGTAGTGCTATAAATGGTGCGGGCGCGGGTATGATAAATGGTGCGGGCGATATTATGGGCGGTGTGGATTCTGGCAGATTAGATTCTGGCGACTTATTGCAGAAAATGGATTCTGCTCCGCTTGACAAAGAAGTCATGGCACAGCGCGAGAATCTAAAAACCGCGCGCGATTTGCTGCTAAAAGCTGGCTTTTTCTATCGCGATGGATTGCTTATAAACCCGCTTGATAATGCGCCGGTGCAGATAAGCTTGCTGCTTGATAATCCTGCGTTTGAGCGGCTGGCACTGCATTATGCGCGCTCGCTAAAGACGCTTGGCATAAAGCTTCTCATCCAAAAAATCGATGCCAACCAATACGCAAACCGCGTGAAAAATTTTGATTTTGAGATGATTGTGGAGATTGTGGGGCAGAGCCTTTTCCCGGGCAATGAGCAGCGGTATTTTTGGGGTAGCAAAAGCGCGCAAGAAAAGGGCTCGAGGAATTATAGCGGGGTGGATTCTGGCGCGATAGACTGCCTCATCGAGCGCGTGATAATGGCTGGCGATAGGGACTCACAAGTGCTTGCGACAAAGGCGCTTGACCGCGCGCTTTTGTGGGGGGAGTATGTCGTGCCGCATTATTTTTTGCCGAGTTTTCGCGTGGCGGTGTGGAAATATATCGGTATGCCAAAAGTAAAGCCCAAATACGACCTAAGCCCACAGCTTTGGTGGCATGAAAATTGGCAGTATGAAAAATAGTGGTATAAAAAATAGCGCGCCAGCAAGCTAAATAGCGCAAAACAGGTGGCGCAAAATAAAAAGACAGAGCCATGCAAAAAATACAAGTATATGAAAATAAGAATCTAGTCGGCACACTTTGCCTGCTGGAGCGGGATGCTTGCAGCTTCGCCTATGCCAAAAGCTGGCTAGATTCTAGTGAGCGTTTTGCGATAGACCCGCTGCTGCCGCTTAGCGATGAGATTTTTTATAGGCAGAATCTATGGGGCGCATTTGGCGATATCTGCCCGGATAGGTGGGGCAGGCGCATCCAAAGCCGAGCGGCTAGGAAGTTTTTGAGCGAGAGTGAGTATATGCTTAGCGTGCGCGATTGTTTTCGCGTGGGCGCGCTTAGGCTAAAGATTGGCGATGAGTTTGTGTCGCCTTGTTTTGAGGCGCTGGATCGCGAGACGCCAAATCGCAAGGCGCTAAATTTCGAGGTGCCAAACACGATAAATCTAGCGCATTTACCACAAATCCTAGATTCTAGCAAGAGGCTAGAAAATGGCACATACAAGGACAATGATTTGAGGCTTTTGCTAGAATCTAGCGCATCTATCGGCGGCGCGCGCCCAAAGGCTAGCATAGCGCACAACGGCAAGCTTTATATCGCCAAACTTCCTTCCAAAAACGATGACACTTCTATCTTGCAATGGGAGGCGCTCATGCTAAGGCTAGGCAAAATGGCGGGCATAAATACTGCTGATTTTGAGCTGATTTTTGTCAAAAATAAGCCTGTATTGCTGGTTGAGCGCTTTGATAGGGATTTTTGCACAGGGGAGCGCGTGCCTTTTATGTCGGCGATGACACTGCTTGGCGCGAGTGAAAAAGAGCGGGCAGAAAAAGGGAGGGCAGGAAGAGAATGGGCTGAAAAAGAATGGAGAGAGTGGGCGGAGAATCAATCTTATGCAGCAATCGCTAAAAAGCTAGATTCTATGAATAAGCAAGAGCTGTTTAGGCGCATGGTGTTTAATGCGCTATTTGGCAACACAGATGACCATCTCAAAAATCACGCGCTTTTATACGACAAAGCGTGCAAATCATGGAATCTAAGCCCGGCTTATGACATAAATCCGACGCCTTATAGATATGAGGCGCAGCACCACGCGCTATTTTTCATAGATGCGATATCGTTGCCTCGTGTTGCGCTTTTTAGGGAGATTGCCGCGCTTTTTGGCGTGGATGATGCGCTATTTTTGGCGATACTTGAAAGCTGCATAAATGCCGGCGAAAAATATAAAACCATCGCCAAAGAATATGGCATCAAGCCAAAAGAAATCAAACTCTGCGCCCAAAACTTCGAGCACAAAGACATAGAAAATGCCAAAAAAATGATTGAAAAATAAACAAGAAATGCTAGCAAAACACGCCTATATAAAATCACCAAGCTAGATTCTAGGCAAGATAAAAGCTGCAAAACTTGCACCAAGCTAGATTCTAGAAGCATTTGAAAAACAAAGGCAAGTCAAAGCAAAACTGCTATTGTAAAACGCATTGAAAATCAAAACTTGATTTTTACTGGATTCTCGCAAAAATCTTGCTAGAATCCAGACTTTAAGATTCTGGTACATCTAAGATTCTAGCCGCGCTTGTGATTTTAGCGCTTCTATTAACCCATAACCCAGTGCTTCTACGATCTGGCGCGCTTAGGATTCTGCACTCCCAAAAAATCCTAGTATCCCAAAATTCTTGGCATCCCCTAGGATTCTCGGTGCGTCTGTCACGACTCGCCGACCATCCTTTGCAGTAGCTTTTTCGCCTTTGCTTCGGTCTCTTTTTTGCTTGAGTTGTAGATTTCATTCACATAGCGCTCATACACGATTTGCGAGGAGATCGGGTTATCTTTTGGCGTTGGGATTTTGGTGTATTCGCCATCGCTCCCTAGCTGGTGGCACTGCACATTATCGCTTAGCTGGATAGTGAGTATTTCTATCAGCCTGTCAGCCACCGCTTTTGTCGTAGCCGGCGTGAGAAGCTCGACGCGGCGCTCGAGGTTTCGCGGCATAAGATCTGCGCTTGAGAAAAACACACGCTCTTTTGCGTGCGCGAAATAGTAGATTCTCGCGTGCTCTAGGTATTTGCCGATTATGGAATACACGCGGATGTTTTCGCTTAGCCCCTTTACTCCCGGGCGCAGACAGCAGATGCCACGCACGATGAGATCTATCTGCACGCCCGCTTTTGAGGCGGCATAGAGCGCTTTTATCACATCTTCATCCACAACCGCATTTGCCTTTAGGATGATGCGCCCTTCTTTGCCATGCGCGGATTCTGCTTTGATAAGCTCCAAAATCTTTGGCTTAATCTGCGTGGGCGCTACACAAAGCGTGCTAAGCTTTGTTTTGTGCGAGCTGCCGGTGGATAGCGAGTGAAAAAACTTGATGATATCATTGCTTATGTCTTTGTTTATAGTAAAGAGGCTGATATCAGTGTAGATTTTCGCAGAGGCGGCGTTGTAGTTGCCCGTGCTTAAATGCACATATTCTGTCAGCTTATCGCCCACTTTTTTGATGACAAGCGCTACTTTTGCATGCACTTTCAAGCCCGGCACACCATAGATGACATGCGCGCCAGCAGATTCTAGTGCGCGCGCCCAGTGCAAGTTATTTTCCTCATCAAATCGCGCCTTTAGCTCCACGAGCACCGTTACTTGCTTATCTTCAGCGGCTTGGATGAGCGCTTTTACGATGGGCGAGTTTTTCCCCACGCGATAAAGCGTCATGCGGATGGATAGCACATCGGGATCTTTTGCCGCACTTTTGATAAAATCCACCACCGGATCAAAGCTCTCATACGGATGAAACATCACGATGTCTTCAGATTCTATCGTGGCAAACAAATCGCCCTCTGGATCAATAGGCGGCAGCGTCTTTGGCACAAATGGCGCAGAACCCAAATGCGCGAAATCCTTCGCACCCACAAGCTCCCACAATGAGCCAAGATTTAGCAAAATGCTATAAGAATACAAATCCTCTGGCACGACTTCGACTTGCTTTTGGACGAAATCTTTGAGCTCTGCCTTGCCTTCGCCCACTTCTAGGCGCGTGATCTCGCCTCTCTTGCGCGCTCTAAGTCCCTCGCTCATAAGCTGCATAAAATCATCCGCCTCATCCTCTTCTATCTCAAAATCCGCATTTCTCGTGACGCGAAAAGGGATGTAATGCTCCACGCTATACCCCAAAAACAAATCCGAAGCAAACTCACCCACAATCGTCTCCACCGGCACAAATAGGCCCTTATCTATCTCGACAAATCGCTTCAGCACGCGCGGAATCCGCACGATGCCAAATTTTGACTCTTTTGTCTCGGTGTTTTTAAGCTCGATGACGATGCCAAAGCTTAGGTTGTTTAGATGTGGGAAAGGATGCGTAGAATCCACCACAATAGGCACGATCACCGGATACAAATAGCGCAAAAAATACTCGCGCAGGCTTGCTTTTTGCGTTTTGTTTAGCTCACTAAACACCTTTATCTTTAGCCCCTCTTTATCTAGCCCCGCTTGTATCTCGCCAAAAAGCCTTTGCACTTCTTTTTTCTCATGGTGCAGATATTCTCGGATGTGGCTTAGCTGCTGTGCTGCGGTCATTTTGTCCGCGCCTATCTCGCTAATCCCGCTTGCATACAGCTTTTTCAGCCCCGCCACGCGAATCATATAAAACTCATCGAGATTCGTCCCATAAATCGCTAGAAATTTCAGCCTATCTAGTAGCGGAATCTGCGTGTTGCGCGCCTCGTTTAGCACGCGCGTGTTGAAGCGTAGCCATGATAGTTCTCGGTTGAAAAACATAGTGTCTGCGATCTCCATTTCAGCTCCTTAAATGCTAGAATCTACTTCGCGCAAAGCCCATAAAAGCGAGAAATGCAAATGCATCGCGAATATGTTATTTGTGCTAATAAGTCTTAATTGTATCCTAAAATAAGCCAAAGCGCGCCAGAATCTAGCAGAATCTAAATCGAAAAATCATAAAAAGAAAAACTCACCACAAACGAATACCCGCTAAAAGTCGGATTCCCATGCAAGCGCGCATTGCCCTCGCGCAAAATCGCCAGCGGATACGCATACATCCCCTCAAACTTCAGCCCAAAGCCGCGCACCACATTGACAAACAGCCCAGCATTGAAACTAGCACCTTGCAGATTATACTGCGCATCGTCATTTGGAAGCTTGAGATGCTGGAGCATATAGCTCACACCCACGCTAGGGATGACATACCGCGCGATAAGATAGGAGAATCTCACGCCAAAATTTAGCAAATAATCCTGCGCCGCCACGCCATTTAAATACCCGCCAATCATAAATCCATGCGTATGCCAGCCGCGCTCCAGCCCAAAAAACGCCCCCCTAGCCACGCGCGAAAAATCCTGCGTGATTCTAGTTTGCAAGTCTTGCGCGTCTTGTGTGTTTGGCGCGGCGAGGGAGATTTTGGGCGTGGTTATGGTGTTTTGCGAGTAACCTATGGAAAATGCGCCATAGGAGCGTTTGGTGATATTTATCGGCTGGTAAAGGCGCGACCAAAAAGAAGGGGATTTGGCGGTGCTTGCTGTGGCATCTGTGTTTGCGTTTGCGGTGCTGGTGGATTCTATCGCGCTAGATTCTGCGCCAAAATCCGCGTGTGCTTTGGATTCTGCGCTAGATATGCCAAATCCAAACACCAGCGCAAATGCCAAAATCCGCGCACCAAAATTTATCGGTTTTATTAGTTTTATTGATTTTATCGACTCTATCAGTCGCGCGCCACACGCACCAGAAACGCCACGCGCACCAAAAGCCAAAGCCCTATCAAGCCTCATCAAATCCACGCCACGCACCCCAAATCCCATAAATTTTCCTTTAAATTTTTGCATATTTTAGCCTTTTGATAATATCCTCCAGCACCTTCAAAAACTCCTCGAAACTCCCCACATCCATGCGCTCTTTTGTCGAGTGCGGATACAAAATCGTGGGACCAATGGATGCCATAAGCACGGGCTCTAGCCCCATCTTGGCAAATCGCCCCTGCAAAATGCCGCACTCAAGCCCCGCATGCACCTCGCCAATCTCGGCATACCGCCACTTAAACGCATCATTTATCACCTGCATAAAAAACGACTTCTCATCCAGCTGGCGCTGCCATGGCGCGTAGTGGTTGCTGATTTTGGCGTTTTTTATCGCGCGGCGCTCAAGCGTGCTTATGATGTGCGCGCGCATGGATTCTAGGAGCTCTTGCGTGTTTGCCCGAGCCTTCAGCGTGAAAGTAAGCGCGTGCTTTTGCGTGGCGATCATTGCGATATTTAGCGAGCTAAGCACGATATTTGCGTGAGTAGAATCTACACAAGAGACGCCATGTTTTAGCGATGTGATGATTTTTGCTAGCTTTTGTGTGTCATAAAGGCGGGGGATGTTTTGGTTTTGGCTTGTGTGTGGCGCGTTTAGCGTGTCGCGTGGCTCGCTTTGGCAGGGCGCGTTTTGGCGCTTTTGGCAAGTATGAATTTCTTTTTCTTGCGCGCTTATTTGGTAGTTTTGGTATTTTTGGCGCGGTGTGTTTGCTTGGCTTTTTTGGCTGATATCGTTTTGGTTTTTATTTTGTTTTGGCGCGGATTCTGCTTTATTTTGTATTTTGTGCGCGCTTTGGCTAGGTATAGATTCTACTATGTCGCGCGCGCTTGGTGCGCTTTGGCTTAATGCAGATTCTTGCGCGTTTTGCGCGTTTTGGTTTGAGTTTGATTTTTTTTGCATTTTTTGTGCGCGCTGGCTTGGCGTGGATTCTGCTTTGGATTCTGCCAAATTATCAAGATCTTTAAACTCCGCAGAATCCGCCATCCCAGCCAAAACCGCAGAATCCACAGAATCCACAAGCCCCGCCAAATCTGCAAAATCCGCCAAATTACCAAAATCAAGCGCTGTTATTATAAATCCAAAATCTTGCCCCATAAAAACTTTTAGGCGCTCTATTTGCCCCGCCCTATTTTTTGTCTCATTTTTATGTTGCGCTTGCTTTGCCTGCCCCGCGCTCACCGCGCATTTTTGGGATTTTTGCGCGCTAGATTCTACCTCTTTAGATTCTGCATCACTAGAATCCACAAGCGCATTTTTAGCAGAATCTGATTTTTTATTTTGTTTTATATCATTTTTGCTTATTTTTATATTTTTTGGCGCGTTTTGATTATCGCTAGATTCTAGTGATATTTTTAGATTCTGCGCGCTTGCTTGGCTTTGCAAATATCTAGCCAAATCACACAAATCCACGCCAAAATCCATAGAATCCAAATCGCTAGATTCTGCCTTCTTGCGCGGATTTTTTTTAGATTTTACTACCACGCGCGCGCTTAGCCCCACGGGGATGGAGTTTGCCTTCTCGCCAGCATTTAGACGCGCTATGCCAAACCGCCCATAGCCGCCCAAAATCTCGAGCAATCGCGCAAACTCTACGATGCTGGAGGGGATGTTTTTGTGTATATCCACGCCGCTATGCCCGCCCACAAAGCCAAAGGCTTCTATCTCAAACGCCCACACCGCGCCAAAAGTGCCAGCTTCAGAATCCACGCTAGAATCCGCGCGTCCGCCAAATTCCGCGTCAGAATCTGCGCTAGAATCCACGCGCCCGCTAGAATCCGCCACAAAATCCGCGCTAGATTCTGCTAAAAAATCTGTACCAGAATCTACTAAAGATTCTGCGCCTACATCAAACTCCACATCAAAGCCGCCCGCACAGCCCACGATAATCTCGCCAAAAAACTCGCTATCAAGATTTAGCAAAAATGGCGCGCGTATGGGGATCTCAAGCTCATTTGCGCCGCACAGCCCCACCTCCTCATCATTGGTGAAAAGCACCTCTATCGCGCCACGATACTCTTCAAGCGCCAAAAGCCACAAAATCGCCGCGCCATTGTCCGCGCCAAGCGAGGACTCGCGCGCGCGCAAAAACTGCCCCTCCATATAAAGGCTAAGCGCCTCCGCACGCTCCGCCGCGCCCACGCCCACCATATCATAATGCGCTTGCAGGCAGATTTTGGGACGCCTTTCTAATTTTTTGAGCGATTTTTGCGCGACATTAGAATCTAAATTGCTAGAATCCAAAACGCCAGAATCTAAATTTTTAAAATCCGCGCGGGATTGTGATGGCTCTAGCGCGGGCGAAGTATTAGAATCTAAATTGCTAGATTCTAGCGCGGGCGTGATATAAATATTTTTCGCCTTATCTGTCTGCACTTCATAGCCAAGATTTGCAGCATATTTGCAAAGAAAATCAAACATCTCTTGCGTGTGATAGGAGCGGTGCGGGATCGCGCAAAGCTTGGCAAAAATATCTAGCGCACTCATGCAAAAATCCTCGCGTTAATATTTTTTATAATATTTTTATTTTGGCGCGCAGTTTTTGGCAATATATTTTTTAGAAAACTATTATTTATCCAGCATATATTTTTTACCAAACCCAAAATTTTTACGCTCATTTTATTTTTTATTTCATTTTTCATAAAATTTATCCTTATAGATTCTGCCTTTTATAAGCTTTGCCCCCAAACTTTGTTCTCGCGATTACCCTCATGCACGCCCCAGACTAGCATTTTCTTGCTGTGCCTTGATAGCTTTTATTATCTCTTTCGCCCTGCCTTTTTTCTTGGAAAACTCCACGATTTTGCCATGATAGCGCGCATAGATTTGTGCGAGCGGCATGCCCGGATACAGCGCCTCTAGGCTCTTGCGCGGCATATCCATACACCACGCCTGTATTGCATCATACTCGCTCATCTCGCACCCAAGCGAGGCGATGAGCCGCGCTGTGTAGGCATCTATCACCATGATTTCGCGCCCGCACGCGTAGTTTAGTATCGCATCCGCGCTCTCAAACCCCACGCCCTTTTGGCGCAAAAGCCACTCGCGGCTGACGCTTAGCGCAAACTCATCAAAGCTGCCAAACTCATCCAAAATCGCCCGAGCAAGCGCGATGATGCGCGCGGATTTTTGCCGATACAGCCCGCTTGGCGCGATAAGCGTCTCTAGCGTGGTGGCGCGCGCGATGGATTCTAGGCTTTTGTCGCTATCATCGCTCAAAATGCCGGCGTTTTTTAGGTTTTCTAGCGATTTTTGCACGCCTTCCCATTTGGTGTTTTGCGTGAGAATCGCGCCTATGACGACCTCGAAGCTACGCGCGCTAGGCCACCACCAAGCCGCAGAATCCGCGAGCAAATCCATCGACTTTAGCGCGCAAAGCAGAGCAAAGCTATCTATATCCAAAAACTCGCTGGTATCGAAAAATCCGCCAGAATCCATAGCTAAAACCTTGATAAATATTTGATGCCTTTTTGCTGCTTTGGCTGTTTTATTGCTGTTTTTTGCGCGTAAATGCGCGCATTGTATCATATTTGGCGTGTTTTGGCGCGCATTTTTGGCAGATTCTGGCGTGTGCTGGATTTTTGGGCGCGCTAGATTTTGGCGCTAGATTCTGCGCACTTGAGCGCAAAAGTAGTTTTGCTGAAGCGATTTCAAGTAAGCATAAATGTAGAAAATGTAAAATACCGCTTCATTTTGCGCTTTTTGTGGCGTTTTCGCGCCTATTTCTGATGGTGTGCGCGTCGTGCAAACCGCGCATTTTAGGGATTTGGCAGATTTTAGCAGAGATTTTAGCAAGGACAAACCGCCGATGACGCACATCTATGAGCTATTTTTGGAGCAATGCATCAACAAGGCTTGGGAGTTTCAGACGCTCACCCTCCCAAACCCCGCTGTGGGCGCTATGGTGGCGGATGCGCGCGGCGCGATACTTAGCCTCGAGGCGCACCAAAAAGCCGGCGCGCCGCATGCGGAGGTGCTGGCACTGCTAAGGGCGTATGAGAAAATGACGCACACGCGCGTGGCGGCTGTGGATTCTGCGCTGGATTCTCGTGCGGATTCTAGTATGGATTTGTCAGAATCTAGCAAAAGTTTAGATTCTCGCGCGCACGCCACACACGCGGATTCTCGCACCGATTTTTGCAGCCTAGATTCTCGCGCGATACATGATTTTTTGGCGAAAAACCACCGCGGGCTTTTCCATGACAAGACGCTATTTCTCACCCTTGAGCCCTGCAACCATTTTGGCAAAACGCCCCCCTGCGCGCATCTCATAGCCACGCTAAAGCCCGCGCGCGTCGTGATTTTGGCGCGCGATAGCTGGGGGGCTTCGGCGCGTGGGGCAGATACGCTGGAGCGCGCTGGCATTAAGGTTTCGTGGGTGGAGTCCGCGCGCTTGCAGCAAAAAGCGCAGGATCTGCTCTATCCATTTCTTTGCTGGCAAAAGCGCGGTGGATTTGCGCTTTTCAAGCTTGCGAGCCGACTTGATGGCGACTATAAAAGCGGGCAGATTTCTTGCGAAACAGCGCGGATTTTCACGCACAATCAGCGCTGTATCGCCCATAGCATCACTATTTCAGGCGCTACCGCGCGGAGTGACAAACCGCGCCTTGATACGCGCTATGCCGCGCCTTTTTATGCGGGCGCGGATTCTGCTGATACGCGCCAAAAGGCTGGTGCGCCAAAAACGCCAGATGTCAATATTTTCACCCGCCAAAAAAGTAGCGATTTTTTGGCGCATTTTGCGCGCGAGATCCCGCTATTTGCGATAGATTCTAGGCGCGTAAATATCATAAATGACAAGCGCGCGCTGGATTTTACCAAAGGCTTTCATATCATCGAGGGGGGCTTTGGGCTGTATCGCGCGCTGGCGGGCGGCGCGTCATGCGCGCGCGATAGTCAAAATCCAATCGATGAAAATCTATCGAGCAATAAAAGTCTATCAAACGATAAGAGTCTGGCGAGCGATGAAAATCCGGCGATCGATAAAAACCCGCCAATCGATATGATTTTATTGCATATTTCGCCCACGATTTGCATGAGCGCACCAGAATCCAAAACGCCAGAATCTAAAGCGCTAGAATCCAAGCCAAGCCCAACGCCAAAAAATGCAGAATCTAAACGCGCGGATTCTGCGGACTTTTTGGATTCTAAAAAATCTGCCTTGAGAGATTCTGCTTTATCAGATTCTGCCTTATCGGATTCTGCTTTATCAGATTCTGCGAGTTTGGCAAGTTTATCAGAATCCACTTTGCCAGATTCTATGAGTTTGGCAAGCCCTTTAGATTCTGCCCTAACCCCTGCGCTTAGGCATTTTGAGATTCTCCACACCGCGCGATTTGATGAGGATTTGCTGCTATGGCTGAAGCCGAGATTTTGAGATTTTACCAGCCAAAAGGCGGCTACGCATACAACAGCGACAGCCTCTTGCTTGTGGATTTTGCGCGGCAGTTTCTAGCCCCTGCGCCCAACAACCAGCGCCAATCCAAAAAGCAAAGCGCGCGCCCCAAGCGGATTTTGGACATGGGCGCTGGGTGTGGCATCATCGGGCTTTTGTGCGCGCATCATTTTGGCGTGGAATCCACGCTTGTCGAGATAAATCCGCTCATGGCAAATCTCGCGCGTATCAACGCTACTACCAATAGCGCGGGCAATGCAGGCGATTTGAAAAGCGCGGATGATTTAGAAAATTTAGCTATCGCGGATGATTTGGAAAATCTAGATTCTGCCTTTTTTGGCACAAAAAGCGAGGGCGCAAAACGCCAAAATCGCGCGAGTCTAGCAGAATCTAAACGCATCGCAGAATCCACCAAAATTGCAGAATCTACGCGCATCACAAAATCTAATCACGCCACAAAATCCGCACTAGAATCCGCGCGCGCCGAAGAGTCTAGCCAAATCGCAGAATCTACCACAAATACACAACCCGCGCGCGCTTTATATTCTGCCAACGCGTTAAAATCCGCCAGCACCACAAAACCCGCCCAAAACGCAGAATCCGCCCGCGCGCCAGAATCCGCATCAAAAAATCCACCAGCCAGCGCGCCAGAATCCACCCACCAAAAGCCCACAGCAAACGCGCACGAAGCGGATTTTAGCCCCCCCGCCACTAGCGCATTAGCAGATTCCGCCTCCTTTGCCGATAATCCCTTTGCAGATTCCGCCCCCCTAGCCGCCAAACCCCTCGCCAAAGTCTATGAAGCCGACTTCCTATCGCCAGATATCGCCTCTATCGTGTGTGATGAAGGTGCAAAGTTTGACTTCCTCATCGCCAATCCCCCATTTTACCGCGATGGCGCGCTTATGTCAAAGACGCCAGCCCTCTCGCAAGCGCGCCATGCCGCCACCCTGCCCGCGCGCGCGTGGATAGCGCAAAGCAAAAGGGTGCTAGCACCCCGCGGCGGGCTGATTTTCTGCTATCGCCCTAGTGATATGATGGGGATTTTTGACGCGCTAAAAAGCGAAGGATTTAACTGCGAGATGATGCGCGTGGTGTATCCGCTAAGTGCGCGCGAGGCGAGCTTGGTGCTGTTTTTTGCGAGGCTTGATTCGCGCACGCCGCTAAAGATTCTGCCCCCGCTCATCACGCACGCATCGCCGCTGCAAAGCGACTTCACAAAAGAGGTCGCGCAGATCTATGCCACCTACCGCACGCATAGCATCAAGGTGTAGCCCGCCAAACGCGCTAGAATCCTATTTTGCTATAATGCGCGCTAGATTTCAAAGCCACAAATCCAAATCGGAGATAAAATGAAAGCATATATCATAAACCTCAAACGCAGCACTGCGCGCAAAGAAGCGATGCAGAAAGAGATAGATAGGCTTCTAATGGGAGATTCTATGGGGGGGGGGGGATAGAACTAGCGCGCCAGAATCTAGCGCCAGCGCAAATGCTGGCAGTAGCGCGCATGCGATTCTAAACCCCAGCGCAAACCTTGATACAAGCGCCAGCCTTGATGCAAACACCAGCCACAACCAAAGCGCAAGCATGAACGCAAACACCGCGCCAGAATCTAGCGCAAATGCAAACACCGCCTCCGCCACAAGCGCAAACCCAAACGCCAGCGCCACCACCAGCGCATCAGAATCCACCACCAGCGCGCACACCACCCACAACCCAAACCCACACGCCACCCACAACCCAAACCCACACGCCACCCCAAACACCAATCCCGCCGCCACTACCGCCCCAGCCCCAAACCTAGATTTTATCTTTTTTGAAGCCATCGACACGACTAGCGAGGCGTTTGTATCCTATAAATCACGCTTCAGCCCCGCGCGCTGTTTTATGCTGCATGGCAGGATTTTGAGCGACAATGAAATCGCCTGCTACGCCTCGCATTTCGCGCTGTAGGAGGAGTGCGCGCGCTTGGGTGAGCCTATTTTGGTGCTGGAGGATGATGTGAGATTTTGCGAGCATTTTTTGGATGCGATTGATGAGATTTGTGCTAGTTCGCTGCCTTTTGTGCGGTTGTATTGTATGGATAAAAAGCGCGAACGGTTTGTCAAGCGCATCGGCAATACGCACTATCACTGGTCGCTAAAAAACACCAATGGCACGCAGGGCTACTATCTCACGCCGCGCGCGGCTAGGGCGTTTCTGCGCTTTGGCGTGTGGGATAGCCCGGTGGATGTGCAGATGGAGTTTGTCGCGCGCCACAAGATAGATAATATCATCTACAAGCCCTTTCCTATCGCTGAAAGCGCGGATGCGGCGACTACTACGATAGCTAGCCGCTTTAGCGCGCCTGCCTCTGTTGGATTCTGCCTGCGCTTGCTGCGTCCATTTTATCGCGCGGCGGTGCAGCTAAAGCGCGCGGTGTTTAAGCTATTTTACCGCCCACCGGAGATGAAATAAGTATTTATGCAAATGCCTAGCGATTGATGAGGATTTTGATGGCTCAAAAATCCGCTAAAATCCCGAGAATTTTACTCAAGAGACTCGCTACAAAACTATTTGTCAAGATACAAAATCTTTCAAAATTGGAAAATTTTGCTTGTTTTTGGATTCTGCTACTCTTCAAAATTTTGTCTTTTAGCTTAATATTTGCTTAGAATATTACTTTTAGATACATAGATATAAAATGGCTTAAAATATCGTATATAACGA
>NZ_MLQN01000031.1 GCF_001854545.1 Helicobacter sp. CLO-3
CCCCCCCCCCCCCATTTTAGAAGTTTTGTAAAAACTTAGCGAATCCCTATCAAAAAAACCAAAACTACTTTGCGTAAAATTACGCTCAATAGCTCTTTTTACCGCAATACTTTGCACATAATCACCAAGATTTCTCCCGCCATAAATATTATGGCTTCTGTAGTCAAGAATTATAAAATGATTATTTTTGTCTATAGCGTTTTCTTGCTTTTTGCCAAGGATTCTTTCATGATGATAAATAGCATCCATATGGGTGCCATATATTCCAGAACAATAAAGCTCATTTTGAAATATCTTATTAATTCGCACCCTAATTGCATGTTTAATCTTTTTTATTGGATTTTGCATTTTAGCTCCTTGTGATTATTGCAGAATTGTTAAAACAACTGCACGCGTCCAAACTTCCACGCGTCCAAACTTCAATGAAAACATTATAACAAAATTTGAATTTTTTGCCAATTTGCCTCTTGACAGATAGCTACTATCTCCTTTATAATCTCGAAAGTGAAAAATCAGATTCACTAAAAACGACAAAATCTAAGGAGACAAAATGTTGCAAGACAAATTTTTTGGACTAAAAAGCGCGATGGTCGCACTATGCTTCATCGTAGCAAGCACAAATAGCGCAAGTGCCGCGAGCACTACAAATGCTACAGACACCACAAAGGCAGAATCTAAAAATTCTAAAGACGCCAAAGATTCTAAGGGCGCCAGAGATTCTGGGGATTCCAGAGATTCTAAAAATTCTAGAGATTCTAGAGATTCCAAAAACGCCGCCGCAGATACCGGCGAAGGGCGGCTATTTCCCAAAAGCGCGGCTGCAAAATTGCAAAAAGTGAGTTTCAAAATCAGTATGATATGAAGGTCGCAGGCAATCTTTTCACCCCTAGCAATATGAAAAAGGGGCAGAAGCTCCCTGCTATCGTGGTCGGACACCCGATGGGAGCGGTCAAAGAGCAGGCAGCGAGCCTCTATGCGTCCAAAATGGCGGAGCTTGGCTTTGTCGCGCTTGCGATTGATTTGAGCTTTTGGGGTGAGAGTGAAGGCACACCGCGCAATAGCGTGCTGCCCGATGTGTATGCGGAGGATTTCTCTGCGGCTGTGGATTTTCTAGGCACGCGCGAATTTGTGGATAGGGAGAAAATCGGCGCGATTGGAATCTGCGGAAGCGGGAGCTTTGTCATTTCTGCGGCAAAGATTGACCCGCGCATTAGGGCGATTGTGACGGTTAGCATGTATGATATGGGCGCGGCAAATCGCGATGGGCTAAATAAGGCGGTAGATTTGCAAACGCGAAAAGCAATCATCGCACAGGCTGCAAATGCGCGCTGGGCGGAGTTTGAAGGTGCAAAAAGAGAGCTTACAGGCGGCACGACACTAGAGCTAAATGATGAGACAGATGCAATCCAGCGCGAATTTTATGCCTATTATCGCACGCCACTTGGGGAATTTACCCCAAAAGGTGCTACTAAGCAAAGCACGACAAAGCCCACGCTAAGCTCAAATACGAAGTTTATGAACTTCTATCCTTTCAATGATTTAGAGCTCATTTCACCGCGCCCACTGCTTTTTATCACCGGCGACAAGGCGCATTCTAAGGAGTTTAGCGAGGATGCATATAAAAAAGCCAGCGAGCCAAAAGAGCTTTTTTATGTCAAAAACGCCGGGCATGTGGATTTGTATCACGATGTAAATTTGATCCCATTTGAGAAAATCGGCGCGTTTTTTATCCAGAATCTCAATGCGAAAAATCTCAAATAGATTCCAGAATCCAAATTCGCAGAATCTAAATTTCCAAAATCCAAATTCAAGGAGACAAAATGAAAACACTAGTGCTATTTTCACACAGCTATTTTAAGGATTCTAAGGTTAATAAGGCGCTTTTAGAGGCGCTTGGCAAGGAGCAGGGCTTTGAAATTCATAACCTAAACCTTGCCTATCCGCAGGGCAAAATCGACACAAAAGCCGAGCATGCACGCCTAAAAAGCGCGGAGAAAATCCTCGTGCAATTCCCCATCTTTTGGTATAGCACGCCTAGCATTTTCAAGGAGTGGCAGGATGAGGTTTTGACGCCTATTTATGAGGAGAGAAGCGCGCTTTTGCGGGATAAAAAGGTGGGCTTTGTGCTTACTGCGGGCGGCTCGGTGAGCGATTTTAGCGAGCTTGATAGCGCGAGTGAAAGCGGGATAGAGCGCATGATGTTTCCGCTAAATGTGAGCTTTGAAGGCGTGGAAGCAAAAGTGGCGAAACCCTTTGTCATTTTTAGCGCCAACGCGCAGAATCTACCTTTGCAAGAGTATCTAAACTATGCGAAAAATTTCTAAATTTTGCAAAGATTAGAAAAGATCAAAAGGAGAACCCATGAAAATCTCACGCAGGAAATTTGTCGGTGGCGTGGCGATGGGAGTGATGTTTTTGAGCGCATTTCACATGCTTGATGCGTTTGAAGCGCCCACAAAAAGCGCGCCAAAAGTCCTCATCATCGGCGCAAATGGACGCATAGCCAAAATCGTCGAAAAGCGCCTGCTAGCTGAAAGCGCGCTTGATTTAAGGCTTTTTGCAAGAAATGGCAGCAGGCTAGAGAATCTAAAAAATAGCCAGAATCTAGCAAATAATCAGAATCTAAAAAGCGCGCAGAATCCAGAGAAAAACCAGAATCTAGCAAGCGATCGAGTCGAAATCATCGAGGGCGACGCGCTCAAAAAAGACGACCTGCTACAAGCGATGCAGGGCGTGGATATCGTGTATGCAAACCTCGAAGGCAAGCTTGGCGAAATGGCTAGCAATATCATCTGGGCTATGGAGCAAGCGGGCGTGAAGCGGCTTATTTGGATTAGCTCGCTTGGCGTTTATGGCGAGGTGAATGCCTATGAGCTAGCAAAAGTTAGCCCGTGGCTTGGCGAGCATAAAAAAAGCGTGGCGCTAATCGAGCGTTCCAGCATCGATTACACCATCATCCGCCCCGGCTGGCTCAGCAACACGGATATTATCGACTATGGACTCACGCAAAAAGAGCAGGATTTTATTAATCCTCAACAATATGTCTCGCGCGCAAGTGTTGCAGATCTCATCGTCAAAATCTGCTTAAATCCCTCGCTTTACAATCGCGCTAGCCTTGGAATCCACGCACTAGAATCCAAAAAATAAGCCACCAAAAACCCTCAAGCAACCAAAAAACAAGGAGTGCAAATGAAAATTTTAGTCGCGTTTTTTAGCGCAAGTGGCATCACCAAAGAAGTCGCGCAAACAATCGCTGGCGTAGCAAATGCCGATATTTTCGAGATCGCCCCGCAGACGCCTTATAGCAAAGCAGATCTCGACTGGACGAATGAGACAAGCCGCACCACACTAGAATCTAAAGACAAGGCATCGCGTCCAAAAATCGCCAAAAACATCGATGTAAGCGGCTATGACGCCATCCTCATCGGCTTCCCGATATGGTGGTATAGCGCGCCACACATTATCAATTCGTTTCTAGAATCCCAAGATTTTGGCGGGAAAATCATCGTGCCATTTTGCACGAGCGGGGGCAGCGATCTGAGCGGCGCACCAAAAGATATGCAAAAAAAGCGCGCCAAATGCGGTGTTTAAAACGGGGCGGAGATTTAACTTTGGCGAAAGCAAATCGCATGTGCGAAACTGGCTAAGAGATCTTGGACTAATAGAATAAGCTTGCGATAGCGCTTTGCACAAGCGCGCAAAATTTTATAATCTTTGCATTTTAGCATTTTAGCCTCGCGTCGGCGGTCGTATAGCCCATGTCAGCAGCCAAAACACCCCAAGCGGCAGCACGATGCTAGTAAGCAAAAATATCGCTGTCAGCTCAAGCAGCCTATCCACGATATTATCGATAGAATCAACGATGTTATTAACCTTCGCGAGCGCCTCATCTTTGGTGCGCTCAAAGTGGCTCGTCGCGCTGTTGGTGAGCTCTTTTGCATCGCGCATCAAAGAATCGATAAAGCCTAGTTTTTCTTGGCTTGTCTGCGGTTTGGTTTGAGGCGCGTTTGTGCTGTTTGGCTCGATAAGATTTTGCATATTTTGCAAATCTTTTTGACTTGATTGGAGCAATTCTATATTTTTATTTCTTTTTTGCTCGATATAGCCCTGCTGCAAAAAATCACTCACGAGCGCGCTAAAAGGGAAAAATAGCCATAAAATAAGCGTAAAGCGCAGTAATCGCATAGACAAACCAAATGCTGATTTTAAACCAAAAAAGCTCGCAAGATAGAGCAGCAAACAAATAGGAAACAATACTTTCAAACACACAAAGCTTAAAAATCCAAGTCCAAGCTGCTGCAATAATAGCATCAAAAGCAATGCGAAAAGCACATTTGCTATGCGCTCAAGATTATCACTAATCACGCTCAAAAGCTCGCCCGGAGCGAGACTTATGCCTATCCCAAAAGGCGCGAAGCTTATCTCGCCGCGCTGGATTATCGATGCTGTTTTGCTAGCAAGCTTGACAATCGCCCAAGTGGCTGCGATTTTGGCGATGCTATCATCATAATACCTCGCACTCACGCGCTCCATATCGCCGATAATAAAAATATTTTTATTTGCATCTTTTTCACCTATTTTTATAGGCAAAAGTAGCAAAAATAGCAATAAAAAGCATACGATTAGTGGTTTGTAATAAGTTTTTAGAAAATTTTTTATTTTTGTGGTTTTCATGGCGCTCTTCCTTATGTTTTATGCGGTTTGGATTATATCAGATTTTGTGCCTTTGGATGATGATTGCTCGCGCTAATATGTGGCGAAAAATCTTAAAATCTCGCGTTTGGTTGGTGCTTTGGCTGGATTTTGGCACGCGTTTAACGCTAGGATGAGTGTGTTAGTAGGTTTTTGGATTTCGCCACGCCTAGATCAAATGAGGGGATAAAATCCAAGCCAAAATCTAGTCTGGAATTTAAAGCAGATTCTGCATTTGCGCGCATAGAATCCGAAGTAGAATCCGCGCGGGCGTAAAAAAGCTAGAATCTAAGCTAGCATCCGCGCGGGTATAAAAAAGCCAGAATCTAGCCTAAACAACCCAAGCAGCCTAGTCCAAGCCTACAAGCCAAAGCATTTGCGCGAGGCTATACCGCTTGCGCTGCTGTTTGGGTGAGCGTGAATCCATGCTTCATAAAATACAGCGCGACAAATCCCAAAATCCCCACGATAAAATATCCCACAGATAGTATCATAATGATATCATCTCTGTGCGCGTGCTTGACAATAGCCACTATAAACAAAATAAGCGAGCTGATACCCCAAATCCACGCGATGACGCTAAACACGATGCCCACCTGCTCTGGCACAGCGATAGCATAAATCGTCACAAAAACGCCAACCACAGCAGCCAAAAACGCACCAATAGTTATTACTACGCTGGTTGCGATTATCGCCAAAGCTACTACCAATATAGAAACAAACACTATGCTAAGAAAATAAAACATTTTAAACTCCTTTAAGTCGAGAAATGATCGTTTGGCGCTGGATTTGATATATCAGATTCTAGCCGCCTTGCCAGCGCGACACAAGGCGGGTAATGCTAGAATCCGAAAAGTGCGCTAAAGATTCTAGTTAAACACAAGCTTTATGACAATTTCTTTTCTTGAGTATTGCATAGATTCTTCCGCGGATTGGCTATTGTATTTTCCGCCAACCATTTTTTCGAAAATAGGAATATATGGATGCGCCTCTATGTGATTAGAAAAGCTAGTATATTCCTTGTTCATGGTAAAGTTTTCCATTCTTAAGACTACAACCACATCATCGCACTCGCCAGATGACAAAAATCCTTTAATTGCCACTGGAATAATCCCCGGGAATATCTCAATATTTATCCCTTCACTTTCTATATACTCCGCAAGCTCTTCTTTAGACACTTTAGCCGCAGAACCCACAGCTTTTGAGTGTCTTTCCTCTTTGTCTATGTGCTTGTTTTGCCAGTCTTCAATTCTTGTTTCTGACACATTGATTGATACACCGCTGTTATATCCCGCCCCGCCTTCTGTTTTTGTGCTAGCATTTCGCTTGTTGTCTTTCATAACATATCGGTAACCATCAAACCAATATTCTTTGCAGCCCATCTTTTTGGCAATATCATAAAGCACCCTTGTCATATCTTCAATGAAGAGCCCATCAAATTCATGCAAAGCATAGAATCTGTTTTTGTATAATGGCGATGAAACATAAAAGGCTATCGAGCCATCTTTTTCATCAGGCTTGCTAAATGGAATCCATTGTTTTGTATGAGAGCATTTCACTTTCCAGTTACAGCCCTCTATATCTTTGAAAACTACCAGATTACTCTCTTTGAAACCATCATAAATACTCGGTTGCCAAGTATCTATATCGTGTTTTGTGATTTCATCAACTAGCATTATGATTTTTTTGCCGCTATTTTCTATCATTGTTTCTCCTTTTGTGTTTAGTGGCTACATAGACTTTTTGCTAGAATCTGCAAATTTGCTACGCAAGAAATTTTTAGCATCTACCGCTTTGCTACGCAAAAAAATATTAAGATGCCCTAAGACATCGCATTTATATATGCTGGATATAGCACTTCCAGTAGCACAAATACTACCTATACTAATAGCCATAAATATTTCTTCATCAAATAGCCTGCCTATCAGTGCTCCAGCGATGACTCCTATAGCTGCAAATACTGCTATCTGTATAAAGGCAGCGCGCCTAAGATAGCTATCATAAAGTTTTTGCCATCTTCCAAGAGACAAACCCATAGCATAAAGGGTATTATACAAATCATCGCTTCTCATATCGTCCTTATCCCATATCACTACAGCCTCTCTCAATCTACCAGCATCATCTCTATCTAGATGATAAATGAGGCAGATAAACCAATCTGTTTTTGGGACTTTTTTGATGATTTCATCTTGAGAAAACTTAAAATGAGCCCTGCGCGTAATATCAGAGATTTGGCTTTGGCATTTTTCTTTTTCTTCTCCTTCGACAAGCCTCCCATTTAATACCGTCGTATGAATGCCTTCTGGCAGTTTTTTGCCCTGAACTGTTGCTATTACCATATTTTACTCCTTGTGATTAGTCTCGAATGCCGCTATTTAAAAATTCTACGATAGCTTTGTGCGTATCCAGCCTAGCTTTTTTGTCTGTATATGTTAGGCTGAAAATACGACAAGGAAGTCCAAAGACACTCTCTATTTCTTTTTCTATTTTGGCAGCATTATCTGACTTTATCTTGTCTTTATGTGTCCCAAGCACTTTGATAGTATAGACTAGCTCATAATCTTGAAACATCTCATCGCCTTTTGCCTTGCGCTTGTATATTTCTTCGAGTGTGAGATTTCTCAACTCGCATTCTATATAGTGGTCTAGTTCTCTATTTGGTATTTTTGCAAAATCTTTTCGTCTTCTTGACCACACTCCAAAATCCTTATATAGCTCTTCTTTATACAATTCATATTTGCTGGCATCAAACACATATATGAGCAAATCATCTTTTACTCTAAGCCCTTGCTCTTCTCTTGCTATATCATTCTTAGTCGCCTTTTCTTTATCCATTCCTTGAATATCGCTGCCCTTATATTTTGCGCCTAATGAAAAAGAATATTCTCCCTGCGACATTGAGGCTTCTGTTTCTAGATTTTTCAGTTTTTTGTCATTTAGAAATTTTATCAAACTGCTTTTTCCAGATGCTGGCATGCCAATAATAACCGCCTTTAGCCGCCTAGGCTTAAAAAAAGACCAAACTCTCTTTCCTATTTTACCAATGCCATTCAAAAAACCCATTTTTTCTCCTTTTTCAAGTAAATTTCAATCTCGCTTTTTGGGTTAAAAAGCGAGGTAAAAATTTACTTTATCTTGGCGTTTTGCGCTTCAGTCACTTTTGCTACTTTGGCGTTTTTGCATCCCAGCATATTTCCGCTTTGGTTTTTAGCTCCCATCACACTTATTGCTCTGGCGTTTAGCTCCAACCACATTTACCACTTTTGCGCTTTTATACTCCAGCTACTTTTGCCGCTCTTGCTTTTTGCTTTCTTCGCTTCATCTTGCTTCCATTACTTTATTTTTCTGCCTTTGCTTGATTTTATCGCCTGCTAGTTTTATCATTTGCTCCCGCCTGTATCATCCCCCGCCCTTGTCCGCCCATTGCGGGCAAAAAGTGCTTGAGAAAAAGCAGCAAATATTTTGGCGGGGTTTTATAGCGCAGGATTTTATAGCGCAAGTTTTTGTGAAGTGGGATTTTGTGAAGGGGGATTTTATAGAGTTTGTGCGGCAAAAATTTATGTCGCAAGAATTTGCGCGCCAAGCGTTTGTGCGCCAAAAATATTGCAGATTCTCGATAGCATTTTGCAAAGTCTTGGCAAGACTTTGCAAATTTTGGCAGGCATTTGGCGAGTCTTTAATGATGCTTGGCGGATTATTTTTGATGATATTTCGCAGATTTTTTATCGCGTTTGATTGGCTTTTGCTAGCGCTTTGCAAGCTTTGGATGTCGCAAAGTTTTGCGCGATTGCGTATATTGCAGATTTTGGCAAGGGCGAGACGCGCCACAAAGCAGTGCAGCCCAAAAGCGCCAAAAAGATTAGAGGTTACCCCCCCCCCCCCAGATTTGCGCGCGCGGAAGTCATCGCAAAAAGCCACAGCCAAAGCCGCAGAATCCAGCGATTTCAGCCTGCAAAAGCGTGCAGCTAGCGCTGTGTGAAAGGCATCTGATAGGCATTTTCTAGGCATTTTGCTGCTCCACATTTTACTATTCTGCATTTTTGCTATCCCACATTTTGCTATCTTGCATTTTTTGCTATCTTGCATTAAAAATAGATTCTGCAAACTCAAAATCCCAACTCCAAATCGCAAAATCCAAAAGCACAAAATCGCAACCCTAAAATCTTGGCTTGAAAATCTTGGCTTTGGCATCTTGGTTTTCATCGCGACTTGGCGCTAGATTCTAGCTATGATGCCAGCCTGCGACAAATTTTCGCGTGATTATAGCAAAAATTTGCGATTTTGTGGCGCTGGGATTTTGCGTTTCGCGATTGGCAAAATGCGCTTGTCGCACTTGTGGCACGCTTGCGCTATTTTGTGCGATGCGCATCATGCGAAGTTTGCGCTAATATGTGGCGAAAAATCTCAAAATCTCGCGTTTGCTTGGCGCTTTGGCAGGATTTTGGCGCGCGTGTAGCGCTAGGATGAGTGTTAGTAAGATTCTCGATTTCGCCACGCCTAGATCAAATGAAGGGATAAAATCCAAGCCAAAATCTAGCCTAGAATCCGATGCAAAATCTGATATAGAATCCGCGCTACATCCCAAACTAGAATCTAGCGCAGAATCCAATCCGCACCCCAAACCAGAATCCAAAACGCTATCCAAAATAGATTCTAAATCTAAGCTAGAATCCAAATCCGCGCGATTGGCAGAATCTAAAGCAAAATCCGCGCGGGTGTTTTTGTCTGTCGCCAAAGCAGAATCTGCGCCGGTGTTTGTGCTGGATTTTTGTTTGTTTGGTTGGCGTGATGATGTGGATTCTGCTGTTTTGGTGGTGGCATCGCTAGCGCAAGCACAAGTGCTAGCATGAGTATTGGCACTAGCGCGCGCATCGGTGCTAGCAAAATCCAGCGGCTGCAAAAGTATCATCCCTTCATCCACCCGAGAGCAGCGCACGATGATGACGCCACTTCGCGCGCTTAGCGCATACAGGGCTTTGGCGGTGTGGCTAGGGATATTTCCCGCGCCAAAGCCCACGATGATAAGCCCTTTTGCGCTAGAATCTACCGCATTAGAATCCACTCCGCTAGAATCTGCCACATGAGAATCTACTTTGCGAGAATCCACTTTGCCAAAATCCCCTGCGCAAGAATCCACCACATGAAAATCTACTTTGCCGCCATCCACCAGCGCGCACGCCTGCATATACGCGCTATCATCTTGCGTGGCATACACCACGCCTACACGCACGCCACTTGCGCCCGCCGCGCCGCTTGCCAGACTAGCGCATGACTCTAGCGAAAAAGGCGTGCGGTGCGTGTGTGGCATAGTATTTACGCGCCTAAAATACACGCGCCCATCGATGATGCTTCCTAGATTCTGCCCGGCAAACGCATGCGGCGCGCTCATGTGCCTTTTTCGCAAATCGCGCGCACTCATTATCACATCATCCATCACCACCAGCACGCCTTTATCGCGCGCTTGTGGCGAGGCGGTGAGATGCAGCGCGTTGTAGAGATTCCTCGCGCCATCACTGCCAAAAGCACGCGCATGCCGCATCGCCGCGCTAAAAACGATGGGCTTTTGCGATGTGGCGATGAGATGCAAAAAATACGCGCTCTCCTCCAGCGTGTCGCTTCCTTGGATGATGAGCGCGCCTAGCATGTCATCGCGCGCGAGCGTGGATTCTACCGCCTGCGCTAGCTGCCACAAAAAGGCATCATCCATATCGGCGCTATCGATATTTGCAAGCTCTTGTATCTCTATCTCTGCGCCGAGTTTGCGCTCAAATGAGGCTTTTAGCATGGCAAAATCATCGCCAGCATCACATATATCTTTGGCGCGGGTGTGCGTGGCGTTTGCGCTTTTTGGCATTTCCTCTTTTGGTGTTTCTTCTTTTGATATTTCCTCGCGCGCGCCTTTAAAAACTTCGCGCAAAATGTCTCTAATACCAAGCGCACCTATGGTGTAGCCCTGCGTGCGATGTGGCGCGCTGGCACTTAGTATCGTGCCGCCAAGCACGATAAGAGCGATTTTTGGCATGCTATTCCTTTTTGGTTTAAACTTTGTTTGGCGCGCGCCAGAATCTAAAAGCCTAGAATCTAAATAGCTAAATCTAGATTCTAGCGCAGAATCCACTCCAGAATCCACCGCGCAAAATCCGCGCCAGAATCCACTAATACACCATCCCCTCTTCCAGCAGTCGCTCGCGCAGTAGGCGCATTTGTATGTTTTTGTCAAAGCACCATTTGGGCGCCAGTAAATCGCCAGAATGCGCGCCCGAGCTTATGCGATGCAGCACGATAGATTCTGGTATTGCCCGTAGCGATTTGACGATGAGCTCGACATAGGATTCTAGATCGATAGGCTCATAGCGCCCCGCCTCATACATCCTCGCAAGCTGTGTGTCTCGCATCACATACAGCGGGTGCAGCTTCAGCCCATCCACGCCAAAGCCAAGCGTGGATTCTAGCGAATGCAGCATCATCTCCTCACTCTCACCCGGCAGCCCATAGATGAGATGCGCGCACACCTTGATGCCGCGCGCCCTAGTCGCTGCAAACAGCGCTTTTGCGCTACTGATAGGAACGCTATGCGCGCGATTTATAAGCGTGAGCGTTTTTTCATACACGCTTTGGATGCCATACTCTAGCCATATTTCATAGCCTTTTTTGACATAGCCGCCAAGCAAGTCCAAAACCGCCTCATCCACGCAATCTATGCGCGTGCCGATACTCATCCCCACCACGCCTTCAAAGCTAAGCGCTTTGTCATAGAGTGCTTGTAGCGTGGAGATGGGCGCGTAGGTGTTGGTGTAAGACTGGAAATACACCATAAATTTTTGCACGCCAAATTTTCGCTCATTAAACTCCGCATGCCAAAGAAACTGCTCTTCTAGCTGGGAGAGCTGGGCTTGCAGTAGTGGGTTTTGCGCGAGATTTTTACGCATCGTGATGGTGGCGGGTAGATTTTGGATTTTTATGAGGCTTGGGCTGAAGCTTTCATTTTTGCAGTAGATGCACCCGCCTTTTGCCAGCGTGCCATCGATGTTGGGACATGTGAAGCCTTGCAGGGATATGGGGATTTTACGCACGCGCGCGCCAAAACGCGCTTGAAAATACCGCCCAAGGCTCAAAATCTCTCGCACAAATGCCTTTCTTATGATTTTTGGATTCTTAGGTTTGGTTTTATTTTTGTCGCTAGAATCTGGGTTTAAGCGTTTTTGATTTTTTGGATTCCGGTTTAGAATCTATGAATCCATTTTTGGATTCTGCCCGCTTAAGTTTTGCCAGCCCCAGAATCTAGTCACTTAGATTCTAAATTTCAAGATTCTAGCTAGCTTTAGATTCCGGGATTTTCAAAATCCCAAACCCCAAGATTCTAGCCCTTTTGCTCGCCGCCATGCACGCCATCTACATACACGCCATCAAAGCACGCTTGGCAATACTCGCTTTTGCCGACACTTTTTTGCAAGCCCTCCAGCGACAAAAACCCCAAATAATCCGCGCCAATGAAGTTTCGCACCTCTTCTAGCGTGTGGTTAGCGCAGATGAGCTGCTTTTTCTCGGGCGTATCCACGCCATAGTAGCAGGGCGAGATGGTGGGGGGCGAAGAGATTAGCAGGTAGATATTGCGCGCTTTTGCTTGGCGCAGGATTTTTATTATCTGCTTGCTAGTCGTCCCGCGCACCACAGAATCATCAATCACGATGATGTCCTTGCCCTCAATAAGGCTAGAGATGGGGTTTAGCTTCAGCCGCACTTTTAGCTCGCGCGCCTGCTGTGTAGGCTCGATAAAAGTGCGCCCCACATAGTGATTGCGGATGATGCCTAGCTCAAAATCGATGCCGCTTTGTTTAGAATACCCAAGCGCTGCCGCCACGCCAGAATCTGGCACAGGGATCACCATATCCGCTTTTAGCTTATGCTCTTTGGCAAGCTGTATGCCTAGATTTTTGCGGACTTCATAGACATTCGCGCCAAATACCTTGCTATCAGGGCGCGCGAAATACACATACTCAAACACGCAGGGTTTTATGTGCTTGGTGGCGTATTTGTAGGATTTGTAGGTGGGGTTGGCAGAGCTTTTTTCAAACACAAGCATTTCGCCCGCCTCGATGTCGCGCACAAACTCCGCGCCGATGAGATCAAACGCGCTCGTCTCGCTCGCCACGATGTAGCCCTGCGTGCCATCTTCGTTTTCTATTTTACCAAGGCTTAATGGACGCAAGCCATAAGGGTCGCGGATGGCAAACATTTTGTTGCGCGAAAGGATGGTGAGCGCAAATGCGCCATCGATTTGGCGGATGGATTCTACGATGCGCTCATGTAGATTTTGGTGTGAGGATTTGGCGATGAGGTGAATCAAAATCTCGGTGTCTAGGTGGCTTTGGAAAATCGAGCCTTCATTGGTGAGTCGCTCGCGTATCGCATCGGCGTTTGTGAGGTTGCCATTGTGCGCGATGGCGATCTCGCCTAGCGAGTAGCGCGCGAAAATCGGCTGGCATTCATTGATGCTATCCTCGCCGGCGGTGGAGTAGCGATTGTGTCCGATAGCGGAGAATCCGCTAAGCTCGCTTAGAATCTGCGGGGAGAAAACTTCTGTGACGAGTCCGTTTTTTTTGTAAAGGGTGATTTTTTTTCTATCACTTGCGGCGATTCCGCTGGCTTCTTGTCCTCTATGCTGCATCGCAAAAAGCGCATAATAGGCATTTACAGAAGCATTTGTGGAGTTGTAAATCCCAACTACTGCGCATTTTTCGCGCCATGCGTTTGGGGCGGTGGTGGTTTGGGTGCTGTTTGGGGTGCTGTTTTGTGTGGCTGGCGCGCTTTGCGTGGCGTTTGGCGCGCATGTGGCAGAATCTAGATTCTGCATGATAGCTGGATTTTTGCGCGTGCTAGCATACGCGCTTATGGTGGTATGTGCGCTTGTGCTGGCAGAATCTAGTTTTGTCATTTGCGCTGGCGTCAAGTGGTTTGGGTGGCTGGTGCTTGGTGGCATGGGCTATCTCCTTTGCTGTGATGTGTGTTGTGATGCGGATTTGGCTCGCGTGGATTTTGGTTGCTCGGATTTTGGTTGTGCGGATTTGGATTTTTGCTGGCTAGATTTTGGTTTTGATTTTGCTGTTTTATTTGTAGTGTCTTTTTTAGATTCTGGTGCTGGTTGTGGCGCGATTTTTGGCGCTTGGTTTGGCGCTAATTTTTTAGATTCTGGCGCGGATTTTAGAGTGTGGATTTTTGTAGATTCTGACTTGGATTCTCGCGTGGATTTTTGCTTGGATTCTGGCGTTTCTTTATTTTGATTTTGGCGCGCTGGGTGAGGATGCTCGCTTTCTTGCAAAAGTCTATCATCTCGCACGGGCTTTTCATATGGCGGGAGCGGGCAGGAGCGTTCGATGATGCAGTTTTCTATGGTGAAGTGATTCACACCCGCGATATGCGCGTATGAGAGCCCGAAGTTTTGCGCATCTAGCGTGTTTTTGATGATATACATTCCTAAGCCAAAGCCTTGAGAATTGGGTTTTATCGAGTCTTTGAAATAGGGTTTGTAGTATTCTTCGATATCCATTTTTAGCGCTTCGCCGAGGTTTGAGATGATGAGATTGTGCCCATCGGATTCTACAGAGACTTTGCCATCTTTGCTGTATTTTATGGCGTTGTCGATGAGATTTTTTACCGACATGGCGAAAAGCTCAAAATCCGCTTTTATAAGGTCGTTTGGCGTGGTGCAGGTGATTGGGCTTTTTTCGAGCTTGTCGATGAGGAGCATTTTTTCGACATAGATGATGAGGTCTTGGAGCAAAAACTCGCTTTTGTGGAGATTGTAGCTTTTGGAGGAGAGTTGTTCGATTTTGGCAAACTCATCTATGAGGCTGTTTAGGCGGTAAAATACCGAGATGAGCCGCTCTCTTTGGGTTTTGTTTTCCACCATTTCAGCGGTGATTCTGCCTTTGGTGATGGGCGTTTTTAGCTCATGCATGATAGAGCGCAAAAACAGCGTGCGCGACTTGTTTAGCGCGTCTATGCGATTTGTGGCTTTGTAAAACTCATTGGCAAGCTCGCCTATCTCGTCTTTTTGCGGGATTCTGCAATCCACTTGCGAATCGCCTTTGGCAAACTTGCGAATCTGGCGACGCAAATAAATCATCGGCAGAAGCGAGCGCATCACCATCACAAAAAGCAAAATCAAAATCGCCGAGCCCATCAAAATGACGATGTAATAATTGACATAAAAGCTTTTCATAGAATCTTTATACAAAAATACCTCATCTTGGCTGACTAATAAAATAAAAATATCTTTGTTTAGCTCAATAGAGCGAAAAAATATGCCCGGTGCGTTGCGCGGGATGTTGCTAGATTCTAGTATCATGCTTTTTAGGCGGTTGTCATTTATTTGGATAAATCCCATTTCTTTTAAGTAGTTTTGTATGGTTTCTAGATCTAGCTGCTGGGATATGATGTGGTTGAAAACGAAGCTTATTTTGTCGTATTTTTGCTTTTCGTTGTCGTTGGCATAGCGCTCGCCTTGGAATTTGAGAAAATAAAACGAGAATGCAAAAAAGCTTCCCATAGCAAAAAGAAATAAAATAGTGATTTTAAAAAATATAGAGTGTTTCAATCAATTCTCCATTTTTATTTTTGGTTGGCAAGTTTTGGCAAACTTTGCCAAACTCTATTTATTTTCGAGCCTGCGGATTTTGCCAAACTCTATCTTGATTTTAGCCTGCAAGTTTTGCCAAATTTTGTTGCTAGCTCCATTTTTATTTTTAACTTGCGAGTTTTGCAAGATTTAGCAAAGCTTTTTGGCTTTAATTTTTTGCCCCTTTTGTGTTTTGGATTTTTGGTTTTGGTTTTTTGCGCTTTTGGATTCTGCGCTTTTGGTTTTTGCCTTTAAAATTTTGCCCTTAAATTTTACTTGGGGGGGCTTTACGCCTTTGGATTTTTGCCTTTTGGTTTTTACGCTACTTGTGGCAGAATCTACTTTTATCTATGCTAGATTCTAGTTTGTGCCTTAAGCTTTTGCGCTTTGTGTTTTTAGATTCTAGCGCCTTTTGTGATTTTTATATTTTATTATAGCGTTGTTTTGTTATTTATTTTTGTCTCTTAGATTCTGCCTTTCGCGCACCTAGCAGAATCTAAAAGCGCTTCAGCACAAAGCACACCAAAGCAGAATCGCGCAAAACACAAGCGCCTAAAACTCCAGCTTATACCCCACGCCGCGCACCGATATGATATGCTTTGGCTTTTTGGGATCATCCTCGATTTTGGCGCGCAGTCGCCCGATGATGACATCGATACTTTTATTTGAGCTTTCTGGGTTTATGGATTCTGACTCGATAGCGATCGCCTCGCGCGAAAATACATTGCCCTTCTTGCTGATAAGCAGCGTCAAAATCTCATACTCCGCGCGCGTAAGATTGAGCTTTTTGTCATGATAATATATCTCGCGGCTGCTTTTGTCGATGCGGAAAATGGGGTTTGGATCTTTTTGCTCTTCTTTGGGCGTTTTTTGGTTGTATCGGCGCAGGAGCGATTGGATTCTCGCTAGCAGTTCTTTGGGATCGTAGGGCTTTGGCAGGTAGTCATCCGCGCCATTTTCAAGCGCTTTTACCTTGTCATCGACATCGCTGCGCGCAGAAGAGATGATGATAGGGATGTTTTTTTGCCTAGCCACGCGCTTGCAGACTTCTAGCCCATCAAGATTTGGTAGCGTGAGATCTAGCAAAAGCAGGTCAAAATGCTTCGCATTTATCGCGCTCATGCCGGTGTATGGCTCATCATAGCTTGTCACATTTATGTCGTGTTTGGCGAGATATTCGCTCAAAATCTCCGCCAGCTCGACATCATCTTCTATCATCAACACTTCTAGCATATCTATCTCCTTGTGTGGAAATCGTGTGTGAAATCGCCAAAAATTGCGAAATGCTATCGAAAATAGGTTGAATAACGCATTAAACAAGTAAGGTTTGGCAATGATGCGCGGGTGAAAATGCCGGGAAAAATGCTTAGTATAGCGGCTAAACGCGCCCAAATAGCAACGCCTAGAATCCAAATCCACCTAGACTAGCCAAATAAGAACTCAAAATAAAATAAAACCCCCAAAATGGGGGAAATAAAAACAGGAAAACAAAAAACGAAACAAGGAGCCTGCTCTAATGTCAAAATGCCTAGAGCAAACATGAAAATCTGGATTTACATAAAAGGAAAGGAGACAAGCCACTGCTGGAGGGGGAGCAGTGACTCAAAGCAGCGGCTAGTATGGAGGGGGTAACTAGCCGCCACTGCCTAAAAAGGCGCGGGAATTATATCTCTTTTTGGTAAATGAACCTAGCTTTTATGCAAAAATTCATCCAGCAGGCACAATTCGTATTGCAAAAAATTGACAACGAGATCAAGCTTCGCCTGCTGGTCTTGAAGCTCTGGCATTTTTAGCCCTTCAAAAAGCACAAGCAATTTTTCTCTAAGATTTTCCAAAAACTCGATGTGTTTGCTATCTAGCTGATAGCCTGCGGTGTTTGGCGGGATGATTTTGCCATTTTTGGTGGGGCTTGATTCTATGCTTGTTTTTGGCAGGCGCGATCTGGCGGGCTTGGTACTTGATTCTTTGGTGCTTAGCTCTTGGGCGCCTTGTTCTTTGATGTTTGGCTCTTTAGATTCTGCTAGATTTTGAGCTTTGGCGACAGCGTTATTTTGGGCGTTTTGCGTGCTTTGGCTAATGCTGGCATTTTGGCTTGCGCTGGCTAATTGATTGGCATTGCCCGCATTTAGCGCGCTTGGATTCTCGGCATTTGTAGCATTTGGCGCACCTTTTGCCACCGCGCTAGAATCCACGCCGAATTTTACAGATTCCGCCCCGCCCCCCGCACCAGAATCCGCAGATTCCGCGCTAGATTCTGCATCAGATTCCACGCTAGAATCCATATTTGCATCCGTGGTTACTTCATCGAGGGTTTGCAGTATGAGATCTTTTAGCTCCATTTTTTACTCCCAGTTTTACTTCCGATTTTACTCTCGCAGTTTTGCTTCCGCAGTTTTACTCCCGCGATTTTACTTCCAGCTCATGAGCCATTGCTCTAGCTTTTGATAGTCTTGCTTTGTCTTGGCATATACAAAAAGCTCGAGTTTATCGCGGTTTAGCCCGCTGAAATTATGCTTTTGCGTCTTTAGTCGCACGAGTGCCGCGCGCGCCTCTTTGTTTTTGGGCTCTTTGCGCAATATCTCTTCATAAATCATTATCGCCTCTTCTTTGTGCCCTTGTATCTCGTATATGCTTGCAAGCGTGCTTGTGTTTATCGACATTTTTTTCCTTGTTTTTTTGGCGGATTTTGGATTCTGCTAAATTATTTTAGATTCTGCCAAACGCTTATTTTGGATTCTGATGCGCGCTTATTTTTATATTTTATTTGCGCGCTGGCGGGGCTAGATCTAGCGCGCCAAGCCAAAAGCGCAAGCCTACCCCCTAGCCACCTCTTGCGCGATAAGCGAGCCCATCTCTTGCGTGCTGCATAGCCGCACGCAGCCAAAGTTTGCGATATCTTTGGTGCGATTGCCAGCTTTTAGCACGCGCTCTATCGCGCCTCGCACAGCATTTGCCGCTTCGATATTATCTAGGCTAGATTCTAGCATCATCGCCATGCTCAAAATCGCCGCGATCGGATTGGCGATGCCCTGCCCTGCGATATCTGGCGCAGAGCCATGTATAGGCTCATACAGCGCGTGCTTCTCGCCCACGCTAGCGCTTGGCAGAAGTCCTATCGAGCCAGTGATTTGGCTCGCTTCATCGCTCAAAATATCGCCAAAAAGATTGCTAGTCAGCAGCACATCAAACTGGCGCGGATCGCGCACTATCTGCATGCTCGCGTTATCGACATATTGATGACTTAGCGATACTTGCGGATAGAGCTTCGCCACCTCGCTCACCACCTCGCGCCAAAGTTCGCTCACTTCTAGCACATTTGCCTTATCCACCGAGCATACGCGCTTACCGCGCTTCATCGCCAGCCCAAACGCCACATGCGCGATGCGCTCTATCTCCTCGCGCGTGTAAATCATCGTGTTATACGCCTTTTCTTTGGTGTATTCGCGCGGCTTGCCAAAGTAGATTCCGCCTATAAGCTCGCGCACGATGACTAGATCCACGCCTTTTATCACCTCTTTTTTTAGCGTGCTAGCATCCAAAAGCTCATCAAAAACAAGGGCTGGGCGCAGATTGGCAAACACGCCAAGCTCTTTTCTTAGGCGCAAAAGCCCGCTTTCTGGGCGCTTTTCTTTGGGTAGATTCTCCCATTTTGCCCCGCCGATAGCGCCAAAAAGCACCGCTTTGGATTCTAGGCAGCCTTTTATGCTCTCTTGTGGCAGCGGATCGCCGCACGCATCAAACGCACAGCCACCCATAAGATACTCGCTAAACTCAAGTTTAAGCGCAAAGCGCTTCATCACTTCGCCAAGCACTTTTAGCGCTTCATCGATGACTTCTGCGCCTATCCCATCGCCTTTTATCACTGCGATTTTATGCATTTTTGCTCCTTTTGGTTTGGCTAGAAAATATGCGCTTTGGCGCGCCAGAATCTATTTGGGGCTATTTTGCGCGCTATTTTACCGCTAGACTAGAATCTATTTTTCGCTATCTAGAATCTATTTTGCCCGCTATTTTATCACCATTTTGCGATAGCATAGGATTAATTAAACCTGATATTATAACCTAAAAACTATTATATTAATTTCTAAATTCTGCTTCTTCTAAATTTTGCTTAGAAGTTTTACCTTTTACATCATCATAGATAAGAATAAAGCATTCCGCAAAACTTTAGTATTTTACGCATTATAGGATGTATTATGGGATTAACAATGTAACTAACAAGGAGAGAGAATGGCAATCCACTTAGTGCTAATACGCCAAATATTATGACTTTGCCTTTATGCAAAGGTCTTGGAGTTTTACCTATTTTACGCATATCGATAAGTTCTACTATACAAAATGCGATAATGCTTCCTATTAAATATGTGGGTATAAAAAATGCAACAATCATGTTGTATTCCGCGTATTCTGCTTCCACAGGATAGTCAATACCAATATCTTCTTTGCGATAAGGAAAATCAAAAGGCACATGCAATGCAATAAAGCATTCAAATAATATAAAGACAATAGCATACCCCAAAAAGTAATATGCTAAAAAACCATCTGAATAAATGGCATTTTTATAAATAAAGCGATTGTAAATATAAAAAATTAGTGTATATGTCAATACAAACCCATATATTGGCTCAAAAATAAAAAATAGCCCAAAACCTAACCCAAATAAAATGCTATCAATCATTGATCTATCCTTTTGTGTTTTCTTGCCATCTTTCATAGGCTTCTTTGTATTTCATTAGCAGCCATTTGCTTTGCTCTTTGATTTCGGTTTTGAGTGCAGCCATGATTTTAGGCATGATAAGCAAAAACCCATCCATAGCTCCAGCCCTCATCTGTTTTGCTTTTTGCTCATCGCTTAAATCCTTGTAAAATACATTTTCTGTCGCAATAAAACCCGACCATTTTGCATAATAAAATCTCACCTCCTCAAAATTTATCCACAAACCACACTTCACATAACCAAATGTTTTTTCAAAAGAAATAATATGCTCGACTCCATTATCATCGATATAATATCTTTTGTATTGTTTGCTAGATAGGATTCTGCTATTTACTTGCTCGGAATCATCTTTGTTTTTATAAAATGCCTCATAGCCATTACTCAACAAGCCTAGCGAGCCTTTTCCATCAGATGATGACTCGGGATATTTATTTTTCACTTCTTTGTATAGCTTATCATCGATGATATAAAGCCCGCTTGTCGATTCGAGCAAACTCTCAAACTTATAATACTGCCAATCCATAAGCGAAAACGAACACCCGCCAGCAAAAAATAGCACCACAAACGCTATTACGCAGAATCTAATGACTCCTTTTAGTGAAAAATATTTTGCGATTGCTTTCATTGTGCGTCCTTTGGCGCGTTTGGTTTTTGTATTTTATTTATGCCAGCTCCCATAAGTCAATATATTGACACCAAATGTAATAAAATTAATAAAAATTGCATTCCAGACAAAAATATTTAATTGGATTTTTTCAAAAACCACCAAAATGCTAGGCAGTATTATCAAAACCCAGCCAAACCATATCAAAAACCAGCCCCACCCAAAACCAAAATCTAAAAAGCGAGAAATATAGGCATAGCCATAAATTGCAATAAAAATGAACCACAAAAACAAGCATAAACTAGCTCTCAAAAAATTTGCACCCAAAAATAAAATACAGACAAAAATACATAAAGCGGCTAAACATATACTTATATAAACTTCAAAAAAACCGCTAGATGAAGGAAATAAATTTACAACAATATGATTTTTAATCATAAAAAAATAACCAAATAATACCAATGCCAAACCCGATGCTTGCGGTATTCATTGTAATAATATAAAGAATTTTATCAGATGTTTGAGTAAGCAGATTATAATTAAAAATTTCTTTTTTAATCATTGTATCTCCTTCGGGATATATTGATATTGACTTTTCATTGGGTGAATATAAATGGTTACAAAGTATTGCATTGGGAATCCCCTAGTTTTTAAAACCACCATTAGCAAGCTCATAAGCTAAAAGCCACCAACAGATTATCACCACTATAAACATAAACCAAAAACTTAACCTATGGATTCTATATTTAATTATATGTTTCTTTTCTAAGAAAAACCAAATATTAAAGAAAAATATAGGACACAGCGTAAAAAGTAAAGCATAATCCCCAAAGCCATTTAAAATATCTATAGAGCTTATCCCTATTAAATCGATAAATAAAAAACCAATAAGAAAAGAAGTGGGGATAAAAAATATAATATAAGACACTACCATCAATTCTAAACATATAGCACAATCCAGTATAAACTTAAAACAATCCAACATAAACTTTTCCCATTTAAATGACTTTTTCATTATCGCATTTCCTTTGGGATATATTGATATTGACTTTTCATTGGGTGAATATAAATGGTTACAAAGTATTGCATTGAGAGTCCCTTATAAATGGCTAAAAAAATAATATCCAAATGCAGCATAGCCTGTCATAAAGATAAAACATAAAATTAAGCTTGCCCTATGTATTTTATAGAAAATATTGATTATAGAAAATGCAATAATACTTAGAGAGAAAAAACCAACAATCAAAATTGCTATATCGCTGATAGTATGAGGATTAATATTAAAAATACACTCTATTGGATATAAAATCCATTCTATTGGATATGTAAGCCACTTTATTGGGAATAAAATCCATCGTAAATCGTCGCTTTTTATTAGATAAGAATATATAAATGGAGATATAATTGCAATATACAAACATATAAAACAATCCAACATAAACTTCCCCCATTTAAATGACTTTTTCATTATCGCATTTCCTTTGGGATATATTGATTATTTTTAGATGCCAAATATTTATCATTGTCAAGCATGCCAAAATACGCACTTTATAATAAATAAATTTACATTACAGACGCCCACTTGCATTCACCCCCACTTACTCGCACTCACTTGCAATCCTCGCAGTATTTTTTGACTATGCGCTCTATCTCATCATTGAGCGAATGATAACCTTTTGGATAGCCTCGCTTTTGCAAAAGTGCCAAACAATGATTTGCCCTATCCTTTTTGAAGTAATCGCTTTCCTTATCTATATACGCCTTTATTTCATTAAGCGGCTCTACTCCATCAGGCGACCTAAATCCCAAAACATACACAATATTGCCAATTTTCGAATCATCCATGAAGTTAAAACTATTAATAGGTGTTCCTGGGTTTGTAAATTTTGTATTTTTTTCTACTTCAAAAAGCTCCAAACAATATCCAACAGCCCATAGTTTATAATATTCTTTTGCATTTTTTTTAAATTTAGATTCCAGAAAAAACACTGTATCTGCCCCAGCATAGGAATATACAACAATAAGCATCATCAACGCTATCTTTTTCATACAATCTCCTTAATCAAGTCCCGATTTAGCAAACTCACTCGCACTTCTTGCAGTGCTGCTTGACTTTGCGTTCCTCCTTAGCCTTGACTATGCGCTCTACTTCGTCATGGTATTCTTT
>NZ_MLQN01000032.1 GCF_001854545.1 Helicobacter sp. CLO-3
ATATTTTTCGCAAATGCTTTTTGAGTTTCACAACTGCGACCCAAGAGATGAGGCGCTCTCTAGCAGGCGGCTAAAAGTGCTTGAGAAGATTTTGGAATTTTATACGCCGATACATACGCATTTTAATCATCATGGGAAGGCATTTTATGCACCAAAAACTCTTGATGAAAAATCCAGCCCATATTTTTGGTGTGATATAGTAGAGGTGTCTTATATAAGAAATGATTTGCTTCCAAAAGATGCTGTGCCAAAAACTGGAAGCGGGCTTATGCTGGGGCTAGATTACCCAAACAATCCTCTTTTTCCGGAATTGCCTATTATTTTTGATGATCCATCTTGAGCCTTATTTTGTTTGATTATTTTTGCTTGTATATTTACGCTTTTTGCATTCTGCTTTTTCAGAAATTTTGCCTCTACATTCCACATCTACTGGATATATGTGAAGTTTTGTATTATTGCAAAACTTCACAGAAAATTCACACAACTAAAAAATATTATCGATAATTGTTTGCTAGAATCCGCTTTTGATAGCGCAGGATTTCAAATTAGGATTCTAAATTTGGGACTCCAATTTAAGATTCTAGATTTGATATTCCAAATTGGGATTCCAAAAATTAAGATTCTAGATTTAGGATTCCAAAACGCTATCAAAGGCTATTTGACAGGGCTAACACTAGGCAAACGACGCAACGCCCACAGGGCAAGGAGTCAAAATGAATACCATAAACACGACTTTTATCATGCTTTGCTCGCTTTTGGTGCTGCTGATGACGCCAGCACTCGCGATGTTTTACTCCGGGATGGTGGGGACAAAAAACACGCTAAACACCATTATGAATGGCTTCATCGTCTTTGGCGTCATCACTTTGCAGTGGATTATCATAGGCTTCTCACTGGCGTTTGGCGGGGATATTTCTGGCATCGTCGGCGATTTTTCAAACTTCGCGCTAAAAGGCATCACCGGCTACAACGACAACGGCGTGCCAAATGTGCTTTTTGTCGTGTTTCAGATGATGTTCGCGCTCATCGCCTCTGCTATCATCACAGGTTCTTTGGTGGGGCGCGTGAAGCTTGGCGTGCTGGTGGTGTTTTTGCTTATCTGGAGCACGCTTGTTTATGATGTGCTAGCGCATATGATTTGGAGTGATGATGGGCTTTTGCTAAAGCGCGGGAGCTTGGATTTTGCCGGCGGTGGCGTGGTGCATATAAGCTCTGGCGTGGCAGGGCTTGTGGGCGCACTGCTTGTGGGCGCGCGCAAGACGCCAGTCTCTAGCTCTGGCGCGCATTCTATCCCCTATGCGTTTTTGGGCGCGATTTTGCTATTCATCGGCTGGCTTGGGTTTAATGCAGGAAGTGCCGGCGCAGTCGATGACATCGCGGTAAATGCGTTTATCGTGACGATTATCTCGGCTGCTAGCGGGTTTTTGGTATGGGTGCTGTCTGAATGGATAAAGCACAAAAGACCAACCGTGCTTGGCGGGCTAAGCGGGCTGGTCGCTGGGCTTGTAGGCATCACGCCTGCGTGCGGATTTGTCGGCATTTGGTCTAGCGTGATTATCGGCGCTGTGAGCGCGCTTTTGTGCTATGTGGGGCTGTTTTATATCAAATACAAGCTCAAATGGGACGACTCGCTGGACGCCTTCTCGCTGCATGGCATAGGCGGAATCTGGGGCGGGCTAGCCACAGGGCTTTTTGCTAGCGGCAGTGTCAATCCCGCTGTGGTGGCAGAGGGCGCGCTAGGTGAAGGGCTATTTATCAGTGGTTCGCCACATTTGCTGCTAGAGCAGTGCTTGGCGATTGTGATTTGCATCGCGCTTTCTATGGCGGCTAGTTTTGTGATTTTCAAAGTCATTAGCCTTTTTGTCTCGCTGCGCGTAGAGGAAGAGGCGGAGGCGCAGGGGCTAGATAGCGCGATACATGGTGAAGAGGCGTATAGGCTTTAGCATGCGGCTATTTTGCTTGATTTTTGTGGCTTGCGCGCTGGAGGCGGGGGCGATTTGTGAGTTTAAAATAAAGCAGGCGCGCGAGGGTGTGGCGGCGCTTGAGACCAAGAAAGAAGCGCAGCAAGAATCACAGAAAGAAGTGCAAAAAAAGGCTGCGCTAGATTCTAGCACTTCAGATTCCAGCAAATACGATGAAAGCAAGCTCAATAAAGCGCGCGCCGAGCTTGCCGCGCTAGAATCTAGCTGCGATGATGAGGCGATACTAAAGGATGTGCGCGAAAACATCGCGCTCACCAAATCAAATCTAGATAAGGCAAATGAGAATCTAGCGCGCGCGATGGATTCTAAAGACAGCCACAAAATCTTTCAAGCAAGGCTCGAGCAAAAGCTAGCGCACGCGCAATACATCGCCGCACGCCAAGAGGAGCTAAGGCTAAAAGACTTGCAAAAAAGCGCCGGGAAATAGGCATAACTAAGTTTTTTGGAGATATTATTTGCAATCTTCATTTTGAATATATGAGTTCATTTTATATATGTTTGCCAACTATCAACTATTTAAAATCTGCTAGGCCAAAGCTAGCGGAAGCCTTGGACTAGTGAGCCGATGAGGAGGTTAAACCCATCGACTAGCACAAAGACTAGAATCTTAAAAGGCAGCGATATCATCACCGGCGGCACCATCATCATCCCCATCGCCATCAAAATCGAGCTCACCACCATATCAATCACCAAAAATGGCAAATACAGCAAAAATCCTATCATAAACGCCGTTTTAAGCTCGCTTATCATAAACGCTGGAATCGCAATCGTCAGCGGGACATCATCGGCGTTTTGCGGGTTTGGCAGGCTGCGGATGCGATAGAAAAGCGCCAAATCTTTTTGGCGCGTGTTGTTTAGCATAAATCGCTTAAAAGGCGCGACAGACTTCTCATAGGCTTCTTCATAGCCGATTTTCTCCTCCACATAGGGCTTGATACCCGCTTCCCACGCCTCTTTACCCACAGGCTCCATGATGAAAAATGTAAGCACAAGTGCGAGCGAGACTAGAATCTGCGTAGGTGGCGACTGCTGCGTGCCAAGTGCGGTGCGCAAAAACGAAAACACGATGATAAGGCGCATGAAGCTTGTCATCACCAGCACCAAAGAAGGCGCTAAGATAAGCAGCGTAAGCACCACGACGACATTTAGCGAAGTCACTAGCTGCTGGGGGGTATCGGGCGCGCTTAGAGAGAGATTTACCGTGGGGATGGTGGGCGCGGCAAATGCTTGGGCTAGGCTAGCAAAAAGTAGCAGAAAAATAGCGCGCCAAAGCCAGCGCGCTGGGGTGTGCTGGGGTGTGCTGGGGTGTGCTGGGGTGTTGTCGCGCACTGGGGCATTATCAAGATATTTCGCGCGTTTATTGCGCGCGCCAAGCCAGAATCTATTTTGTGTCCAGAATCTATTTTGTGTGTCATGCCAAAGCCTATTTGGTGTGGCGCGCCAGAATCTATTTTGCGTGCTAGATAAAAACTTATTGCGCGCGCCAAGCCAGAATCCATTCTCCACGCCACGCGCACCACACACGCGCGCCGCGCACATAGCGCCAGCATCGCGCGCATTATCGATATTTCGCGCCTTGCTAATACCACGCTCGCGCGCTCGCAAAAAATCGCCCCTATCGCGATTATCGCCCCTATCGCGCGCGCTAGATTCGCCACTTTTTCGCATCACTTTTGCCAGCATTATTTTTCGCTTAGAATCTGCATAGAGGCGTTTTTATACTCGACATACAGGATTTTGCGGCTGTTTGAAGTGTAGCTTGGCTTGCCATTTTTGAGCGCCCTATAGTCTTGATTGAAGCTTATGCGAAACATCTGCCTATGCTCTTCGTTTGGATAAGGCACCACGCTAATGTCGCTAAAAATTATCGTTTTATCCTCGTTTTTGGCAAAAACTTGTCTTTTGTATTCACTAAATGCGCGATGCTTCATGCCATCTGGGCGCGCAAAATCCGCTGAATAATACGACAAATATGTATCCAAATCATTTTGCACCCAAGCCGCGCGCCACGCATAAAGTTGCGCTAGAATCGTAGCTATCTCATCTTTGGTGGGCTTATGTATGTTTTGCTCATATGTGATTAGCAGCGCCTTTTTGTAATCGACGATTTTGCCAAACTCGCTTAAGACATTATTATCAATAGCGATGCAGCCTTTGGTGTTTAGCTCCTCGCGGTTGCCATCAAGCGGGAGTCCATGTATCCAGATACCATGCCCTGTTTTTTTGAGCGATTTGTCGTAGTTGTTGGGATAGTCTGTGGCGTATGCGAGCGGTCCATAGTATGGCGGAAGCCCAGTAAGCCTGCCAGTGAAGTCATACACGCCAATAGGCGTAGTGAGATCGCCTTCAGTGCGCTTGTGCCCTTTGCCTTTGGCGACGAGGGCGGAGATTTGTTTGGTGAGTGTCAGCGCTCCATTTGGCGCGATTTTATAAAGCGCTAGATTTGGCGCGGCTTTGTCAGAGACGAAAAGATACTCATACCCCTCAAAATACCCAAAATCCGTCTGTCTATCGCCTAGCACGCTAAGCCAAAAATCCTTTTTTTGCAGGTAGCTTTCTAGCAGTTTTTCTACATCTGCTATGTCTTTGGTGCGATAGGTTTGGATGATGTTTGCTGTGTCTTTGTCAAAGCCAAAAAGCATCGCATAGCTTAAGCACATCGCGCACACCAAGCGCCATATTTTCATCGTTTCTCCTTGATTTACTTTGATTTTGCCTCGATTTTGCCTTTTAGATTCTGGCTAGATTCTGGGTTTGAAGCGCTTTTGTATCAAGCGCCTCTTGCATTTTTGTGCTTTTTTCATTTTATTGTGCTTATTGCGCAATATCCGCGTTTATAGCTCGAAATTATAGCCAAAATTTTTGAGATTTTTTTTGTTTTTTACCCACTTGCTATCGACAATCACACTAAGGCACAAAAACACCTGCGTGCCTAGAATCTCTTCGATACTAGCCCTAGCTTGCATGCCTATGCGCTTTAGCGTAGCACCCTCGCTGCCGATGATTATCTTTTTTTGCGAGTTTTTTAGCACATAGATATTCGCACTTATATGCGCGATTTGCTTGGTTATAGAGCGCTGGCGCGCGGATTTTGACGCAAATGTCATTGGTGCAAGTGGCACGCGCTTAAGCTTATAAGCAAAGCCTGTAAGTATCACATCGCTTTCATAGGGTATCTCATCGCTAAGGTTGCTAAAAATGCTTTGGCGAATCATCTCTTTGGCTATCTCGCGCATGGTGTGCGTGGTGATGTCATCCTCATCAAAAAGCGCGCTAGATTCTGGCAGACGCTTGGCGATTTGCTCTAGCAGCTCATTTATATTGCGCGGTTTTTTGGTGCTTATGGGGATGAGTGCGTAGAAATGCTCGCTAAATTTATTATATTTGTCAATTGTGCTTAGAAGCTCTTCATGCGTGGCTGTGTCGATTTTGCTAAGCACTAGGATATGTTTGCGCGGCGCGGTGGATTCTAGTGCGTTTTGATAGAGGGCGAGGAATTTTTCATAGTGGCTCAAATCATCATGCACAGATGCCATAAACACGCACAAATCGCAATCCTTCATCACTTTTAGCGCGACTTCTAGCATAAATTGGTTTAGCAGTTTTTCGCGCTGGTGGATTCCGGGCGTATCGACAAAAATGATTTGCGTGTCTATGCCCTCACGCGTGGTGTGCGGGATGATGAAGTGCATTTTGTTGCGCGTGGCGTTGGCTTTGTGCGAGATGAGCGCTAGATTCTGCCCTGCTAGGTGGTTTAAAAGGCTTGATTTGCCAGCGTTTGGGCGCCCGAGTATGCCTACAAATCCCGCGCGCTGCACGCTGCTGGGTAAAATGGCTGGGTCATTAAAGGCTGGGGTTTGTTTGGCGGTGCTAGAATCTTTAATGGTAGTATCTTGCGCGCGAGAATCTAGTTTTTTAGATTCTAGTTTTTTGGAATCCATTTTTTTGGATTCTGCACGAGAATCTAGCTTGCAAAAATCTTTTTTCTTAGAATCCAGCTTTTTAGATTCTGCTTTTTTAGATTCTAGTTTTTGGGCGTGCTGGTTTTTAGATTCTGCATTGTTTGCGCTTTTTGCGTGCTTTGGGTTTGTTTTAGATTCTGGCTTTTTTGGCATATCGCACTCTAGCTTACAAAATATAGCGCGTGATGTCTGCGTTGCTTACGAGGTTTGAGAGCTTTTCTTCTATGAGTGATTTTTCTATCACTACTTTATTTTTACCACCATTAGAATCCACGCGCGCACCAGAATCCGCTCCGCTGGCAGAATCCACCCCAGAATCCGCGCGCGCATTTTTCACAAATTCTTGCGCATCAAAGCTGATGTCTTCTAGCACGCGCTCTAGTATCGTATGCAGGCGTCTAGCGCCGATGTCTTGGGTTTTTTGGTTTGCCATATAGGCAAAATGTGCCAGCACACGCAGCGCCTCCTCCTCAAACACAAGCTCCACCCCCTCCACGCCTAGCAGATGCTGATACTGCCTGATAAGCGAAGTGCGGGTTTGCGTGAGTATTTTATACATGCTCTCTTCATCAAGGCTATCAAGCTCCACGCGTATGGGGAAGCGCCCTTGCAGCTCTGGGATGAGATCGCTAGGCTTGCTTAGGTGAAACGCGCCCGCCGCGACAAACAAAATATAATCCGTCTTTATCGCGCCATATTTGGTGTTTATGCTGCTGCCCTCGATTATGGGGAGCAAATCGCGCTGCACGCCCTCTTTGCTAGGATCTAGGCGAGAATCCTTAGAACTTGTAGCGATTTTGTCTATCTCATCGATAAACACCACGCCGCTAGATTCTGCGCGCTTGAGCCCTTCTGCGCGGATAGATTCCATATCTAGCACAGCATCTTTTGCTTCTTGTGCGAGTGCGATTTTGGCTTCTTTGACGCTTAGGGATTTTTTGATTTTTTCTTGGTGGTTTAGGACTTTGATGATGGATTCTTGCACTTTTATCATCTCTGGGGGCATGTTATTATCAAAGCTTTCCATTTTTTTGGCGATTTCTAGCTCGATTTGGAGATGATCCATTTCGCCATTTTGCACCTTTTGGCGCATTTTTTCTAGGCTTATTTGATACTCTTTCTTTTTATCCTCGCTCACACTTGAAGGCAGCGGCGGCAGGAGTATCGAGGCGATTTTATCGATGATGTATTTTTGTATGTCTTGTGCGCTTTTTTCTTGATGCTCGCTTTGCACGAGTGCAATGCTAACGCTTACCAAATCGCGTATCATAGATTCTACATCCCTGCCGACAAAGCCCACTTCTGTGTATTTGCTAGCCTCTACTTTGATAAATGGCAGCCCCATGATTTTTGCCATGCGGCGCGCGATTTCTGTTTTCCCCACGCCTGTTGAGCCTATCATGAGGATATTTTTGGGCGTGATTTCTTCTTGGATTTCTTGGGGGAGCTGGATTCTGCGGTAGCGGTTGCGAAGGGCAATGGCAATGGCTCTTTTGGCATCATTTTGCCCGATGATGTATTCATCTAGGAAGGCTACGATTTCGCGCGGTGTCATGCGGGATTTTTGCTCGTGAGATTGGGCTTTGGATTCTCTTGCGCCAGAATCTAATTTGTTATTTTCTTGCGCGTTGTTTGTGCTATTTTGCGTATTTTCTTGCATGTAGATTCTCCTTATTTGGTGAGCTCTAGGATTTTTATATTTGTATTAGTGTATATGCAAAGCTCGCCAGCGATGTTTAGCGAGCGCTCAAGCAGCTCTTTTGGCGCGATTTGGATGCTGTCATCTTGGATGCGATCGAGCGCGCGCGCAGCGCTTAGCGCGTAGTTTCCCCCGCTTCCGATAGCCGCTAGCTTGCCATCCTCTGGCTCTAGCACATCGCCACTCCCGCTTAGGATGAAAATATGCTCCAAATTTAGCACTATCATCATCGCTTCAAGCTTTCGCAAATATTTATCACTGCGCCAAAGCTTCGCAAACTCCAGCACGGAGCGCATCAAATCGCCCTTTTTGCCCTCCAATATCCGCTCAAACATATCAAACAAGCTAAACGCATCCGCTGTGCTGCCGGCAAATCCGCTTAGCACTTGCCCGTTGTTTAGCGTGCGGATTTTGGTGGCATTGCCCTTTAGCACGCAGTTGCCAAAAGTCACTTGCCCATCGCCGCCGATGAGTGCTATGGGCTTGCCTTGATAGGTGGTTTTATACGCTAATATGGTGGTCGCTTCAAACATATTGCCTCTTTTGTGGTGGTTTGCTTGGGTTTTAGAAATGAGATTCTAGCACAAGAGAATCCAAAACGCGCATATTGCTAATATTTATCTCCAAAAATGACTAAACACATATTGTGTTTATAAAAGTAACAGCGCACAGAAAAAATCACAAAAATTTATCAAACACATATTGTGTTTAAACTTTTTTGGCTATACTGCCTCTCGTGCAAAGACACAAAACATCACAAAAAAGGATCAAACATGGCAAACACAAACTACACTCCAAACACATTAGCCCTGCATGCAGGCTATGAATACGACTCGCAAAGAACGCTTAGCGTGCCAATCTACCAAAGCAGCGCGTATAACTTCGAAAGCAGCGATCAAGCCGGCGCGCGATTTGCGCTAGCAGAGCTAGGCAATATCTACTCACGCCTCACAAACCCCACCACTGATGTGCTAGCAAACCGCCTAGCCGCAGTGGAGGGCGGTGCGTTTGGCACGGTGACTTCTAGCGGCTCAAGCGCGCTATTTTATGCCTTTGTCAATCTTGCAGAAAGCGGCGATAATATCGTATATGCCAACAAAATCTATGGCGGCACGCAAACGCTGCTCGTGCATACGCTAAAACGCTTTGGTATCGAGGCTAGGGTGTTTGATGTCGATGATATCGCAAGCCTAGAAAAGGTGATAGATTCTAAGACAAAAGCGATATTTTTTGAAAGCCTTTCAAACCCGCAAATCTCTATCCCAGAAGTCGATGAAATCGTGGCAATCGCCAAAAAGCACAAAATCGTAACGATTTGTGATAACACCGTAGCGACAGCGTTTTTGTTCCGTCCATTTGAGTTTGGCATCGGTGTATCCGTGCATAGCTGCACCAAATACATAAACGGACATGGAAGTGGGCTAGGCGGCGCTATCATCGAGCGCGAGGGGCTAAACGACTTGCTAAAAGGCAATCCGCGCTACCCAGCGTTTAACACGCCAGACCCAAGCTATCATGGGCTAGTCTATGCGAGCCTGCCTTATCCGATATTCTCCATCAGAATCATCACAGAATGGCTAAGAAATATCGGTGCTAGCCTATCGCCACAAAACGCGTGGATCCACCTGCAAGGGCTAGAGACGCTAGAGCTTAGGATCCACAAACACAGCGAAAACGCGCTGCAAGTCGCGCATTTCCTAGAATCTCATCCTGCGGTGAAAAAGGTAGAATACCCAGCACTAGAATCTAGCCCTTATTATGCGCGCTTTAAAAAATATTTCAAAAAGCCATTTTCTAGCGGGCTGCTTAGCTTTGAAGTGGGGAGCTATGATGAGGCAAAAAGCATTTGTGATAGGCTAAAACTCTACTCTATCACTGCAAATATCGGCGACTCCAAATCGCTAGTCATCCACCCAGCCTCCACCACACACTCCCAGCTCTCCGAGCAAGAGCTGCTATCTGCTGGCATATCGCCTGCAAGTATTAGGCTATCTATCGGGCTAGAATCTATCGAGGATCTTATAGCTGACCTTGCAAGCGCGCTAGGTGGGGAGTAGCAGGGCTAAAGCGTCGCTAGATTCTGGGGTTTATGCCAGAATCTAAATTTTCACTAGAATCTATAGCGATAATAGCGCGCCAAAAATATATAAAATATAAATATATTTAAATCGCGCCAAAAATAGTTTAAACAAACTGTGCCCAAAAAATAGCAATAAAAAATAAAAATAGATTCTAGCGCAAAATCGCACAAAAGCTAGAATCTAAAATCAAAAATAACCAAAAAACGATCGGAGCCAATCTACCATGCCAGTGATTATTCCAAAAGACATCCCCGCATTTAATGCGCTAGAAAAAAGTGTTTTTGTCATGGATACCAAGCGCGCGTTTTTGCAAGATATTCGCCCGCTAGAAATTCTGCTAATAAACCTTATGCCAACCAAAATCGAGACAGAAAATCAGATACTATCACTGCTCGCAAACTCGCCGCTGCAAGTCACTATCACGCTGCTTGCCACGCAAAGCTATGTCGGCAAAAACACGCCACAAACGCATTTAGATAGATTCTACAAATATTTTGATCAAATAAAAAATAAACGATTTGATGGCGCTATCGTCACAGGCGCGCCTATCGAGCTTATGAAGTTTGAGGAGGTGCAGTATTGGGATGAGTTGCGCGAGATTATGGATTTTTTGCGCTCGCATGCGACTAGCACGCTGTATCTTTGCTGGGGTGCGATGGCTGGGCTTTATCATTTTCATGGCATCCAAAAAGTGGCTTTAGAGCGCAAGCTTTTTGGGGTGTTTGAGCATAGCATCGTGGGTGATGATGTGCTACTTTCTGGGCTAAATGACATCGTGAAAATGCCACATTCTAGGCATTCTGGCATCGATTTAGGCACCAAAACATCAAAAAGCGAGCTAAAAATCCTACTACAAGGCGCGCAAAGTGGCGCTAGCATGCTAAAAGATAAGCAAGATATTTTCATACTAGGGCACCCAGAATACGCACTCTATACGCTAGATGAGGAATACAAGCGCGACAAGCAAAAGGGGCTTGAAATAAGCGCGCCGCAAAACTACTATAAAGCAGATAGCAAAGGCGCTGGTGCAAATGACAAAGGGGCAAATAGCGAGGGCGCAGATAATAAAGGCGCGAGAGTAAATGGTGCAGGCACAAATGGTGAAGGCGCAAATGGTGGAAGCGCAAATGCTGAAAGCACAAATAGCAAGCCGCTTATGACTTGGCGCTCGGATGCAAGTGTCATTTTTGGCAATTGGCTAAACTTCTCGGTATATCAAGACACACCTTTTGATTTGTCTTGCTAGGCTTATTTTGTGTTTTTTTGCAAAGATTTAAAATTAAAATAAGTTTAATATTTTAATTTTTTTAGCTATGAAATTTTTTGTCTTGAAAAATATTTAATAGACTTGAATCATTCGCAAATCACCCATGAATATCTAGCAAATTATTTTTAAATGCAAAAAGCTCTTCTGGAGTTTTATCACAATATATCTGCACTTCATCTAGCCCAAGCTCTTTGGCGTGGGATTCTAGCAGCTCTTTGACGCGCTCATTCATCACGCAGATCTCCGCGCACACGAGGCTTTTTGGCGCTTTATTATTTAGCGCCTCTTGCACCTCTTTTTTGGTGTATATCTGCCCCTGCACAGGTCCTAGTCGCGGGAAAATCGCATAAAAATCCACTCTTTGTTTTTTTGGCGCGATTTGAAGCAATTTATCCTCGCCATCCTCATTTACCACCAGCGAAAGCACGCCTTGTGCGAGTGAAAGCGCCATCATGGAAAGCTGGCTAAAATCTTCTTTGTGCGCGACATTGCCAAGATTTTGCAGCAAAAATTCTTTCAGCTCATTGCCAAACGCCTTAAAATCTTTTGCCAGCAAATCCAAATCTTTCATCGCAAGCTTTAAGGGCATGCTTTTTAGATTCTCGCTAAAATCGGGCTTGGCGATGAGTTTGTTTAGGACGATTTGCCCTGCGGCGTTTTGCTGCATATTCGCCCAGTATGTCTTGCCTACTTGCAATGCGCGCTGGGATTGCGTCTGTATCGTGGTGTTGCCAAGTTTCAATAGATAGTTATTGCCTTGTGATTTGGCGATGACTTTTAGAAGCACAGGCAGTGAGGCGTTGAAATGCTTGGCTTGCGCGTGTCCTTTGTTGTTTTGGTGATTTAGCGCATTTGTGGCGCTCATCATGCTTTTGGCGCTTTTGTCGATTTGGGAGAGTTTGTTTAGCATGGGTTATCTTATTTATTTTTATTTTTTGATGCTTTTTTGGTGTGATTTATATTTTTTATATTTTTATTATTTTTTGGCGCAAAATCTTGTGCTTTTGTATTTTTGGATTCTGCGCTAGGCTTTTTGGATTCTGCTTTTTCTAGAATCTGTTTTTTGGGGCTTTCATTATCCCATTCTACTAAATGCGATTTGACAAAATCCGCTATTTCATAGCTAAGCGTTAGCTTGTCTTTTTGCGCGAGTTTTACTATGTGGCGCGCATCTTTCAAGCTTTTTTCATCAAGTAGCAAAAAGCTATTTTTCGCGCTGCCAAAGGGATTTGCGTTAGAATCTAAATCCACAGCTTTAGATTCTAAGCTTTTAGATTCTGCGATTTTTGGCTTTTGATGCGCTTGATTTTGCGCGCGAGGTGTTGTGTAGGGTATCGTGTTTAGGCATACTGCTTTGCAGCCTTTGCCGCCATTATTGACATCAAGCAGCATTTTTTGCGCGTTTATTATCGCTTCTTTGGTGTCATCCTCGGCTTTGAAGCCTATTTTGACAAACACGCTAGAATCTAAACTCGATAAAATATCATCATTTATTTTTAGCTGCAGCGTGAGATTTGGCGCGCTAGATTCTGGTATTTTTTTAGATTCTGGCGCGATTTTAGATTCTGCTTTGCCAAAATTTAATCCAGCCTTAGAATCTAACTCGCCTCTAGAATCTAGCGACGCCTTTTTGATTTTATGCGCCTGCGGGTTTAGCGGGGCGAAATCCACGAGTGCCGCCGCCATAAAAAGGATGATTTTTTGGCTAGATTTTGGCGCGCGAGAATCCAAATTTTTAGAATCCGCATTTTCAGAATCCGCTTTTCCTAGATTCCCTCCATTTTTCAGATTCTCCACTTTTTCTAGATATCTCATATTTTCTAGATTCTCGCGATATTTTTGTGCGATAGATTCTAGCGCGTTTTTATACTCGGCGTTGGTTTGGACGCGGATTTGTCGCACTGCGCTTGGCAGCTTTAGCGGGAAGGCGCTAGAGATGAGCGTCACGCGCGCGCCCAGCGTATAAAGCGCGATGGCAAGGCAGCTCGCCTGCAAGCCGCTAGAGTGGTTGGTGATGGCGCGCACGCTGTCGATGCGCTCACTCGCCCCGCCGCCTGTGATGCAGACCTCTCTACCGCGCCACGCGCTATCGAGGCACGCGACTTTGGCGATTTGATAAAGTATCTCTTGTGCGTCTGCGAGCGCGCCAAGCCCGCGCGTATCGCATGCCAAAAGCGTGCTTCTGGGTGCGATGATGCGCGCGCCAAAGCTTGCTAGCGTGGCTAGATTTTGGCGCGTTTGTGGGGCTAGGAGCATTTGCGTATTCATCGCGGGGGCTATCAGCAGCGGCGCACGCGTGGCTAGGAGCGCTTGAAGCACCAGCGTATCGGCGATGCCAGCGGCTAGCTTGGCGATGGTGTTGGCACTTGCTGGGCAGAGGATGCAGATGTCCGCCCATTGCGCGTAGGCTATGTGGTTGCAAGCGCGCGGGGCACTGGATTTAATGCCAGAATCTAAATTGTCGCTAAAATCCAAAGAAGCAGTGCCAAAATCTAAAGGGCTGGCAAAATCCGCGCTTGTGGATTTTGCATTTTTTGCGCCCCTAGATTCTGCAAATATGGATTCTGCCCCCCCAGACTCCGCGCTTTTAGAATCCACTTGCCAATGCGCCCAATCTTCAGAATCCCGATGCAGCACCTTGCAATGCGTGAGTGCCTCAAAGCTAAGCGGGGCGATAAACTTTTTTGCCTCCTCGCTCATCACCACCGCCACGCGCGCGCCGAGCTTTTTTAGCGCGCTGGCAAGCTCTAGCGCTTTGTAAGCGGCGATAGAAGCGCTAACACAAAGCAAAATATTTTTGTCGATTTTTAGTCGCGCCAAAATTTCAGAATCCACAGAATCCACAGAATCCACAGAATCCACAGAATCCACAGAATCCACAGAATCCACAGAATCCACAGAATCCACAGAATCCACAGAATCCACAGATTCCACAGATTCCACAGATTCCACAGATTCCACAGATTCCACAGATTCCACAGATTCCACAGAATTTGGGGCGGATTCTATATTTATCGCTTGATTTATTTTCTTATGCATTTGCTAGCCTTTGGCAGATGATTGTGGCGAATTTTAGCATTCTTTAGCATAGTTTTGAGTATGATTCTAGACAAAAAGTATCAAAGGTCGCCAATGCCCCGTTCCTACACATACGCGCAAAAAGTGCGTAAAATCCTGCGTATCGCCCTGCCTTCTGGCGCAAACTCGCTGCTAGATACGCTGGTGCTGGCGCTTGGGATATTTTTTGTCGGGCGATTTGGCGAGGAGTATATCGCAGCACTTTCTGTTGGCATGCAGTTTGTGATGATGTTTTTTGCGATAAATGCGGTGTTTTACATCGGGACAAACGCGCAAATCTCGCGCCTTTATGGCGAGCGCAACAGCGAACGCGCGGGTAGGGTGTTTTCTACGCTTATGCTGCTTTGTCTGGCGTGTGGCGCGCCGATATTGGCGCTTGCGTGGTTTGGGCTAGAGCCATTTATCGCTTGGATTGGCATCAGCGAGCACACCGGCGCGCTATCAAAGGCGTTTTTGATGATTAGCATTTTTTCGCTGCCCGCGGTTTTGCTAAAAAACATCATCGTATCCGCGTTTTCTGCGATAGGCGACACGCTTAGCATTTTCCTCGTGCGTATCGCTACGACAGCGTTTTGCGTGGTGATAAACTACGCACTCATCATCGCCGCACAGCTTGATATCATCGGCGCTGCGTAGGCAGGGCTTATCACTAGCTATGTGGAGCTTTTTATCTTTTGTCTGCTGGCGTGGCGGCGCGGGCGGTTTTTTGCCTTTAGCTTTGGTATCACTTGGAGATATTTCTACATCGCGCTAAAAATCGGCATCCCCTCTGGTATCGAGCGACTTCTCACGCTCGGCTCGCTCGTGCTTACGACAAAAATCATCGCAAACTTTGGCGATGTCGCTGTCACTGGCGCGCAGATTGGCTCACGCATAGAGGCGTTTGCGTTTATGCCGGGCTTTGGCTTCATGGTGGCAGCGATGGCGCTCACAGGGCAGAATCTGGGTGCTAAACGCATCGATGTAGCGATGGATCTAAACAAAACGATTTTGCAGATTTCTAGCATTGTCATGGGAATTTTGGGCGTGCTTATGGCGGTGTTTGCAGCGCCTTTGAGTAGGATTTTCAACGCCAATGATGCGGTGGTGGCGGTGTCTATTATGTATCTTTTGGCGGTTGGATTCTCGCAGATCCCGCTTATTTGGGCGTTTGTGCTAGATGGCGTGCTGCGCGCTTCGGGGATTACAAACCTTAGCTTGGCGATAAATGCGCTTAGTATTTGGTGCTTTCGCATACTGCCGATATGGGTGGGCGTGAGCGTGGCTGGGCTTGGCATTTGGTGGGTGTTTGTGGTGATTTTTGTGGAGACTTATATAAGGGCGGCGATTTTCTATGCGTTTTATCGTGCCGGTATGTGGAAAAAGCCAAATAATAAGTTTGCGTGAGATTTTGGCGCTCATTTCTTTAAAGGAGCGATTTTTTGCTTTATTGCTTTGTTCTTTGCAATAGAAAAAAGAAAAACACAATGAGAAGAATAGATTCTGGAATTGCGCTTAAGCAACACTGCAAATTTTAGATTCTAGATTTGCGGTTTTGAAATCCAGAATCCTAAAAACCAAAAATCGCTGATTTTAATCTTAGCAGGCCTAATCCCGCCTTTTAATATTTGCCCTTATTAATTGACCTTTGAATATCTCGCATCTTATTTTTCCACCCTTTATTTTTCTGCTTTTGAATATCCCGTCTTTTATCCCCACGCCTTTTTTGTGTAGATTTTATACGCTTTATTTTTCATGGTGTGTTTTGCTGTGTAGAATTCTATGCATTAGGCTATTTGCGGCGCTGGTATCGGGGCGAAAATGCAGTAATAATGTGTGAAATATGCACAATTTGGTAAAAGTATTTTTGTATTTTTGGTGCATTAAGGATAATTGCCCTACACTAGATAATCGATCTTTGGATTTGGGATAGGGCAGGAGCTATTCCCGACCAAACGATATAGAGCGCAGATAGCGCGATTTGACAAGTATTAAGGAGAGAGAATGAATGTTTTGGTGGTAAATTGCGGTAGCTCATCGCTTAAGTTTCAGCTCATAGAGACGGATACGCAAAATGTGCTCGCATCTGGGATGTGCGATAGGATAGGGATTGATGGTAGCGAGATAAGCTACAAAAACGCCAAAGGCGAGAAAACCAAAAAGCAGCTGCCTATCGATACGCATGCGCGCGGCATCGAGCTGGTGCTAGAGCATCTCACAGATAAAGAAAATGGCGCGGTGTCATCGCTATCAGAGATAAATGCTGTGGGGCATCGCATCGTGCATGGCGGGGAGTATTTCAAAGAATCAGTGCTAATAGATGAGAAAGTGATACGAGATATCGATGACTGCTCGGCTCTAGCGCCACTGCATAATCCAGCGCATCTTATGGGTATCCGCGCATGCTTGGAGCTTATGCCAGATACGCCGATGGTGGCGGTGTTTGACACAGCGTTTCACCAAAGCATGCCGCCAAAGGCATATATGTATGGCGTGCCTTATGAGTGGTATGAGAAGCACAAGGTGCGAAGATATGGATTCCATGGCACAAGCCACAAATATGTCTCAAAGCGCACGGCGGAGTTTTTGGGGCTTGATTATGAGAAGTCAAAAATCATCGTTTGCCACCTTGGCAATGGCTCTTCAATCTGTGCGGTAAAAAATGGCAAATGCGTAGATACCAGCATGGGGCTTACACCGCTAGAAGGGCTTATCATGGGGACTAGGAGCGGGGATTTGGACCCGGCGATTTTGGATTATATCGCTGATAGAGAGGGGCTAAACACCAAAGCTATCGTAAATATCCTAAACAAAAAATCCGGCGTGCTAGGCATCTCTGGGCTTTCAAGCGATTTTCGCGACTTGCTAGATGCGGATATGAAAGGACATGAGCGCGCCAAGCTCGCGCGCGCGGCGTTTGCGTATCGCGTGCTAAAATACATCGGCTCGTATTGCGCGGTGCTAATCGGCGTGGATGCGATAAGCTTTTGTGCTGGTGTGGGTGAGAATGCGAAGTTTATACGAGGGATGATTGTCGAGCATCTGGAGTTTCTGGGCGTGGAGCTTGATGTGGAGGCGAATAATGTGTGTGGCGAGGAGGCTATCATCTCCACACCAGATTCTAAGGTGAAAGTGTGCGTGATACCGACAAATGAGGAGCTGGTGATAGCGCAAGATACAGCGGCTATCGTGGCGAAGCTGTGAGTTTGCGAGAGGTTTTTATTTGGCGTGGCGTGGCTTTTTGGCTTTGTGCGCTTTTTATCTTTCTTGTGTGTGGGGCGCTTAAAAGGCGCAAAAGATTTAAGGAGGATTTTTGGGTAGCGATAATGAAAAAATGAGTAAAAAAATACATGAGATAAAGCCGCTAAATTTGGGGCTTTTTGACCCAAAATCCGCGCTGCTTGTGGTGATAGACATACAAGAAAAGCTGCTGCCTGCGATGAGTGAAGGCGAGCGCGTGCTAAAAAATGCCAACAAGCTAATCGCTGGTGCGAGCGCGCTTGAGATACCCATACTCATCACCGAGCAATACCCAAAGGGGCTTGGCAAAACGGATTCTCGCGTGGATTTTGTGGCTTGCGAGACGCTTGGCGGAAGTAGCACAGCTGGCGTGCATGCAGATTCTACAGAATCTAGCTTGACGATAGATTCTAGTTTGACAGCAGAATCTGCCCAGAATCCACCGCGCGCAAAAGTGCTAGAAAAAATCTCATTTAGCATTTTTGGCGATGAGATTATCGCGCGAGAGATCGCCACAAGCGGCGCACGCACGCTGATAATATGCGGCATCGAAAGCCATGTATGCGTGCTCCAAAGCGTGCAGCATGCGCTTGGCTTTGGACTAGATGTGTGGGTGGCAAACGATGCGCTAAGCTCACGCGACATAGCAAACCACCAAAACGCACTAACACTCATGGCGCAACTCGGCGCAAAAGTCTCCAGCACAGAATCCTTGCTTTTTGGCGCGCTCCACACCGCCAAAGACAAGCCTTTCAAAGCCATCAGCGCGCTAGTGAAATAATATTTACCATTCTTGTCGTGAGATTTTAACTTGCATTTTTGTTTGTTTTATGTATTTTTGATATTTTTGCCTTTTTATCTGCGCGCTTGATATCTTTTGTGTCCTGTCATCTTTTCTAGGGCTTTTAGATTCTGCTTGGTTTCGTTTGTCATTCGCCTAGATTCCATCTTTATTTTTAATCAATAATTTTTATTATTTAGAAAATATTATCTTTTATTGTGCTAGAATCTTGCATTCCACAACTTCAAGGAGAAAAGATGAGACGACTTACAAACGACTTCGGCAATATCGTTGCTGACAACCAAAACTCACTTAGTGCTGGCGCGAAGGGGCCGCTTTTGTTGCAGGATTATATCTTGCTTGAAAAGTTGGCACATCAAAATCGCGAGCGCATCCCAGAGCGCACCGTGCATGCCAAAGGAAGCGCGGCGTATGGCGAGCTTGTCATCACAGAAGACATCTCAAAATACACCAAAGCAAAAGTGCTTCAAAAAGGCGCAAAAACTCCGCTTATACTGCGCTTTTCAACCGTGGCTGGCGAAGCGGGCGCGGCTGATGCAGAGCGAGATGTGCGAGGATTTGCTATCAAATTCTACACAAAAGAGGGCAATTGGGATTTGGTAGGCAACAACACGCCGACATTTTTCATACGCGACCCATACAAATTCCCAGATTTTATCCACACACAAAAGCGCGATCCGCGCACGCACCTAAGGAGCGCGAATGCGGCTTGGGATTTCTGGAGCTTGAGCCCTGAAAGCTTGCATCAAGTCACGATTCTTATGAGTGATAGAGGGATCCCTGCGAGCTATCGCCATATGCACGGCTTTGGAAGCCATACTTACAGCCTTATCAATGATAAGGGCGAGCGCTTTTGGGTGAAGTTTCACTTCAAAACCAAACAAGGGATAAAAAACCTCACAAACGCCGAGGCAGAGGCAATCATTGCCAAAGATAGAGAAAGTCATCAGCGCGATTTGGTGGAGAGCATAGAAAAGGGCGATTTTCCAAAATGGAGCTTCAAAATCCAAGTTTTGAGCGAAAAAGACGCTGACAAACTAGGATTTAATCCATTTGACCTTACTAAAGTATGGTCGCACAAAGTCGTGCCGCTTATCGATGTGGGCGAAATGGTGCTAAATCGCAATGTGGAAAATTATTTCAACGAAGTCGAGCAAGCAGCATTCAGCCCTAGCAATGTCGTGCCCGGAATCGGCTTTAGCCCAGATAAAATGCTGCAAGGCAGAATCTTTAGCTACCCAGACGCGCAACGCTACCGCATAGGCACAAACTATCATCTATTGCCGGTAAATGCCGCAAAAAGCGAGGTAAATACCTATAATGTCGCGGGTGCGATGAATAGCGATAGCTACAAAAACAAAGCGGCGTATTATGAGCCAAACAGCTATGATGACAGCCCAAAAGAGGATAGAAACTATCTTGAGCCAGATTTGGCGATTGAGGGCGCAGCGCAGCGATACGCGCCGCTTGATGAGGATTTTTACACGCAGCCAAGAGCGCTTTTTGACCTCATGAATGCCGAGCAAAAAAGCCAGCTTTTTGCCAATATCGCAGCTTCTATGCAAGGCGTGGAGGAGTATATCATAAAACGCGCACTAGGGCATTTTGAAAAAATAAGCCCAGAATACGTAGCTGGCGTGAAAAAGGCACTTGCTTAAATTTTGGCGCAAAGTCTTTGGGCTTTGCGCGTTTATAGGCTCAAAACTGCTAGCTTGATGCCACGCTTTTTTGGGCTGGCTGGTAGTTTTGATTTTATATTTTAAAGATTTTAAGGGAGTTGCGATGGAGAAAGTGAGTCAAAAAAATGCAGGTCAAAACAATGTGGGTCAAATTTTAGTCCCAAATTTGACAGAAGAAATTTTAACAAAAGACGAAGAAAAACGCTATGAAGAGCTTTGTGCGATGGCGTTTGATTTTGCTAGAAATGATGCATGCGAGAATCTAGAAATCATGCTAAATGCTGGCTTGAGCGAGAATCTAAAAAACCATAAAGGCGATAGTCTTTTGATGCTGGCAAGCTATCATAATTCTTTGCCAACGGCACAAATGCTGCTAAAGCGCGGTGCGCGCGTGGATGAGAAAAATGATCGCGGGCAGACGCCGCTGGCTGGCGTGTGCTTCAAGGGGTATTTTGAGATGGCTAAGCTTTTGGTAGAATCTGGCGCGAATATCCGCGAGAACAATGGCTTAGGCATGACGCCTTTTGCTTATGCGCTGATGTTTGGGCGCAAGGATATAGCGAAGTTTTTCTTGGAATATGAGGGCGCGGCGGGTGAAAGGGGCGCGAAAAGCGGAGCGGATTCTGTGAGTTTAGATTCTGCGAGATTAGATTCTGTGGGCTTTGATTCTGTGGCGCGGGATGCTGCAAAACTAGATTCTAGCGATTTAGATTCTGCAAGCGCGACAAACGCCAACGCCGCGAGAATCGCAAAAGCCACGAGCGTCAAATCCGCGCTAAAAAACAAGCTATCTATCTTTATCGCCGCGTGTTTTTCAGCACTCTTCGCGCCTTTTAGGATGCGCGCAAACCAGAATCCAAACAAATAAGATATAATGCGCCTTTATCTCATCATAAAGGCGGTAAATGCCAGCGAGTCAATCCTCACAAGCGCCACAGACATCACAAACATTGCAAAATCTAAAAACCCTCTGCAAAAAACCACCATCCAAATCCGCGCTTAAAAGCCTGCTAGATTCTAACTACCTAGCGCACAATCATGAGAGCGCGGTTAGTGAATCAAACCCAGACCCGCTGCTTATGGTGTATCGCTATCGTGAGCATAAAAACATCGCGCATATTGCGCTTATCTGCGCGCTATTTTCGTATGGCAATGTGCGCGCGATTTTGAAGTTTTTGGGCGCGCTTGATTTTGATTTGCTGGATTCTAGCGAGGCGATTTTGCGCTATGATTTTCCTTATTATCGCTTCCAAAATGCTTTTGATGTGAAGCTACTTTTTTTGACTTTGTGCGAGATAAAGCTGCGCGGCGGACTAGAATCTATAATGTTTGGCGAGCTAGATTCTAGCGGACAAAATGCAAGTGCAAATGCGCGGGCAAACTCGAACACCAAACAAAACCACCGCGCCACACTAGAATCTGTGAGAAGTGCTATAAACCACATAAAACGCGTGGCTAGCGGGATTTTGCGCGGCGAAGTCATGGGCGATATGCGCGCGCATTTTCCAGCAAGCTACATCACAGAGCATGCCAAAAGTGGCGATTTCACGCGAGGATTCTCGTTTTTGGTGGGGGATGGCGCGGTGGATTCTAGTGCGCCGCTCAAACGCTGGAATATGTTTTTGCGCTGGATGGTGCGTAAAGATAATGTCGATCTTGGGCTGTGGCAGGGGCATATGAAGCCCTCTTGTCTGCTACTGCCGCTTGATACGCATACGCTGCGTGTCTCGCGCGCTTTGGGGCTACTGAAGCGCAAGAGCTATGATATAAAAGCAGTGATAGAAGTAAGCGAAGCGCTAGCGAAATTTTGCCCGCAAGACCCCATAAAATATGACTTCGCGCTCTATCGCATCGGACAAAGCGGCGGATTATAAGCATTGCGCTATGTGGAATCTAGATTTGCAACTTGCATTATCCATAATTATTTTATTTGACTATAATGTCGCAAATGACAAAAGGAGCGGATATGCCAGAATCTAGCCGCAATGCAAAAACTAGTAGCGATGCAAAATCCAGCCAAAGCAAAAAATCAAACAAAAGCGCAGAATCTACTCGCGATTTGGATTCTAGCCGAAATGCGGGTTTTAGCCAGAATCCAGATTCTAGCCAAAAAATAGATTCTAGCAAACGCGCAGAATCCAGCCAGCAAGCGCAAAACAAAGCCCGCGCGCGCAACGCACAAAAGGGCAAAGGCGGGCTAAAGCGCGTGTATAACGCCTCGATATACTCGCGCGATGGCT
>NZ_MLQN01000033.1 GCF_001854545.1 Helicobacter sp. CLO-3
AAGAACTGCTTGCCTGCCCTTTATAAAACTCATCATCATAAAGCTCATGTATTTGTGCTTGCTGCATTTTTCACCTCTTTTTTGGATTTAGCTTGGGATTTTAGCATATTTTTTTATTTTTGCTTAGAATTTTGAGGAAAAACCAAACTATCTATAATATTCAAAATCATCCAAAACAAATCTAAAAAAATCGTATCATTCGCACGCATTTGTCTTTAGTCTCTGTTGGCAAGGCCTTAAAATTATGCCGCTCATAAAATTTAATAACTTTTTCTTTATTGACAGAATCTATAAGCACAAATTTTGTGCCAGCATATTGATTTATTTTTATTGCGATTGACATGGCATAATCAAGCAAATCCGCGCCTTTAATGATAGATTTATCGCTTTTTCCAAGCTGCCCTATAATAATGCATGGCAAGAACTGGGCTGAAGGGTGGTGAAAAGGGCTTAATTTTTTTATTAGGTTTCTGCTTAAATTTTGCGTCTGAAAAACATTAAGCGCTATAGAGAAGAAGCCCTGAAAAGTTGAATTTAGGAAGACAAGAAAAGTGCGAGTTGCGCAGGATTTTTCGTATTTTATAGCTTTAAAATTAATAAATTTTTGCAATTCTAGATTTCTAGAGCAAATAAAACCCTCCAAAATCCCTGCTACTTCATCTTCTTTTTGATTTTGCAGCAAATAGTTTAAACTTACTATTTTTTGCATATATTTTTAAATTCTTTGTCGCTTAGATTGTCTAGCTCAAATGGCATTTGCAAAATTCTTTGCGTATCTTTTTTGATTGCCTTTAGCGTATTATCTGAAGTGGCGGAAGTGATGGCTTTTTCAAACTCTTTGGTATATTTTTTATCTTTGAGTAGCGCGATTGGCTTAAGCATGGATTGTGTCATACATATCCTTCAAAAGTAAAAATTATTTTTGGCGCTTGACAAAATTAGGGAGTATATTATACCAAAATCCATATTTATTTTGATTGCATTCATGCTAGATACACCTACTCACAAGCTACTATTTTGACACACATTATCGCACCACGCCCCAAAACGCGAGGGCGCGAGGCGGCTGGCTTTATGCTAAGGCTTTATTTAGTCTTTGCCCTTCTAGTGCTTATTTGTCTAGCACTTTTTTGCCTAGCGCTTGTTTGTCCGGCGCTTATTTGTCTAGCGCTTGTTTGGCGTATTTTTCGCCTAGCTCAAACGCCTTTTTGTTTAGCTCGACGACTTTGGCAGGGACTTTGGAGATCATCGTCTCATACACCAAATCACGATCCACACATTTGGTAAAAGTCACGGTGACTGCGAGCGCTACGACAGACTGCGTGACGACATTTCCCACCTCTTCTTTGGCGATGGTGATGATTGGGATTTCAAAGATTTTGAACTTTTTCCTATCCTCTTCACTTGGTGTCACTAGGTTTGGCTCTACGACGATGATGCCGCCACTTTTCACGCCACTTTTGAACTGATCATAGCTCACTTGCGCGGTGGAAAGCATAAAATCCACCTCTCCCTCAATCGCATAAGGATACAAAATCTCTTTAGAATCCAGCAAAATATCCACCTTCGTGGGTCCGCCGCGCACTTGGGAGGTGTAGGTGGATGCTTGGATTCCATATCCGCCGGCTCGGATTTTAGATTCTGCGAGGATCTCGCCTGCTAGCAGCACCCCCTGCCCGCCAACACCAGTAAATCGAAGTTGTGCTTCCATTAGTGCCCTCCTTTAGCCGCTTGGGCTTTGGCTATCACTTCATTATAAGCTTTGCAATACTCCATCCTGCTGGTATCGGTTTTTAGCACGCCAGTGGGGAATTTGCCTACTTTTTCCTCATCGCTTAGCTCATCATATTTGCGCTTGCTTATTGTGCGAGATTCTATCCATTTTAGCACTTGCACCGCTTCGCCCATTTTGTTTTTGCGCCCTAGGTTTATGTGGCAGTTGCTATGTATGTCAAAAAAGCTAAAGCCATCATGCTTGAAGCCTTCATACAGCACTTTTTCTATCTTTTTGGGGTCTAGCACGGATTCTCTAGCGATAAATGTCGCGCCCGCCGCATCCACTAGCTTGCAAGGATCAAAGCTGTTTTCGATATTGCCATATTGTGCGGTAACCGTCCACATACCTTTTGGCGTGGTGGGCGAGGTTTGCGAGTTGGTAAGTCCATAGATGAAGTTATTTACCAAAATATAGTTCAAGTCAATATTGCGGCGGCTTGCGTGGATAGTGTGATTCCCGCCGATTGCTAGCGCATCGCCATCGCCGCTTACTACGATGACATGTTTTTCTGGGTTTGCTAGCTTTATGCCTGTGGCATAGGCGAGTGCGCGCCCATGCGTGGTATGCACCGTGTTGCAATTCACATAAGAGCTCATGCGCCCGCTACATCCGATACCGCTCACCAAGCACACATCATTCATATCCCAGCCGAGCGCATTTATCGTGCGGATGATAGATTTTAGTATCACGCCATCGCCGCAGCCCCAGCACCATAGCGTAGGAAGTTTATCCACGCGCAAATATTCATCATAATTGAAAGCCATATTACATCTCCTTCACTTTTGCTATGATTTGGCTAGGAGCGATGCTTCGCCCATTTGCCTGCCCCATAAACTCTACTTTTCTCTCCAGAATCCGCTCGATTTCCTCGACATACTGCCCTTTGTTTAGCTCGATGACTAGGATTTTTTTGTATTTTTCGCCAAGCTGTTTTAGGCGCTTTTTGGGACTTGGCCAGATAGTTATCGGGCGGAATAATCCTACTTTTTTGCCCTGTGCCTTAAGCTCTGCCATCGCTTCTTTTACTGCAAGCGCTGTTGAGCCATACGCGATTATCGCGACATCTGCACCTTCTAAGTCAAGCTCTTCATACTCACAAATCCGCTCTTCTTTGGATTCTATCTTATTAAACAGCCTATCAATGAGCGCTTGCCCCGCTACCGCATCTTCTGTAGGGAATCCTAGCGGTCCATGATGAAGCCCGGTGACATGGTATCGATAGCCTTTGAAAAATGGATTTAGTATAGCGCCTTCATCGCCAGCGACTTCATAGGGTTTATAGTCTTTTGGATCGCCGCTAAAGGTTCTGCGATTGACGATAGATTTTTCTACATCGGCTAGATCTGGAATATAAGCCTTGCCATACATATGCCCTATAGTCTCATCCATCAGCAAAAATACCGGCGTCATCAGCTCTTCTGCTAGGTTAAACGCGCGCACAGTTTGCGTGTAAGATTCTTCAAGGTTGCCCGGCGCTATAGCCACTGCTTTGAAATCACCATGCGTTGGGTTTCGCAAAAAGCTTATATCGCCCTGCGCCACGCGCGTAGGCATACCAGTAGAAGGACCAGAGCGCATGACATCAGCGATGACTAGCGGGATCTCTGCCATAAAGCCTAAGCCTATTTGCTCTACTTTTAGCGAGATTCCCGGCCCCGAGCTTCCTGTCATGGATTTTACCCCGCTCATCGCAGCGCCCAAAGAAGCGCAGATTCCGCCTATCTCATCTTCCATTTGTATAAATTTACCGCCATGCTTTGGCAAAAGCACGCTCATCTCATGCATAATATCCGAAGAAGGCGTTATCGGATATCCACCATAGAATCTACATCCCACTTCTATCGCGGCTTTTGCCACCAATTCATTGCCACCAGAAATCACTTCTCGCATTATCTCATCCTTTTGCTTTGATGTCAGAATCTAGCATCATAAATTTATTTTCTCGCACCTTTAGCGCTCTCTCTTGTGCTTCTGGTGTGAGTTTGTTGAATTTAAACTCCTTCCTATCTGCGACATATATCGCAAAATCCGGGCAGTGAAGCTCGCATTCACAGCAACCTATGCAACTCTCTGGATGCACAACCTCAATCACCTTGCCAAGCACTTTGTGGTGATCAAGCCGCATACCAAGCACGCCCGCAGGACAGCGCGATACGCAAATATCGCAAGCCTTGCAGCGTGCCTCATTGACCCATACAGGCGTTTTATCTGGCGCGACCATATTTGACATTTTCTCTCCTTAATAGTCGTAAGTGATGGATTGTCCGATACCTGACTTGAGCGAAGCTCCTATCAGCGATCCAAAAGCTTGCAAAATGCCAAATATGCCACACTTTGCGCGACTTGCAAGATTTTACAAATGCGCTTGCAAGCACACTTGCAAAAGTCGCTTATAAAAGTGCCTATTTGGATTCTTACAATGCGTGCAAGTTTGATATAAAACTACTTAAAGTAACCTTTATTTTGTAATTTTTGGTAAAAGAAATCTTTAACTTTTGCTAGCTTCATCATGCTTTCACACCTCGCGCGCATACAAAGGCATCTTTTCTTGACAATACGCGCGCACTTTGGCATCCAGCGATGCTATAGAATCATAATCGCCTAGCGCGCTAGTTTTGTTAGCCCCTTTAGTTTCGCTAGTGTCGCTAGATTTTTTCGCCGCGCTAGCCTCGCTATTTTCACTACTTTCGCCAATCTCGCCCGCAAACGCCTCTAGTGCATCAAACACCACCTCACTTATCGCGCCAAAGCAGATTCTATCTGCCAAAAAATGCGCTATCGCCACTTCATTGCTAGCATTTACTATGACGCCTAGTTTTGGCGCGCTTAGCAGCCTATCTTTTAGCGTATAGAGCGGGTATCTAGCAGAATCTATAGGCGCAAAAGTGAGGTTTAGGATCTGTGAAAGATCCATAGATTCTAGGATTTTGCTTTGCGCTGCTTTTTTGGCATCGATAGCATAGGCGATTGGCAGGCGCATATCAGGCAGGGCAAAATGCGCCGTCGTGCTACCATCGACAAACTCGATAAGCGCATGCACGCTAGAGCTACGCTCGATAAACGCCTCGACATCCTTGCAGCCAAACAGCCAAAACGCCTCCAGAATCTCAAAAATCTTATTCATCATGCTAGCAGAATCTATAGTGATTTTTGCGCCCATTTTCCAGTTGGGATGATTTAGCGCGCTAGATTTGCTCTGTGTCGCGATAGATTCTAGTGGCGCATCGCGAAAAGCCCCGCCGCTAGCAGTGATAATAAGCCGCTTCACCACTCGCGCACTCTGCAAATACCACAGCCCAAAATGCTCGCTATCAATAGGCAAAATCTTGCTCGTATCTAGCAGCCATCCGCCAGAGACAAGCGATTCTTTATTGGCAAGTGCTAGCGTTTTGCCTAGCTTTTGGGTATGCAGGCTTGGCTTTAGCCCGGCAAATCCCACTATCGCATTTATCACAAGGCTGCTTTGTGCGGATTCTAGTAGCTCACAAATCCCCTCACTCCCCACAAAGACTTTCGCGCCCCTTGGCTCTAGCTGCGCTCTATCTACCTCATCCGCGATGCAGACAAATGCGGGTGCGGATTCTAGAATCTGCTTGTTTAAAAGCGCGATATTGCGCCCTGCTGCTAGTGCTTCTACCTTTTTGCCAAAGCGTTTGGCTATCTCTAGCGCCGCACAACCAATAGAACCCGTGCTTCCTAAAATAATCATTTTTGCTTCTTGCTTGCTTTTACGCTTTTATCGCTACATTTGCGCTATTGGAAAAACTCTATCGTCTGCTTTGAAATACAGCTAAGGCAAGAAAGCTCATCAAAAAACATAAGCACAAAATGCATCCCCACCGCGCCAAAAAGCACCGCATCAAAGCGATCTAGGATTCCGCCATGTCCGGGCAGTATCTTGCCAGAGTCTTTTACGCCCGCTCTGCGTTTCAAATAGCTTTCAAACAAATCGCCAAACACCCCGCACACCGCGACAAAAAAGCTAAGTGCGATGGCTAAGAAAAAATTCACATTTACCATAAAAACCCCAGCGATACTTCCGATAGCCACCGCGCTAGCGATACCGATGATGACGCCCTCCAGCGTTTTATTTGGGCTTGTGGGGCTGAAGGGATTTTTGCCAAAAAGCCTTCCGCCAAAAAACGCGCCGATATCACACACCGCAATGATAAGTATAAGCCAAACGATTTTCCACACACCAAAATCCACATAAACGCTATAAAGCGCCAAAAATGGGATGCTAGGATAGATAAAAGGCATGATACTTTTGGCATTTAGCGTTTGTTTGTATGCCATAAAGCTAGCCAGCACCACGCAAGCGATAAGCCCGCATTCTACCGGGCGCGCGCTAAAAAACGCCATGACCCACACCACAACCGCCAAACCATACGAAAACAAGCTATCCTCGATATCATAGAGCGCGAAGCTTTCTTTGATGCCAAGCACAAACACCACGCCAAGCACCGCCCAAACCACGATAGGAATATTTGTCGCCAAAATCGCCACGATAGCAGCTATCAGCAAAATAGCAGTGATATAGCGGCTTTTGTCGTTGTTGAAGCTGTGTTTTAGTTTGTCTTTTATTTCATTCATTGCTTTTCCTTCATAAAGTGTTGCAAAGTTGTCGCAAAGTGTTGCGGGCTTTAGAATGCAAAATCGCTGCATTATACCAAATTTGAGTGCGATTTTTAGCGCATGGCGAAAAAAGCGCAAAAAAGGCGCGATTTATTTTGGCATTTTCTTGAAATAATGCGCTTTAAGTAGTAAAATCTAGCGCAAAATCCACTTCAAATTTACCTAAGGAGTAGCCATGGGAGAATCCAAAAAAAGACAGGCGCAAAGCCTAAATACAAAGCATTTCATCGATAAAAGTGTGGAGTTTCTACGCAAACAATACAAAAAGAAAGGCGCGCAAAAGCTTATCATCGGGCTTAGCGGCGGCGTAGATTCTGCGGTGGTGGCGGCACTTTGCCAAAAAGCAGTGGGTAAAGATGTGCTTTTGGTATGTATGCCTACTTCATCCACCAGCGCGCGCTCGATAGAGGATGCGATAGGATTTGTGAAGCATTTCAAAATGGAGCTAGAGCATGTCGATATTTCTGCGTATGAAGCGGTGTTTAAAGAACAAAATCCAAGTGCCACGCCGCTTCAGATTGGCAACTTTTGCGCGCGCATCCGCATGGCGCTACTCTACAACTTCGCTAGCACGCAAAAAGGCATCGTCGTAGGCACTAGCAACAAATCAGAACTTATGCTTGGCTATGGCACGATTTATGGCGATATGGCTTGCGCAATAAACCCCATAGCCTCGCTTAGCAAGACAGAAGTTTTCGCACTCGCAAAAGCGCTCAATATCCCAGAATCTATCATCAAAAAGCCCCCCACAGCCGATCTTTATGAAGGGCAAAGCGATGAAAAAGAGCTTGGATTCTCATACAGCCAAATCGACCCATTGCTAGAGGCGATGTGTGAAAAATATGGCGATTTTCGCAAAACAAAAAACTATAAAAAAATCAAGAAAAAACATTTTAAAAAGTTTGACAAAGCGCTTGTAGAGATGGTTTGCGCGCGCGTGAAGCAAAATCTATTTAAACGCGAAGCACCGCTTGCCTTTGTGCCAAAAGACAAAAAAGACTAGATTCTAGAGGCAAAGTGTGGATTTTTGGCATCGATATTTTTACGCACCAAACGCCGCTCAAAAAGCGCTTAGCACCTGTCTGCTTCCTATAAGCGCGATATATGGCGCGATAGCTTCTTGCAAACGCGCGCTTGGCAGGCTTAGATATCAAGGCTTTAGTTGCTTAGGCTTTGGGCGATTTGGTGGCGATTTTGGCTTGCCTATTATTTCTATCGGCAACCTTATAGCTGGGGGCAGTGGCAAGACGCCTTTTATCATCGCGCTTGGCAAATATCTGGATAATTTTGATTATAGCCACATCATCATCATCTCGCGTGGCTACAAGCGCCAGAGCAAGGGGCTTGTGTGGGTGAGCTACAAAGGCGAGCTCAAGGCAAATGTCGCACAAAGCGGCGATGAGCCCTATCTCATAGCTTTAAGCCTAGCGCATATAAAAGCAAGCGTCATCGTCTGCAAAAACCGCGCGCGCGCGATAAAAGAGGCAAAAAAGCATGGCGCGCAAATCATTTTGCTAGATGATGCGTTTCGGTTTGGATTTAGCAAATTTGATGTGTTGCTGCGCCCAAAGAGAGAGCCATTTTTCGCGCGTATGCTGCCTAGCGGGATTTATCGCGAATCGCCAAGCATTTATGATGCGCTTTTGGATTCTAGCGATGCGCTGGTGCTAAAAGATGGCGTAGATTTTGTGCGGCGCGTAGATATCGAGAATCCCACGCCAAAAATGCTGCTAATCACAGCTATTGCCAATCCTAGCCGTTTGGATGAGTTTTTGCGCGCGTTTGTGGAAGATGGCGCGGAGTCTGGTTTGGATTCTGCTTTGGAATCTGGGGCAGAATCTAGTTTGGATTCTGGCGTGGATTCTCGTTTGGATTCTGGCGCGCAAAATAGCGCAAAATCCAGTCCAGAATCCGCGCGCAAAAAGCCCTACAAACTCATCGGCAAGGCAATTTTTAGCGATCATCACACTTTTGCGCGCGAAGAGATTGAAGCGCTTTTGGCGCATTATCAGCCAAGCTCGATTCTAACCACGCAAAAAGATGCGACAAAGCTAGGCGGATTCCCGCTAAGCGTGATGAATCTCTCGCTTGAGATAGCGCCCCACGCGCTAGAATCTATGCGTCACTTTATCGACAAAAAGCTAGGAGTAAGCGCGCAAAAAGTGATATATAAGCTTGGCGGGCGGGTGTTTGGCTTTGGCGGAAGTATTGGGGCGAGCGTGTGGAATGCGTATTTGTCGCATTTGGCGGATGCGTGGAGCCATGAGTTTTTGAGTGAAAATTTTTGGCAAGGGGATGAGGCGCGCAGCGAAAATGAAGCGCACAATGAGAATCAAACGCGCAATAAAAATGAAGCGCGCACGAGCGCACGAGCACTTCAAGGGCGATTTGGCAAACCGCTATCCAGCGCGCCAAAACATGAGATTTTCACGCCAAATGACGCGCTAGAGCTTTTTATAAGCATTGTCGGCGAGGATAGCGAGCTAGAGATTTTGTTATTTATCGAATACGCGATAATGTCAAGCATCGCAAGCGAGAATCTAGCGCCAAACACCGCGCAATCGCCAGAATCTGCGCCAAATAATTATGATATGAGCGTGCCTATAAGCGCACTATGGCTGCCTATGCCAAAACCTAGCGCACACCACGCGGGCGCAAATCGCACAAATCACACATACAGAAGCGCCAAAGAGCCAAGCTACAAAGCCCTAAACTACGCGCAAGAAGCACTCACCATGCTAGGCGCGCTATTTGTAAATGGGACGATAGATTTTTATCTCGAAAATGGGAATCTAAATGGCGCGCAGAGTTTGGGTGAAAGCTTTGTGGATAAGGAGGTGTCGTGGAAATATGTGCGCGAATGGCTGCTAAATGCGCTAGAAAACGCGTCGCTATATAGGCGGTATAGGCAAATTCTCGCGCTACCAGAATCTAGCGCGCCCGATTATGCTTCTCATGCCGCTGCTGCTATTTCTGCCACCGATGCCGCCGCTTCTGATGTGGATTCTGCGCCGCTCACTTGGGATACGCCACATCTTTGGAATCTACACACGCTAAAAATCGCGCACACCAAAAAAGGCGCGCAATATTTCACCACCATCCTAGCCCCGCACTTTTTTGAAACATACCAAAACACCGCCGCGCAAATGCCGCAATAACCACAAGCTAAGCAAAACTAATGCAGAATCTAGATTTTAAATTTTTGGATTTTGATTTATTTTATTTGCTGAAGCATTTTATCAAAGCAGAATCAAAAGAATAAGCGTAAGTCAAATAGCGGCTATCCTTTGGTAGAGAGGGCGACCTCTACACTCCCGCACGCTTCATAAATGCGACAAGCGCAATATGACAGGGGCACTCCCGCTGGTGCAAATGCACTTTCAAAGGATAGCTTGAGAATTCTATCAAAAAGCCACGCAAAAATAAAGAAATTTTTGGATTTTAGAATATTTTTGACTAAGCTTTGCTCTTGGATTTTTTTGGATTCTATTAAGTTTTGGCGGAGAAAAGATAGAGCTAAATTTTGTAGCGATAAACGCCTCTTGGCGGAGTCGGCACCCCACTCCACACAATCTGTATTGCCAAAATGGCTCAAGACCAACGCCTGGTGCAAAAGCACTTTCAAGAGACGCGCGCATTGTAGCGCAAAATCCACAAAAAGTAAAATATTAAAGATTTGAGAATATTTTGGCTAAGTTTTGCTCTTGGTTTTTTGGGATTCTATATAGATTTTGCATAATCTGGCGTTTCTAAATTTTGTAAATTTCTAGCCTTTTGGTTTGCGACTTTCTAAGCTATACAAAATCCAAATATCGCCAAAAGCGCATGCTTGGCATTTAGATTTTGCGCGTACGTTGTGGCTGGCGATTTACAAAATCCATGCTATTTGCAAAATCTATCCAATTTGCAGAATCCATGCTATTTGCAAAATCTATACTATTTTTGGAATGGATTTAGCCCGCCGAGTCCGCCGAGATTGCCAAGCCCGCCTAAATCACCAAGGCTGCTTAGCGCTAGGGATTTTTTGTTTTCCTCGACATTTTTATACGCGTCATTTAGCGCAGAAATCAGCAGAATCTGCAGCGACTCCTTGTCCTCAAGCAGCGAATCATCGATATTTATATCCACCACCTCGCCAGCGCCATTGATGCTGACACTAACAAGCCCGCCGCCACTTTTGGCGGTCAAAATCGTGTTTTTAGACTTTTCTTGAATCTCTTGCAGGTTTTTTTGCATATCGCCAAGCATACTGCCAAGCTGCTTCATATCAAACATTTTTGCTCCTTTAATTATGAGGTTTGGGTTTGGGTTTTTGGGTTTGCATCGCGCGACTAGAATCTCTAATATTTTTGGATTGCTTGCGCGCGCCGCGCAATGACGCCTAGCCAATCGCGCTATTTTAGCAAAACAATGCTGGATTTTGCCCCATATTATTAGTTTGCCAGCCTGTCAAGTTTGCCAGCCAAACTAGATTCTAGCGCGCCAGAATCTAATCATTTCCCCAAGCAAAACTCGCCAAACATCGCATCTAGCACCTCTTCGCTATGATATGGATGCGTGATTTGCGCGATGGATTCTAGCGCGTCTTTGATGTGATAGGCAAAAAGCTCAATCTCGGCACTCTCCAAGCGCGCGCTAGCTTTTGCGATGTGCTCGCTCGTGGCGCGCACGGATTCTAGCTGGTATGTAGCGCTCAAAATCACCTCGCCACCGCGCGCGTTTATAGCGCTCATGCGCTCGCTAAGCGCGCTATGAAGCAGGCTCGCGCTTTTTTCTTTATCCAGCGTGCTTATGCGAAGTATGGGCGAGTGCGTGGCAGAATCTGCGCCCTTAGATTCTAGTTTTTTGGATTTTATATTTTTGGATTCTATATTTTCAGATTCTGGCGCGCTGGATTGTAATATATTGGATTCCGCGCTTTTAGATTCTGGCGCATCAGAATCTAAGCTTTTAGATTCTCGCAACTTAGATTCTCGCGCATCAGAATCCACGATTTGAGCCAAAATTCCTTCAAACGCGCGCTCATCAAAGATTTGTGGCATATCGGTTTTGTTTAGCACGAGGAGTATTTCTAGCTTTCTTTTTTGCGGATTTTGCGCGCGCGCGCTCCACTCTTGCGCGAGCAAATCTAGCACCTTTTTATCCTCATCATCCGCGCGCCTCGAGCTATCAAACACGCCAAGCGCGATAGCGCACTCCTGCAATGCTTCTTTGGTTTTCTCTATGCCTTGAGATTCTAGCATATCCGCGCCCTCGCGTATCCCGGCAGTGTCGATGAGGCGCACCAGATTCCCATCGATGTAAATGTCCTCCTCGATCCTATCGCGCGTCGTGCCAGCGATTGGCGAAGTGATGGCGCGCTCATAGAGCAGCAGCGTGTTTAGCAGCGATGATTTGCCGACATTTGGCTTGCCGATGAGGCAAAGCTTCAGCCCAGAATCCACACGCGCGCGCGAAAAGCTATAAATGCGATCCAGCCGCGCACGCAAATCGTCTAGCTTGCTGCCTATGCGCCCGATGATGTCCTCTGGGATGTCCTCCTGCGCGTAGTCTATCATCACTTCTGCATGTGCCAGCGCGCTTAGCAATATCTCGCGCACGCTCGCCACAAACGCGCCCAGCTCGCCTTTTAGCTGCGATATGAGCGCGCTTTGGAAGTTGGCGTCATTGGTGGTTATCATCTGTGAGATGGCGTTTGCTTGGGCGATGTCGATGCGCCCATTTAGCACCGCGCGCTTGGTGAATTCGCCAGCATTTGCCTTGCGCGCACCCAGCACTAGGCAAGTAGCGATGATTTTTTGCGCGATGATTGCGCCGCCATGGCATTGAAACTCCACGACATCCTCGCAAGTGTAGCTTCTAGGCGCTTGGAAATAAATCACGATAGCCTCATCGATAAGCGCTGAAGTGGTGTCAAAAAGCGAGCAAAGCGTGGCGTAGCGAGGGGTGAGCTGGGCGGCGCGCGTGATGCGAAGCGCGATAGAAAGCGCGTCTTTGCCGCTTAGGCGCACAATAGCGATACCGCCGATACCGCTTGGCGTGGCGATCGCGACTATTGTGTCTAGTGCTTGTGTATTTGGCGCAGTTTGTGTGTTTGGTGTGTCTAATGCGCTGGGCGCGTTTGTCATATTTGGCGCGTCTGACATATTTTGTGCGCTTGGTGCGCTTGTCTCTTTTGGCATATTTGTCGTATCTAGCGCATTTGGCGCTGTTTGTCGCATCGCTCTCTAGCCACTAGATTCTGGCATGGATTCTAGCGATAAAAATCATTGATGATGATATATCGCTCATTTTGCCCGCTTTCGCGGAAAGAGATGTATTTATCCGGGAATTGCGAGCGCAGTTTTTTGAGCGCGATAAAGGCTAGAATCCCATCGAGCGGCTTTGTCTGCGCTTTGCCCTCGCGGCGCACTTCATTGATAATACCAACAAGATAAGAATCTATCGCGTCTTCTTGGTTTTTCAAAAATTGCGCGATTTCTAGGCGGATATTGTAGCCATAGGTGGGCTGTATCCAGTTAAATAGCAGGTATGAAAGCGCCTTGTATCGATACCCGCGCTCGCCGATGAGGAGCGCAGAATCATTGCCATCGAGGTAAATATAAAGTGTCTGTGGGTCATAGAAGCTTATCTGCACGCGGTTTAGCTTGTATGGCATGAAGCTTAGCAGCTCTTCTATCTGCTCGCTGATTTCTTGGATGATCTCTTCTTTTGTCAAAAAGCGATCGTTGTGTGCTTCTTGGATGAAGTCTGAAGCGTCGAAAAACTCGCTATCTTGCGCTTTGGCTTCGCTAGATTCTCGATTTGTGTCAAATTCTCTATTTGTGTCAAACTCCCGATTTGCACCAAACTCTCGGCTTGGATTAGATTCTCGACTCATACCAGAATCTCTTGAGAATCCAAAGCTACTAGATTCTCGATTTTCTCTCGCTTCTCTAGATTCTCGTGGCGCGTTATAGGCGTTTTGCGCGCCATAGTTGCTTTGTGGTTTTGGCGCGTGGTTTGCGTAGCTAGCGTTATTTGTGTGGCTTGTGTAGTTTGATTTGGCATATCTACTAGAATCCTGCGCGCTAGCATCATCGCCTACAAAGCTTTCATTAGCATTAGCACCGACACCAGCACCACCAGCGCCAGCACCCGCATTTGCGCCAGAATCTGCGCCATGACCCGCGCCATTGTTATAGCCCCTGTCATTAGCAAATCCCCTGCCCCTAGCGCGATTGCAATCTACCACGATAATAGCAGGCTTTTTGCCGATGCCTAAGAAGCCTTTTGACTCGTATTGCACGACTTCATAGCTAAGCTCTGTCACCGAGCAGCCAAACTCCAAAGCCGCTTGGCTCAATGCCTCTTGCAGCGTATCTGCGCTTATTTTTTTCATATTGACTCCTTAATTTTTCTTGGTTTCGTGTTTGTGGTGTGCTGCAACTTCCTCTGCGCGCTTTTTGTCTATGATTTTGTTTATCATCAGCTGCATAAGGATAGCAAAAATATTATTTATCGTCCAATAAAGCACCAGCCCCGCCGGGAATGTGATCAAAAATATCGTAAAAATCACCGGCAGAAGTTTAAAGATTTTTGCCTGCATGGGATCTAGCGTCGTAGGCGTGAGCGCTTGCTGGATATACATACTCGCACCCATAAGTATCGGAAGCACGAGATATGGATCCATCACCGAAAGGTCGTGAATCCAAAAAATCCACTCCGAGCTTTTAAGCTCCACCGCATTATAAAGCACGCGATAAATCGCGAAAAACACCGGAATCTGCAGCAACAGCGGCAAGCACCCGCCAAGCGGATTTGCGCCATGCTTTTTGTAAAGCTGCATCATATGCATTTGCAGTTTTTGCGGATCGCCTTTGTATTGCTCTTGCAGCTCTTTCATTTTTGGCGTCAGATCTTTTAGCTTTTGCATACTCATGATACCCTTGTAGCTTAGCGGAAAAAGTATGATACGCACGATAATAGTAAGCCCAATGATAGCCCAGCCCCAATTCCCAAGCAGCATATACAAATAATCAAGCAGCAAAAATACCGGCTTTGCAAAAAATGTGATAAGCCCATACTCCACCACATCCGTAAGCGGCGGGTAAATTTCTTTTAGCAAGCGGTAGTTTTTGGGACCCACATAGCCCTCTAGCTCGATATCAGAATCTAGCATGATATAAGGTATGGGATTGTTTTTCATATCGCCCACGACTTGCGTCTGCATACCGCGCACATCGCGCGTGAATAGCAAGGTGGTAAAATACCTGTCCGAAGCCGCGATAAAAGGCACTTCTTTGAAATCCATGCCTTCTGCTTTGGCATCTTTATCCTCGATTTTTTCAATCGTCCCATTTAGCCCATCACGCTTCAACACCACGCCATGAAACGCATATCCATCATCATCAGCTATCGGGCGCACGCCGCTTGAAAGCGCGTAGGCTTGCGGGTTTGAAAGCGAAATATTGATAGCGTATTTTAGCCCATCATCATCGTAGTAGAATCTGATTTTTTTGGTGATTGTGAGGTTTGGCATGGCTTGCGTGAGTGTTAGCGTCTCTTCTGCGTTTTTGTCATGTGCTAGCGAGATTTGCGCGCTGGAGGCTTTGTAGGGCGTGGATTCTGCTAGGGCGTTGAGCTTTGGATCGGCTAGGCGCATCTCTAGCGGGAAAGTGATAGCATTTGGCGAGAGGAGTGGCAGCTTTTCTATCGCGGTTTTGTCTTTTGTGCCACCTATGCCAAAAAGCCGCCCAATATGCGTGAAAATCCCCTCTTGCTTGGGTGCTGTGAATTTTTTGTCTTTGAGATAGACTTGCGCGATGCGCCCTAGCTCATCGATCTCTACCTCCACGCTATCGGAACTAATGCGCGAAATGATTTTTCTCGTGTTTGCCGCGTTTGCTTGAAATGGATTGGCAGCTGCTGCACTGTTTGCAGTGGCGCTGGCACTATTTGATGCGCTGAAGTTTGGCGCGGATTCTATGGATTCTGGTGTTTGGCTGCTGCCTTGCACGATTTGCTCGCTTTGTTTGGCGGCGGCTTGCGCTCTTTTTTGCGCGGCTTTTTCTGGGTCTTGGACAAAATAGCTATACACAATGATAAAAATAAATGAAACTACGATAGCTAGCAAAACGCGGGAATTGGTATCATCTTTTTTCATTGATTTCTCCTATGATTTTGGTGTTTGTGTGTTTGGCGCGGTGGCGCATGCTTGGTTTTGATGTGTTTGGTTTTGATGTGCTTGGTGTTGGGGCATTTGGTTTTGGCGCGCTTGGGCTAGATTTTGCCCTGCCAAAGCCGGGATAAGCGCAAAACGCATGATACGAGAATCTGCACCAAATAAGCTAAAAGAAATCCTAGCAAGTGGTATCAGCCACAGCACAAACTCGCTTTTAAATCCATTGCCGCGCCCCATATTTGGAGTGCCAAAGCGCGCGCGCAGGCGCAAGAGGCTTGTGTGAATGATTGGGTATTCTATCCCGCCTTTGGCGAATGGCTGGCAGCGCGCGATGCGATAAAGTATATAAAAACTTGCATAAAATGGATTCTCATAGCGCGCCATGAGATACGCATAATGCGAGCAAGTCGGGTAAAATCTGCAATTGCCCCCCAAAAGCGGTGATATAAAAAGCTTGTAGAATCCAAATGTTGCGCGCAGAAAAATACTGCCATATGCTTTTTTGGCAAATGATTTTTTGGCAAGAGATTTTGTGCCAAATGTTTTTGTGCTAAATGCTTTTATACAAAATGCTTTTGTAGCAAACATTTGCGTGCTAGCGAGTGCTGTTTTAGCGTGCGCTGTTTTACTATCAAATATTTTTGCAAACATTTTTACCCTCACGCCTTTACTCTCACTCGCGCTAATGCCAAACGCATATTTGCCAAACACATCTTCGCACGCTTAGAATCTACCAAAAATGCAGAATCTAAAAGTGCGAAACTCAAAAGTGCAGGACTCAAAAGTGTGGAACCCAAAAGCACAAAGTTTTTCAAAGCCAGCGCGCAATGTCGCACAGAATCTTGGAGCGAATTTTTAGATAAATTTTTAGCTAGATTCTGCGCGATATTTTTTAATTGCGACTTATGCTGCGACTTGCTGTTTTGCGCCCTATTATGCGACATTTTACCGCAAGTATTAGCAGCGGGATTACTAGTAGCGGAGTTAGCAAACTTATTGGCGCGACTAGCAGGATTAGCAGTAGAGCTATTACCAAATCTGCGCGGTTTGCTAGCAGTTTTGCCCGGCTGGTTTTTGCCAAGTTTGCCAAGTATAAAGCCTAGCATCTCCTCATACGCGTCCTTAAACTCGGCAAAGCTAAGCTTCACAATGCCCTCTTTTGCGACAAACACGATGCGAAAGCCAAGTGCTATGCGACTAGATTCTCTTATCAGCACGCGTGCGCGCCTTTTTATGAGATTGCGCGTGATGGCATTGCCGACTTTTTTTGACACACTTAAGCCATAAAGACTTGGCGCGGGATTTGGCGAAGAGTTTAGCGCGCGGCGCGTATCAGAGCCAGAATCTAGCGCACTTTTATTTGCGCTATTTTTTTGCGACGCGCCTTCTTTGTATATATACAGCGCAAAGGCGCTATTATGGCGGTTAAAGCCATTTTTATACACGAAGTCAAACTCTTTTTTGCTCTTTAGTGTGTCCATGCGGCAGCCTTATATGGATAGCTGTTTGCGTCCTTTTGCGCGGCGTGCGTTGATGACTCGGCGACCATTTTTTGTTTTCATTCTTGCGCGGAAGCCATGTGTGCGCTTGCGTGGGGTGTTGTGTGGTTGGTATGTCCTTTTCATAAAAAACCTTTCTCATTTAGTCAATAAAAGCTATGATTCTAGCAAAAATTGGCTTAGTTGTAGCTTGAGTTCGCGTTTGCAAAAAGGCAGAATCTATACATTAATATATAGGCAAAAATATAGAGACAAAGTCATGGGCGTAAAAATATAGCAGCGCAAAATGCTCGCCAAAAATGCGAGAGAATGTCAAGATTTTGATTTTTATTTACTTTTTCGCTATATATTTGGTGCTTTATAGCTAGTTTAACGCGCACATATTAGCGGATTTGTTATTGATTATTAAGGAGTGGCGATGAGATTAGAGGCGATATTTAGGGCATTTGGGACATGCGGCTTATTTGGCTTGGCAGGCAAAATGCGTGATATGCGTGATATGCGTGATAGCGACAAAAGCGCTGGTAAATCCGCGCGCAAAACGCCAGAATCTACACATGCAAATATAGCCATCAGCGCGCTTGGTGCCAAAACTACTGGCATTTTTTCTGCTCTAGCGCCTTTGGCGTTTTTGCCTATTTTTGCGCTTTTGTTTGGCGCGTGTGCTAAGTTTTACATAGCACCAAAGGGCGAAGTGTCCTACTCGCGCGGCGTGCAGATTCTGCACTCTAGCCTCCCACACTCCAAAGTCCAAGTCGAGCTCGCGCAAAAGATGCTATCATCTAGCACGATTGTGTTTTATATCAGCGCGCAAATGACAGGCACAGGCGCGCCAAGCCCACTAGACTCGCAAAATCAAGCTTCCAAAAGCCTCGCTCCAAACCAGCTAGGCGCACAAAATCAAGCTTCCAAAAGTCTCGCACAAAGCGGCGATGAGGCAAATATCACGCCAGCGCCAGATACCAGCGGCATTTTGTTTAGCGCGCGCGATGTGAGTGCTAAATTTGATGGTGCGTTTTTGCGCGTTTTTACTTACGAGCAGCTGCTGCGCTCGGAGTATGATTTCATCGATATTTTGCAGGATTTCAATATCCCAACCCCCACACCTAGCATCAACACGCAAAATTTCTACAATATCTCGCCGCTTTATTACGCAGCATATCCGGGATTTATGTATAGCGCGCCGATGTATAGCCCATTTTTTGTCGAGAGTCCTAGCAGCATTGCCTTCGCGCAAGAGAAGCGCGGCGCGCTAAAGGTGCTTTTGATAAACTATCTGCGAGAATCTAGCCTTAGCACAAGTGCCGCGCGCGGCGGGTTTGTCGCTGTAGCCAAAAAGGGCATAAAACACGATGGCACACTAGAGCTCATCGTGCGCGTAGGAAGCGATGAGCATAGATTCTACTTTGATGTGAAGAAAGATTGAGAGGTTTTGGGCGGAAGCATATTTTGGTTGTGGCTAAATCACTAGACTTGGCTTGGCCGCAAGCTAATTTCTAAATATTTTCGAAATTTAATATAATTCAGAATCTAAATTTGGCAGAATCTTAAAAGCAAATCAGCAATAAAAAACAGGTGCAAGATTCATACCAATAATAAACTTTCTAAACGCCTTTTTAGCTTATCAAATTTTTTACTCGCCTAAGCAATGAGTGCATTTTGTGTTTAATCCTAATTGGATAGCGCCTTGCGATTTCATCCTCTTTAAACCATCTTTTTTGGAGATCAATTATCTCTTTTGCCATAGTGGCAAATTTTGGCTCATAATGCTTAGCTACAAATTGCAAAAATACATCTATATCCTCTTGATTTGGCATATAAATCCAAGGAATATTAAGCAGCCTAAAATATAGCTCCATTTGACAATCATCAGTTTTGCCTAATGCGCACGAGCCAATATTTTGGAATCCGGGCTTGTATGTCAAAAACCCAGACTTAAGCATATAAGGTGCCGGAATAGTCTTTTGACCTTTTAAAGTAAGAAATAGCAGAGCGCAAATATTATGATTTTTACATGAGGCAATATGATATGTCAAATCATGCAGCAAAATCACAGCATTATCACTTAAATACGGCAACACCATAAGAAAGTCTAATGCCTCGCCAGGAGCAGAATGAACCGTATCAATAATACAAAAATCAATCCCGCCACCAATCTTTTCAATATGATTGGCTACTAAACCACCTGTATATAGATTCCAATATTTTTTTATATCAACGCTATTGTGGCTGTCTCTTATACACCTTTGGCGCTGCCGTCTGCTCTTTATGTGTGGGGTGGGTGGGGTGGGGGTGCGGGTGG
>NZ_MLQN01000034.1 GCF_001854545.1 Helicobacter sp. CLO-3
TTCTGCTTCAAGCAGGCTAGCCCAAGGCTTTGATAAGGTTTTGGGCGCGAATGTTGGCATCTAGCCTCCTTGAAATCTAGAATCTAAAATATAGAATCTAATATCTAAAATATAGCAGAATCTAAAAACGCTTCTAGCATCAAAAATCTATCAAGGCCTATCAAAAACCTCAAACCCCCCCCCCCCCCAAAGTGCGAGCGCCAAAAATCCCCTAAAATCCCTAGAGAAATACCCAAAAATCTCTCAAAACACCCAAAATATCTGGCACCCCCTAGCAACCCTCCACAAAATCCCTAAAATACTCTATCGTCTTTTTTAGCCCCTCTTCTAGCTGTATTTTTGGAGTCCAGTTTAGCTCTTCTTTTGCTAGGCTGATGTCTGGTTTACGCTGTTTGGGGTCGTCTTGTGGCAGCGGGAGGAAGGCGATTTTGGAGCTTGAACCAGTAAGCTTTATGCAAAGATTTGCAAGCTCTAGCATGGTAAATTCATGCGGATTCCCGATATTTACCGGTCCGCTGAAACTATCGCTGCTATCCATAAGCGCCATCATCCCAGCGATGAGATCATCGACGAAGCAAAAACTCCTCGTCTGCGTGCCATCGCCATAAATCGTGATGTCCTCGCCGCGCAGTGCCTGCAAGACAAAATTACTCACCACGCGCCCATCATTTGGGTGCATGCGCGGTCCATAGGTGTTAAATATCCGCATGACTTTGATGCGCAGATTGTGCTGGCGCTTGTAGTCAAAAAACAGCGTCTCCGCGCAGCGCTTGCCCTCATCATAGCACGCGCGGATGCCGATTGGATTGACGCTGCCTTTGTAGGATTCTACTTGCGGGTGTATCTCTGGGTCGCCATACACTTCGCTGGTGGAGGCTTGCAGGATTTTGGCTTTGACGCGCTTGGCGAGCCCCAGCATATTTATCGCGCCCATCACAGAGGTTTTGGTCGTCTGCACGGGGTCAAACTGATAATGCACCGGGCTTGCCGGGCACGCGAGGTTGTAAATCTCATCGACCTCCACATACAGCGGGAATGTCACATCATGGCGCATAAACTCAAAGCGCGGGTGGCTTAGCAGGTGGGCGATGTTGCGCTTGGCACCAGTGAAAAGATTATCCACGCATAGCACCTCATCGCCGCGCTCTATCAATCGATCGCATAGATGCGAGCCTAGAAATCCCGCCCCGCCGGTTACCAGAATCCGCTTGCTTAAGCCATTTTGCTTTGACATGTTTTTCCTTTTTTTTGTGGTTTAGGTTTTATTCGATCTATTTTATCCATTTTACACAAAGCCAATTCAAAGTCAAAATTATAGCGTAAATATCTCAAAATCATCTTGTTAGTCACACTTGTTTTATGGCAATAGTACAAGCTAGCATACCAAATTAATCGTGATTTAAGCAAGATTTTTTGGGGTGAAGCTATATACTAATGGCAACGTTTTAGGTACGATTTTAAAGGCAAAAAGTGGAAAAATACAGATTTGAGAAGCCAAGTTTGGCTCTATTCCAAGACTATAACAAAAAACATAAAAGTTTAACTTGGTATTATAGATACGAAGAAGAAGCTTTGATGTATCCCATCAAATGTTTTCCAAAAAATAATGATTTTTGTGAAGTTCTGATCAAAATCACTACCTTGAATGATTTTTATAGCACAAATATAAAAAATCATCAAGATAAAATTGATCTCGCGCGATTTGTAAGCCAAGAAAAAAGTTTTGACAAAAGACTTAAAGCTGGAGATTTGAGCCTGGTCGAGGAGTTAAGCTCAAAAGCCTCTAGGAGGTTTTATTCTTTTGCTAGTAAATATTGCAGCATGCATGAGAGGGAAAAATTTCCAATATATGCATAGTATAGTCGCAAAGCATCTTTCTTGGTTTAATAAGTCGTTTAAATTCACAAGCCCATTTTCTCTTGAAAAGCTAAAAAACTATGAATTTTTTGTGAGTGTTGTTGATGAGTTTATGGGATATTTTGGTTTGCAAAAAGTCTCTTATCGCGAACTTGATAAATATCTTTGGGGGCTTGCAAAGATTGGAGTTTAATATCTTTTATCAACAAATCTTGCTAGATTCTACATCCATTCAAGTATTTTGCTTACCTCATTGGCTTCGAAATATTTGATATTGCCGCTTGTTTTGGCGGTGGGTTTTTTGGCGAGTATGACTTTGTCAAAGCCATAGCTTTGCAGCTCTTTTACGCGCATATCGATGTTGCTGACCTCGCGTATATCGCCCACGAGCGACACCTCGCCGATGAAGGCAGTGCTGGCGTTTAGCGGGCGGTTGCGGAAGCTAGAGATGATGCTAGCGATCACCGCTAGATCGGCGCCCGGCTCATTTATTTTTATCCCGCCCACGACATTGACAAACACATCATACCGCCCAAGCGGCAGCTCCAGCTTGCGCTCAAGAAGGGCTAGGAGCATATTTAGGCGGTTTGACTCAAAGCCTGTGCTTTGGCGGCGCGGATTCCCATAGCTCTCACTCACAAGCGCTTGTATCTCTATCACAAGCGCGCGCGAGCCCTCCAGCACCACGCTCACTGCGCTTCCAGATACACTCTCGCGCTTTTGGAAAAACATCTTTGAAGCGTTTTTCGCGCTATTTAGCCCCTGCGCACTCATCTCAAATATCCCTATCTCGCTAGTCGTGCCAAAGCGGTTTTTGAACCCGCGCAGGATTCTAAGTTCTTTGCTAGGATCGCCCTCAAAATACAGCACACAATCCACCATATGCTCAAGCACACGCGGACCAGCGATTGCACCTTCTTTGGTGATATGCCCGATGATGAAAATTGCGATATTGCGCTCTTTGGCAAGGCGCATAAGCGTGAAAGTGATCTCGCGCACCTGACTCACCGAGCCCGGCGCAGAGGACACTTCTGGCGCATAAAGCGTCTGTATAGAATCAATGATACAAATCTCATAAGAATCGCTATAAAGTGCGGCTTTGATGTCATCGATGTTTATCTCATTTAGCAAAAATAGGCGAGAATCCATGCTATCTAGCCGCTCTGCGCGCAGGCGGATCTGCCCAGCACTCTCTTCACCACTCACATAAAGCGTCTTTTTGCCAGCTTTGGCAAGCGAGCCAGCGACTTTCAAAAGCAGCGTGGATTTACCCACACCCGGACTCCCACCGATAAGATACAAGCCGCCGGGCACGATGCCACCACCTAGCACCAAGTCAAACTCCTGCTGAAAAGAGCTAAAAAATGTGTGCTGTTGCGCTTGCACTTCAGTGATGGCTAGGGGCTTTTGGGCGGATTTGGCGGGGGAGTCTAGGGATTTTAGGATGGCTTTTTGCGTGTCGTTTAGCTCGATGAGGCTCTCCCAGCTGCCGCACTCTGGGCATTTGCCAAGCCATTTGGTCGTGCTGTATCCGCAGTGCTGGCATTCAAAGAGGCTTTGTTTTTTTGCCATTTTTGTCCTTTGGCGGTTTGTTGTTTTAGTGGTTTTGTTTGGTGTGCTTGTGAAAATTGCTAGAATCTAGATTTGGATTCTGCGCTTAATTTTTGCGTTGGATTCTAGTCTTTTGGATTCTGCGCTTTTAGATTCTAGTCTTTAGATTCTAGTTTGGCGTCGCTTCATTTGGGGCAAAAATACAATCCAGCAAGCCCTGTATATACGCATCCTTGTCAAATGCCACAAGATCATCCTCGCGCTCGCCAATACCCAGATAGCGCACCGGGATGCCTAGCTCATGGATGATGCTAAAAATCACGCCGCCTTTGCTCGTGCCATCTAGCTTAGTGACGATGACGCCATCTATATCGATAGTCTCGCTAAATGATTTGGCCTGCGTAAGCGCGCTAGAGCCCTGCGTGCCATCGATTATCAGTAGCTTTTCTAGGTGCCTGCCTTGCAGGGCTTTGAGGCAGATTCTATGGATTTTTTCTAGCTCGTTTTTGAGGTTGGTTTGGTTGTGGAGGCGCCCTGCGGTGTCGATGATGACGCGATCTATGCGCTTGGCGATGCCTGATTGTATCGTGTCAAAGGCAAGCGCGCTTGGATCGCCGCCTTGCTGCGTGGAGATGACTTGGATGCCAAGCTTCTCGCCCCAAAGCTTTAGCTGCTGCGTGGCAGCCGCGCGGAATGTGTCGCCAGCACCCAAAAGCACGCTTTTGCCCTGCGTCTGATAGAGTTTGGCTAGCTTTGCGATGGTGGTGGTTTTGCCCGCGCCATTTACGCCGATGATGAGCGTGGCGGTGGTGGAATTTGCGCTAGAATCTACGCTTTTAGATTCTACATTTGCAGGCATGGTAAAATCTGTGTTGCTAGAATCCATAGAATCCGTGTTTTCTTGCGCCTTTGGTAGCTTGGCGAAAAACTCTTGGAATCTAGATTCTAGCGCCTCCCTCGTGGCGTATTTTGGCAGGGAATCCAGCAAGGACTCGATGATATCATAGTCGATATCGGATTCTATCAGCACCTCTTCTAGCGCGTCCTTGTCGATTTTGTCGGTTTTGGTGTGGAGTATCGAGGCGATATTTTGCGCGGTTTTTGCGAGGAATTTTAGCATGGCAAGCCCCTAGTGCGCGATTTGCGCGATGTCGCTGGAGAAAATCTCCTCTGGCACGATGCCCTCATAATCTTGGTAGAATCTATGATGCTTATCATAAAGCACAAAATAAGGCAGTGCGCGGATAGAGCGGGCGGCGGTTGGGGTGGTTGGGGCGTTTGTGGTATCGGTGGCGCTGGCGTTTGGTGCGATAGAATCTGTCGCATTTGTCGCGCTAGAATTTATGCCAGAATCCACGCCAGAATCTATGTTTGCGTTTTCGCTAGATTCTGCGCTTGCATTTTCGCTAGAATCCGCGCTTGCTACGCTATCGGTGGCGAAGATGTTATTGGCGTTGATAGATTCTCGCGCGGATTTTTCTTGCGCCAGATGTGAAAGCAGTGGGTTTTGCGGGAATGGCGCGCTAGAATCAGCGCTAGCTTTCAGCACAGGGCTTAGCACATCAAAAGCGATGTTTTTTTGCGCTTTGAAAACTTGTAATTCTTGCTGGCTAAGCGGTGCGTCCAAAATGCCTAAAATCACCACATCATCGCTATTTGCCAAATGGTTTAGATGCTCATAATACGCATCGCACGCATCGCAATCTTTCGCCAAAAATGCCAAAAACACCGCAGAATCTAGCTCTTTGTTATTGGCCTTGATGATAAGCCCTTTTTCTTTGGTTTCGATGCTGTAAGTTTTGCTAGTCGCGCTATTTGCCCCGCTAGCTGCATTTGCCCCGCCGCTTGCTGCATTAAATGTATAGGCGCGCGACTCTTCTTTTTTGCTATCAAAGCAGCCGCTAAAAGTTAGCGCAAAGCTTGCCAAAAGCACAGCGCACGCGCCAAAAAACGCGCGATTTATTAAAGTCTTTGCCAAGCCTTTTATCAAGCCTCCTATCAAACTTTTTGTCAAACCTCTTGTCGAAACTTTTGCCAAGCTGCCTTCTCTATCAAATCGCTTTATATCGATCATTTTTGCGCCAGTCATTCACCACTCCTTTACTAAGCTAATCACACGCAAGCCAGAATCTACCAAGCACGCCAAGCGCGCATAAAATCCATAAAATCCACAGAATCCGCCAAGCCCATCAAGCACGCCAAAAACGCCAAGCACGCCTAATGCGCGAACTCCACCGCGCGCACTTCGCGTATCACGCTTACCTTTACTTCGCCGGGATAATTTAGCGTGGCTTGTATCTCATCCGCGATTTCTTTGGCAAGCACGATGCTTTGCGAGTCATTCACGAGATCTGCCTGCACGATGACGCGCAGCTCCCGCCCCGCATTTATCGCGTATGCCTGCTTCACGCCTAGCTTATCTGTGGCTATGCGCTCAAGATCTTGCATGCGAGTTAGGAAGCTCTCCAGCACCTCTCGCCTAGCACCCGGGCGCGCCGCAGATAGCGTGTCTGCCGCGCATACCGCCGCTGCCTCTACGCTCTCTATTGGCTCATTTCCATGATGTGACATGATAGCATTTATGACGACTGGATGCTCTTTGTAGCGCTTGCAGATATCAGCGCCTAGCATCACATGATCGCCCCCGCCTTGCTCGATTGTGAGCGCTTTGCCGATGTCATGCAAAAGCCCCGCTCTTTTTGCTAGCTTCTCATCGCCCCCAAGTTGCGCGGCGATGATGCCAGCGAGATTTGCTGTCTGGATAGAATGCCCCAGCGCGTTTTGCCCGAAACTCGCGCGATAGCGCAGCTTGCCGATGAGTTTCACAATCTCTGGATGCATATAATCAAGCCCCAAATCCAAAATCACGCTTTTGCCTTCTTCTTGGATTTCTTGCTCCATTTCCTGCTCCACGCGGTTATACACTTCTTCGATGCGCGCGGGGTGGATTCTGCCATCATCGATTAGCAGATTTAGCGTCTTTAGCGCGATGGCGCGGCGGTAGAGGTTGAAGCTACTTAGGATAATCGTAGCGGGCGTATCATCGATGATGACATCCACACCGCTAATCATCTCAAGTGCCTTGATATTGCGCCCTTCTTTGCCGATGATCCTGCCTTTCATATCATCATCCGGAAGCGTCACGACATTGATAAGCCGCTCCGCTGCAAACTCGCCCGCATAGCGCGTGGTGGCTTGAGCTAGGATGAAGTTTGCCGCTTTTGAGGCTTGCTCTTTGGCTTCTTTTTCATAGCGCCTTATGAGATGCGCTTTTTCGTCAATCAGCTCATCTTCTAGATTTTTTAGCAAAATATCTTTCGCTTCTTGCTTAGTAAGCCCGGTGTAGTGGCTTAGCTTGTGGTTTAGCTCTTCTATGAGGGCGAGATATTGTTTTTGCATTTTTAGTTGGGTGTCTTTTTGCAAAAGCAAATCATTGCGCTCGTGCGAGATTCTGGCTTTTTGGTCTTTGAGTGCGCGCTGCTCGGCGTTTATTTTGTCTTTGAGCTGCTGTTCTTTGCACTCAAGCGTGCGTGTTTTGTGCTTGTATTCCTCGCTTAGATGATGCGCTTTGTCTTTGTAGCTTTGCTCTAGCTCCATACGCATCTCTTTTAGCTTTAGCTGCTCGTTGTTTAGCATATTTTGCGCTTCTAGCTCGATGGCTTTTGCCTTGGCGTTTGCTTGGGCTAAGATGTGGCTAGAATCTGAATACAAGATTCTTCTACAAACTAGATAAACGCTCAATCCTACAACGATTCCAAATCCGATAAACGCGGCTATTATTAACAACATTATTAAAACCTCTTGTCATTCTATGTCGCGCCCTAAATGCATAGCTTACATATTCATGTGCATAGATGTCAAAATTTTGCGTGATGATATTTGTAGAGATGTTTAGATTCTGACTAGTGAAAACCTTGTATGGTTGGGGTTTGCGCGCGCCAAAGACGCGATCATACATCCCCTTTCCCATACCCACACGCCTAAAAGCTCTATCAATCCCTAGGCTTGGGATAAGCGCAAAATCGACTTTTTGCCAATACAAATGAGAAAAGCTCGGCTCAAAAATGCCTAATTGATTTTTTATTAAGGGCAAGCGATATGGTAGCATTTTAAACTTAAGACCTCGTATAGTTGGCAGAAAAATTTGCTTGTTTTTGGATTTTTTGAGCATTTTTAGCAGGGGCAAAATATCTGGCTCATGTGGCAGAGGGTAAAAAAGTGCAATGTGCTTGAAATGATGCCGCTTGATAAGTGCTGCGATATAGGCGCAAAGTGTGCGGCTGGCGTAGGCGTTTTGGCGGCGTTTGGCTGGTGTGTTTGTGGTGTTTGTGGTGTTTGTGGTGTTTGTGGTGTTTTGCGCGCGCGCGTTTTTGGATTCTGGATTGGATTCCGCGCTGGATTCTGGATTGGATTCTTTGGCGACAGAATCTAAAGGGCTAGAATCTAAAAAACTAGATTCTGCTTTGGCACGATTTGTTTTTGTAGATTCTAGTTTTTTGGATTTTATGATTTTGGATTCTGGAGGGCTGGATTCTGCGATTTGGGATTTATCATTTTTAGATTCTGCGATTTTAGATTCTATAATTTTAGATTCTGCGGATTTTGCGCGCTTGGGCTTAAACGCTTGGCGAAACTCTTGCTTGTTTTCAAACGCTTTGCCATAGATTTTTGATATGGGGTATTTGGCATTTTTGATATTTTTGGCAAAATTTGGCGCACTAGATTCTAGGCTAGCAGAATCTGAATCGCTAGTTTTGTAGTCGATAGATTCTTTGATTTTAGAATCTAAGCTAGCAGATTCCAGCCCGCTAGAATCTAAAACGCCAGAATCCAATCCACCAAAATCTAGCTCGCCAGAATCCAATCCACCAAAATCTAGCTCGCCAGAATCCAATCCGCCAAAATCTAGCTCGCCAAAATTCCCATTCTCGCCCGCTTTATTCTGCGCTTTTGGCATGGGATTTGGCAGCGTTTAGGAGTTTGTAGGCGCTTTGCTAGAGTCTTTTTTATTGACTTTTAGCCGCTTGATTCTAGCACCATCCATCTCCAGCACCCTAAATTCCAGCTCCCCATCCTCTATCACATCGCCCACCACCGGCAGCCTACCAAGCAGGCTAAACACATACCCGCCGATAGTCACCTGCTCGCAACCCTCATCAAAATGCACCTCCATAAGCTCCTCGACGCTCTCCATATCCAGCATCCCGCTTAGCTCGTAAGTCGTGGCATCTATCTGCACAAAATCTTGATTTTTCAAGTCATGCTCATCATTTATATCACCCACGATTTCTTCAATGATGTCTTCCATAGTCAAAAGCCCCGCCGTCCCGCCGTATTCATCGATGATGAGCGCGGTGTGGATTTGCTCTTTGTTCATGCTTTTTAGGATGTCAGAGATGAGCGCTGTTTCTGGGACGATTATCATTTTGCGTATGATTTGCTCTAGCTCGATAGGCGCTTGCTCGCTTTTATCGGCGTTTGGCGCGCTTTTGGCGCATTGGCTGGTGCTGCTTATCAGCAAATCGCGTATGTGAAGCATGCCTATGATATTGTCCTTGTTGCCCTTGCAGTAGGGGTAGCGCGTGTAGTTTGTCTGCGTGACGATCGCTAGATTTTCCTCATAGCTAGATTCTGCATAAAGGCAGACCATATCTTTTCTAGGCGTCATTATCTCTTTTGCCATAGTTTCGGAGAAATCCACCGCGTTTTTGATGATCTCACCCTCCAGCGAGTCGATAAACCCACCTCGAAGGCTCTCACCCACGATAATTTTTAGCTCCTCTTCAGAATGCGCGTTTTCCTCCTCGCTAGCAGGCTGGATGCCGATGCGCCTAAGCACGAAATTTGCCAGCATATCAAAAAGCTTGATAATAGGATAAAAAATCACTGAAAAATAATACAGCGGATAAGAGATGAGAAGGGCTGATTTTTCTGTTTTAGCGATAGCTATGGATTTTGGCACGATTTCACCAAGCACCACATGAAAAAGCGTAATAAGCGTAAATGCAATAGCGATGCTTATGGTATGGATGATGATAGAATCTTGTGGCAAGATGTTTTCAAAAGGTATGGCGATAAGCTTCGCAAGCGCTGGCTCGCCTATCCAGCCAAGTGCTAGCGAGCTAAGCGTGATGCCAAGCTGCGTGGCACTTAGATAAGAATCCAATTTTTTGGTGATTTTTAAGGTGAGCTTAGCGGTTTGGTTGGTTTTGGATAATTCTTCTAGCTTGGAGCGGCGCACCTTCACTATCGCAAACTCTGCGACGACAAAAAACGCATTTAGTAATACAAATAACAATGCCAAACATAGCATAATAACCGAGTGATACGGGTCCAATGTTACTCCTTAAGATAAAAAGCGCAGATTATAACATAAAATTTATTTACCCTAAAACACCTTTGATTATAAGAAATGCTAGCGCGCCAAGCAGCCCAGAAGCAGGCACGGTGATGATCCAAGAAGCCGCGATGCGATTTATCTCGCTGCGCTTTACTAGCTCATGTTTATAAAACTTTTTGAGCTCTTTTTTCTCTTTTTTGCTTAGGTCAAAATCATCAGCTTGCGTTTTGTTTTTTAGCATTTCTAGCATTTTGCTTTTTTGCTTGACATTTGCTCTAGCGAAGCTTTTTAGGAAAGATTCTACGGTTTTTTGATCTTTGCCCTTGTGTGCTTTGACGATTTGCTCGCACATCTCAAAATACCGCCCCTTGATATACTCGCGCAAAAATCCAACCCCAATCACCGCGCCAATCGCGATATGCGTCGAGCTCACCGGAAGCCCAAGCGCACTAGCCAAAAGCACCGTGAGCGCCGCGCTCATCGCGATACAAAACGCGCGCATCCTATCTAGCTCTGTTATCTCGCTGCCTACTGTGCGTATGAGGCGCGGACCATAGAGCCCAAGCCCTAGCGAGATCCCCACACCTCCGATAAGCATTATCCAAAATGGCACGCTAGCCTTGCCAGAATCTATAACGCTTGCATCCATAGATTCTGATAATGCCTGATGAATCGCCGCTAGCGGTCCTATCGCGTTTGCGACATCATTTGCGCCATGCGCGAAGCTCAAAAGTGCCGCAGAAAAAATAAGCGGCAATGTAAAAAGCGTGTTTATGGATTCTTTGGTGTTTTCTAGTTGCGCGGCTTTTTTGCGAATCATAGGCGTGGTGATGAGATAGCACACCACTGCCACAGCTAGCGAGATGAGGATAGCTTGAAGCGCGCTAAATGAATAAAGCTTAGAAAATCCTTTTAGCAGCAAATACACGCCAAACGCCCACACCATCACAAACACCAATATCGGCACGATTTTTTTGGCGGCTTCTTTTTTGTCTTGTTTGTAAGTGATGGTGCGCTTGATAAATATCAAAAATAGCACAGCAATAACCCCGCCAAGCACAGGGGAGAGCACCCAGCTAGAAGCGATCCCGCCAAGCACCCACCAATTCGCCACGCCTAAGCCCCCAGCTGCGATGCCAGCACCCAGCACGCCGCCCACGATAGAATGTGTGGTAGAAACAGGTGCGCGCAAAATAGTAGCCAAATGCACCCAAATAGCCCCAGAAATAAGCGTAGCTAGCATGATAAATAGGAAAATCTGCGGATTGTCGATTTTGTGCGGATCGATGATGTCTGATTTTATGGTATTGACGACATCGCCACCTGCCAAAATCGCCCCGCCAGCCTCGCAAATCGCAGCGATGATGATAGCGCCAGTCAGCGTGATAGCTTGCGAGCCTACGGCTGGTCCGACATTGTTTGCGACATCGTTTGCGCCGATATTCATCGCCATATATCCGCCAAAAAGCGTAGCAAACGCCAGCAAAATAGGCTGCTGGCTTCCGCCAAATTGTATAGCAATAATCGCGATAGCAACCATAAAAAACATAACCACGCCGATTTTAATGCGCTCTATCTGATTGTCTTTTTTATTGACGCCTTTTTGGATTTTGTTGATATCTTTGATATCCATGCAGCCTCGCCTTTTTGTTTTTAATTTTGACTTTATAGAGTAGTCAAAAATTACAAATTATCTATAAAGAAATTATCAAGAATTATCAAACTTTTTTACCCATGCTTGCTATACATGCCACAAACTTTTTTTGTCAATGCTTACTTCATGTGCCATAAACATTTTGTGCCAGCATTTGCTTTGCATATCGCAAATCTTTTTTACCAGCACTTGTTTCACATATCGCAAATCTTTTTTACCCATGCTTGCTATACATATCGCAAACACCGTATCTCTAGCACTGCACGCTCGTTTTTACAAAATTGCCAAATCCGATAAGACATAATTAAACTATATCAAAAACTACATAATCTATATTTTGCGCTTACTTTTTAATTTTGATAAATAAACTTGGTAGAATACTAAAAAGCAAAAAACAGAATTATGACCAAATACCAAAAAACAATTTCAATCCAAAATCCAAAGGATTCCAATGCTTGCTTATATTTCTAGGCGTTTGCTGCTTGTCATTCCGACACTTTTTGGCATCATCGCGCTAAATTTTTTCATCATCCAGCTCTCCCCCGGCGGTCCGGTAGAATACATCACGAGCAAGCTAGAGATGAGCGCGCATGCAGAATCAAGTGCAGGCATCAAAAGCAGCGACTACAAAGCCAGCCGCGGACTGCCAGATGATCTCATCGAGGAGCTAAAAAGGCAATATGGCTTTGACAAAGGCATATTTGAGCGATTTTTCATACTGCTGAAGTCTTATGTCGTGTTTGATTTGGGCGAGAGTTATTATCGCAAGATTGGCGTGTGGGATTTGGTGCTAGAGAAGCTGCCGGTGTCTATAAGTCTAGGGCTTTTTAGCACGCTGCTTATCTATCTCATCTCCATTCCTCTTGGAATCTACAAAGCACGCAAAAGCGGCTCGTTTTTAGATTCTGCTTCATCGCTTGTGATTGTCGTGTGTAACGCAGTGCCGGCGTTTTTGTTTGGCATCGCATTTATCGTGCTTTTTGCTAGCACTTGGCATATTTTCCCGCTGCGTGGGCTTACGAGCGATGATTTTGACTCACTTAGTCTTTTTGGCAAAATGCTAGATTATCTTTGGCATATCACACTGCCCGTGCTTTGCCTTTCACTTGGTGGTTTTGCGTGGCTCACACTTCTTAGCAAAAACTCCTTCCTAGAAGAGATGCATAAGCTTTATGTGCTGTGCGCGTATGCAAAAGGTGCTAGTGAAAATCGCGTGCTGTATAAACACATCTTTCGCAATGCCATGCTTTTAGTCATCGCATCTTTTCCGAGCGCGTTTTTGGGGATTTTTATCAGCGGAAGTCTTATGATAGAGATTATTTTTAGTCTTGATGGGCTTGGGCTTTTGGGGTATGAGAGTATTTTGGCGCGTGATTATCCGGTGGTGTTTGGCACGCTGTATATTTTCACGCTTTTGAGCCTGCTTGTAGGCATTATCAGCGATATTATTTATACGATTGTTGATCCGAGGATTCATTTTGATGCGCAGTAAGCTAGCGATAAGCTAGAAAAAATCGTTTTTTGGATACAATGCGTCAATTTTGGCGCGCTTTTGCGTGGCGATATTTTGAAAGGCTAGGTGGTGGGTTTGATAAACACACGCTATATGCGGATAGATAGAGGCTGTTTGTTTGCTGTATCTTTGGTGCTTTGTGGCGCGCTTGTTTGCGCCAAAGCAGAATCTAGCAGCAGATATAATAGCGCTTCAAATGCTTCTAATAGCTTTTTGCGCGTCGCTTCTAATGATACCTCAAATGCTTCTAGCGATGCCTCGCGCGTGAGCTCTAGCGTGGATAAGATGCTAGATTCTGATACTGGCGGTTTGGATGCAGAATCTGGTAGCGCAGAATCTAGCGCAGAATCCGCGCCAACCACATCAGCCACACTAACCGCGCCAGCAGAATCCGCCACGCCCGCCACGCCAGCCACACCAGCGCCCACCAAGCCAAAAAACACCATCTCTATCAATTCCGCCCTTGTCAAAAGGCATGCTTTGACGCTTGGATTTGGCTTTTTTGGCGGCGATAGGATAGTGAAATACCAAGAAGCCAAAGTCACCATCCCCTCTGAAATAGGGCAATCCCTCCCGCAAAAACTGCGCGCGACAGATTCTAGCATACTCGCTATGATAGGCGGAATCTATCGCATGACTAAGCGCAACACCCTCCGCTATATGTTTAATCTCGGCTATTCTAACATCTGCCTTTATGGCGAGGGGGAGAGCGAGAATCTAGATAGGATACATGGGCTAAAATACGGCGCGAAGCTGGTGTGGGAGTGGTCGTTTTATCGTGGCGAGGTGGTGTCGTGGAATAGTATTTTGGGCGCGGAATATGCCAATGCCTACTACAAAAAGGACAGCACCAATATGCTTATCGGCGAGATTTCCCCACAAGTGGGCGTGGGCGTGGAGATTCGCTATAGGCATTATATTGAGTATATTATTGCGATGCCACTTTTCTCCAAGCTAAAGATAGAATCCAACCAAGAGAGCTTCTATATCCCGCAGGGCTTTGATCATATCCGCTCGGGGATAAATTATATGTATAGATTCTAGGGCGCGTTTTGGAATGGTTTTTTGGCGATTATATGCATGCGTGGCTGTATGGCGATGCAGAATCCAAACGCAGGCGCGATGCAGAATCTAGGCATGGGTGCGATGAAAGTGCAGGATCTAAAAGCAATCGTGCAGGCTTCAAAGGCTACTACCATAGCGCAGATATAGGCAAAGAGGGCGATTTTTATACTGCGGTGAGCGTGTCTAGGTTTTTTGGCGCGAGTATCGCTAGGTATGTGCTAGATATGCTAGAGCGCGATGAGCTGACACTGCCGCTGTATGTGGTGGAGATAGGCGCGCATGAAGGGCGGCTGATAAGCGATATTTATGAGTTTTTGGGCGCTTTGAGTGAGGGGGTGGTGGAGCATTGCGAGTTTGTCATCATTGAGCCTTTGGCGAGTATGCGCGCGCGACAGCTTGCCAATATCTCTGCAAAAGGGCATAAAATCCGCGTGGCAGAGAGGCTGAAGGATGTGGTAAGTGGTGGGAAAATCGCTAGTGCTAATGATGTTTGCGCTTGTGGTGCTGGTGGTGCCGCTAACGCCAGCATATTTTTTGTAAGCAATGAGCTTTTTGATGCGTTTGCCTGCGAGCTGGTGCGCGGGGATAAAGTTGCGTTTGTCAGGCGAGAATCTGTCGGAGAATCTATCGGCGTGCGAGAATCTAAAAGCACGCCAGAATCTAGCGCAGAATCTAAAAATGTGTTTCAAGCAAAATCTAGCGCAGAATCCGCGCGCGATACAATCATCTGGCGCACAATCGATGAGATAGAAAAGATAGAAGCGTTAAACAAAGTGGATTCTGCTTTGGCGACAAAAAAGGCAGAATCTAAAGTTTTAGATTCTGGTATTTTGGGCTACAGCACTTTAGCTTCTAGTATTTCAGACCCCAGCGCTTTGGATTCCATTATTTCAGATTCTGTCACCACGCGCGCACAAACTGCATCACAAAAAGCGCGCGAGATTTTGGATTTTGCACGCGCGCATAGCATAGATGAGGGCGAGATTCCGCTTGGCTGGCGTGATTTTGTGGATGAGATTTGCGCGTTTGCTAGCCAATTTCTTGCATGGCGATTTTTGAGCTTTGATTATGGTGATTTTGGCGCGCGTGGCAGGCTTACTCTGCGCGGGTATAGCAGGCATCAAGCGTTAGATTTTGGCGATATCAGCGAGAATCTAGGCGCGCTTTTTGGCAAGGTGGATTTGACTTATGATGTGGATTTTCGCCTGCTTTGTGCGCTGTTTGAAGCGCGAGGTGCGAAAGCGATTTTGCAAGGGCGGCTTGATGCGCTGCTTATTGATTTTGGCATCACAGAGCTACTAGAATCATACAGGCAATACGCGGATTCTAGGAGTTACGCATACGAGGCAAGGCGCGCATTATCACTCATCGGCGGAAGCCTTGGCGAGCGATTTGTAGGCATTTGCTTCGGTAGTAAATAGCAAAAGTAAATCTAGCAAAAGTTTGGCGCATAAAACACAAAACATATTACAAATAAAATGCAAAATCTTGCTAAAAGCGCGCCTTTGTGTTAAAATTCGCGCCAACAATAAGCGCCAAGATAACGCAAGCGTGGAGCAAAAGCAACGCGCAAAAGGCAAAGCGCACACAAAAAGCGTAAGCAACGAGTGAGGGGCGGCAAACGACAGGCAGAAGCAAGAGGCAACAAGCAAGAAAGCAAGCAAAAATAGCAAGCTCAAAGCAGCAAAACGAGGCGACACAACAAGCGCAAGCACCACTAAAAGCGTAGAGGAAGCAGTATGATAGATAGGCGGATTCTGATACATTTTGACTTGCTTTTGCCCCTGCTTATCGTGCCTATCATCGCGCTTTCGTATTTTCTCATCGGCGAGGCGAGCGTCACGCAGAATCTAAAGCAGACGATTTACATTTTGCTTGGATTTGTGGCGTTTTTGGTGGCGTTTTTTGTCCCCATTCGTCGGCTAAACAAATCCATAGTCATTTTTTATTGGCTTTGCATCGTGCTTTTGATACTCGTGTATTTTATCGGGACGAAGCAGCTTGGCGCGCAGCGCTGGATAATGATAGGCTCATTTTCCATCCAGCCTAGCGAGCCGGTGAAAATCGCTATCATCCTGCTCCTAGGGCTTCACATACATAACAACCCCCCACCGCCCGGTGGCTATGGCATCAAGCAGTTTGCTACGCTTAGCTTTTATATTTTGCTGCCTTTTGTGCTGATACTAAAGCAACCCGATCTTGGCACGGCTTTGGTAGTGCTTTTTGTGGGCTTTGGCACGCTTTTTTTGATAGGGGTGAATTACAAAATCTGGGTGGCTATCATCGCTGGCGTTTTGGTGGCATCGCCACTCATTTATGGCTCTTTGAAAGAGTATCAAATCAAGCGCATACATGATTTTATCGCCGAGAAACCAAGCTACCATGTGCAGCAGTCTATCATCACCATAGGCTCTGGCGGGCTGCTTGGCAAAAAAAAGGAAGAATCCACACAAACAAGGCTAAAATTCCTCCCTATCGCGACTAGTGATTTTATCTTTGCGTATTTTTCGGAGCGGTATGGATTTTTGGGCGGGGTGGCGCTTATCGCGCTTTATTGCTTTTTGACCTTGCATGTTTTGTCGTTTTCGCTTATCGATCCCAAAGATTACCGCCTGCGGACGATGTCGTGCGCTATTGCGCTATTGCTGTTTTTTTATGTGTCGGTGAATATCGGGATGACGATAGGGCTGGCACCTGTGGTTGGGATACCGCTGCCGCTGTTTAGCTATGGGGGCAGTAGCTTTATCACTTTTATGGTGCTGTTTGGAATATTGGAAAATCTTCTTGCGTTTCGCTTCAATTTTAGCTATAATCCCAATCCTTTTAAGGCGATATTGCGGAATCCTAGACGCAAAAGGTAGCTAAAGCGCGCTATTTTGGCGGGTTTGGCGAGCGTTTTTGTGCTTTTGCATCGTGCTTTTTTGGCGCGTTTTTTAAGCGCATTGGATTTGGCGGTTTTGTTTTGTATTAGTCGCGCTAGCTTTGCGCTTGGCGTTTTTACATCATGGATCTTTAGCTCAGCTGGTCAGAGCACTCGGCTCATAACCGATTGGTCGTAGGTTCAAATCCTACAAGATCCACCATTTTGGTTTTTACCTCTTTTTAGTTTTTACTTCTTTTGCTAGCTTTTTATCTTTGATTCTCTTTTGGTTTTTCTGACTTTTTATTTTTCTAATTTTTTGGTTTGCTTTTGCATTTCTTGCTTGTGATTTTCTCGCTTTGAATTTTTTTGGATTTTTTATTTGTGGTTTTTTGGACTTTGGTTTTATTTTGGGTTTTTGTTGTGCTTATTTTAACTTTTAGATTCTGCCTTTGCTTTTTGTCGTGGCGGCTTTTTGTCATTTTGCTTCTTATTTTACGCTTTTTATCTCACACTTTTGGCTTGGCTTTTGGCTTAGCTTTTTGGTTTGTTTTTGACACTTTTGCGTTTATCCGCTTTTATCAGTGCTCAATTTGTGCTAGATTTTATATTGCATTTTTGGCGATATTTTTCATCGCCATTGCCCTATATTGCGCGCTTTGGATTCCACCATCTCACTTTTGATAAAAATAATTAGTTGATAAAAATTATTTATTAACTTTTAGTCTATATAATTCGCTCGCCTCTATTTACCCCCTGAAATAGAGGCACTTTGGATACGGACACAGACTTTTTCGAGGCTCCTTTGGCAGCGATACTCTCGCGCGGTAGCGATTTTGCGCGCGTGATTGGTATCGCTGTTTTTATCTCACTTTTTAGATTCTGCTGCTTTTGGATTCGATAACCCCTTCTGCTTTGTGGTAAAATTGCTAGATATTTAACCTCGCGCCAGCGCAAACACAAGGGACAAAATGCCAGAATCTAGCTTCCCATCCGCACCAAAATCCAGCCAAACGCCAGAATCTAGCCACGATTGCAGAGAGCTTAGTATAGATTCTAGCGATTTTGGCGCGGATTCTAGCGTTTTTTACACCAGCGCGCAGAGCGCGTTATTTGCAGGTTCTGGCATTCGCTTCGTGCTTACCTCGCGACATGGAGGCTTTAGCCAAGCGCCCTTTGAGAGCCTAAATCTAGCCTACAATGTGGGCGATTGCCGCGCCGCTGTCGCTAAAAATCGCGCTAAAATCCTGCGCCGATATTTTCCGCACAAAAGCTTGCTGTGGTGTGAGCAAATCCACTCAAATATCATTTTTGACGCGCCAAATATCCAAGCGTTAGACGCGCAAATGTCAAACAGCCAAACACCAAGCGCGCAAATGCCAAACGCCACACCAACCTTTTGCTCTACATTCCGCGCGCCACTAGGCAAAGGCGATGGCATCATCTGCGATGACCCCGCTTTTGTCGCGCTTTGCGTGGTGGCGGACTGCAATCCGGTGCTGGTGTTTGACCCAAAGCGCAGGATTTTCGCGCTTTTGCACGCTGGGCGCGCGGGCGTGTGCGCGCGCATCATCACGCACGCGGCTACGCGCCTTATCTCGCGCGGCTCTAAGGCTAGCGATTTGTCGGTGTTTGTGGGCGCGTCCATCCGCGCGTGCTGCTATGAGATACAAGAGCCGCTGGTATCGCGCATCGCGTGGGATTTTGGCGCGCAGTTTATCCGCGCAAATGGCGCCAGGCGCACGCTAGATCTCATCGCGATGATTTGCCATGAGTGCGAAAGCATCGGTATAAAGCGCGAAAATATCGAGGTTTTGGACGCGTGCAGCTGCTGTGAAAGCGACCTTTTCTCCTATCGCCGCGCAAGCTTAGAAGCAAACCAAAACAGCGCACCCAAAGCAGAATCTAGTCAAAAAAGCCTAAACTTAGATTCTAAAAATCCAGATTCTAGCCAAAACAACGTGAAATCCACACGCAGCACTACCGCACAAACCGGACGCTTTGGATTGTTTGTAAGCCTAGTTTGTTAGTTTGGGATTTTAAAATTTGCTTGCAAATTTTCAGTTAAATAAAATCTTCACACGAAGTGCGGCACCTTGAAAGGCTGACAGGGGTAAGGGCTGTCTCTTATTCGCATCTGTCGCGGGCGCGG
>NZ_MLQN01000035.1 GCF_001854545.1 Helicobacter sp. CLO-3
TTCAACTCCGCGATAGAAAATGCGATCGACCACACCAGCCTAGAGCCGCACCCCTTCGCCAAAAAGGCAAAAGACATGGGAAGCGCGGCGCAGCTTTTGAGCCTCGTGCTGGTGGCTATCGTGTGGGATTTTTATCGTAGAGCGCGTGGTTTGGCGTGTGTTTTGAGCAGTTTTGCTGTTTTGGGGCTGTTTGGGTTGCTTAACCGGCTTTGGGTGCTTAAGCTCGCTTGGGTGCAAATAGATTCTGCGATAAAATCACAAAGGTAAAATAGAATCCCAGAAACCAAGGGACGAATAACTTTAGATTTTAACAAGTTTAAAATCTGATTTTTTGCATAGCTTTGGGTGTTTTTTGCTTTCTATTGCTTTTTTATTTGACGCAAAATCGTTTTTTCTGATTTTTTGTTATAATCCAAGTTTGTTTTTGACCTAAGGAGATATTTATGCGACTTAAAGCAAGAGATTTTGGCGTTTGGGGATTTTTGTATAGGGGCTTCGTGATTGCTTTTTGTGTAGGAATGGTTATGTATTCTAGATATACTTTTAATCTGGATGATATTTGGTATTGGCTTGATATTTATAATTTAAACACGACAACAGATAGTGGATATAAGCCAACAAGCGGCAGATTCTATCCTTTTGCTTTTTGGGACATCAAACTGCTTGCCAAAATCTCCACTTCGCCCTATCTATTTTTCTCTATAAATGCGGCGATAGTGTTTGCTATAGCGCTGATGTTGCTATCTATCCTAAGACAAGCGCTGGATTCTGCTAAAACATTTATTGCCCCCCCCCCCATCAAATCTAATGCTTCTAGCAATGATACCTCCAGTAAGTATAATGCACTAATTTTTGTAAGCCTAATTGTATGTTTTCTAAATCCGGGATTTGTCACTGTGATGCTTGGCATCTGCTATCCGGAGCGTCCAGAGGCGCTGTTTTTATGTATATTTTTGCTTTCAAGCCTTGCTTATATCCGCACAAAGCATATTAAATTTGCAATCATTGGCATAATAAGCGCTAATGCTTGCATTTATCTAAAAGAAACCGCTTTTTTGCTGATTAGTGGCTTTAGCTTTTTTTATTTGCTGATTTATGTGCTGCAGGCGCAAGCAAATGATGCAAAACACAAAGATAATGGCATATTTAAAGCACTTCTTGCCAAAATCAAAGATTGTGATAGAGGTATATTGATATATCATAGTTTGATATGTCTAAGTGGAGTTGTGTTTTTATTGATTTATGTGGTATTGGTGGTGCCCCAGATGAAAGGCATGTATGATAAAGGATTTGAATCGATGGCTTTTGTCCAACGAGCGGAAATAATAGCAAAAGGCTTTGGCAACTATGTGCTGAATGATTCTTTTGTTTTCTTGCTGCTGCCGATTTTGATTCTTGTGCGTATATTGCAAGTGGCTTTTTATAAAAAGCACAACAATGCAAATGATGACAAATCCAATCGTTGGAGTGTTTTGCATCCTTTTTGGGATGCTAGCTTGGTGGCTGGAGTATTGTGCGCGGTTGGATATATTAAGCTAATGATGTTTGGAAAGTATTATTTGCTTCCAGTGTATTTTATGAGTATTGGTGGGATTATATATACCATTAAAATTACAATAGAATATGGCGAGCATATCAAAAAATGCATTTTAAGCAATCTTATAAAATGGCTTCTGCGATTGGCTATTGTATTGTGTGTGATTTTGTATTTGGTTAGTTCTATTCCGCAAGGTATATATACATTTGCAAGCATTAAAAGTACTGGTGTAATTTTTTATGATACACTCGAGTTTATGCGTGATTATGTAGAAGATAAACCATAAAAGGTAGATATATATTTTGATGGAGCATCATATAGGGAAGGGCAGTTGTTGTTTAGCAACTGGTATTTGGTATTTTTTACCAGGTATTTGAATGAAATATACAATGCTGGTAATTTTGATGTAAAAAAACTTGCACCAAATGCGCCCGCTATCAACTATGCAAAACTAGATTCTGCATACAATCTAAATGCAGATGCCTTAAAAAGCGGCGATATCATCATATTGTCGAATGCTAGCGCAAACCATATAGATGAAGAATATATAAATCAAATGAAGCAAAAATATAGGCTAATCTACAAAACCGAGCGCATAGGCTTGCCATATATATCCATAAAATCATTGGCAAAAGAGTTTATCTATAGGCGTGCTAACTTAGAAAAGAAGGATTCTGACACAGATACAAAGTCGCTAAAAGATGCTTTGTTTTTTGTTGATAAAAATTACTTTAGGCTACCTATAAATAATTATGTGTTTTTGGTAGAGTAGGGCGCGTAAGGTGACATGCGAAACAAAAAAGGACAAAGCTAGCTTACTTAAGCCCTCTTGCCTTTAGTATATAAAAACACACAGGCACGATGAGGAGGCATAGCACCATGCTGCTTATCATGCCACCAAGCATGGGCGCAGCGATGGCTTTGGTGATTTCACTGCCGGTGCCACTAGAAAACATGATAGGCACAAGCGAAGCGATGATGCTAAGCACGGTCATAAGCTTTGGGCGCACGCGCTGTGCCGCGCCTATTAGCACAGCTTGTTTGAGCTCGCTTAGATTCTCTATCCTGCGCTCTTCATAGGCATTTTTGAGATACAAAAACATAACGATGCTCGTCTCGCTCGCCACTCCAAGAAGCGCGAGAATCCCCACAACTCCGGCGATGCTAAGATTATACCCCAGCCAATCAATCGCCAAAAGCCCGCCAAGCAGCGCAAAAGGCAGGCTAAAAAAGCACAAAATCGTATAAGACAAATCTTTGAGCGCCAAAAATATCAGCACAAAAATCAATAGCAAACTCAAAGGAATGATGTATTCAAGCGTGTCTAGCGCCTTTTGCAGATATTCACTCTCCCCGCTAAACTCATAAAAATACCCCTGCGGCAGTGATAGATCTTTTAGCGCTTCAAGCGCTACTTGCTTATAAGTTTTTGCGCTTATGCCAAATTTTGGCGTGATGTAGATGCAGTTTGCGCCAAGCCCATTTTCACTGCGAAGTTCTGATGCGCCATTTTCATACTCCACGCTTGCCACCGCGCGCAGTGGGATGAAGCCTAGCGCGCTTTTGATGTAGATATTTTCTATCGCCTCTTTGTCGTTGCGCTGCGTGTCTAGAAGTCGCACAGATATGGGATAGCTTTCTACGCCATCGATTTTGCGTGTGATCTCTAGCCCGCCGATGCCAGAATCTAGCAGGGTAAAGATCGACTCTTTGGAGATGCCATAGCGCGCGAGTTTCACTTCATCGATGTCGATACGAAGATACTGCCCGCTGTTTGCGCGCTCGGCAAAGACAGAAAGGCTTTCATCGAGTGCTTTTAGCTTGGATTCTATCTGCAATGAAAGTTCTTGCAGCTTTACTCTGTCATTGCCATAGAGTTTTATGCCAAGTGGCGTGCGGATGCCGGTTAGTAGCATATCGGTGCGCCCGCGTATGGGATAGGTCCAAGAGTTGGTGAGTCCTTTTATTTGCAGGGCGGATTCTAGCTTGTCGCGCACTTCTTGGGTGCTAAGTTTTAGCCCCGGTTTTAGGTGGATATAGACTTCTAGCATTGATAGCGGAGCTGGGTCGGTGGAGGTGTTTGCCCTGCCGACTTTGCCAAACACGCTTTCTACTTCGCCAAACTCTTTGATGATTTCATCGACAGCTTGCAGGTATTTTAGGCTCATATCGATACTCATCGAGGTGTTTGTCACAGGCATATACATAAGCACGCCCTCATCGATTTGTGGCATAAACTCCCATTTTAGCCCATAGCTCGCCACGCCAGCGCCTATCGCCAGCGCGCCACAAGCACCCAAAACGCTCCATTTAAAGCGCAGCGCAAAGACTAGAATCTTGTGATAATACTTGATGCAAAAGTGGTTTATGGGATTTTGCTCTTCGGCTAGAATCTTGCCTTTGATAAAAATGCTCATAAGGATTGGCACAAGCGTAATGGAGAGCAGCGCGCCTATAAGCATCGCAAAGGTTTTGGTCCAAGCAAGCGGCGCAAACAGCCGCTCCTCCTGCCCGCTAAGCGCAAAGATAGGCAAAAACGACACGACAACAATCATAAGCGCGAAAAATATCGGCGCGCCAACTTTCTGCGCGCTGGCGATGATAAGCTGCTCGCGGGTGGGAGCTGGCAAATGTGGATTCTGCGGGGGTGGTGGATTCTGCAAATGCGGGTTCTGCGCGCCTAGATTTTGCAAATGTGGATTCAGCGCGCTTGTGTTGCCAGAATCTAGATTCTGATACTCTGCGCCAAAGTTTGCTAGATTCTCGCGCCCAGCGCCAAAGCCCGCCAGATTTCTAGAATCCACATTTTCACCCCCCACATCCTCATCCCTCACATTTCTGCCAGCCGCACCCCTAGCACTTAGCGTTTTATGCGCGTTTTCTATCATCACGATTGCCGCATCCACCATCGCGCCTATCGCGATAGCGATGCCCCCAAGGCTCATGATCGTGGATTCTATCCCCGCCACCCACATAAGCAAAAAGCTAAAAAGCACACAAAGCGGCAGTGTGATGATGATGACAAGCGCGCTTCTAAAATGCAGCAAAAATATCGCGCAAACCACAAGCACGATGAGACTCTCCTCGGCTAGCGTTTTGGCGAGGTTTTTTAGCGCATTTTCGATAAGCTCGCTTCTATCATACACAGGCTGTATTTTTACCTCTTGATTAGCAGCATTTAGCTCATCCACTTTTTGCTTGATATTTTGCAGGGTCTTATATGTGTTGCCGCCATAGCGCACGAGCACGATACCGCCCACCACCTCGCCTTTGCCATTGAGATCAGCGGCACCCCGCCTAGGCTTTGGCACCAGTCGCACCTCGCCCACATCGCCCACATCGCCCACACGCAGCGGTGTAGAATCTATCATTTTGACAACGACATTTTCCAAATCTCGCGCGCTTTTGATATAGCCGCTCGCATAGATGATGCGCTCAAAGCCCTCTTGATTTACCACGCCCCCGCCGCTGTCGTTGTTGGCGCGCTTGATAGCATTTATCACTTCTTGCAAATCAAGGTCGTATTTTATGAGATTTGGCGTAGAGAGGCTTACTTCGTAGTTTTGGATGAAGCCCCCGATACTCGCCACTTCGCTTACGCCATCAATCCCTAGTAGCGCGTATTTATAGTAGAAATCTTGCAGTGTTTTTAGCTCGGCTAGATTTTTGCTAGGCGAGATGAGCGCGTATTGATACGCCCAGCCTACACTACTAGAATCGCTTCCAAGCGAGATTTTTGCGCCTTGCGGGAGGTTGCTACTGCGCGAGAGCTGCTCTAGGATTCTGCTGCGCGCCCAATACAAATCCACCTTGTCCGCGAAAATCACATAAATTAGTGCGTTTTCATAGCTAGAGATCCCTCGCACACTCTCCACCCCAGCAATCCCCATAAGCGCGCTAACAAGCGGATAAGTCACCTGCTCTTCGATGATGCGCGGGCTTTGCGAGGGGAACTCGACTTGCACCACGACTTGCGGCGGCGTGAGATCTGGCAGGGCGTCGAGTTTTAGCCTAGGCAGTGCGAAGAGTGAAAGAATGACTAGCAAAAACGCCACTAAAAGCACACCATATTTGTGCTTGACACACCAAGCGATGATATTTTCAATCATCAAAATCCCCATTATTCTGCGCGTCAGAATCTAGCACAAAAAGGGCATCCTTTGCCACCAAATCATTTTCGCCTAGCCCGCTTAAAATCTCATAAAAGCTCGAGCCTAGAATCTTCCTAGCCTCTATCTCGCGCGGCATAAACTCGCTATGATGCAAAAGCACTTTTTCGCCTTCACTCCCCTCATCATCATAAACAAACACATAAAACTTGCCATTTTTACGCAAAATCGCGCTTTGTGGGAGCGTGAGCTTCGTGCTTGGCGCGATGTTTAGCGTGATAGTTACAAAGGCTTTGGGGAAAAGCTCTTTTGTCGGATTTTCCGCGATGAAGCGCGCTTGCAAAAGCCCTTGATTTGCCTCTGGGTATATCATATCAAAGGTTAGCGCGAAGGGCTTGGCATGCGCTCTATCTTGCAGAGTGGCGCGGGCTTGCAGAGTGGCGAGTGTGGATTCTGCGGGCGTGGATTCTGGGGCGCTTTGTGACGCGCTTTTGTCAGAATCTAAATTTTTGTCAGAATCCGCGCTGGAGTTTTTGCTAGAATCTGTATTTGTGGATTCTGCGCTTTTAGATTCTGCATTTTTAGATTCTGGCGCGGATTCTGAAGTTTTGGCGGATTCTGAAATTTTAGATTCCAGCGCATCTTTTGTATTTTTAGATTCTGGCGCATTTTTAGATTCTGGTATTTTTGCGCCTGTTTTTGCCGCATTGCTAGCTTGTAGTAGCAGCCCCAAATCCTCCTGCGGGATGCTCGCTATCACCCAAACTTTATCAAGATTTACTATGCGAAAGACTTCATCGCCTCTTTTCGCGCCCGCACCCACATTGGCATTTTTGGTAAACACCACGCCATCAAAGGGCGCATAATAGGCGATCGCATTTTTTATCGCGCGCTTAGATTCTATCGCTTTTATCTCCTTTTCATGCACGCCAAGCAGGGCTAGTTTCTCGCGCGCCAAATGCCTATGCCTAGAATCAAAAGTCCCCAAAAGCTCGCTTTGCGCATCGATGATTTCTGGCGCGTAGAAGGTGAAAAGCGGCGCACCCTTTTTGACTTGCGCGTATGTGTCTGCGATGAAAAGCTGCTCGATGAAGCCATCCGCGCGCACGCTTAGGCTGTGGATTCTGCTTTCATCTTCTTTGATGATACCAAAATACTGCATCGAGTCGCCGATATTTTGGCGCTTTGGCGCGATGAGAGGGATTTTGAAAAGCGCGTTTTGCGCTGGTTTGGTTTGGTTTTTGGGGTTTTGTGCGTTTGGCGCGTTTGGTGTGGCCGGATTTTGTTCTGATTGTTGCGCGCTGGTGGTTGTGGTGTTTGTGGCACTTGTGGTGTTTTGCGTGGCATCGCTTGGCGGCGTGTTATTTTCACCAAAGCTAGGAGAGAAAAACCAAAGCGCGCAAGCCGCACATAAAACAATTATGCCAAGCGCACAAACTGCTAGAATCGCTTTTGGCGTGTTTATTTTGCTTGCGCCTATTTTGTCTAAAATGCCTGCTTTGTTTATTTTCATCTTGTGCTTTCCTGTGTTTAGATTCTCTTTTTTCTGGCTTTTTTCTGGGCTATTTTTTGGATTCCCTTTTGCGTTTGTAAGCCCTTAGTTATCGCCCCTCAACGCCTGCAAACTCCAATACGCCGCGCAAAGCTCACTTAGCGTCTCTAAGCGCAGGATCTCGCTATCGATGCGCTCATTTAGCGCGGTGTAAAACTCCAAAAAAGCGCCACTTTGACTTGTGGCATGGTGCGTGTAGAGCTCGATGCTTTTGGTGTTTGCAGGTAAAAGCACTTTATCGATGAGTGCTAGATTTTCGCGCAGTGTGGTGATTTGTGCGAAAATCGCTGAGGCGCTGTGTTTTATTTTGTTTTGCGCCTCGCGCACGCTTATTTGCGCGCCTAGCTCTTTTAGCCTGGATTCTTTTGCTTGCGCGATTTGCTTGCCATAAAGCGGCAGTGGCACGCCAACACTCACGCCAAACATATCGGTGCGATTGGCGCGAATCATATAGCTAAAGCCCACTTCGATGTCTGAAAGATACTCGCGCTTAGCAGCACTAGTGGTGTGATGCGCTGCTTTTTGCGCTAGGAGCGTTTGGTTTATCTCATAGTTGCTAGATTCTATCTCGTGCAAAAGCGCTTCAAAGCGCGCAGAATCCAGCGCTTTGGCTTCTTTGCTCGCTTTTTCTATAAGCGCGTTGGCAAGCGCTCTGATATCGGCGTTTTGCGCGTTTTGCGTGGTGCTTGGCGTTGGGTTTGGTGTGGTGCTTGGCATTGTGCCTGTGTGCTGGTGCGCGCTAGATTCTGGCGGGTTTTGCGAGGTGTTTGAGATATTTTTGGGCGCGCCAAAATCTTGCTTGCCAACATTTTGCGCGCTAGCAGAATCCAAATCTATCGCGCCAAAGCTTGCTTGGCTCGCAGAAATATGCAGCGTGCGTAACGCGTTGGCGATTTAGTTGCGCCTTATTTGCAGCTTTGCTTTTAGCGCGCTTAGCTTTTGGATTTGCAAGGAGTTGAAGTTTTTGGAGCTGCCAAGCGAGTTTATCTGAAAATCTAGATTCTGCAGCGATTTATCGAGCAATTCTAGGGTTTTTAGGTTTGTTTCATTGCGGATGATGTCGCCTATCATGGAGGCGATGAGCGTGTTTTGCAGGGCTTTTATCTCTAGGATTTTGATGTCGGCATTTGTGCGCGTGGCGCGCGCGGTGGCGGCGCGTTTGGCGCTTAGGTCTAGCTTTTGGCTGATGCCTATGGCGATGTTTTGCATATCATTGACGCCAAAGCTAAAGGGCTGCGTGATATGCGCGCTGTTGTAGCCAAAAGAAAGCATGGGATTTTCCCATTTTGCCTCCTTTTTTGCCTGCGCTTGAAGGGCTAGCATTTCTGTATTTAGTAGCTTTATCTGCTCGTTTTTATCTAGCAGCGTGGCTAATAGCTCGCGCAAATGTGGCGGGAAATCGCCAGCGCCCTCCCAAAAATCTAGAGCGCTTTTATCGCTTTTGGTGTTTGTGTCGCTAGCAGAATCTAGATTCTGCCCTGTGGCGTTTGGCGCTTGTGAGTCTTGCGCGTATAGGCTCACACAGCACGCAAGCACCAGCACCAAGCCAAAAAAGCGCATCTAAGCCCTAGAAATCTATGCTGCTCTTTGCTTGGTATTTTACGCCATCGACTTCAAAATTCACGCGTATCTGCCAAGTCCCGCCGTGTGGGAAGCTGACGACGCCTTTGAGCGCGCCAGATTCTAGGCTGATACTCGCATCTTCGCTCATTTTTGGCATGCCGGGCATCTCTGGCATAGAGAAGCGCACGGCTACTTTTGCGCTATCCAAATCCGCTATTTGCGCGCCATTTTTGGTAAGTATGAGATCAAACGAGTTTTTGCCCGCGGTGAAGTTTTTGGGGCTTGAGATGGTGATTTCAAAGCCATCTTTGCTTTCGATTTTTTTCTCAAACGCATTTGCGCCAACGACTACCATACTTATCAAAAATACCGCGCCTATCACGCTGCTAATGCCACGCTTAAACATGCTAAACATAAAAACTCCTATTTGCTTACTTTTAGAAAACGCTTTTTGGATTCTAATATTTCGCGCCTTAGGCGCCAGCCTAGAATCTAAATCTAGATTCCAAAAGCTAGCACCCCGACGCGCACCTACTTCACAAAGATAGACTTTGTAAAAATGGATTAGTGTTTGTGCCCTGCGTTTTTATCTGCTGCGCCTGCATTTTTATCTGTTGTGCCTTCTTGGTGATTTGGGCAGCTAGCGCCATGTCCGCCTAGACCAAGCTCTGCTTTTGCTTCATCGCTTAGGCTTTGCACTTTTTCTTTGAATGCTTTTTTCACTTCTGCTTCATAAGCGCGCAAATCTTTTGCTTTCCAGCTATCTGTCGCTTTTTCATAAGAAGCTTTTAGCTTTTCGAAGAAATCTTTTTTCGCATCGCCTTCTAGTTTGCTAGCGCGCTTCATGATTTCTAGCTTGAGATCCGCTGCATCAGCCGCTTTTAGCTTGCCATTGTTTAGCTTGATAAGGTCGCTATCGCTTTGCTTGCTATAATCAGCAGCATAACCCAAAGACACGCAAAGAACGCTAGCTAGCGCAAGTTTTGAAAACACAGACTTCATCTGAGACTCCTTAAAATAAGATTGAGTATCGATTATACAAAATATTTTTAAATAAAAGTTTAAAATCTCAAAACTTATTTATCGCGCAGACAAAAGTTTCAAAATCAAGCAAAATCACCAAACAAACGCAAGCAAAATCAAGCACACCAGAATCCAAAACGCAAGCCAGCGCGCCAGAATCTAGATTTAGAATCCAGAATCCAGTCGCGCTTTGTCGCCTCATCTTGCACTAGCGCTCTTTATGCCGCTATTTATACCACTTCGGCGGATTAGATTCTAGTGGCGAGTCGCTAAACATATCGCTTGTGTTCGTGTTTTCACTTACTTTCCAAGAATCTAGATTTTGATTAAAAGATTCTGCGAAACAAAACATACAGCTCATATCTGCAACATTACTTACATCCCAAGAATCTAGTGGCTGGTTAAAGGACCTTGCAGAAGTAAACATATTTATCATATTTGTAACATTTGCGACATTCCATTTATCTAGCGGTTGGTTAAAGGATGCTGCAAAAGAAAACATTTCGCCCATATCTGCAACATTACTTACATCCCAAGATTCTAGCGACTGATTAAACGATCCTGCCCAAAAAAACATATGGCTCATATCTTTTACATTACTGACATTCCACCTATTAAGTGCTTGGTTAAATGAATATGCTTCATAAAACATCTCACTCATATTTTTTACATTGCCGACATTCCATTTATCAAGCGGCTGGTTAAAGGACTCTGCACCAGCAAACATATTATTCATATCTGTAACCTTGCTGACATTCCAAGAATTAAGTGGTTGGTTGAAAGATTTTGCTTTATAAAACATCTGGAGCATATTTGTGACATTAGCCGTATTCCAAGAATCTAGGGGTTGGTTGAAGGATTCCGCATAATAAAACATACTTTGCATACTTGTAACCCTGCCAACATTCCATTTATCAAGCGATTGATTAAAGGATTCTGCTTTAGCAAACATATAGCACATATTTTCTACCTTGCTAGTATCCCAAGTTTCAATCCCGCTAAAGTCCTTGCGCGCGCTAGCAGAATTTTTACAATTTTGTATATAGGATTCAAGCCCCTCTCCTAAGTTGTCGCACTTATTACTAAGAATATTTGCAAACAAAAAGCTCATGTCTGTGATTTTGCTCGTGTCGATGGTGCCTAGCTTGATAAACTCATCTTTTAGCAGCCGCACGAGTTCATCGCGGTTTTGCGGGTGGTAAATGTGTTTTGATTTGTCGGTGAGTGGGTTTATGCTTGCTGTATTGTTTGAAAAAATATTGCAAGCGCTAAACATCAAGCCAAGCGCAGCTATGGCGATAAGGGCTAGCTGTTTTAGATTCTGCTTCGTCATTTTCGACTCCTTTTAAGTTTTGTCGTTGTCATTTTACTAAAAGAAACTTGCTTTTTTGTCATTACTAAAGAAACTCACTTCGTTCGTTTTGCGAGGATTTGAAAAATCCGAAGCAATCTATAAAAATACAAGTGGATTGCTTTGCCGACAAAGTCGGCTCGCAATGACGAGGAAAGTTTTTGGCAAATCGAAGATTCTTTAGCAACGACAGATTTGGATTCCAGCGCTTTTGCCTTATTTCTTATACCACTTCGGCGGGTTAGATTCTAGTGGCGAGTTATTAAACATATTTATTAAACATATTAAAAATATCCGCGCCTTTATTTACATTCCAAGAATCCAGAATCTACCTCTTAAGCCCGATAGCCTCTTTTACCATATCATCGCCAGCAGAAAACGCTTTGGCATTCATCGAGTATCCGCGCTGATACATGATGAGATTAGTAAGCGCATTACCCACATCTACATTGCTCGTCTCTAGATATTTATGCTTGATTTGCCCAAATTTTAGATTCCCATCATCGCTATTCCAGCCTAGGATTGGATTCCCGCTTAGCACGCGGTTTTGCCCATTTAGGTTGCTTGTCGTCATAGAAAACACATTGCCGCCATCTTTTTTGAGCCCTTGATCATTGACAAACGCCGCTACGCCAAGCCGCCCCATAGGCTCGCTGATACCATTGCTAAACGCTAAGAAAATGATGCCATTTTCATCGATTCTTATGTCTTTGAGATCGCCTTCTGCCTTGCCATCTTGACTAGATTCTAGCAGCTTAGAATCCTCATAGGGCAGGTTTCTAGAAGTGTATTTTTTGCTATTTGTCACAGAGTAGCGGATACTGCCTTCTTTGAAATCTAGCTCGATTGGCTCTTGTGAAGTGGGCTTGCCATCGCGGTCAAACCGCAGCTCATGCGTCACAAGCTGCTTGCTTATAAGAAACTCGCCATTATAGTCATACACGCCACTTCGCACTTCCCAAAGCTGCTCGATTGGCGGCGTGGCGGTAGGATCACCCGCATCGCGCAAGTAGTATTCGCTTTTTAGCAAAAATTTCTTGCCATCCTCATCATAGATATCAATCGCAGTCGTGTAGGTAGCGATTTTTAGATCTTTGCTATTTATCTGCTCTTGTGGAGGCAGGGGCACTTGCGCGGTGTTTATCCCCATCCTGCTAGAGAGTGAGCCGCCTATGGTTACTTGCATATTTTGGCCTGTTTGATTCTCCACACTAAGCGCTACGCCACCTAGCGCGCTTATGGTTGGCCTAAGCGTGAGATTTGCCCTAGCAAATAGCTCTGCCAAATCGCCAAGCGTGTGAAACTCATTTGCACCCACGCCGCCATTTCCATAAGTGAAGCGATAGTTTTGCTCGCCATTTGAGCCATTTGTCGTGATGATGATATCGCGAAACGCGCGCGGATCAAACGCATTGCCATCATTATCTGCAAAGCTTGCGACATCTTGGCTCATCACGCGCGAGATGTCTATCTCGCCATTTGGGATTAGCACTTCTTGGGCGGATTTGAAGTTTGATTTGGCGTTTAGATTCACAGAAATATCGACATTTGTCGTAAGCACTGGGTGAAATTTCAGCTCTTGGGGGATTTGCATAGGCTTCATGCTCGCTTGATGCAATCCTTGCAAATCCGCCTCTTCATCCCTGCTAGAAGTGAAAATGCCATTTTCGATTTTGCCTAGATTTATGCCATAGACATAATACCCGCTAGGCGTGACTAGATACCCATCTGCATCGCGCATAAAAGAGCCATTGCGCGTGAAATAGGTCTTTTGATCCTCTTCATAGCCATCTTCCGTGATAGAGAAGCTGCCTTCGTTGTTGGGACCTATGACAAACCAGCCTTTTCCCATATATGCCACATCAAAATCGCCATCGCTTGGATGATAGTTGCCATTTTTGGTAGAGATAGCATTGCTTGAAGCAGTCGCGCCATAGGAGCGGTCATTGTTTGTGATAGAGTTTGCATTTAGGCTATCCATGTGCGTGGAGAATAGATTTTTAAATTCTGGGATGCTTTCTTTGTAGCCATTGGTATTGACATTGGCGATGTTATTAGCGATAGAATCTAGCCCAAATTGATGTGTCCTTATCCCGCTCGCAGAATTTAGCAAAGTATTATTCATTTTAAATCCCTTTATTTCATCTCATCATAAATGCTTGCCGCTTCATAAATACTTATCGCTGGCATCTCGCGCCTCTTTCCCTTATTCCACATGCTTATCATAAAATTCCATAGCTGCACTTAGTGGCAGTATCAGCTCGCCCATGCGGATGAGTGGTTTGCCTTTGTCAAAAAGCACGCTTTGGATTTCCCCGCGCCCTACGCGCGTGTTTAGGTATTGGTTGGTTTTGGGGTTTAGGTTGTATTCTGCTTGGATAGAATACGAGCCTTGCGGCATTTGCTCGCCTCTATCATCAAGCCCATCCCAGCTAAAATCTAAATATCCGCCTTCACCATTTCTGTCTTTTAGCGAGATAGTGCGCACAAGGCGTTTGTCCTCATCAAATATCTGAATCACAGGCGTGCCAGAATCTGCTTTTATCTTCTCATCAAAATACAGCGCAAAGCTTGTTTTGCCTTCACCCGCATAATTCACGCCACTTACATCCGTTTCTGCGATTTTGCCTACCATTGCCACGCTTTGGAAAGATGAGGCTTGTGACATTTGCCCAGAAGCCTCCACGCTAGAATCTATCCCGCTTGAAAGCTTATCCATAGTCTCTTTTAGCGTCTCTTGAAACGCCTTAAACTCCTCGTTGCTCTCTTGCATCACTTTCATAGAATTTACCATTTCTTTCATGGCTTTTTTGTTTTCTTCTTGCATTTCTACTTGTGTAAGTTGCGCGGTTTGCGTGATGATTTTGTCTGTTTCCATTGGCGCGGTTGGATCTTGGTTTTTTAGCTGTTCCAAAAACAGCTTCATAAACGCATCCTTATCCATTCCATTAGCAATTTTTGGTGCGGATTCTTTTGCGGCTTTTGCCTCTGCGGCTTTGTCTGCGCCGGTCACTTTTGCCAAATCGATTGCCATTTTATCTCCTTATTTTGCTTATGCATAAAGCGGCAGCGTGATTTCCATCATAGAAATGTTGTTTGTGCTATCTTGCGCGCTGGCAAGTGCGCCTTCATAGCTTTGATGGCCTTGAGGATTTTGGCTATTTTCGCCATTTGCGCCATTGCCGCCATTGCTACCAGAATCTGATGAGAAGCTCAAATCCACGCCTTCAAACCCAGAAGCATTGAGCGCGTTTCTAAGCTCGGTTTGATTTTGCGCGAAAAGATTTAGCGCTTGTGGGTTAGACACGATGCTTACATGCAGGTTGTTTCCGCGCTGTGTGATAGTAAGCTCGATATTGCCAAGCTCTTTTGGCGAAAGCTCCATAGAGATCCTATTCATCGGCGGTTTAAACTTTTTCACCTCTTGGTCAAACTGATTGACAAACGCGTTTATCGTCTCGCGCACATTGCTAGAAAGCGGCTTTGCGTCGCTTTTGATAGCGTTTGCGCCAAGCGCTGCGCTAGCGGCTAGCTTTGCTTCTGGCGCTTTGGCTTTGGATTCTGCTTCTTTGGGGCTGGCGTTTTGTGCTTGCGTCATTGCTTTGGCGTCTTTTTCTTGCTCGAGTGCGGATAGGAAGCTTGACTCATCGATGCTAGATTCTGCTCCCCATTCGCCTAGCTGCGCGCTCATATTTGCGCTCGCGTTTGCGTTGGCATTGCTATTTGCGCCGCCATTGGTGTTGGCATTTGCACCGCTGCTTGCTCTAGCTTTTGTGTCGCTAGAATCTAGGCTAAGCGCACTCGCGCGTGATTTGCCACCTTTGCTTGATTCTTCGCCCTCTTTAGCGTTTCTAGCAGATTCTGCATTTGCGCCCCTTGCAAGACTAGCTCCAGCGGCTGCTAGGCTCACTGCGCCTTTTTGCGTAGCGTTTGGATTGGTGCTAGCGCGGAAAGTCTGCACGCTAGATTCTATCTCGACATCGCTAGAAAATAGATTTGCCTTGATTTCTTCTAAATCCAGCGCCTTGCCAGAGATGAGATCTTTTTGGATTTGCTCAAAGACTTTTTCTTGGCGCTCGTTTTTTAGCCTAGAATCTACGATATTTTTGGGGAGATTTTTGCCACGATTTATAACCGCCACGCGCTCGCTTTTGCCCTCCATGACATACTCGACTTTATTGGCATTGCCAGCCCTTCTAAGCGCTGCTTGCCTAGCATCGATGGTTTGGAGCATATAGAAAAATGGGCGCAAAGCCTGATCGTCTTGCTTGTCAAAAAACTGCTTGATGCCATCTTGATTTGCTATGGGCGAGCGCGTTGCGTTTGGAATGCGATTGCTAAGCGCGTTTTTGAACTCATCGCCATCGATTTCCATTTTTACATTGCTAGGATTTAGGTCCAAATCGCGCGCTTTTTGCACCACGCCGCCGAGTGTTTGCGTGCTATTTGCGCCACTTGGCATGCTCGCTAGTGGCTTATTTTGCGCGCTGCTTTGTGAAAATGCTTGGCTGCCTTTGCCTAGAGCTTGTGCGCTTAGGCTGTTTGCGTTATTTGTGCTTGTGCTTGCGAGGGCTTGCGCGCCCATGCCCTGTGCTAGCGCGCCAAACATATCAGAATCTAGCGCGTCTATTTTGTCAGCATTTTGGCTGTTTTGGCTTAGAGTTTGCGCGCTGGCGGTGCTTGGTGATTTTGGATTCTCGCTTAGGCTTTTTGCGTTTGCTTGATTTGGCGTGCTGGATTTTGATAAGCCAGATTTTGACAAATCGGATTTTGCTAGAGTAGAATCTAGCCCGCTTTTTGCGCCTTTTTCTTGCGCGTTTGCGCTATTTGGCGCGGTGGATTCTGCTTCGGCGCTTTCGAGTGCGGCGGCGTTGGCGGCGATTTTGGATAGGAAGGTGTCTTGTGGTTTTGCCTTTGCCATATCATTTAGATTTTTTATGCCTTGTTTGGGGTTTTCGGCGTCTAGGCTTGCGAGATTTTGTGCGCTTTTTTCGTTTGCTTTGATTTTATCTAGCGCGCTTTGAGTGGCGTTTGCGCTTTGGCTTGCGTTTGGCGCGGATGCTGTGTCTTGCGAAAATAGGGCGTTGTTTAGCGCATTTTTTGGCATCGCCTCGCCTTGCAATAGCGTTTTGGCAGCGTTTGCGGGATTTTGGCTTGGGATCTTGCTCGCCAAGCCTTTTGTGCTAGATTCTGCTAGTGCTGTGTTTTTGGCGGTGTTTTTGGAGGTGCCAAAAGGCGCGCTAGAATCTGTGTTTGCGCTGTTTTGGGATTGGAGTGATTTTTCTAGCACGCTTTTAAAATCCGCGCCAGAATCCGCCCCATTTTGCGCTATTTTGGGCGATTTGGATGAGGGCGCATCGATGTGTAGCGCGGGCTTTTTCAGCTCTTTTATATTGCTTATTTGTTCTGACACATTCTATCCTTGCAAGATAATTTGCGACAAAATAAGCAAAAATGATTCCAAACAATAGACAAAGCTGTAAGGCTAAAAATAGTTTAGGGTAGGGGGCAAAATAGATTCTAGCGCGCTTTGGTGTAAAATGAGCTATTGCAAGGTAATTATTTATATATAAAAGCGGATTCTACTACAAATTTAGCGCTTCAAGCCAGAATCTAGCGCACTGCTAAATTAATCACACGCTGCCAAATCACGCAGGCGCAAAGTGCTCTTGTATATATTGCTTTAGTGGCGTGTTTTCCATATCTGATAGTTTTGCATTTTTGGATTCTGCGCGCATTTGGCTTATAAATATCGCGAGATTTCTAAGCGCTAGCCCGCGGTAAAGTTTGGCTTGGTGGCTTATGGATTTTGTCGGCATTTTTAGCGTAAAATGCGGGATTTTCAGCGGATATGCCTTGATATACACGCCAGCGCGCAGGTCTAGCACCATCTCGCCCGCGCGATAGGCAGAATCTAGCAGCGCGTCTATCTCGCTGGATTGGGCTTTGTAGAGGGATTTTAGGTTTAGCGTTTTGGAGGTGTAGTTTTGGTTTAGATGATAGTAGGGCAGGGCGTCGCTGGCACGCACCAAGCCAAAAAGATTGCTGCAAATCAGCGCGCTTTGCCTGATGAAATCCTGCGCGCCAGAATCTAGCGAGGCGAAATCTAGCGCCTTAAACGCCACGCCATTATACAGCTCTATCGCCTCTACGCGCGGGCTTTGCAAAAGCTCTAGGCAAGATGCGAGCATATTTGCATCAAGGCGCTTTGCGCCAAAGATTTTAAGTATTTGCGTATCTGGCTCGTTTTTTAGCGCACTTAGATAGGCGCGTATATTTGCTCTGCGCGCTTCAAGCCCGCCCCACATGGGATCAGAATCTATGCTATTGGCGCTAGAATCCAAGTCACTAGAATCCAAGCCATTAGCAAAAGCAGAATCTATGTCGCTGGCTAGGATAGAATCTATGCCATTTTGTTGCGTGGCGGATTTTGTGGGGCTAGAATCTAGCTTTTTAGATTCTGGACTTTTAGATTCCACATCTTTAGGCTCCACATGAGAATCCAGCCTTTTAGATTCTGCCAAAGTGGCGCCTAAATCAGATTCTGCTAGCTTTGTTTTTGCTTTTTGAGATACTGCTGGCGCGGACTTTGGCAGATTTTTTGACTCACTTTTTGACTCACTTGGCGCGATTAGTATTTTCATTGTAACTCTTTTTGTGTATGATTCTCGCATTATATCTTAAAGCAAGGGATTTATCATGAAGGTTTTTGCTTCTTGTATCACAAGCGTGTATTTATGGGCTTTGGGCGTTACTATCGGTGGCATTTTGGCATGCGGCATGCTAAGCGCGCCAGTGATTTTCAACGCCTCAAAATACCTAGCCGTGCTAGAAATCACCGAGATGACGAGCTATGCGTCTGGGCTGCTTATGACAGAGATTTTCGTGCGGTTTAATTATGTCCTAAACGCGATGGCGATTTTTATCCTCATCTATGAGCTGCTGGCGTTTAATATCTCGTCCAAAAAGTCGCTATTTCTGCTAGGTGTGGGGATTTTGAGCGTGGTTTTGATATTTTTATTTACGATGTATTACACGCCTGCTATCGTCGCGGCGCAAAGCGATGGCGCGGCGGCTACGGCTAGCGAGGAGTTTGAGAGCATCCATACTCAAAGCGAAATGGTGTTTAAACTGTTGCTTGTCTCGCTTAGTGCTTCGTTTATCTGGCGCGTGTATTTGCTACGCTTCGCCGCACCTGTGGCTACAAAAGGGCGCAAGAAGTAAGAAGTAGGCTTGGCGGGATTAATCGCGCGCGGAATCTGCAAGTTTTGGATTCTCAAGTTTGGATTCTGGGTAGTTGTCGCCTAAAATCTAGCCTGCTGGGTTTTATAACTTTTTCCCCCCCCCCCCCCCCCAGATTCTGCTATTTTGCGCTGTTTTGCCAAAAGTAGCAGAATCCAAACCAGAATCTAGATAGACCAGAATCCAAAAAGCTAGATTCTAATACCTAAGCAAAACTTTTACAAAAACTTCTATAAAAAAACTCGCATCAAAAAAATCTCCGCAAAAATTTTCACCAAATTCTCACAAAACTTCCACAAAACCCTCATCACATAAGCAAACTTTAAGCATTACATTTGTAATATTCTACTTCCCAAAAATTTCAACGCATTGTTTAAGCTTATTAAGCACTTAAGCTTTTAAAGTTAAACCTTTACAAGATAAGATTAGTAAGATTTAGCT
>NZ_MLQN01000036.1 GCF_001854545.1 Helicobacter sp. CLO-3
AGCGGGAATCGAGCAAGATGAAAATGGCAACTACACATTTAACCCACAAAACTTCATTCTAGGATTTTTAGGCGGCGCAGCAGCGAGTAAGGCAACGCAAGCCGCGTTTAAAAATCCAAAAATCAAGGCTAAAGCAGAAAAATTTGCTACAATTTTAAAAATCCAAGCGAAAAAAGATAGCAAAATGCAATATGGAATTTTTAAAAGAATCGAGCAAAGCCCAAAATATGGTTCAAAAATGGATATTTTGGGCGCGCAAAATTGCAATGCCAAAACGCTAGAGTTTGTATTGTTAAAAAATAAGCGTATAGCAGTGTCAAATCTTGCCCCACAAATAGCACAAAAGCTTGGCTTTAAATATCCAAATGATGTGCACAGAACAATTCAACCAGATGAGATAATCCATACACTGACGCGACATGGTGCAGATTCTGATTTGGTTAAAAAGAGCAGGCAAAAAGCGGTAACGCTGGATGAAATATCCAAATGGATGGATTATGCGGATAATGCAGATATACAAGGGCTTAGCAAAGATAAAAGTGGCAATGAAGTTTTGGTAAGCGCAAAACAGCTTGATAATGGATATTATGTAGTGATAGAACAAATCAGAAAAGGGCAAAATGAACTTAGCTATAAAAATATGTATTTTGAAAATGGAATAGTCGATGAAAGCGTAGTGGGCAGAAAAATAGAGCTAGCCCCCCAGCTTCCTCCTAAGTTATGAGCTTAGTGCTTTGTTCGGCTAACTTGGCATATTATAACAAATAAAGATAAACTATAGCTTAAGAGATTTAAGAGTGTAAGGCAGACACTCACAAGAACTAGAAAACTACGAAAAAGAACTGCAAGCCAAAGTGGATAAACTGCAACAAAAGCGACTAGAAAGCCTGCTAGCACAAAAAAGAGTTATAGAGAATCCTAGCTCACTGCACCCGCACAAGACGATAGGCATTCCACTAGACCAAATACACAAAGGCGCAAAGATTGGGGATATAACAGCAAAAAGTCAGAGACAGGGGGAATTTGGTAAAAAGCCAAGTATGCCAAAGTTTTATGAAAAGGAAAGTGGCAAAGAAAAAGAACTAAGCTATCCGCTAGAGCGCCTAAAAGGCAAGATGATTTTATACAAGGGACATAATTATGATTTGTTTAGCAATGCTATGACTATCAAAAAATATGCACTAAATGGGGAGCCAGAGCAAGGAAGTAGAAATGAGGATCTGTTTGAAGTAATAAGAAATGCCATAGAAAGAAGGTTGAATGTAAAACCAATCATAGATTTTGGCACAAATTATGCAGAATTTTACCACGATGGCACAAGGGCAGTGCAAAAGCTTTTGAACGAAAAGCAAGGGCAAGTAGCTGGAGCGTTTTATAAAGAGGACTTGGGGGATATTGATTTAGTTTGGGGAGATTCTGCAATAGGCTTAAAAAAGATAATAGAGAAGCATTTGGATGATTTTAAAATTTGGGGAGAGGGACAAGAGGGCTTAATCAAGGGGATAAATGAAATCATAGAGAGCGGCAAGCTAATCGATGAGAATGGTATAAAAACGATTTGGCATAAAAAAGGCGATGATTATTATCTTGTAGGATTATCAAAAGGGTTTAATGGCAAGGGCAAGAATCTTTGGGTTATTACGAGTTATCACAAAACAAACCCATCAGATAAGCAAAGAAAATATTTTGATAGCTCTAGCGAGGCTCTTTCCGCTAACACTAGATTTAACAAGCTATAGACTCCTAGCTCGACTATCTAGCCTAATCATACCACGCCAAAGCTAACAATGCAAGACAAGAAGCAAAAAGGATGATTTTAACCCTTTTTTTATCCTGCACTAGATTCTATACTGCGCCAAAATCAAAAAAGGCAATGTAATGGAAAACTCCACCAAATTTCTTTGTGTCGCTGGCGTGCTTTTGATAGCTAGCCTGTGCGTGTTTGGTGACACTTATAAAACAGAATACGTAGCTTTAGGCGATAACATCTGCAGCGTTTTGGCTTTTGCAGGTTTTATATGTCTTTGCATTAGCATGTCGCTTTGGCATGAAGAAGGGATAATGGAAAGATGGGATAAAGAAGTCGCCAAAAAAAGGAGGCTAAAGAGAAACAAGCGCAAGGAAAGCAAGCGCAAAATCAAAAACAAGCGCAAGAAAAGGCAGGTGATTTATGGGTGATTTAGCAAGCATAGATTGTCCGCTTGGGCTTGTGGCTTTATTGTTAGTAGCCTCGCTCATAGCTGGTGTTTTGGTGACTCTTTTTGTAAGCTATCCCTTTGGGTTGCTTATGATTGTTTTTGCGGGAATGCTTGCGATGGTTGCAGAGCAAAAGTCAGCGATAGAGATAGTCTTTGGGCTTGCTGTGGCTTTTGTGTTAGCAGTTATTGGCGGCTTTTTGTTTAAATGGATAGATAGAGATTTTAGGGGCTAGTATGGATATAGATTTGTTTTTGGCTTTGTTTTCTAAAGAAACTGCGCTGTGCTTGTTTTGCTCCGCCCCAAGCCTTAAGAGTGGTGAGCTCACTCAAAAATAGATAAACACACAAAGTAAAGTTTTTTAGTAAAGCGCAGAGGTTTTAACCTAACGCCCCCAAAGGTGAAGGGTTTTTAGCAATCCATTTAAAATGGTAAAAGATGTGTTTTCTTGGTGGTCCAGAGAGAAATTGTAAATTGTCATTGCGAGCAGACTTGTTTGCGAAGCAATCTTTTTGGTGGTGAATAACTTTGCTTCTTGCAAAATTTGCAGATTCTAGAGCGCAAGAGGTAAAATTTTACTACATTGCGTTGTTTAGCCAAAATACCAAACAGCAAGTCGCAAGGATTGCAAAAATTCACCTTTGGTTATAAAAGATAAAAATTATTTGTTATAATTTTGTGCCTTTGTTGCAGGTTTATCACAGCCTTTTGCAACAATATCGCAACAACTTAAGGAGAAAACATGGGAACAAAATCCTCAAAAATCACTAGCAAGATTCTAGCAAGTGCCACGATTTGCGCTGCTTTGCTAGGTCAAAATCTAGCGGCAAGCGACAAGGCCGCAAGCGAGCAAGTGCCACAAAAATACGACGCAGAAGCGATCGCTAATGTGTTTTATGCGCTAAATGGCGACGCCAAAGACCCGCACAAAAAGATAAATCACACCAAAGGATTTTGCGCGAGTGGGAAGTTTATCCCACAACAAGATGTGAGCAAAAATCTAGGCATAGCCATGCTAGAAGAGGCGGAAATCCCCACGCAAGTGCGCTACTCTCTAGGCGGTGGCAACCCGCGCATGAGTGACAAAAGCAAGATGCGCGGAATGGCGCTAAAAATGCAGGGCGCAAATGGGCTATGGGAAATCGTGATGTTTAACCCAGAGATAAATTTCGCCAAAAATCCGCAGGAGTTTTGGGGGTATTTCGCGATGAAGCTGCCCGGCGCTGATGGCAAGCCAGATAGTGCCAAAATCGCCAAGCTTACTAATGAGGTGGATTCTTATCGCAACTTTGAAAAATACATGGAAAATATCGGCATCACGCCAAGCGTGGCAAATACCAACTTTAACAGCGTGCATACATTTTGGTTTGTCGATCATCGTGGCAAAAAGCCAAAAGAGCGCGCGGCTAGGTGGAAGTTTGTCCCACAAGAAGGCGTAAAATACGCTACGCAAGAGGAGCTAAAGGATATGGGTGATGACTTTTTGAAGGCGGATTTGCAAGCGCGCACGCAAAAAGCACCTATCAAATACGATATATATCTAGTTTTTGCCAACAAAAATGATGTGACAAACAACACCACGGCGCTTTGGAAAGGCAAGCATGAAGAACTGCTCGTAGGCACGCTAGAGGTGGAAAAATACAGCGGCGAGGCGTGCAATCAAGAGGTGTTTATGCCCTCCATCCTGCCAGCTGGGGTAAATCCGCCAAAAGATCCGCTTTTTGACATCCGCAATGAAGTGTATGGTATAACCTTTGGGCGCAGGCAATAGGTTTTTGGTGCTTTGTCTAGATAGTTTTTTGATAGTTTCTTGTGACTTTATGTTTGGGCTGCTTTTTTGGAGGCAGCGGTGGATTCTGACAGACTTTTAGGCTTGTCAGAATCCAACAAGGAATCGCCTTATGGATATTAAACTCAAATTGCATTCGATATTTCAAAATTTATTTGCTTGGCATTTTATATTAAATTTTCTTGATAAGACTATGCTGAGTTGTGAGATGGTGTGCCAGTCAATATAAAAGTATTAAAAATACAAGGCGGCTTCAATATAATGCAAAACTATGGCAAAAATAATATCAAAATATAAGGCGAAGCGCTCTTGGATGTAAAATTACACCGCGTGGCACGGTATAATTTTACGAAAAAGCCTTTAGTGCAAATCTCTCCAGATTTTTTGCTTCCATAGATATGCGATGACAGCCATGATACCAAAGAAGATGATGATTTTTATACCTAGGCTTTCTCGCTCTTCTTTTTTGCTATCACCCACAGATTCTAGGTAGGCAATGATTTGTTTTTCTGCTTGCTCGCTAGCACCCACGCGAGGCATAGAAGTGCCATGTAGCAGTTTTTGCGGATCATTTACGAAGTTTTCCAGATACTCCGCACCTCTTGCGCGAATCATCATTGATAGGTCAGGCGCCTTTTTACCAAGATAGCGCGCGATGTCGTTTGGATCGCTTACAGAGGCTACTTTGTCATAGCTTACACTATGGCAGCGCGCGCAAGACTGCTCAAACACTTGCTTATTATCTAGCTCTTTTGGCGCGATAGATTGTAGATACACTACCACGCTAGCAAGCTCCTCTTCGCTAAAGTGCATATATGGAGGCATCGGATGATTGAAATCATCTTTATCCCATAGCTTAGAAGCAAAGGTTGGGTTTTTGATAAAATGCGCTAGATAGTTGCCATCAAGCACCGCTGCGATACTGGAGAGATCTGGAGGTGTCACGCCATAAGCAGCAGATTTTTCTAGATCACTTTGCTCCGTGCGCCCTAGCTCTTGAGAATCTATACTATGGCATGCAGTGCATTGCTCTACCACGATGTTCTTGCCAGCTTCTGCGTTACCTTTGGAGAAATCTATCTCGCTCCAAAATCCTTCAAGCATAGCGATGTTTGTGTTTAGCTTATCAAGCGCTGCTTGGGCTTTGTTGATATCTTTTGGGTTTCCAGAATCCTGCGCTGCTTTTAGATTCTCTTCCGCTTTGGTTACAGCTTGTTTCATCTGCTCTAGCGCGAGTTTGTCGGATTCTTGGAAGTTATAGTTTGGTCCGCTTACTTTTGGGTGCATGATGCTATGTGCTAGCGGCTCCACACCCCAATAAATCACGCCAACAACAACAGCCACAATGACTAGAATCTTAAGCTCTCTCATTGCGCACCTCCTTGTTTTTTGCGCTCAACTATCGCGATAAGCGGTAGCGCGACAAATATTAGAATCAAAAATGAGATAGAAGCCACACAGCCTATGTATGTGTTTATCCCTTCCGGTGGGAGTTTGCCATATATGGTTAGCACGATAAGATCGACTATAAGCAACCAAAACCATATCACAAAGCCCTTTCTTTTGTGTGCTGGGCGCACGACTTGGCTTCTATCAAGCCATGGCAAAAATAGAAACGCCACTTGCGCGATACCAAATGCCGCAAGCCCGATGTCTGCTGCTTTGATAGGTCCTACATTAAAGAAAAAGCCTCTTAGCACTTCATAGCTCCACAAGAAATACCACTCTGGATAAATGTGCGCTGGTGTGGCTAGGTTGTCCGCTGGATCGAAGTTGATAGGATCCATCGCAAAGTCAAAGTGATAGCTCACCAAAAAGAAAAATATCATCATAAATAGACAGATGATGAAAATATCTTTTGACAAGAAAACAGGCCAGAAAGGAATCACTTTAGATTCTGCTTTTTTGCCTTCTTGGTATTTTTTCGCCTCTGCTTCAAAATCAAACTCTTCGCCCTCTTGGTTATTGACATGTGGGAATCTAAGAGAATAGAAGTGGAATGCGATAAGCATCATAATGACTACTGGCAATAGCACGACATGCAGCATGAAAAATCTAGTCAATGTCGCATCAGATACGCCGTAGTTTCCGCGGATCCACTCTGCAAGTGCTTCGCCGATGAATGGGATATTTCTAAAAATATCAGTGATAACAGTCGCCGCCCAGAAGCTCATCTGCCCCCATGGAAGCATATATCCGCTAAACGCTTCAGCAGAAAATGTCACAAATAGCAACATCCCGCCTATCCATATCATCTCGCGCCCGCGCTTATATGAGCCATAATAAATAGCCACAAACATATGGATATAGATGATGACAAACACCACGCTCGCCGCCACAGCGTGTATATGCCGCCATAGCCACCCATAATCCACCTCTTGCATAATAGTGTAATTCACACTATAAAACGCGAGATTTACATCTGGTTTGTAATAGGAGAGCAAAAATAGCCCGCTCACCACCAAAAGGGTAAAAAGGACGAGCAACACGACGCCCATAGCCCAAAGCCAATTGATGTTTTTGGGAATCCAATATTCCGTCATCATCACCTTAACAAAGCTTTTCACAGCGAGGCGCTGATCTAGCCAATCGATAAAGCCATCTGCTTTTTTTATCTGTGCCATACTCTCTCCTTATGCTTGCATCATTTGCTCGTATTCAGCACCAGACACGCCAAGTGTCAAAGTCGTGCCCTCAAGCTTAAATGGCGGAATATCAAACGGACGCGGCGGCGGCGTGCCAGCGATATTTATCCCCTCAATCGTAAATCTACCGCCATGACAAGGGCAAAGAAACTCCTCATCATCTTTGCGATACGCAGGGATACAGCCTAGGTGTGTGCAGATTTGCACGCCAAGCGTGTAAATATCATCGCCGATTTTAAAATCGCGCTTGGCATTGAAGCTATCGCTTTTAAACTTTTTGATGATATACACAGGCTTTCCGCGCCACTCTACGCGCGAAAAATCGCCCTCTTTCATGCCCCCTATATCCACCGTCGTAATCCCAGCAGAGACTACGCTTGGAAGTGGGTCCCAAGTCTTTTTCATTGCAATTAGCGAGGCTATCGCACCTACGGCAGTCACGCCGCCTAGTGTCATACCCAAGAAATCGCGTCTTTTGACTTCAGCCATTGCTTCTCTCCTTACAAGTTTGGGTGTTTAGGTATAAAAACTTGAGATTGTAACGCTAAACACTTAAAACTTACTTTAAAACAATTTTAAACGAAACATAAATGAGCGCAAAAAAATAGCAAAAATTTGCGCGGATTTGCATTATTGCCTGCTTTTTGGGAGGTGATTTAATGGGGTTTTTGGTGGTAGTTTTGGATGAAAATTTTGCGTGGATTTTTTGTGGCGGATTTTGCGCTTGGATTTTACAGGATTTTTGCGTGGATTTTTGTTTAGATTCTGCGTTGTGTTTTTGTGCGGATTTTTTGCGCGCTTTTAGTTTAAGATTGCTTTTTGGCAAGAATATATATAGGCTCATAAGTGATGCGCCCGCCAAAGCGCTTTTCATACTCCAGCAGCGTTTTTTTGGTGAGCTTTTTGATGGGCTTGCGCGCGCGAGAATCTAAATTTTCAGAATCCAAAGCAGAATCTAAAAAGCTAGATTCTGCATTTTTGCGAGAATCCAAATTTTCAGTATTTTCAGCATCCAAACTCGCGCTAGATTCTGCGCAAAAAGTTGATTTTGTGTGTGAAGTGGTTTTTGCGTGTGAAGCGGATTTTGCGCGCGCATTGTTGATACCAAACGCATTTACCCCGCTTTGTCGCAGATGTCTAAACACCCCGCGCGCATCGCCAAAATCTAGCGTTATTTTCTCGCTCTCCAAAGCACAAATCTCTAGCCCCAGATTTTCCAATATCGCGCCAATCTCGCGCGCCTCCAAATACTCCAGCGAAACGCCCAAAATCTCGCGCACCTCGCGCAGATTCTGCCTGCCAAAGCTGCTTAGCAAAAGCACGCCTTCACGCTCTAGCATCCGCGCCAAAGTCGGCAAAATCTCGCGCGCATTAAGCCATTGTAAGCACGCATTTGATGCGATGAGATCAAACTTTTGTGTGCCTATTTTGTGACGCGCCAAATGATTCATATCAAATATTTCCACGCGATTTTTTGCGCTATTTTCTATGCTATTTTTTGCGCGCGCACCAGAATCTAGCCGCGCCAAAAGCGCCTCTGTATGGTTATTTATATCATTACAGACAAACTCTTGATAGCAGATCGCCGCTTGCAGCGCCTCGCTAAAATCGCCACTCCCCGCGCCAAACTCAAACACGCGCGCAAACGCATCGCGCTTGATATGCACTTTTAGCAGCTTTAGCAGATTCTCGCGCATCATTGCTTGGACTATCGCAGCATCCTTGTAGCTCTCTTTGGCATGCCAAAAGCTGCTTTTGATGGCGTTTGCGCTTGGCGCACTAGAATCCACACGCCTAAAATCCGCCTTACCGGAATCCACTTTGCTAGAATCCATGCGACTAGAATCTACATCGCGCATATCTCGCCCCAGCTTTTGAAATGACTAAACGCAAAATGCGGCGCGTCTATATAATGTATCGCGGTGCTCGTTTGCGCGAAAAACGCGCTATTTGCCTGCGGAGGGAAAATTTTATCTTGGCGCGAGATGATAACGACATCATAGGCAAATGTCAGATTTTGCTCGCTCGCGCAAAACTCTTGCAAACACAAAAGCTCTTTTTTTAGCGCACTGGTGTCAGAATCTAGCCTAAACTTTTGCGCTAGTTTTGCTATTTGTGCGCCAGAATCTATATTTTCAGAATCCGCATTTTTGGGTTCTGGCGTGGATTCTGCTTTTTTAGATTCTGCTAGATTCTCGCCAAAAAGCGCGCTGGCAAATGCCTTGATGTCTAAATGCTTGGCAGTGCGCGCGAAAATCCTAGCTTTGATACCAAAAGTATCGTGTATGCCGGCATTGCTGCCATTTATCGCGATAGCTTTGCTTATGCGCGCGGTTAGGCTCGGGCTTTGCGCTAAGATTTTCGCGCCCACGCAGACACCCATAGAAAAGCCAACAAGCACGCAAGAATCTATTTTGCAAGCTTGAGAATCCGCGCGTAAAACGCCACTAGAATCCGATTTTTCACGCGCGCCAAAAGCGCCAAAAATGCACGCCAAAGCAGATTCTAGCGCGCCAGCAAGCGTGATATTTGACGCGCTTGGTGGCGCACACAGCATATTTATATCATCATATTCATAGCACATTATGACACCAAAATCTTTGCCAAAATCCTCGCCAAAACCTTTGCTGGCATCCCCGCTGCAATCTCCGCCAAAATCCCCATTTTGCGCTAAAAGATGCGAAAACATAGTCGGACTACTGCCAAACCCACCAAAAAATAGAATCAGATTTTTTGCGCTTAAAATGCCAGATTCTCGCGCGCATTGCAATATTTGCGCCTCTAGCAGATCTTGCGCGCTATTTGCGCCAGCCGCGCCAGCCGCGTGATTTATGCTATCTGCGCTAGCTACACCAGCTACACTTGGCGCGATTTGCGATAGATCCAGCACGCACTCGCCGCGCTTCGTGATAAACGCCAGCTTCATAGCGCCTCGCATAGGGCATCTATCATGCCTTTTTCCATGCCAGCATTTAGGCAGAAGCGGATTCTCGCGGTGTTTGCTGGCACGCTGGGCGCTTTTATCGCAGGGGCGAAAAATCCGCTAGATTCTAGCTTTTTTGCCACGCTAAGCGCGCGCTCGTTGCTTCCTAGCACCAAAGAGATGATTTGCAGCGCGCCCAAAACCGCGCCAGAATCCACCTTTTTAGACCCCACCTTTTTAGATTCTGCACCAGAATCCAAATTTGCAGAATCTAAATTTTCAGAATCCAAACTCGCGCCAGCCAAAGAATCCCCAGAATCCAAATCCCCAGAATCCAAAGCGCTTCCAAACTCCAGCCCCATTTCCCTAGCCTTCGCCCCTAGATTCTCGCGCATATACGCACTTAGGCTTGCTAGCTTTTGCCTTCGCGCTTGCATTTTTATCATTTCTTTAAAAGAGAAGTAGCTAAACGCCACATTTATCGGCGCAATCGCGGTAGAATAGATAAGCGCGCGCGCACGATTGACAAAAAACTCGCGAAAATCCGCACTGCAAATCATACAAGCCCCAACCGATGCGATAGCCTTGCCAAACGCGAGCACCAGAAAATCCACCTCGCCACTTACACCAAGTGCGTGCGCCAGCCCCAGCCCCTGCTCGCCACACACGCCTATGCTATGCGCTTCATCGAGGTAGAGATAGGCGTTTTTGTAGGTGTGCTTTAGCGCGATGAGCGATTTTAGCGGGGCGAAATCGCCCTCCATGCTGAAAATCCCCTCGCTAAGGATGAAAATATGCCTATATTGCGCGTGGTTGGATTCTAGCAGAGCGCGCAGCTCGCCCATGTCATTGTGCCTAAATCGGCGGAATCTAGCGCGGCACAGGCGCAAACCATCGATGATGCTTGCGTGTATGTATTCATCGGCCAAAAAAAGGCTAGATTCTAGCTCGCTAAGTGCGGCGATGCAAGAGATGTTTAGATGGTAGCCGCTGTTGAAAAGTAGCGCTTTTTGCGGGGCGTAGAGGCTTTGTAAAAACGCCTCAAACATGCTATTTATCTCAAATCCACCGCTTAATAGCCTAGAAGATGAGCTGCCAAAGCGCAGCGCATCGGCGGGCAGATTTTGCCTAGCGAAATCTAGAAATCTTGTGGTGGTGCTGGCGCGCGCGGTGGTATTGGTGGTAGTGCTGGCTTTGTCGCGGTTTTTGTCGCGATTGTTTGCGCCGCTAGAAATATCATTTTGCGCGCAATTTTGCACATCATCGCAAGCGATACCTAGATAATCATTACTCGCAAAATTTAGTAGTTTCTGCCCGCCTCTATAGATATAGATTCCGCTATGCTTGACGTCTTTTATCTCGCGCAGATTCTGCTCTTTTGCTAGCTTTGTCAGAATCGCGCGCGCGTCGTTTTCGGCTTGCGCGGTGTGGTTGGTGGTGTTATTTATAGTGTCGTTTTTATCGTTTGCGCGGGGCATTTGGCGCTTTCCTTAATAGCTAAAATCATCAAATTGACAAAAGCAAAAGCATAGCCAAAAGCTGCTTATGCTAAAATTTTAAAAAGCAGAATCTAAAAATGCCAAATCCAAAAATAAAAACGCCCGAACGCACAAAGGACGCCACAAAATGAAAAAAAACCAAGCCAAAACCGTGACAAAATTGCTAGAATCTAAGCGCGACAAAAAATCGCGACAAAAATCACAGAATCTAAGCGCGCCAAAAAGCCACGACAAAACCACCAAAAAGCCAAAAAGTCGTGACAAAGCCACCAAAATGCCCAAAACAAACCGCGCATTATCCGCGCTTGATTTAGCGCACATCTGGCATCCTTGCACGCAGATGCAAGAGCATGAGGATCTAGCGCTCATTCCCATCGCGCGCGCGAAGGGCGTGTATCTGTATGATTTTGATGGAAATAGCTATATCGATGGGATTAGCAGCTGGTGGGTGAATCTTTTTGGGCATGGCAACAAGCGCATAAACAAGGCTATCACTAAGCAGCTTTCAAACCTAGAGCATGTGCTGCTGGCGGGCTTTACGCATGAGCCTATCATCCGCCTTTCTACGCGGCTTTGTGAGAAATTGCCCCCAAAGCTAGAGAAATGTTTCTACGCGGATAATGGCTCTTCAGCGATAGAGGTCGCGCTAAAAATGAGCTTTCATTATCATAGCCTGCGGGATTTTGATTTGCGGGATTTTGATTTGCAAGATTCTGATTTGCAGGCAGAATCTAGCTTGAAAAAAAGCGCGCCAAAACAAGCGCTGCGCAAAAAGCGCACCAAATTTTTGGCACTAGAAAACGCCTATCATGGCGAGACGCTCGGCGCGCTAAGCGTGGGCGATGTGGAGCTTTACAAAAAGACTTATGAGCCACTATTGCTAGAATGCATCACCACGCCCGTGCCAAAAAGCTACAATATCACCAGCGCGCGAGAATCTAAAAGCGCGCCACACGCCATGCAAACCACCTTCACGCCGGCAAATCTAGATTCTAGCGCGTATTTTCAAAAAGAGCTAGACGCGCTAGAATCCATCCTGCAAGCGCATGGCGATGAGATTTGCGCTTTTATCCTAGAGCCGCTCGTGCAGTGTGCGGGCGAGATGAATATGTATCCGCGCGGTTTCATAAAGCGTGCGTGCGAGATGTGCGCGAAGAGAGGGATACATATCATTTTTGATGAGATTGCGGTGGGGTTTGGGCGCACAGGCAGTATGTTTGCGCTAGAATCTTGCGGCGTGACGCCGGATTTCCTATGCCTTTCAAAAGGCATCACCGGCGGCTACATGCCCCTAAGCGTCGTCATCACAAGCCAAGAGATTTACAGCGCGTTTTATGCGCCTTATGAGGCGGGCAGGGCGTTTTTGCACTCGCACAGCTACACGGGCAACGCGCTGGCGTGTAGCGCGGCAAACGCGGTGCTAGATATTTTTGAAAAAGAGGACATCATCGCGCGCAACGCTAAGCTTGCAGAATCTATCGCGGCGCAATGGTGTAGCATCGCAAACATCAAAAGCATCGCGCATAAAGTGCGTAATATTCGGCATTGTGGGATGATTTTCGCGCTAGATATTGTGGGTGAAAATATCACTAATAGAGAAATAATCGGGCATAGAGGCGAGCTAGATTCTGAAGCGCTAGAATCTAAAGAGCTAGATTTTGGAGTGCTGGAATCTGCAAAAATAGATTCTGCTAATTTAGATTCTCGTGCGCCAAAATCCGCAAAACTAGATTCTGGCGCGCAAAAAGGCGGGCTAGAGTCCGCCACCGCGCAAACCACGCGCCAAAAATCACCACAAAAATCATCGCCAAAATCGCCCAAAAAAGCACCCCAAAAACGACTAGGACTTTTTATCTTCGAGCAGGCACTCAAGCGCGGTGTTTTGCTGCGCCCGCTTGGCAGCACCATATACTTCATGCCGCCATTTACGATAAGCAAAAAGCAGGCGCGCTATGTGATAAGGCAGATTATCGAGATTTTGGAGATGATTTAGTGCAAAAGGATTTAAAAAGCGGCGATTCTGCGCAGAATTTAGCGCCAAACTCATCGCAAAATCCGCCGCTAAGCGACTTTGAAACCGCGATGCAGACACTTATCGAGGATCTTTCAAGCCTCCCCGATAAACCCGGAATCTATCAATACTATGACAAAAATTCTAGGCTTTTGTATGTCGGCAAGGCAAAGAGTCTCAAAAACCGCGTGCGAAGCTATTTTGCGCTGACGCAGACCAAGCTTGCGCGCGCGCCCATCCCTAGCCCGCAAACCAGCCAGCGCATCGCTATCATGGTGCGCCAAATCGCCAAAATCGCGCTTGTGGTGGTGGATTCTGAACAAGATGCGCTGATACTTGAAAACTCGCTCATCAAGCAGATGAAGCCCAAATACAATGTGCTTTTGCGCGATGATAAGACTTATCCATATATCGCGTTTGATTTAGGGCTGGATTTTCCGGTGCCTTTTATCACGCGAAGCACGAAAGATGCGCTAGAAAATGGCGATAAAGATTCTGTGAAAAATGCAAAAATAGATTCTGCCAAAAACACCAAAAAAAGCGCAACCACCGCCGAGAACACAGCCACCACAGCCACCACAGCCACCACAGCCACAACGCTTGCCACCGCCTCCACCGCGCCCGCCAAAAACAGCGTCATATATTTTGGTCCATATCCTAGCGGTGCGCGCGAGATAGTGGATTCTCTGCTGGAGTTATTCCCGCTAGTCCAGCGCGCGCCCAGCTGTGTGGCGCAAAAAAAGGCATGCCTATTTTATCAGATACGCCGCTGTCTCGCCCCTTGTGAAAACCGCGTAAATAAGCAAGAATACCGCCAAATCATCGATAGCGCGATAAACTCGCTAAAAACGCCTAGCAAGCTTTATGCGCTGCTAGAGGATAAAATGCTGCAGCTTGCAGAATCTATGCGCTTTGAAGAAGCAGCAACTTATCGCGATAGGCTAAAAAAGCTTGCCAATCTGCAAAGCCTATCGACTATCGATTTGGCAAAAGATACCAATCTTGATGTGGTGTATTTTTATGCGCTGGATTCTGGTGTGGTGCTTGATTCTGGCGCGGGGTATGTGGCAGATGCGCCAAATATGCAAAATGCTTTAAGCGCGCCAAAGGTGCAAAATGTGGCAGATGCGCCAGAATCTAAAAAAGCAGAATCTAAAAAAGCGGATTCTAGTTTGGATACTAGCGCAAAAGTTGCTTTAGATTCTAGCACGCCAGCCGCCCGCCAAACACAAACACAAACACAAACACAAACACAAACACAAACACAAACACCAGCGCGCAAACAAAAGCTAGGCGTGCTTTTGTGGCTTTTTGTGCGCGAGGGCAAAATCGTATCATTTACCAATGAAATGGTGGGATACGAGCACTCAAGGGCTAGCGAAGTCTATACGCAAGCGATTCTAAACCGCTATTCTACCCGCCTGCCGCTGCTTCCGGAGGCGATTTTGCTGCCTAGTGTGGAGGAGTTTGGCGAGGAGGATTTGGAGATGTTGCTAGCATTTCTAGCTAGCACGCAGGGCAGGAAAATCCCCATCCTTTCGCCAAAGCGCGGTGCGCGCGCGCGTCTGCTAGAGCTAGCATGCAAAAACGCGCAAGAGATTTTGCAAAAAAGCACGCAAGAAAACGCCGATGAATACGCGATTTTATCGCAACTCCAAGAGCTTTTGAGTCTGCCTAGCGCGCCTTTGAGTATAGAGGTGTTTGACACGAGTCATCATGGAGGGAGTGACTGCGTGGGTGGTATGGTGGCGTATGAAAATGGCGCGTTTGTCAAAGATAAATATCGGCGCTACAAACTGCAAGGAAGCGATGAATACAGCCAAATGCGCGAGATGCTGACGCGCCGCGCGCTTAGCTTTGAGGAGAATCCGCCGCCGGATATGTGGCTCATCGATGGTGGCAAAGCGCAGGTGATGCTAGCGCGCGAGATACTAGAATCTAGCGGCGTAAATGCGGATAATATCGGCATCATCGGCATCGCCAAAGAAAAACGCTATTTAAAAGAGGAGCGCGATTTGAATGGGGGGCGTTATTTAAACGAGGGGCACTATTTGGAAAAGCGCGATCCAAAAATAAGCCGCGCAGTAAATGCTAGCCAAATGCGCGCCAACCGCGCCAAAGGCAGCGCGCATGATAAAATATATGTCTATCGCGGGGCTGGTGATGTGGATTCTAGCGTTTTAGATTCTGGCGTGCTGGATTCTGATGCTAGTTTTGAAGCAGAATCCAAAAAGGTAGATTTTGGCGCGGATTTGGCAGAATCTAGCGCGCGGGATTTTGGTGCGGATTTTGAGCCAGAATCCAAAAAAGCGGATTCTAGCGATTTGGATTCTAGCGATTTTCGCGCAAATGTCGAGATTTTGCGCCTTAGCCCAAATGATAGGCGATTGCAGTTTTTGCAAAAATTGCGCGATGAAGTGCATCGATACGCGATAACCTATCATCGCAACAAAAAACAAAAATCCATGCTAGCGCACGCTGATATACGAGCGCGCGGCATAAGCGAAGGGCAGATAAAGCGCCTACTAGCGCTGCTTGGCAGCTATGAAGCGATAAAAAATCTAAGCGCTGATGAGGCAAAAGAGCTACTCAAAAAGCGCTAGATTCTAGCGCAACAAGGCTCGCTAGCATTGCGTAAGTATTGCGTATATCGCAAATTTGCTTGCAAATCATCGAAGCTTTTAAACAGCGCAGAAAAAGTGGATTCTGATAAAGCATCGTCTGCAAAATAAGGATGCCACAAAAGAAATAAATCTTGATAATTTTATGCAATAATGCGGAATTAAATCTATGAAATAAGGCAAATGCAAAATGATAGGAAGATGTAAAACTCTTAATTTTTTCAAATCGCTCAAGTCGCTTAAAATATTCAAATCGCCAACAACACTTAAACTTCTCAAATCCCTTAGGCTTTTTGTCGCTATAACCCCTCTTGTGTTTTTGTTTGGTGGGTGTATTGGTTCGGGCTGGTTTGTGCCTTATGCAGTTCAGCCGAGCTATTGGAAAGCACAAAAATTAGCTGATATTCAAGATTATCGGGGATATGACTATCGTCCAGAAAAAGAGGAAACTTATAACACCATGCTTTCTTATTTTGGATATAAAAATTTGGATGAGCTTTTTCTGGTGGAGCCTAGAATATACCAAGACGAGAAAGGCATTATATTTAAGAGCTATTTTTTAACTAAAGAATACAATAATCGTATTACAATACATCTTGATATTGATTTTTTCCCAACTAAAGAACACAAAAAACCAAAAAGAGAAGATATTCGATGGTTAACATGGGGAATTATATGGTATAATAATAGAAATTACTTTGTAATGAAACCGTGTACTGGCTTTTATTGTGGCATAGGCATAGTAAGAGATGACGAATACTTTCAGACAAAGAAATTTAAAGATGACGACTAAAGAGCAGATAAATAAGATAAAAGATAATGCTGAGCTTGCTTGGGCGGCGTATGGGTATTTTGACAGGATAAAAGGCGCAGAACAAGATAGACAAAAAATCATAGAATATAAAAGAGGAAGAAAAGAATTAGACAAAAAGTTAGACAAACTAGCAAGAACCCTTGGACATTTAAAAGTCCTTGACAAACCCATCACCCTCGCCGACATACTGAATATAGATTATCAATGCTACCGAGATAAAAAAACAGGCAAAGTAACAAATGATGAATTTCTAGGCGGCGACTTCGCCCCCAATCAAGCAAAAAGATTTTTTGAAAAGTATGATTTGCTTATTCACCAGCCAAACACAGAATCTGGATTTTCTGCCACCTTATTCTAGCGAAGGAAACACAAAATGGCAGGAAAACACACATCTCTTAATTTTTTCAAATCGCCTAAATCACCAAAAACGCTTAAAGTCCTCAAATCCCTCAAAATCCTTAGGCTTTTTGTCGCTATAGCCCCGCTTGTGCTTTTGTTTGGTGGGTGCTCTGGCTGGGGTTGGTTTGTGCCTTATAATTTGCAGCCTAGTTATCATAAATTTAAGAAAATGTGCAAGTTAAATAAATTACCAAATGATGAAAATAAATACAATAAGTTTTTAAGTTACTTTGATACAGATTTAGATAGTTTGGATTGGGATGAGTTGAATAAAAATACGAAAATTTTAGAGCCTACAGGATTTTTTTATAAAAAATATAAAAATAAATATATGCTTGAATTGCAAAGATACAATATACATGGAATGATTAGGGTAGATATATTATTTTTTGCTAATCAAAAAGATTTTGCAAAAAATAATATAAATGTGGCAAAAATAATACCCATATGGAACACCGGCAGAAAAACTCTTAAGTTGGCGAATGAGGGAAATATGGAGGCTAGACTTATTGCCAAAAAGTTAGGTTGTTCAGATATTGACTCTGATTAAATAAGATATTTAAAGGATAGAAAATGACTAACAAAAAAACAAATTAACAAACTAAAAAATAACGCAGAATTGGCTTGGGCAGCTTATGGGTATTTTCACTTTACAAATAAAAGTTTTCATGAAGATAGCCCAACAAGAAAAAATGAAACTATTGCTCTTGTTGACATCCTCAACATAGAATATAAAGATTATGGAGTGGCGCAAACAATCCAACTGGGACAGAGCACAAAACAAATCATCATAGGCACTCTAGATGGCGACTTCACCCCCAACCAAGCAAAAAGATTCTTTAAAAAGTATGATTTGCTTATCCATCAGCCAAACACAGAAAAAGGATTTTCTGTCGGTTTATTTGAGGAGCTCATATGCTAGAGGCTTTGCTTTATGTGGTGATATTTTTTGTGGGAATATATGTTGTTGGCAAAATAATTTATTATATTATCCAAAAGCCCATTCTTATCATAGTTCTTTTTGTGATTCTCTTTGTATATTTCTTTGGCTGGGGCTGGTTTGTGCCTTATGGCTTGCAACCTAGTTATCATAAATTTAAGAAAATATGTGAGCTATACCCAACGAATTATCAAGGAGATACACATTCTGAGGAATATTATAATAAAGTCTTGGCTTTGTTTGATACAAGTTTAGATAAAATAGATTGGGATTATATACAAGATAACCTATCTCTTGGTTATAGTCGAGAAAACTATGTGTATAAGCTTGAAAAGCAGAAAGGCAGAATATATATTTCGGCATTGATGATTTTTGGAAAAGATAAAATTGCTACACGAGATAGTTTTAGCCATCTAAAACTTCTTGTTATGTGGGCAAATTACCGCCCTTATTTAGCTGGCGATGAAGGAACTGGATTTTATATAAGTGGAGATGTTGAGATGTGTTATATTTTTGAAAAAAAGAGGAAAAATGGCAAATAAAGAGCAAATAAACAAGATAAAAGATAATGCGGAATTGGCTTAGGTGTGTTCATGGATATTTTGCGGTATAATGTGGCGGGCAAATGCTTATCGCTGTGAAATTATTTGGGAGCTGATATAAATGAAAAAATATATTTTATTATTTATGCTATTTGCTTTTTGCG
>NZ_MLQN01000037.1 GCF_001854545.1 Helicobacter sp. CLO-3
AAACGAGTAGTAGGGGTGTTGGTATGGTGTTTGTGTGTTTTTTTTTTTTTACAGAAGAAGGAGGATTACGAGTATCCTGTGCGTCTCGTGGGCTGGGAGGTGTGTAAAAGAAACAGAACCTAAACATTTTAAAGAATACTTTTAGAAGTTTTAGTTGGAGGGAATGAGGGGTCTTTTTTGGTTGGGGGGGGGGGGGGGGGGGGGTGATTATGTTGGTGGTAGCAATGGGTTGTGGCATGCGAGTCCTTGAGCTATTATTGTATGGCGAGTTGTTTGTATTGTTACAAATTGGGATTATAGTGGAAACTTTTGACAAAATATATAGGCGATAAGCGCAAAATGGCGTGCTCGGAGGGATTCAAACCCCCGACCTACAGGACCGCAACCTGTTGCTCTATTCAGCTGAGCTACGAGCACAAAAGTAATCTGCCAAACCAGAATCTAGCAAACTAGAATCTAAAAAGTGAAACTAGCCAGAATCTAGCGACGAAAATTTAGCGAGATGTCGCACAGAGACTGACAAACTCACAAATCTTACGCAAATCCGCATAAATCTACATAGATTCACATAAATTCACGCGGGCAAATCAAAAGATAAGCGCGCATTATAGCGACAAATCTTTTAAACTTAATTTAAATTTTATGCTTTTTTGGCTAAAATATCGCTCGCCTTTGTCAAAAAGGCCAAATTCCAAGAAAGTAGGTGATGTAGATGCCCGGCATAAAAGTCAGAGAAGGCGAATCTTTCGACGAAGCGTATCGCAAATTCAAAAAGCAAACCGATCGCAACTTGGTAGTGACCGAGTGCAGAGCGCGCAGGTTTTTTGAAAGCAAGACAGAAAAGCGCAAAAAACAAAAGATAAACGCCAAGAAAAAAATGCTAAAACGACTTTATATGTTGCGACGCTACGAGTCTCGACTATAGCGCACGCGCTGGCTTTGGGCGCAAGCCTAGGGCTAGCGAGCTGCGATTTTTGCAAAATCTTAAATCTCTAGCTTTAGTTTTAAGTCATTTTAGAATCTTTCACGGCCGCAAAATCGCCCATAATCCAAGCAAAACCAATAAATCCAAACGATAAAGACACAAAAACATAATCAAAATAAAAATATTTTATTTACAAAACCGCTTTGATTTTATTTATTTTGCTTTTTATCCGCTTTTATTTATACGCCTCGACGACCACCTCGACACGCATCCTAGCATCACCCAGCCCAGCGACTTGCACGCTCGTCCAGATAGGCAGATTTTTGCACCTTGATTTAAACTGCTTTGCCATTGTTTGATTGATTTCTTCAGTGATTTTTCCTGTAAAATATGTCGTCACGCTATAAACCCTGCTCCAATCGCTCCCCGCAGATTCTAGCACAAACGCGACATTTTCAAACGCTTGATTTATCTCATCTTCTAGCTTTTCATGTGGGAAGTCAAACTCCCTATTCCAGCCGCCTTGCCCCGAAATTTTGATAATATTATCATTGATAATCACCGCGCCATTATAGCCATGATGATTTTGCATCTCACCTATTTTGCCGCTTAGCGTTATGTATTGCACGGGTGGATTTTGCATATTGACTCCTTGATTTTTTGTATTGCCTTGCTGATTTTCGCTTTGATTTCCACAGCCCAAAAATATAAATACAAAAGCTAGCAGTATCGCAGTGTTTTTCAAATATTTTATAGGCATGAATGCTCCTAAGTGATTTGTGGATTCTGGCGGATTCTACGCTAGAAAGCATTAGAAAGCGCCAGAAGGCATTAGAAAAGCGGCATTATACAAGCATTTTTTAAATAGCATAAATATTTTAAGCAAACTTTGGCGGTATTTATTATTTATTTTTATGCGTTTAGATTGCTTTGTGATTTGCCTCTACTTTACCGCTTCGATTTTTATCACAAAATTTTGCTTTTTGGCTTTTAGTTTGGCAAGCGCATTTTTGCTGTCTTTTAGGATTCCAAGCCGTATGAGTCCATTGTAAGGCGGCTGTTTTTCATAGAAAATCCCGACATTCCCCCAAGGGCTGAAATAAAATAAATCCCCGATTTGCGGGTCATATCCAGCGCCATCATTTGCGCCTGTTTTTAGTCTTTTTGGCAGGGAAAATATCTTTTCTTTGCCGACATAATCACTCACCTCCACTTCTAGTGGTAAAAGTGCTGCAAAATCGCGCGCACTCGCACTAGAATCTAGCTCCACTAGTATCTTTTCAGCGCCCATTTTTTCATCACCAAAACTCAAGGCTATCACCATATTTTCTCCTTTTACCGCCGAAATAATCAGCCAAAATAAAATAAAAAATCTCATTTGCTTCCTTTTTACAGCAACAAATCGTCATTGCGAGGCGCGAAGCGACGAAGCAATCTATCTAATCTGCGCAGATTTTCAATCCGTTTGGTATTTTTATAGATTGCTTCGCCTTGCTGTCACAAGCCTCGTAATGACAGAAAGAAAATTGTCGCTATCTGGTCAATGTGGCTTAAATGGATTGCTAAAGAAGCACACGCTTTGCTGAAGAAACTGCGCCTTTGGCTTGTTTTCTAAAGAAGCTTGTGCTTTGACGAAGTCGCTCCCCTTCCCCCTGCGACCCAAACCCTGACAACGCTAGAAGGTGCGTGCCACACACTGCATTATTTTTTGGATTGCTTCGCAACTGCGTTGCTCGCAATGACGCTTGGGGGTTGTCATTGCGAGGAGCAAAGCGACGAAGCAATCCATAAAAACAAAGCGTTATTTTGAATCCTAGATTTATAGCAAAATCCAATTTTGCTAGATTTTGCACTATTTAGATTCTAGCTTTTTGGTCGCCAAACTTTTATAGATTGCTTCGCCTTGCTGTCACAAGCCTCGCAAAGCGCAAGCTTCTTTAGTAATGACAAAAAACGCAAACGGCAACAAATCGTCATTGCGAGGAGTAAAGCGACGAAGCAATCTATCTTAAAGAAAAAATATGGATTCTCTATTTTATGGCAGAATCTAAATCTTTGTGGTTTTAATGGATTGCTTCGCCTTGCTAGCGCAAGCCTCGCAATGACGGCTCATAGATGCCAAATTATTTGTAAAATCCAAAATCTAGATTCTGCTATCTGGCGCTGCGCGCTAGAGATTTGCGCGTGGCTTGTCGATGTAGCATGGCGCGTTGTCTGCGATTTGGTGCGCTGCCCTGTCATCCATAGTTCATGCCACTTTGCCGCCCCGATGTCTGCGATTTGGCGTGCGCCGCCTTGCCGCCCTGTTGTCCAAAGATTCTGCGCGCTGGCGTGCGTCCTATATTTTCCCTTTATGCAGCTCGATTAGCCATTTGACTTTTTCTGGGTCGCGGTGGTCCAAAAATAAGCTTTCACCCTTTTCAAGTCCCGTAATCTGCGCCTTATCATCAGAATCTAGCTCGAAATCAAACACATCAAAATTCTCCACCATGCGCTCTTTTCGCGTCGTTTTGGGGATGACGATAATATCACGCCCGATAAGCCAGTTCAAAATCACTTGTGCCACGCTTTTATTATGCTTTTTGGCAATTTTCATTAAAGTAGGATTCTCAAACATATTTTCTTTGCCCTCGCCAAAGCTCGCCCACGACTCCACTGCCACGCCATATTCGCCCATCAGCTTTTGAAAATCCGCCCTTTGATGCAGCGGATTGCATTCGATCTGATTTACCGCTGGTTTTATCTCATTATTTAGACAAAAATCCACGAGGCGATCTGGCAAAAAGTTACTCACGCCAATCGCCTTTATCCTGCCTTCTTTGTAGAGCTTACTCATCGCGCGCCACGCGCCATAGACATCATTATAAGGCTGGTGGATGAGATACAGGTCAAGATAATCAAGCCTTAGCTTTTTCATCGAAGCATCAAAGGCTTTTAGCGCATCTTTTTCATTCGCATGGCTTATCCAAAGCTTTGTAGTGATGAAAAGCTCCTCGCGCTTTATCCCGCTTGCTTTAAACCCAGCGCCCAAAGCTTCTTCGTTGTAATACGCCTGCGCTGTGTCAAAACTGCGATAGCCCACGCTTAGCGCATCCTCCGTGCATCTTTACGCTTCTTTTAGATCTGTGATTTGGAAAGTTCCAAAACCCAGCATTGGCATTTTCACGCCATTATTTAAAGTGATGTATTTCATTTTTGCTCCTTTTGTGGTTTTGGTATTGTTTGCGCTATTTTGCGCGATTTTAGAATTCGTTTTGGATTCTGCCTTAGATTCTGTTTTGGAGTTTTTAGAATCTTTAGAATCCACTCCAGATTCCGCATTTAGCAAGCTCGCACTTGCAAGCCCTGCGCCAAGCGCCAGCGCGCCCATTTTCGCGCTTGTCTTTATAAACTCTCTGCGTTTAGAATCTGCCATTTTGCTCCTTTGCGTTAAAATCAAATCATATTATAAAGCGCAATGCCTAACGCCCATTAATAGCGATAAATTTTTAACTTTTTGCGCTTGTTAGGTCGCTCTTATCGCTATCGCCAGCGTCGCCAAATCCGCCCTTTTGCCTGATTCTATCTGGCTACTTCGCGCTTTTTATCGCTTTTTGGTATTCTGCATCACTTAGCTTTTCTAGCCAGATGACATTTTTGCCTTCTTTGCTGCCAGTTAGCGCGATATGCGCGCCCTTTTGCTTCTCGCCCGCGCCATGCCAATGCTTCACATTAGCCGGGCACTCGATGACCTCGCCTTTTTTGGCTATCTGCGTGATGCCATCCTCGGTGCCAGTGTATATCTCGCCCTCCACCACGATGAGCGTCTGCCCCGCTGGATGTGTGTGCCACGCGCTCCTAGCCTTGGGGCTAAACTCCACCAAACCCCCGCCGGCATTGCGATTTTCGCTCTCACCAAAAAGCAGCGTCACCTTCACATCGCCGCTAAAAATCGCGCTATCACCCTTCATGACCTTCATCTGCTCTTGTTTTATCACGCGCTGCATCGCGGTGCTGGCGGTATCGCTGGCTAGGGCTACATTGCTAGCTAGCAGCGCACTAGCGGCGCATGCGCCTAGTTTAGCACCTGATAGTTTGGAAATTTTCATATTGTCGCCTTTATTTTAGAAGTTTGAAAAGTGCAATTATAAAGCATGATAGTAGCTATCTGTCAAGGGTGGCATGCAAAATTATCATGGTAAGGCGTAAAATCCCTGCAAGGTGCAAATCCATTTTGCCATCGCGAGACTTACCCTAGCAACGCAAAGCAATCCACCCAATCCGCCCAATCCACACCAATGACAAAATACACGACAGACACAAAAACCTAACAGCAAAAGTCAGTATAGCCTTTTTATATTCTGCTTATAGATTGCATTATTCTTTATAAATCTTTAAGTAAAATATGATAATAATTCTGCTTTTATATCAAAGGTCTATAGATAAGAATCCTAAAACAATTCCCACAAAGGACACTCATGCCTCGCTTCACTATCTCTACGCCACACACCAGCGCCAGACACACCGCGCCAGCCGCGCAGATGCTAGAATCTGCATCAGCCGCGCAAATACCAGAATCCACACCAGCCACGCCGCGCGCCACCGCCTCATCTGCCAGCTTTGGCAAATCGCTTCTGCTAGCATCTGCTATATCGCTTGCTTTTGTCGCGAGCCACGCCACAGCGCACGCAGCATCCACTAGCTTCGCGCTAGATTCTGCTGATATGTTTGCCCCCCCCCCCCAAAGATACACAACTAAATAGCCAGAGAAATGCCAGCTTCAGACAAGTAGCCCAAGCCCCAAGCGATACCAAATCCCAGCGATACATCAGACTAGCAGATGCTGCCCCTGCGCCAAACACACAAGGCACATCAGACACACAAAGCACATCAGACGCGCTAGCCGCCCCATCCACGCCAAGCGCAGATTCTGCCTCAAACATACCAGCCACCCCGCCACCAGCCTACCAAGATTCTCAAACCACGCAAAGCACCCAAACCACGCCAAGCGCAGAATCCGCCCAAGCCCCAAGCGACACTAGAGATTCCCAAAACTTCCAAGACCTCCAAGATCCGACAGAATCCAGACTGCTAGACAAAGTCACCGCCACTGCCACCGCGCAAAGTGGCGATATAGATTCTGATATGAGTAAAAATATCATCGTCATCACCAAAGAGCAGATTCAAAACAAAGGCTATCAGAATCTAGAGCAAGCCCTAGAGCATCAGCCTTTTATCAACTTCGTAGATACAGGCTTTGGGCGTAATATCGACTTAAGAGGGCAGGGTAAAGACGCCAATCGCGCGGTAAAAGTCCTCGTCAATGGCGTGCCTATCAATAGCCTTGATACCATTAGCGGGGTTGCTGCGTTTAATAACATAAACCTAGAAGATGTAGAATCTATCGAAGTTTTACCCGGTGGCTCAAGCGTGGTGTATGGCAGCGGCAGCCGCGGAGGCGTGATAAATATCAGCACCAAAAAACCAGACAAAGACTACCTAGAAGTGATAGCCAAAGGCTCAAGCGCAGAGGCGCTAGGCTTGCAAGGCGGGGGCTTAAGCATACTAGGGGGCAAAAAGATAGGGGACAAACTCTTTGTCTATGGGAGCGTGGGGGCTAGCTATGTGCCCGGACCGAGAAATACAAATATTCGCCCACCGGTGCAAATTAGCTCTTATTCTCAGCAACCAAGCCAATCATATTATGATAGCTCAGCCACTCGATGCCCTGATTATGTCCCCGGCGCAGATGGCAGTATAACAAATAATGGTGCTATAATCGCACCCTCATGCTTGAGACTCGGGGAGCAAAAAAATGCTAAATATCTAAACTACCATGATAATGGGATAAATATCACCGCGCAAATCGGCATAAACTACGATATAAACGAGAATCAACGATTAGAATTCTCCACCAACTACGCGCATAATAGACTAAAAAGGATTCCAACATATTTGCGCGCTGCAAACTACTACTGCGTGCCAAATCCAAACTATGACCCAAATCAAGCTTTTAGCTTAAGTTGGAATAATCCATATCTTTGTAATAGCCAAAGCGCAGGAATCGCCGCTGGTTTGAATGGAATATATGATGTGAGTTCTGATACTTTAAAAGACTTCCGCTACTCTAATAGCTATGAATATGTGGGTATGAGTGTGGATACGCTCACTTCCTCACTTCGCTATATAAATGCGATTAGCGATTCTCTAAACTTTGATGCGCTAGCTTATTATCAAATGAATATCATTAGCTACAATGACTACTGGCAAGATGGCTTACTGCCTACAATGTATAGCACGCTAAATGGCTCAAGCTTTGCTAATCATGGAACGGGGCTAAACTTCAAGCTAAAGCATGAGACTTCGGCAAATAAGCTTATCATAGGGCTTGATAACTCTTTAGGCTATGCTAGGCGTAATATGGTGATGGATTCTATTTTGGCAGATTTTAACGCGGCACTTTCTGATTATGTTACCACTACTAGAGCAGGACAAGTAGGCATAGCCACCACCGCGCTAAATACCGCGCTAAAGACAAGCATTAGCCCTTATGTGTATGATTCTTATGAGTTTGCCGATTGGTTTGAGCTAGGCGGTGGAGCTAGGTTTGAATACAGTCATTATCGCGTGACAAACGCACAAACAATGAGGCTAAATAACACTGCGAATATGAATCTAACTACAAATGACTTAACGCAAAATGATTATGGACTTGACGATGCAACATTGCAACAATTTATGCAAATGTTGGCGCAAGACTGGACAACCTTAAGCATTAACCCAGAGGAGACGGACTTTAATATAGGGACAAATCGCTATGCTTATGCTCTAGAAGTCGTGCCAAACTTCAAATACTCAAACACAGGGAATGCTTATATCAAAGGTGAGCTAGGATTTATCAGCCCTTCGCCATTCCAAATGATAGATGCCGACCCAGAATCTGAAATAAATCAAGGTGGCTCAAACGGGACGGCAACCGGTGTAGAACTCATAAAAAATACCTTTAATAACCTAAAGCCAGAGCGCTACCTCACTGCCGAGCTTTCATGGAAAGATACTTTTGCGAAGTCATTCTTTTTCTCCACGACTGCGTTTTATACGCATACATTTGATGAGATTTTCCTAAATCAGACAAGCGGGACGATGAGCTTTGTGTATCGCAATTTGGGACAGACGCAAAGGGTTGGATTTGAGGTTTTAGCAAGGCAGGGATTTTTTGAGAATAGATTAAGAATCTTAGAATCCCTTAGCTATGTTTGGACAAATATTTTAAAAGCAGATTCTAATTTGATGAGTAATTATAACAGCGTGTATGCAAACTTCGCGCTGGAGGGCTCGCGCGTGCCTTATGTGCCGGATTGGAAAGCGACACTTGCGCTTGAAGGGGACATACTAAGAAGCGCATCGCAAGTGCTAAGCGCGAATGTCAATGCGACCTATACTGGCGAGGCGTATAGTCTCTATGTAAGCAAAATCGATGGAAACTACGACAGGACAGAGCAAGAGAGCATCTATAGCGTGATGAATAAGGGCGGGTATTTCTTGCTTGACTTTGGGCTGACATATAAGAACGCAAATGGGCTGGGTGCGAGTATCGGCGTGCGTAACGCGCTAGATACATTTTACAAAACCTACCAACAACGCTACTACTACTATCCCGGAATGGGTAGAAGCTACTATGCGGAAATAAGATGGAAGTTTTAAAAAGCGTGGGTCGCTGGGGTTGGCTTTGCGTGGTTTGGTTTAGTTTGATTTTGGCTTTGGCTAGCCTTTTGTCTTGATTCTGACTTTGACTTGATTTTGAATTGGTTTTTGGCTGGACTTAGGCGGACTTTGACTTGATTTTGAATTGGTTGGGCTTTGGTTTGGCAAAGTGGGCTTTGGCTTTCGTCATTGTGAGCCGCACAAGTGCGGCTCACAATGACAGAAAGCGGGCTTGCAGAAGTTGCGAGCTGGATTAAAAATCCGCGCTATGTTTTTATGGATTGCTTCGGATTCTATGAATCCTCGCAATGACGCGTGATATTTCCTGTCATTGCGAGCGGTAGCGAAGCAATCTAAAATAAAAGCGCAGAATCTAATCCTATTTATTGGACTCTGGCCAAAGTGATGCCTTTGGATTATTTGGGTATAATGCAATGGTTAAATTAACAAAAGATGCCTGCGAAATATTGGGTAAAATATTAGGCGTTTGCGGCGCCGACCAAACCCAAAAGCAGACAAATAAACAAAATGATAAGATAGTCAAACCAAGTAAAACCCAAAGCCAAAAGGACATCGCCTATGCAGCTAGATTTTGCATTTCAAAGTGCGCTCGCCAAATACCGCATACTAAGCAACACCATCACGCCGCGCCCCATCGCGTGGGTGTCTAGCACCAATGATGAGGGCGTGGTAAATCTTGCGCCCTTTAGCTTTTTTGGCGTGGTGAGCTCAAGCCCGCCGATATTTTCCCTCTGCTTTGGCGCCAAAAGTGACGGCAGCCCCAAAGACACGCTAGCAAACCTCCGCGCCACCAAAAAAGCCACGATAAACCTTGTGATGGTGGATGCCATCCCCATGCTAGAGCAAAGTGCCAGCGAGCTAGAATCCACCAAAAGCGAAGCGAGCACCTTTGGCATCCCGCTAAAAGCGCTTGATGCCTCGTATCCGCCTATCGTGGAGGGCGTGAAGGTGGCGTATTTCTGCGAGCTTAGGGAGGTGCTGGATTTTGGAGGCGCGGAGAGGACGGCGCTGCTTGAAGCCAAAAGCTGCTATATCGATGATGTGATATACAAGGATGATTTGCGCTTCATGCCCCCGCATCTTGGGCGCGTGGGCAAGTATTATCTGCAAGTGAGCGAGCTCATCGATCCAAAGATTTAGGGCTTTGGATTTTGGATTCTAGTGTGGATTTTGCGCGGATTTTGGTGTGGCTTGGATTCTGGCGCAAATCTGGATTCTGGCGCAATTTTAGATTCTAGGGTGCGCGGCAGAATCTAAAAGGCGGGCAGAGGGCGCATTGAAAAATGGTGAGAGGACTTAAAGCGAAAGCCAAAGGCGAAAAATAAAAAACAAGCGCGCCAAATACTAGAATCTAAACGCGTAAAAATTGCAATAAAATCAATAAACGCATAAGCGTGCAAATCGGCGAAAAATATTAAAATACCAAAATCACCAAAGCAAGCGCGCATAAACATTTAACGCGCCAAAATCACTAAAACCAAAGCCGACTAAAGCCACAAAAACCCACTAAAACTACTAAAAATAAAGCCACCAAAACCACCAAATCAAAGTCGCAAAAATCTGCCAAAGCCACCAGAAAACCAAATCTGCCAAAACAAAAACTACCAAAAGCCGCAAAAATATACTAGATTTGCCAAAACCGCCAAAAACCAAAATCACTAAAGCGCAAGCAACAAATCAGCACAAAAAGCAATGTATCAAAGTCGCTTGAATCCTACCAGCGTAAAAATTAACGCATCAAGCTCGCTAAAGTCTTACTCCACTTTTTCCCATGTGCTGCCGCTTGGCGTATCGCTTATGAGAATCCCGCGCGCGCTTAGCTCATCGCGTATAGAATCCGCCAGCGCGAAGTTTTTCTCCTTTTTCGCATCGGCGCGCGCTAGCAGTTTGGATTCTATCTCGGCGCGCTCATCCTCGCTCACGCCCTGCTGAAAATAAGCCACCTCATCGCCCCCGCCAATGCCTAGCAGGCTATATACAAAATCTAGATTGAAAAGCAGTCGCGCCTTTAGCGCTTTGTCTTTTGGCGCGCTATCAAGCGCTGCGTTGGCATGTGTCAGCATATCTTCCAGCACGCTTAGGGCTTTTGAGATATTGAGATCATCGCTCATCGCCTCTAGCAGAGCATCGCAAAATGCGCTATCCGCGCCGCCTTTACTAGAATCTACAATGCCTTTAACGCCGCCAGAATCCACCGCGCCAAAATCCGCGCCGCCTCTGCCAGCACTCACACTAGAATCCACCACGCCAGAATCCATACCGCCTTTGCCAACATTTGCGCCACCACTCACACCAGCCATGCCATTAGATTCCGCCCACTCACGCGCCCCAGCGATACCATTGCCAAAGCCACTTGCGATGCGCTTTTTTAGCCGATAGATTTTATCTAGCCTTTTTTTCGCACCCAGCAAATCCTCCTCGCTAAAATGCAAAACCGCCCTATAATGCACGCCCAAAAGGTAGTTTCTAAGCACCTCGCCGCTGTAATGTTTCAGCGCATCTTTGATAAAAAAGCTATTGCCAAGGCTTTTGCTCATTTTTTCACCATTGATATTGACAAAGCCATTATGCATCCAGTATTTTGAGAGCTCGCGCCCTGTGGCACAGCGCGTCTGCGAGGCTTCGTTTTCATGATGTGGGAAAAGCAGATCCGCGCCCCCGCCATGTATATCGATGGCAAACTCCTCATCCTTATACGCAAGCACCTTTTCTATCATCGCCGAGCATTCGATATGCCAGCCCGGGCGCCCCCTGCCTAGCGCGCTTTCATAGCCTACATCATCCGCACCTTTGTAGTGTTTCCACAGCGCGAAATCCCGCGCGTCTTTTTTGTGTGCGTCATTTTCTATCCGCGCTAGATTCTCATCATCCACGCCGCGCGCAGAGATACTGCCATAGAGGCTATCTTTTGGCACATTGAGATACACATCGCCATTATCCAAGCGATACGCCGCACCTTTTTCTAGCAGTGCTTCTATCATTTGCGCTATCTCGCCTAGATTTTGCGTGGCTTTTGGCGCGATGTCTGGGGCTAGCACCTCTAGGGCTTGCATATCATCCATGTATGCCTTGGTGTAATGCTTAGTGATTTCTTCTATAGAGACGCCTTTGTCATGCGCTTTTTTGATGATTTTATCATCGATGTCGGTGAAATTTTTGACAAAAATCACTTCATGGCCGCTAAGCATGAGCGCGCGGCGCAGCAAATCAAAAGCGATAGAGCTTCGCGCATGCCCCAAATGCGCATCATCATACACCGTAGGACCGCACACATATATGCGCGCTTTGCCTTGCTTGATAGGCGTGAAATCGACCTTTTGCTTGATTTTGGTGTCATATATTTTTATGGTTTTTTGCATGTTGCTCCCCTAAGTGTTTGGTGTTTGTGGTATTTGTGTTTGCTTGTGCGCTTTGCTATTTGTGCGATTTTGGATTCTGCGTTTATGGCTAGAATCTAGTCATAAAATCTAGCCCAGAATCTAGACATAAATCTAGTTTGGAATCTCCACCAGATACAGCCACGCAGTCAAAATACAAACCTCCGCCGCCACTGCCAAACTCGCATAAATCGCGTATTTTTTGGCGCGCATTATATCCCAAAATCGATTAAGCCCAAATGATGAAATCGTAAGCCAAAATAGCACAAACCCGCTCAAACTCCCAGCCAGCGCCAGCCCCACCGCGCCCCAAAACTGCATAAAAATAAGCGAAAACACCACACCCACACCTAGTGAAATCGCGCTAATTTTGGCAGCGCGCGCTTGGGCGTTTTGCGAATAAAGATAGAGCGAAAAGATTCTAGCACAGCCAAAAGGCACGAGCCCCACCATATACGCGCAAAACACCAGCGCCGTCTCTATCGTGTCCGCGCGCGCAAACTTCCCATGCTCATAAAGCAACCAAATAATCTGCTGGCTAAGCATAATCCCGCCCACCGCGCACAAAGAAAGCATCGCTAGCAAAAACCAAAATGAGCGCTTCATCGCCGCAAGTGCCTTTTGCTCCTCGCCGGCTTTGATGGCTTTTGCTACCATGGGGAAAAGCGCTGTGGAAATCGCGATAGCAAAAATGGCAAGCGGGAGCTGAAAAATGCGGTTGGCATAGTAGAGATAAGAGATCGAGCCGCTGGCTAAGAATGACGCTAAAAGCGTGTCGATAAAAGAGGCGATTTGCGCGGTGGAGCTGCCTAGCATGGCGGGGAAAAATTTTTTGAAAAATGTGGCTAGCTCGGATTTTATCGTGGCGGCTAGGCGGCGGGATTTGGCAAAATTAGATTCTGCATTTTGCGCGGTGTTTTTGGATTCTAGTTCAGATTTTGCGCCAGAATCTGCGCTGGATTTTGCTTTGGATTCTGCACCAGATTCTGCTTTTTTAGATTCTAGTCTAGATTCTCCGCGTGCTTTGCCACCCACAAACGCAAGCCTCACTTCTCCCACGCCACATGCCAAAAGTCGCAAAAACCCCAAACGATACAGCGGATAAAAATGCAAGCAAACCTGCGCCGCCCCGCCCACCAAAACGCCATAGCTCACAAAATACACGATTTGCATCTCATCTTTATCGCGCGCGAGCAAAAGCGCGCCAATCATCGCGATATTTAGCAGCGCCGTGTTATACGCGCTCACCCAAAAATGCTGCTTATACTGCAACAGCGCGCTAAAAAATGTCACCCAAAACACCAGCAGCAAATACCAAAAATGAATCGCCACGATAGGCTTTGCCAGCTCTATCAAATACTCATCAAAGCCAAACACCAAAAGCCTCGTAAAAGCGCCGCTAAACGCCACCACAAGCAGCGAAAGCGCTATGAGAATGAGCGAAAAAATCGCTAGTATCAGCACGCTAAATGCGCCCTTTTTGCTGCTGGCGATAAAATTTGGCAAAAAGCTTTGCGTGAAAGCGCCCTCGCCAAAGATTCTGCGGAAAAGATTTGGGAATTTGAACGCTACAAAAAATATGTCGCTATAAATGCCAGCGCCCAAAATATTTGCCATACTCAAATCGCGCAAAAAGCCAAAAACGCGCGAGCATAGTATCCCACTACTATTTGTCAAAAATGCTTTTTTTAGCAAAAAATATCCTTGTAATCATCTAAAAAGCGCGATTGTAGCCAAAAGAAGTTTGATAAATGATAAATCCTTGCCGCATTTGCGCGAACTTAAGGATAAAATATTTGACATAAAATGCGCTAAAATACATCGCCAAATATGCGCCAATGCATGCCAATAACGCGGGATAGGAGTTTGCTTGAGTTTTACGCCATTTGTGATAACAGGCTGTGAAGATATACAAGCTAGCATCAATGAGCGATGTGCTGCCATGGGGATAGATGCGGATATGGTGGAGTTTATGCTAGTGGATTTCACGCTTTTGGTGTGTGCGGATTCTAAAGGTGTAGATTCTAGAAGCGCGGATTCTGGCAAAAGCGGCGCGTTTAAACCGCTTAGCAAAGCAGAATCTAGCCAGCTAGACATACAAGCCCAATACAACCAAAGCCTTTTTTTACTCAAGCAAAAATGCGATGTGCGCGTGTTTCCGCGCCGATTTCCAGCGACTTTTTTTATCACCGTGTCCGCGCAAAAAGATAGGGTGTTTTTGAGCTTTGATGATGGATTTTTGTGCGTGGATGATGCGTCGTTTTATGAGGAGTTTTTCTCGCAGGTAGAGGCGATGATGGCGGCAAATGGCGTGATTTTGTATGATTTGGCAAATACGAGGGCGCGCATTAGGGAGGTTTTGGCGCGGATAAATGCCGATCCCAAGGCAAAAAGCGGGATGTTTTGCATCAAGCAAAGCGAGGTTTTCATCCCGCCAAAAAGCGCTAGATTTGTATTCCTCCCCAAAGAGCGCTACTTGAAATCGCGCTATATACAAAGCCTCATGCAGACAGAATCTATCGCGGAGCACACAGCCGATATGGATTCTGATGCAGAATCTCATGCCAAATCCAGCACAGAATCTAGCGATTTAGATTCTAGTGCAAATGCAGATTCTAGCCAAAATGCGCCAAATGTTTTAAATGCGCCACACACCTTAAGCGCACCAGAATCTAGCGCGCCGCAAACGCTCGCCAAATCAAACGCTGATTATTTGGATGATGCGAAGTTTGCTTGCGCGTTTTTTGGCGTGCGTGAGGGCGAGGTGGTGGGCGTGTATGAGTTTGGTGATGAGGGGAAGGCGGGGCGTGATCTTACTGGCGCGTATAGAAAAGCAGCGCCAAAACCGCCAAAAATCACGCCCAGCGCGCAAAAACACATAGCATACAAACTCTATGATGACAGGATCGAATACATAAGCGAAGTGCAAGGCTACATCGCGCTGCACTCCGCGCACACTGCGCCCTTTGCCAGCGCCGATGTGCCACGCGCACAAATCGCGCAAAATAGCGCAGCAAATATCAAAGATGAGGGCGACAATAGCGTGGATAGTGTTTTTGTATTTTTCTTGCCAGATTCTGCACCACTCAAATCCACCACCACGCCACCGCTCCTAGGCGGGATAGAAGCTGGCATCAGCCTTGTCATAGAATCCAAAAGCGACGCGATAGACGCACTAGGCGATAACATCCACATCGAAGCCAAAAGCATAGAAATCTATGGCTCGCTAGGCAAAGACACCGCTATCAAAGCCGATGAGCTCATCATCAATGGCGCGACGCACCACAGCTCCAAAATCCACGCCAAAATCGCCAAAATCCTCACACACAAAGGACTTATGATTTGCGAAAAATGCACGATAAAAAACCTAGAATCCGCCAAAGTTTTCGCCGATGATGCGCGCGTGATACAGGCAAATGGCAGCAAAATCTACGCAAAAAACATAAGCATAAAAGCGCTTCGCAACAACAACCACTGCCACTTCTCAAAGACGCTACAAATCCAAGAAATCCCCTACAACAAGGGCAATGACAATATGCTAGCATTTGATATCAAAGGCGATAGGGAGCTTAGGGCATATATCAAAAGGGCGCTAAAATATGCCAATGACAAGCAAAGCACGCTAAAGATTCTCGCACTAATGATTGACTTTTATGCGGCAAGCACGCGGGATGCGCAGGTGTTTTTGCAAAAATTGCAAGGCTTTACCAAAGACCAGCTAGAAATCGCGCTAAAAAATCAAGATTTTGCCGCCAAAAATCTCGCCTCGATAAATGCGATAAAGCTATACAAAGCCCTGCTTACCCGCCAAAAATCGCTTAAAAAACGCCTAGAAACACTGCAAGACAAAACCCTCCCCTCACTCCAAACAGCGCTCAAAAATGCTACAATACAAATCGGCTTAGTCGGCGGGTTTGAGAACTACGCGCATTTGGAGTGCGATTTCCCGCGCTATAGCCAAAATATGCTTTTGCTAAGTGGCAAAAGCGCGTGCGTGAGACTAGAGCCAGCCAGCCAAGAGCTCAAAGAAAAAGGCATATATTTTCAACTAAAGGCGGAAGAATGATTTGCGGACTCGTGGGGAAGGTGCATAAGCTAGGGGCAATGCGCGCGGAGATGAATGTAGGCGGCGTGATATATAGCGTGGCTATCAGCGTGCCGACAAGCTCGCAACTGCGCGCGAAAATAGAGGGCGCTGGGGGTATGGCTGGTGCGGTAGAATCTAGTGGGCGCGGTGTGGATTCTGCGCGCGTGGATTCTGGCGCAAAAGCAGGCGCGCTTTTAGATTCTAGCGCGCCAAACGAAGTGCATCTGCTTATCACACACATCATACGCGAGGACGCGCAGCTGCTTTTTGGCTTTTTGGATGCGCTAGAGCGCGCGACATTTGAGCGGCTGCTAAAAATCAATGGCGTAGGACCCAAAGTAGCGCTAGCGATACTAAGCACCTTTAGCGCGCAAAACTTCGCGCAAATCGTGCAGAGCAAAGACATCAAGCTTTTGCAAAAAGTGCCGGGTGTGGGCGCAAAGAGTGCGGGCAAGATTTTGCTAGATTTGGCAGGATTTTGCAAAGAGATCCTAGAATCTAGCGCGCCAAATGCGGAGACTCCGCCACAAGATGACGCCAAAAACGAGGCGTTTTTAGCCCTAGAGGCGCTTGGCTACAAATCCGCCGAGATAAAAAAGGCACTCTCACAAGTAAGCGCAAACAACACGCAAAGCATCATCAAAGACGCCCTCCGCCTCCTCTCCCAAGGCTTCGCGCGATAAAAATTGACAATTTTGCTGGTTTGGTTTTGTATCGTCATTATAAGGCCAGTATTTTTGTTGTTGCGAAAAAATCCGAAAAATGCGTAAGGATTTTTCAATTGAATTAAATCTTCGCACGAAGTGCGGCACCTTGAAAGGCTGACAGGGGGAGGGGGTGTGTCTCTTTTCTTCATCTGAGGCTGCGG
>NZ_MLQN01000038.1 GCF_001854545.1 Helicobacter sp. CLO-3
CCCTAGTCCCCCTGCACCCCCTTACCCCTGTCACGCCTTCAAGGTGCCGCGCTTACGCGCGAAGATTTGATTTTGCTTAAAATTTGCCTTGGCAAATTTTAGAGCCCAGAATCCGCTTTTTCAAACAAAGCGCGCATTTTAGCAAAAGTTTGCTTTCAAAAGTTTCAAAAGAAAGGTAGAAAAATGCGCGGCAAAATGTTAAAATGCGCCAAAAGTTGCGGCACAAAGCTAATTTGCACGCATCATCAAAGTCCGCATCATCAAAGGAATTTTATGTCAGAATCCATTTCATCCGCTTCATTCACATCGCCCGCATTATCCGCGCCCTCATCCACCCTCCCAAATATCAGCAAAAAAATCCTAAACATCGTCGGCAGGACCAATGCCAAATACCGCCTCATAAACGAGGGCGATAAGATTCTGCTGGGGCTAAGTGGGGGCAAAGATTCTATGCTTTTGGCGACGATTTTGGCGTATATGCAGCGCCACGCGCCTTTTAAGTTTGAGTTCAAAGCGATCACTATCGATTATGGGCGCGGGGGCGAGTATGAGTATATCATCGAGTATTGCGCGCGGCATGGCATCCCTTATGAGCTGCTGCGCACAGATATTTATAGGATTTTGGAGGAGCACAAGCGCGAGGGGACGATTTATTGCAGCTTTTGCTCGCGTATGCGGCGCGGCACGCTTTATAGCGAGGCGCTAAAGGGCGGGTTCAACAAAGTCGCACTCGGGCATCACATGGATGATATCACAGAGAGCTTTTTTATGAACCTCGCGTATAATGGCTCTCTGCGCTCGATGCCGCCTATCTATCGCGCGGAAAATGGGCTATTTGTCATCCGCCCGATGATTTTTGTGCGCGAGCGGCAGATTATTGATTTTATCGCGAGCAATGGTATCTATATCGCGCCTGATTGCAACTGCCCGATAAACTGGCTGCCAGAGGACAAACGCCCCAAAGCGCGCGAAAACACCAAACAAATGCTAGCCACGCTAGAGGCGCAGAATCCGCTGTTTTTTAAATCGCTTCAAAATGCGTTTAAAAACATCCATGCTAATAGCTTTTGCGATGAAAAATATCTAGACAAACAGGAGTAGAGATATTTTGCCGAGAATCAAGGATATTTGCAAAGAATAAAGATATTGTAAGGTGCGCCGGAATCCAAAAAGCGGAATCTAAAAATCAGAATCCGCCTTTTGTATTTTATGATATTTTATGATTTTTCGATTCTAGTTTGGATTTATTTTGGCCAAGGCGGAATCTAGTGTGGATTTTGCTATTTCTAAGATTTTAATTTTTAGATTATATTTTTTGTTTTTGCTATTTTAGATTCTGGTGCTTTGTTATATTTTTAGATTCTGCTTTTGTGCGTTATATTTTGTAATATTTGCGCGTGGTGTTGCATTTCTGTATTTTAGAAAATTTTAGTATCTTTAGCCAAGTGGGCGCGGTTTCACATCTCGATGAAATTTTTCAGTATCTTTAGTCCTGCGGCGTGGCTTTTTTCTGGGTGAGGCTGTATGCCAAAGATATTTTCGCGCCCCACGATAGCCGGGAAGCGCTCGCCATACTCGCACATCGCCAGCACCTCATCATTCCCCGCCGCCAAATCCGCGTGAAATGAATGCACGAAATACAAATGCTCGCCATCTTTGATGCCTTTTAGTAGCGCATGCGTTTTGCCTCGCTCGCTTAGGAAGCATTGATTCCAGCCGATGTGCGGGATTCTGGGTGCGTTGGCAAAGCGCACTATCTCGCCACTTAGCAGCCCAAGCCCCTTGTGTTCGCCAAACTCATAGCTTTTCTCAAACAAAAGCTGCATGCCAAGGCAGATGCCAAGCAGCGGCTTCCCACTGCGCGCAAACTCCACGATAGCCTCATCAAACCCGCGCGCATGGATGATACCCATCACATCGCCAAAGGCGCCAACACCGGGCAAAATCAGCTTGTCATAGAGCTTTAGATTCTGCGCGTCTTTTTGCACCTCGACTTGATGCCCGATGTATGCTAGCGCATTGCGCACGCTTCCTAGATTCCCTGCGCCATAGTCGATAAGCCCTATTTTCATCTGCCGCCCTTTGCCTTGCTTATTTTGTCGTGTTTTGGTCGCTTGCTTGATATTTTCCGCGCGATTATAGGATTTTGCAGCTTATATGCTTATTTATATGCGCGTTTGCTTTCCCGCTTTAAGCAAATTTGCGCTACAATACGCGCTTTGTGATGCACCACGCCACAAAAGCGCCACAAAAGCCACAAACACCGCGTGATGTCAAACGCCGCGCGCTAGATTCTCTATAAGGATAGACATGGATTATAAAGATACGCTTTTGCTTCCGCAGACGACTTTCCCTATGCGTGGGAATCTACCCGCAAATGAGCCAAGCACCTATAAGCGCTGGAATGCTGATGCTACAAACGCCTATAATGCGATGAAAGCCGCGCGCCAAAATAGCGCAAGCGACACAAATAACGCAGGTGGCGCAGAAAGCCCAAAAAGCACAGATCGCGCAAACAGCTTCACGCTCCATGATGGACCGCCCTATGCCAATGGACACATACACATCGGGCACGCGCTCAATAAGATTCTAAAAGACATCATTGTGAAGTCTCATTATTTTGCTGGCAAAAGCGTGCGATATACGCCGGGCTGGGATTGTCATGGGCTTCCTATCGAGCAGCAAATCGAAAAAAAGCTAGGCAAAGAAAAAAAGGATTCTCTGCCAAAAGCCAAAATCCGCGAGCTATGCCGCGCGCATGCCAAAGAGTTTTTGCAAATCCAAAGCGAGGAGTTTCAAAGCCTAGGCGTCATCGGTGATTTCAAAGCGCCATATCTCACGATGGATTATGCCTTTGAGGCAAATATCTACAAGGTGCTTTGCCTTGTGGCACAAAAAGGCCTGCTGGCGGAGCGCTCTAAGCCGATTTATTGGAGCTGGGCGTGCGAGACAGCACTCGCGGATGCGGAGGTGGAGTATAAGGATAAGGTTTCAGATTCTGTATTTGTAGCGTTTGCTCTTGATGCAGAATCCAAAAAAGCGCTAAAAATCGCGCCAAACGAGCCTGCAAGCATAGTCATTTGGACGACGATGCCTTGGACGCTTCCTTCAAATGTCGCTATCGCGCTAAAGCCAAATGAAAGCTACACGCTAAGCAGTGATGGCTTCATCGTGGCTAGCGCGCTGCTTGATAAGCTAGTGGATTCTGGTGTGATAAAGGGTGCGCGGGCGCGCGAGCTGCGCTCAAATGAGCTAGAGAATCTAAAAGCGATAAATCCGCTAAACGCGCGCGAATCGCTCATCATACTAGGCGAGCATGTGGGCGTGAGTGATGGCACGGGTGCGGTGCATACAGCGCCCGGGCATGGCGAGGAGGACTACAAAGTAGGGCTGAAATACAATCTGCCTGTGATTATGCCTGTGGATGATAAGGGGCGCTTTGATGAGACTATCGTGCGCGAGGGGCTGCTGCCTAGTGAGGTGGCGAGCGAGTTTGTGGGGCAGCATATTTTCAAAGCGCAAGAGCGTATCATCGCACTTCTAGGCGATGCGCTTTTGTCGCATGTCAAAATCACGCACTCCTACCCGCACTGCTGGCGCAGTCATGAGCCTGTGATTTATCGCGCGACAAAGCAGTGGTTTATCCTTATGGATAAGCCATTTTTGGATGGCAAGACGCTACGAGAAATCGCGCTTGCTGAAATAGAGAAAATCAGATTCTACCCAGAAAATGGCAAAAATCGCATCAAAGCGATGATAGAAAATCGCCCGGATTGGTGTATTTCGCGCCAAAGGGATTGGGGCGTGCCTATCGCGTTTTTGCGCGACAAAGTAAGCAAAGAAGCGGTGCTAGCTCCTGAAGTGCTAGAATCTATCGCCGCTGCTTTTGCCAAAGAAGGCTGTGATGCGTGGTGGGAAAAAAGCATAGAAGAGCTGCTGCCTAGCTCTTGGAAGCCACGCGCGGGCGAGCTAGAGAAATGTGATAATATCCTTGATGTGTGGTTTGATAGCGGTAGCACTTGGTTTGCGGTGCTAAAAAGTGGCGTGTATGATGCGGGGCAGTATCCAGCGGATATGTATCTGGAGGGGAGCGATCAGCATAGAGGCTGGTTTCAAAGCTCTCTATTGCTAAGCTGCATAGTCGAGGGCAGAGCGCCATATAAAAGCGTGCTGACACATGGCTTTACTATGGATGAGAAGGGCGAAAAAATGAGTAAATCGCGTGGAAATGTCGTGCTTCCTCAAGAAGTTTTGCGCGATTATGGTAGCGAGATTTTGCGGCTGTGGGTGGCATTGAGCGATTATCAAAACGATCAGAAAATCTCGCCAAACATCCTAAAACAAGTAAGCGAGCAGTATAAGAAACTACGCAACACCATCCGCTTCCTCATCGCAAACACTAGCGATATGGATTCTCGCGCAATGGTTGGCAAAAATGATTTGAGTGCGATAGATAGATATATTTTGACGCGCGCGATGGAGTGCTTTGAGGCGGTGGGCGCGGAGTTTGGCGAGTATAACTTCGTGAGTGGATTTTCAATCTTGCAAAACTTCATCACCAATGAACTAAGCGGAATCTATCTAGATCTTTGCAAAGATAGCCTGTATTGCGACATCCTAGAATCCAAAGAGCGCCGCGCGCACCAAAGCGTGATGATAGTGATATTAAGCCATCTTTGCTACACGCTAGCACCTGTTTTGACTTATACTATCGAGGAGGCACTCACGCATGGCGCGCGTATCATCGATGAAAATGGCGAGTTTTTGCGTGAGGGTGCAAGTGTGTTTGATATCAAAAAGCCTAGCTGGGCGGGCTATGAGCTAGATATTAGCGATATAGATTTTGGTGCGCTGCTAGAGCTTAGGGCGGCGTTTAGCGAAGAGCTTGATAATCTCAAAAAATCTCAAGTGGTGAAATCCGGGCTAGAGCTTTGCGTGAGTGGGGATTTTGGCGGGTTTGAGGATAGCGCGAAGTGGCTAATCGTGAGTGATTATAAGCTTGGCGAAAAAGTGGCTAGCATCAAAGCTGGCGCGCAAGAGTTTGGCGTGTATAAAAGCGCTGGGTGCAAATGCCCGCGCTGCTGGCGATACATGGCAGAATCTGAAGATACCACATGCAAACGCTGCGAAGAAGCGCTAAAGGCAAATCGCCAGCAGAATCTAAATAGCTGACAGAATCTAAAAGCTGGCAGAGCCAAAAGACTAGCAGAATCTAAAAGCTAGCAAGGCTTAGATTTTAACTAGCGGAATCTGAATAGTTGGCATAGTTGGTGGGGTCTAAATCAAGCAAGGAGCTACAATGAAATCATGGAAAACATGGAAATCACGGTTTGAAAAAATAAAAAGCGCAAGTTTTGGCAAGCTGGCTTTAGCTTGCCTTTTTGCGTTAATGCTAAATCTAGATTCTAGCCTCCACGCCAACACCCACACCAACGCCTTTGCCAATACCAACGCGCTTACAGATAAATCAAAGCACCAATACCACCCAAAAAACCGCAACGCGCTAGTAAAGCTGCTAAAGGATGAAAATATCAAGCTAGACACTATCGATACGAGCAAGGTAAAGGATGTGAGCTTCTTGTTTGCAAATATAGCACCCATTAGATGCGAAAACGCAGCTGGAAAGCTTGCCAAATACAAAAAGCAGTGCAAAAACACCGCTGGCGATAGAAAAGATTTCGAGGGGTTGGAATCTTGGGATACTGGCAATGCAGAGGATATGGCATATATGTTTGCCAATGCAGAATCTTTCAACCAGCCAATAAATAGCTGGGATGTCGGCAATGTAAAGAATATGGAGTATATGTTTAGCGGGGCAAAGGTTTTTAACCAACCACTGAATGACTGGAATGTAAGCAGCGTAGAAAGCATGTATTCGATGCTTGAATGGGCAGAATCTTTCAACCAGCCGCTTGAGAAATGGGATGTGGGCAATGTAAAAGATATGGCTTGGATGTTTTTCAGGGCAAAGGCTTTCAACCAGCCACTAGAATCGTGGAATGTAAGCAATGTAAAAGATATGAAGGCGATGTTTTATGGGGCAATATCATTTAATCAGCCGCTAAATGATTGGAATGTGGGTAATGTGGAAAATATGGAGGCAATGTTTGCGGAGGCGGAATCCTTCAATCAAGCGCTAGATAAATGGAATGTGGCTAGCGTAAAAAATATGGCTTGGATGTTTGCTAATGCAAAGGCTTTCAATAAGTCGCTTGAAAAATGGAATGTGCGTAATGTGGAAGACATGAGCGCAATGTTTTATAATGCAATATCGTTTAACCAACCACTGAATGACTGGAATGTGAGTAAAGTGACAAATATGAATCAAATGTTTCGCGGGGCAAAATCGTTTAACCAGCCGCTAAATGACTGGAATGTAAGCAATGTGGTAAATATTGGTTATATGTTTCAAAATGCGACATCTTTTAATCAGCCACTAGATAGGTGGAATGTGCGCAAGGTGGTAAATGTAATGTCAATATTTAATGGCGCATCTTCTTTCAAACAGAATCTAGATGCGTGGGACATACTCTATGCAGCTTCAAAGTATATAGGCCCCGCGTTTGAAGGCTCACCACTAGAATCCAATCCGCCCAAATGGTATAAAAGATGGCGCAAAAAATGACGCTACTGCGCGATAAGCCGCGCTTGGATTCTGGCCTGAAATTTCGCCTAAGTTTTTCCCTAGATTCTGGTTTAGATTCTAGTCTAGGTTTTTGCCTAGATTTTAGTTTAGACTTTTGCCTAGATTCTGATCTGAAATTGTGTCTGAGATTTTGGTCTAGTTTTTGGCAATGTAATGCAGAGCAGAATCTTTAGCCAGAATCCAAGACGATTTTGCTACAGCTTACGTTTTTCGTCATTGCGAGGAAGCCGCAGGCTGACGAAGCAATCTATAAAATCTAGAATCCAAAAAAAGATTCTGCAAAAAACATAAATACTTTAGATTGCTTCGCGGGCAAGCCCGCTCGCAAAGCGCAGCTTCTTTTAGTAATGACGGCATGGTTTCTTTTTGGAATTTTGGTAAAACGGCTTAACTGCTTTTTTATAAATTACTAAAGAAGCCAGAATCCAGCTTTCGCATTTTTATGATTTTTAGATTCCAGAAGACAGATTTTGGATTCTAGCAAGTGCATATAACCCAAATAAATCACCAAAGCAAACCACCAAAAATCACAAAACTCCGCCGCTTATATTTACTTTACCACGCGCTTAGATTCTCGTTTTATGCGGGCTTTTGGCAACTTTTCATTAATTTTTCTCTAAAAAGCCCATTTATTTTGTCGATATACTTCTCGTGAGCGATGCTCTATCTCATTATAAAGGACATTCGATGAAGAAAAGCAAAATTCTAGGAAGCGTTGTTCTAGCTTCAGTGATTGCTACAGGAGCAAGTGCAGATGTCAAACTATTCGGGCATTTGGGTGCGCTCTATACGCATGGTCTAGGCGACCAAAAAAGCGACAAAGGTAACTCTGTAGGTGCTGCTGGCTTGACAGGGCATTTGGGCGTGGATATTGGCTTTGGCGGTGCTGGCTTTGGTGTCGGTGCTTGGGGTGGCTCACAGCTATGGGGCGCGCAAGTAGCTGGCAGAGGCTATGGCGAGTATATGTATGGCACCGATTATATCGACCTATCCGACCTATACTTCCGCTACAATAGCATGTTTGACTTCTATGTAGGGCGCTTTGATGGCAACTTCTTGAAGGCAGACTGGATTGACAACTATATCCAAGGTATAGGCTTTAGCTACAAGTTAGGGACAGAGAGCAATATTTGGGCGACTTGGGCGAATGACTACACTACATTTGGCGTAATGCCCGGTCGTATAGCCTCCGAGCTACAAAACTACCGCCGATTCCCATCAAGCTTCAATGGCTTTGGCGTAGGCGATAGAGATATGTTTGGAATCGGGCTAAACTATCACACTGGGTTGTTTGATGTAGATCCATTCTTGCATTATTGGCTTAGCGCGCCGGGCTGGTATAATGACAATGTGCTTCAAGCCGGCGTAAAAGGTGCGCTAAAACTTGGCAATGGCGGATTCAAATCCATAAGCACCGCGCGCTTTATGTGGCAAAACGCTACCAACTCCAACACCTATCTAGTATGGCTAGACCAAGAATTCCGCTTGGCAAATATATTTAAAGTGGGTGCTGGGTGGTATATGACAGGAGATGGCGGGATCGCTAGAATGACTGACCACGCTCGATTCTATGGACGCTACACCATCCCACAAGGTGGCGGATACTTTGGAAATAATCAAAACACATGGTATGTGTTTGGTGGGGCAGATCATGGCAGATTCAAGCTTGATGTGCTCTATGCTGGCGGCGACTACCAAGAGTTCTCGGCAGTAGGCTCTGTGCGCGTATTTGATGCATCTCTTGCTATCATGAGAGATGGACTTGGCTTGGATGTGGGTGCTGGCTATGTGAATAATGGCTTCAGCAACAGCTTCAGACAAGACGCGCTAATCGCTTTTGCAAAGCTGATATTCTAAGGCTTGCGAAGACTTAATACCCAAAGGGCAAAAAGCCCTTTGGCACTTCCATTCCTCTATCTATTCATCCTCGAAAGCTTGATGCTTAAGCGCCACCGGGGATTCTTATAGTTTTTATGCTTTTTTATTTTTATGATTACAAATTCTAACACTTTAAATATGCAAAATATATCCTAAAATAGCAAGCGCCTGTCACAAAAATGCGTAAAAGTTTCGCCTGTATTTATTTTTTGTTGATTTTTTTATGCAAACTCTCGCAAATTCTGCTATTCTTAAAAAGTCGTCCGACAACAAATCCAAAAACTCCAAGGGGGCATTATGAAAAAGTCTATGATCACTCTATCGTTGGCGCTATCTGTCGCGCTAGCAGACACCGCTACCACAGCTACCACTGCCGCGCAAGAAAGCCAAGAAGCCAAAGCCGCTCCAATCGCTACTGCGCAAGCCGAGCCAAGCACTAGCGCGCTAGAAAAAATCGCTTCTAGCAAATTCGTGCAGGCACTTGCTGGCTCAAAAGTGAGCGGTTTTGCGTTTGGGCGCTATCGCGTAGCAGGCGGCAGGGACGCCAAAGGTGACACTTACCAATGGCGCGCTATTGCCAACATAGAATCCGGGCGCTACCATGGCTGGGCGCTAGGCTCTGGCATCATCTTCACCACCGGTGCGATCGCTGCTGATGCCAAAAGCTCTGAATTTTCTGGCGGCGTATTTGGCTCTCGCGCTGGTCGCCTAAACACAAGCAATGACGCGTTTGGTATCAATAGCGTATATATCAGCAAAGAAATGGGCTCTTCTGACAAGACTTATTTCAAAGGTGATATAGGTATGCTTCGCATGGATTCTATATTTATGGATAGCAACCTAGATAGAGGTATCGGGCTAGTGCTAAAACTAAAATCTGGCGGACTCACATACGCACTAAGCGGATACGATCAATGGATCACTGATGCATTGGTGCTAAACTTCGCTGGACGAGGATTGGGAATCCAAAGCACTTCTGCTGGCACAGAGATTGGCAACAACCTCTTTATCTTTGAAGTCAAAGGCGATGCTGCAAAGTTTGGCGGTGTAGGCTTTGATATAGCGTATGCGTATGCAGATAAGCTATTTAACTACGATGTATTCGCACAAGCTAGCTATGGTGTGGCTGGATTTAGCGCCAAAGCACAAGTGGCAGCAGCTGGACTTGCTGATGATGCACATATAATCGCAAATGGCAATACTTTGCCTGCAGCCGGCACAAACGGCGCTCAACGCACAAACCTTAGAAACTTTTTTGCCAATCAAGGGCAATACATGGCAAAACATCGCGGTGTCTATAACATCGTGCTAGCTTACAAGGGCGAAGTGGGCGAAAAACATGGATTCTCCGGAAAGCTCGGATATCTAGGCAGCTGGGGGCAAGGCTATGGCGTGGGATTCAAGGCAAATGCAGGGCTTGATTTCGCTGGCAAATCATGGTTTAATGGCCTAACCACCACCAAGGAAGGCTTCGGACTCTTCGGCTCTGGCGCAACAAAAGGCTCTAGCATCTCTGTAGCATACCTAGGACTCACCTATGAATACGAAAAAAAATATGGCGTAGGGCTTGATATAGCGTATGTGGGGGGCAACAACTATATGCCAATACTTAGCCGCTCTAGCTTGACAAGTGCCGCAGGCACAGGGATGACAAGTGTGCGCAGCCAAGATTTGCTAGAAATCACTCCTAGCATAAGCTACAAGCCATTGGAGCATCTATCGCTTAGCGCATTCTACTCAATCTTTGCACTAGATGCGCAATGGCAATATGTGGGCTTCGAAGGGAATTATAAGTTTTAAGGGGCTTTGAGGGGGGCGTGAAGGAGGGGTTAAGCCTTGCGGAGGGGGATTTTAGCGATTTGAAACTTTGCAAAAATACTGGCCCTTATCTAGAATCTAGTTTTGACTTAGACTCTAGATGTTTTGAGATATTTGTAAATGCTTGCAATATGCCACTTCTATTAGTCTAACATTTGCAACATACCTATAATTTCACTTTGCCAAAGCTGGCGATATATGCCACTAGTCGCACGAGATTTTGCCAACGAAATGCATAGCGCATAGATAACACAACACTTCTGATATAGGTAGATGGGCACGATTTTTTACTAAACCCAAAATCGCGTAGCATGAGCATACTCTCACACAACTCAAATTCATCATGAGGCCTGCTTTCTATGATAAGTGTCGAAGCGATTTTGCGCCGATATGCTTCTATGATGTCAATCTGTGCTTGATATATGTCTTTTAGCCGCTGTGTGATTTCTAGCAGATAGCACATATTGGCGCGCTTTTTATGCAGGTTTGCCACCGATTTGTCTTTGGTTATCGAGATTGGATTATCGCAATAATAATACAATATGTCATTTATGCCATAATAACTATGTGCTTCAAAGCTCGCCACCAACACCAAAAGCCCATCTTCCAGCATAAGAAGTGGAGAATCCATGAAGGCTAGACTTTCTAGCGATTTTTGTAAAATTGGCGTGCGGATGATTTTGTCCCATAATCCTTGCATGTTGTTTTTGGCGCTAAGAAATAGACGCATCTCTTTGTCGCGCAAAAATCCACTATGCACCACAGGGCGAATGCGCCTAATGGTCTTTGGATGGCAATTTATCCCAAACTGCACCATATCAACATTATGCGTTTTTATTGCATTGTAGGCAATTTCACAAGCATTTGGAGCAAAAAAATCATCCGGATCTGCAAACATACAATAAGGCGCTCTAGCTTGACTAATCCCAGCAGCACGCACATGGAATGTGCCTAGATTTTGCGCGTTATGAATAATGCGGATTCTTGGATCTTTGTCCGCAAAACCCTGCGCGATTTGCAAAGAATCATCACTTCCGCAATCATCAACGATAAGAATTTCAATATCACTAAAAGTTTGATTTATGCAAGATTCTAGACATCTTGCAATATATTGCTCGACATTATAAACGGGGATGATAATGGATATCAGAGGGTGATTTTGGCTTGTGTTATTTTGCATTATACGCGCTTTGTATTTTTAGGCTAATGCTTTTTGGCAAAAGCGACTTTATGGTATATTTTGCAAGCATGGTGGCATATTTTGGGATAAATTGCGCAAAAAATGCGCGGTTATATTTCTGCCCTATCGCAAGCTCTTCTTTGAAAAACTGCCAATTGGGCTTAGAAGACACGCCATTTGCATCATAAATAGCTATGACTTGCCCGCTATCCCAAAACCGAGCGCCATCATTGTAAATTTTTGTAAAAAAATCATTATCTGCGCATATTTTAAATGAGGTATCAAACTTATAGCGCTTCAAATAAGCCGTGCGCGCAAACACACCCTGATGACAAAAAGACATGCGATATTTGGGGTTGGTTTTTGCGTTTGGGATTTTGCTGTGATTATCATCAAGCTGAAAGATAGTATCGCCATATATAGCTGCAAAATCACCATTATCGCGCAATTTATACGCGCTAAAAAGCTGCTCTATGCTTTGGGGTGTGTAGAATCTATCCCCGCAATTCATAAAATTACACCACTGTCCGCTGGCAAGATCGATGCCTTTATTCATCGCATCATAGATTCCGCTATCTTTTTGGCTTAGAAATTTAAAAGTAAAATGCGGATTGTCCTTGTGCGTGCCTTGCAGATAAAAGCTAGGAGTGTCGTATTTGATGCTAAAAGGCGCTGGCTCGCCCAAAATCGCAGAATCTAGACTCGCGAGATTCTCCAATTCCTCTTTGCTAAAATCATCAATCCTCGAAACGCTCGATTCTAGCGGGTATTCCCCCACCAAAAGGCTAGAATCTAGCGTGATTTCTCGCAGGACAGATTCTATGGCCTCGCGCGTGCCATCCGTGCTTGCACCATCGATGAGGATGTATTCGATGTGCGGATAGCTCTGGCGCATCACGGAATCCATCGTCGCTCTGATATGCGCGACATCATTATAGACAATCGTTATGACGCTGATTTTTGGCTGATTCATCCTGCCCTTTGCCTTTGTAGATCGCTCAATATTGCCGCCAAAACAGCTACTCATGCTTAAAATAAATTTTCGCGTAGAATCCTAGCAAAATCTAGCTTAAAATGCCAAATCCACCTAGAATCTACACCAAAATTCACTCATGCTATCTAGCCATGCCTTACACCAGCCGCCAAAATCTACCTGCGCAAAATCTACCTGCGCTCTTTAAACGCCCAAAGCTTGCTAATCGCATAGCCGCTTATCGTGTAAAACACCGCCGCGATGATTTGCGAGACATATTCATTGATGCCAAGCACGCGATAGCAAAGCATCAGCACGCCAAGATTCACAAGATACGCCGCGCCCATCGCCACGCCAAATCGGACAAAATCCTCTTTGTGCGAGTTTTGCGATTTGAAGGTGAATTTTTTGTTTAGCACATAGGAATTTGCGACACCTATGACATAGCCTATCACATTGGCGACCTCTGGAATCGCGCCAAACCACATAAGCGCGCCGATAATCGCCCAGCACAAAATCGTGTTGATACCGCCGACTATGGCGTATTTCATCGCGGAGTTTTGCAGAATCTTTTGGATTCTAGGGTTTTGTAGTAGAGATTTTAGTTGTTGCATTGTTTGTCCTTAATAAAGAAATATCATTTTTGTATTTTTTGTATGATTTTTTAGTCTTGCTACTTTTTCGCGTCGCCTATATCGATGACTTGCGTTTGCACTTCGTGGATGATTTTCTTTTTGTCCCATTGGCGGTTTTTGTAGGTTTGGTTGGTGGCGCGCGCTTCGTTGCCGCTTTCTTGTGGGATCGCTTCGCTTTGTATCATATTTTTTGATGATTTTTTGGCGGTTTTGTCAAACACGCTTTTTTTGGAATCTTTGGCGGCTTCTTTTGTGCTTTCTTTGGTTTTGGCAGCTTTTTTGTTATCTGCTGGCGCGCTTGATATTTGGCGCTCGTAGCTTTCTTGTGTGTTTTGCGCTTGGTTTGCGCTTTTGGCGGGAGCTGATGCGCTTTGATTTAGCGCGCTTGGATTCTGTGCTGGCGTGGTTTGTGCGCCTGCGCTGTTTGCCGAGTTAGACTTGGCAGGATTAGATTTGGCGGGGCTAGATTCTGCTTTAGATTCTGCGCTAGTTTGCGCGGGCGCTTGGTTTGGCGTTTGGCTTGTGGTTTGGAAATCTTTGGGGTATTTATGTATCACTTGTTTTATGATGTTGCCATTTTTTAGCACCATGTAGCCCACTATTTTGTTGCGCTTATAGTTGATGATATCCACTCGCTCTTCTTGTGGCGCTGCGCTTTTTGTCGCGGGGCTAGATTCTGCAGAATCCGCGCTGTTTTCTAGCGCAGAATCCACCATCGCAGCTAGCTTCATGGCTTCATCATGGCGCGCAGATTCTGCATTGGCGCTCATACAAAACGCGCCAGCAAGCGCGCCAAACATCACGCCACGCAGTCCCAAGCTCACCAAAACTCGCACAATTTCACTATATAAAACTCCGCGCATAAATATCCTTTAAACAAAATATAAGCTATTATATAATAAAACGCGTAAATCTAGCACAACCAAAAACAAGGAGCACACATGAATCCACATATCAAACCCACCAGCACCGACAAAGCGCCAGAAGCCATAGGCCCATACTCGCAAGCCTTAAGTGTAGCAAACCTAGTATTTACATCCGGCGCGATAGCATTGAGACCCGATGGCAGCTTTGTCGAAGGCGATATAAAAGCGCAAAGCGCGCAAGTCATGCAGAATCTAAAAGCCATCCTAGAAGCCAGCGACTCTGATATGCAAAGCGTGATAAAAACCACTTGCTTTTTGGCAAATATGGATGATTTTGCCGCGTTTAACGAAGTTTATGCCGATGCGTTTGAAGGGCATAAACCAGCGCGAAGCACTATCGCGGTAAAGACTCTTCCCAAAAACGCGCTAGTAGAAGTAGAAGCGATAGCGGTGAAAAAGCCGCGCTAGATGCCAAATCTTGCCAAATATTAAGAAATAGCGGCATGCGCCTTAATAATTGCTTCAAGCAAATATCGCCAAACACCAAGCAATTTAAGTAAAATACAAACTTTTTTTGCTATAATCGTAGCTTTGTTTTACCATATCCACTAGGCTTAAAATTACGCATTTAGCGTCATTTGGCTTGGATAATATTTTATGCAAGGAATCACAATGTATGCAATCATAAAGAATGGAGGCAAGCAATACAAGGTAAGCGAAGGGAGCATTTTGCTTCTTGATAAGCTAAGCCTTGAGCCAAAGTCAAAGCTTGATTTGCCCGAAGTCCTAGCACTACACAATGGAAAAGAGCTCATCGTGGGCTCGCCTTTTGTAAGCGGTGCGAAGGTAGAAGCAGAAGTCATCAATGAAGGCAGGGGCAAGAAAGTAGTCATTTTCAAAAAGCGCCGCAGAAAAGACAGCAAAACAAAGCGCGGGTTTAGACGAGATTTTACACGCGTAAAAGTTTTGAAAATAGTCGCGTAAGCGCGCTATAATCTAGAATCTAAAATCCTTAAAGGAGAAGTCATGGCACACAAGAAGGGTCAGGGAAGCACACAGAATAACCGCGATTCAGCGGGTCGCAGACTAGGCGTGAAAAAGTTTGGCTCACAATTCGTGCGCGCAGGCAACATCATCATCCGCCAGCGAGGCACAAAAGTGCATGTGGGCGAGAATGTAGGCATGGGTAAAGATCACACGATTTACGCGCTTATCGATGGCGTGGTGAAATTCACCCAAAAAACCAAAGACAGAAAAAAAGTCTCTGTCATCCCTCTTACCAACGCTTCTTAAGCTTCTTTTGAAGTCTTTGATAGCCGCGTTTGCCAAAGATTTGGGCTTTGCAGAATCTATGAGAAGCCCAAAAAGCGCGATGATTAGCCATGTTTGTAGATAGTGCAGATATTTTCATAAGCTCTGGCAATGGCGGAGCTGGCGCGGTGAGCTTTCGCCGAGAAAAGTTTGTCATACAAGGCGGTCCTGATGGCGGCGATGGCGGGCGCGGCGGCGATGTGATACTAAAAGTTGATCCAAACGCCGATACACTCTCTAAATTTCGCGGTAGCAAGTATCACAAAGCCCAAAATGGCAAGCCCGGAAAAGCACGCCGATGCAGTGGCAAAAGCGGCGCAGATCTTATCGTCCCGCTGCCGCTTGGCACGCAAGTGATAGATTTTGATAGTGGCGAGATTCTGGCCGATCTCAACGAGATGGGCGCGCAAGTCAAAATCCTGCAAGGCGGCAAAGGCGGGCTTGGCAACGCGCATTTCAAAAACGCTACCAACCAAGCTCCAACATACGCGCAAAAAGGCATAAGCGGGCAGAGCCTACATGTGCGACTAGAGCTAAAACTCATCGCTGATGTGGGGCTTGTGGGCTATCCAAATGTGGGAAAATCTAGCCTCATCTCGACCATCTCAAACGCAAAGCCCGAAGTAGCAAACTATGAATTCACCACGATTACACCCCATCTAGGCGTGGTGGAAGTGGATGATTTGCATTCATTTGTCATGGCGGATATCCCGGGCATCATCGATGGCGCGAGTGAGGGCAAGGGCTTGGGACTAGAGTTTTTGAAGCATATCGAGCGCACGAAGTTTTTGCTATTTGTGCTAGATTCTACGCGCCAAGACTTCCCGCCCACCGAGCAATACACGCATTTACGCCGCGAGCTAAAACACTTCAACCAAACGCTTGCAAGTCGCCCTTTTGGCATTGCTATCAGCAAGATCGACGCGCTGGATGATGCAAGCAGTATCGAGTCGATGCTAGATGATATGCGCGCGTATTTTGACGCAGAGAGAAAACTTGCTGACAAAAATGTAGAGCCAGAATCTAACATAGATTTTATGAGCGCAAATTTTACAGAGGATCACAAAGCGGATTCTAGCGCAGAATCCAGCCTGCAAACACAAGACGCAAAAAGCGCAACTACCGACAGCACACATGATTCGCCCACAAACACTACTCCAGCAAACGTCACCCCAACAAGCACTACTCGGGCAAACACCACCCCAGCCTTTATCCTAGACATATCATCTATCGCACACATCCACACCAATAAGCTAAAATTCTCCATCCTCCAAGCCTTGCAAAATACACCAAAGCACCACAGCTAGCTATTAGCTAGATTCTGCAATTTTTATCACAGAATCTAAAAAACAAAAACCCACAAAATTTTACTCATACCACACCAAAACCAACAACGCAAGACTCCCTCTTTACTCGCGCCCTGCAAGAAAAGCAAGCACAAATCAAAGAAGCAGAGCAAAGACTAAAGAAAGATATAAAAGCACTGCTAGATACCACTGATAAAAATGGCGCTAATGCTATGCTAGAAACAATGCCTAGTGTGTATAAAGACACGCTAGGGGAATTGCTGGGTGCGAGTTTGGCTAGATTTGTGCGCCTTGAGAATCCTG
>NZ_MLQN01000039.1 GCF_001854545.1 Helicobacter sp. CLO-3
TCCACCTTTGGGTTTTGGGGTTTGTGGTTTGTGGTTTAGTGTGGTTTTTTTGCCTTTTGTTTTTGGTGCTTTTGTATTTTTTGCTTTTTTGGTGTGAGGGGTGATGCAAGCAAATAGTTTGGAGGGGTTAAAGCAGATAAGCAATGCGGAGGGGTGCTTGTTTTTGGTTTGTGATAGGCGCTGTGTTATTTGGTTGATTGACAAATTAATTTATTGTCTTGATTAATTAAATTTATTGAATAATGCAATGCCTATTGCAAAGTGATATTTTGTGTTTATAAAGTTTCGCAATTTACTCTGCATAAATCTCCAAACCAGAATCCAAAAGCCAAACAAAAAGCAAATAATTGTTTTGTATAATTCCGCCTAAGATATCGCAACGACATACAAAACCAAGCCGCAACAATCATGCAAGAAGCAAAAGCAAGCAGACAAGATACGCAAGATACGCAAAAATATCTCGCGCTAGATTCTAGGGCTAGAATCTATAGCCGGCAAACACAGCAAAGGAGTACATAATGCAGCGAAGGGATTTTCTAAATGGCGTGGCTTTGGGTATCGCCACTAGCTTGGCGCCTTCATCGTTTATTTTTGGCAAAACGCCTTCTGGCAAAATGGATAAATCAGAGAATCTATCCGCGCTCGCGCAAGCGATTTTCCACGAAGACGCCTCCTATCCGCCTTCGCTCCTTGGACTGCGAGGCAGTGATAATGCAAGCTACGCTTTCGCGCACCTGCTCCGCGATGGCGAAAAATTTGACTTCAAAGGCATAGAGCCTAGCGCAGAATACGATCTCGTGGTGGTGGGCGCTGGGATAAGCGGGCTCGCCGCCGCCTGCCTCTACAAAGAAAAGCACAAAAATAGCAAAATCTTGCTTCTGGATAATCACGATGATTTTGGCGGGCATGCAAGGCGCAATGAGTTTGATTTCGCCTACAATGGCGCGCGCTACAATATACTAAGCTATGCTGGCAGCGAAAGCTTACAATCGCCAAAAAGCCTGTATTCCAAAGAAGTGGCAGGTTTCCTCAAGCGCTTTGGGCTAAAAATCGACAAACTCGCCAAGGGCTTTGATGTGGGCTTTTATGAGAAAATGGGACTTACAAGAGGCGTGTATTTTGATAAGCAAATCTTTGGGTGCCAAAAAATAGTCATCGGCAACCCATCAAAAATGGTGAGCGATGATGTGCCAGCCTCGCTTCGCGAAAGCATATCGTTTGGCGATTTTGTGGCGCAGTTTCCGCTAAGCGAAAAAGATAGGGCAAAGCTCCTAGAACTTTTTACCGCCAAAAAGGACTATCTAGCCCATCTTGATGGCTCCCAAAAACTCGTGTATCTTGAGAAAACCAGCTATCTAGATTTCCTAGAAAAGCAAGTGGGACTCTCTAAAGAGGCGCTAAAATATTTTGATGGCATTAGTGATGATTTTAGTGCGCTGGGGATTGATGCTATCAGCTGTGATGAGGCTAGGGAGTCGCTGCTACCGGGATTTGAAGGGCTTGCGCTTGATGAGGATTTTGCCAGCGATTCTGCCGATACTTCCGCATACGAGGAGCCATATATCTACCACGCGCCCGATGGCAACGCAACTATAGCGCGCCTTTTGGTAAAATATCTCATCCCGCAAATCGCGCCAAAAGCTAGGCAAAAAATGGAGGATATCATCCTTGCCAAATTTGACTACTCAAAGCTAGATTCTCCCGAGCACAGCGTGCATCTGCGACTCAAAAGCACTGCGATAAATGTCGAGAATCTAGCGCAAGGCGCGCAAGTGTGCTACGCCCAAATGTCGCATATGCAAATGTCGCATGTAAAAGAAGTCAAAATCCAAAAAGTGCTAGCCAAAAAAGTCATCATGGCAAATTATAATAGCATGATACCCTACATCATCCCCACCCTGCCGCAAGCCCAGCGCGAAGCACTAAGCCAAAATGTCAAAACGCCACTCATCTATGCCAAAGCGATTTTGCGCGACTGGAGAAGTTTCGCTAAGCTTGGCGTTTATGATTTTTATGCGCCGGGCATGCCTTTTGCGCGCGTGAGTCTGGACTATCCGGTGAATCTTGGCGGATATACGCATGAAAGCAGCATAGATAAGCCAATCTGCGTGCATATGGTCTGCTCGCCTGTGGCACTTGCTAGGCGGAGTATGGATCTGCACGGGATGAGCGCCAAAGATCAAGCGCGCGTGGCTAGGCATCTGCTGTATGATTTGAGTTTTGATAGCCTTGAAAATATGTTGCGCGCACAGCTTGGCGCGATGCTGGCGGATTCTCTTTTTAAACAGGAGGATATTTTGGCTATCACGATAAATCGCTGGGGGCATTGCTACTCGTATAGTTTCAATTCACTTTTTGATGACAAAAAGGCGTTTGAGCGCGCAGAAGTGGCGGCTAGGGCTACTTTTGGCAATATTGCGATTGCGAATTCTGATGCGGGGCATGGCGCGTATGTGCATGTGGCTATCGAGCAGGCTATCCGCGCGGTGGGTAGTTTGTCTTGATGTATATTTTTGGCGTGCAGAATCCAAAAGGTAAAAATTTATTTAACTTTTAAACATACTTTAAGCGCTTGGTTACTACACTCAAATTTCGCTTTTGAGAGGCGAGAATCTTTGGAAAATCTCTAGAATCTCAAAAATCTCAAAAACTTCCAAAATCTACAAAGGAGCAGCATGAAAAGCAAGCAAATAGCAACGCCAAGCGCGCATGCAAAATCGCCCAATGCACTTGCAGAAGCGCCAAGCAAAGGCGCGACTCGCAGAAGCTTTATCAAAAGCTCAGCACTCATGGCATTTGCAGCGTGCAATCTAAGCGCGCTGGGGCTGGATTCTAGCATGTCAAAAGGCGCTGGTGGCGCTGGCGTGGCGACAAAAGCCAGCGGCGAAGCGGACAAAAAGATAGGCGAAAAGGCGAGCGAGAATCTAGCGGTAAGCTTTTTTATCCATGATGAGACATGCGCTAGAGGCGTGGATCTATCGCGCATCAAAGCCGATAAAATCATCGCGCTAAAGGGCGACATAAGCCCCATAGACGCATCTTACAGCGAGATAAAGCGGGCCTTCGCGCGCGCGGCGCAAAATGGCGCAATCATAGGCAGCATAAGCAGTGCCGAGAGCTTTTTTGTGCTTTCGCGCATGGGCGCGGACTATGGCTTGCGCGTGGCATATCAGAAAGAGGCGGGCGATGCGCTTGAGTGGATTCTGGCACCAAAAGGCGTGAGGATCTAAATTTGCATTTTTTAGATTCTAGTTTTCTAGTCGCCAAACTTTTGCGCTTATCCTTGTCTATCGTCGCCAGCTTTTTGCAGGGGGACAAGGGGGCTTGAATTGCGAAGTCGCTCCCCTTATCCCCCTGCACCCCCAAACCCCCGACGACGCTTTTAAGGTGCCGCACTACGCGCGAAGATTTGATTTGACTGAAAATTTGCGAAGCAAATTTTAGATTCTGCTTTATCGCAGAATCTAAAGCGCGCTTAGTCTTAATAAGTTTAACAAAAGGAGCAAAAATGATACTACCGATAAATGTCTCTGAAGCCGATTTCAAAAAGGCTTTGGCAAAGTTTGAAAAAGCGCTTGGCAAAGCGTGGGTTTTCAGCAAAGAGGATGATTTGGCACTCTATCGAGATGCGTATTCTCCGCAGTGGGATGATGAGGATGAGCCTATCCCCTCCCTCGCACTTGCGCCCAAAAGCACCGAAGAAGTGCAAGCGATAGTAAAAATCGCCAATGAGTTTAAAATCCCGCTTTTCCCAATCTCCACAGGCAAAAACCTAGGCTATGGGAGCTGCGCGCCACAAAGGCGAGGCGATGTCGTGGTGGATCTAAAGCGCATGAATAAAATCATCGAAGTCGATGACAAGCGCAATTTCTGCATAGTAGAGCCGGGCGTTAGCTATTTTGATCTATATGAATATGTCGAGAAAAATAACCTAAATGTCTTCCTCGACATCCCCGATCCGGGCTGGGGCTCGCCGGTGGGAAATGCGCTCGATCATGGCTGGGGATATAGCTATGGGATATATCGCGATCATTTTGGCTCGCATTGTGGCATGGAAGTGGTGCTTGCCAATGGCGAGGTGATGCGCACAGCGATGGGCGCGCTACCGGGTGCGAAAACATTTGCCGAAAACAAATATGGCTATGGTCCTTATGTGGATGGGCTCTTTTCGCAGTCAAACTTTGGGATTGTTACCAAAATGGGCTTTTGGATGATGCCAAAGCCAGAGTATTATCTGCTACTTTCACTCACTATGCCAAATAGAGATGATCTCATCCCTGCCGTTGAGATTCTAAACTACTTAGAAGATAGCTTCATCGTCGGCTGGCCTCTCTATCGAAGCCCGCTAAACCCGCCACATGGCAAAAAAATGGATCCAGAGCTAGAAGGCTACCTCACCTCAAAAGGCGGCTTGCCAGATCTCGCCAAAATCCAAAACTACGCGCTAAAAAAGAAAATCCCTTATTGGCAGATAGATATCCCAATCTATGGCTGCAAAGAAACCTGCTATGCCAATATGAACTACATAAAAGAGCGCTTCAAGGTAGTAAGTGGCGCGAAAATCGAGAAAGTGCAGGAGTTTGCGCTGCCTTTGAGCCTAGAGCAAAAAAAGCAAATCAAGCACAAAGTAAGCCTAGGCATACCAAATATGGAGATTTTCTGGCTTAGCACGCGAGGTGAAAGTCGCGCGCCAAGCGATGGGCATGTGTGGTTTTCACCTATCATCCCGCGCGATGGCAGGGAGCTGCTAAAATGCCAAGATGCGTATATCAAAATGTTTCATGATCTAGGGATGAAATCGCCCATCACGCCATTTGCACATCCTAGAAGCTGGATGTATAGGGCGTTTTGCTTCATGCTAGGCTTTGAAAACTCAAGGACAGACAAAACGCACAACCTAAAAATGCGCCAAGCCTATCGCACCATGGTAAAAGTCGCAGCGGATAATGGCTGGGGCGACTACCGCGCTGCGCCTACTTTCCAAGATGATGTGATGGGTGCGTATTCTTTCAACAACCATGTGCTAAGACGCTTCAGCGAGCAGCTAAAAGACTGCATCGATCCAAATGGCATCCTAGCGCCCGGACGCGGCGGAATCTGGGGCAAAGCGCATGCAAACGAGCGATTTGCCAACAACAAACGCGATGAAAAAGCGCTAAAAGCCTTGAAAGGAGAGAAAAAATGAGAAATCTAAATGCTATAAAAAATTCTAGCGAAATGACAAGTCCCGGCGAAATGAAAAATATTGGCAAGGCAAAGATTGGCAAAATGCTTGCCGGCGCACTTGTGTGTGCGCTAGCTTTTGCCACTCAAGCAGAATCCGCACCGCAAGAATGGCTTCCACAAGGCAAATCCATAGACACGCAAGATTACAAAACAGATGCGCCAAACTCGCCAGCGGCGTTTTCTAGCGTCGATCCAAAAGGGCTAAGCGCCTCGCAGCAAAAGGGGCAAAAAGTGTATGGCAAATGGTGTCTGCCCTGCCATGGTGTGAATATGCCCGGCACCAACGCGCTAGGAGTGGTGTATAAAGATACTGGCGTGCCAGCACTTCTTGAGGCGCGCACAGATATTACGCCGGAGTTTGTGAGTGTGTTTGTGCGCTATGGCAAGCATTCGATGCCGTTTTTTAGGAAAACAGAGATAAATGACGAGGAGCTAAAAAACCTCGGAGAATACCTAAGCATCGCGCATAAGTATATCAAGCCTTAAGCCTTATATTAACGTGGTTTTAAGCCACAGAATCCAAGCGCAAATCTTTAGACATGCGGAATCTAAATGCTTGGATTCTGCATAGATTTTAGCTTTTGACCAGTTTTATATGGAATCCACATTGCTATTTTGCGCGACTTACATAATTCATTCATTTTTGTTTGCCTTATAAATATTTGCGCGCGTCATAACGTAAGGCCAACGCAAAGACATAGCCAGAATCCACTTGCGCTACTTTGTCGCCAAAGCTTGTGGCGATGCGAAAAGGTTTTGCGCTTTTTAAGTAGATTCTTACGCAAAATGCTCTACACTATCTCACATCTTACATACAAGGAGACACGATGGAATATCGAATCGAACACGATACCATGGGCGAAGTCAAAGTGCCAAACGACAAGTATTGGGGGGCGCAAACAGAGCGAAGTTTTGAAAACTTCAAAATCGGCGTCGAAAAAATGCCAAAAGAGCTGATTTATAGCTTTGCGAAACTCAAACGCTCGCTAGCAGTGGTAAATAACAAGCTAGGCAAACTCAAAGACGACAAGAAAAAGGCCATCGTGCAAGCTTGTGATGAGATAATCGCTGGCAAGTTTGATGACAACTTCCCGCTGGCTATCTGGCAAACCGGCTCTGGCACGCAAAGCAATATGAATATGAATGAAGTCATCGCCAATCGCGCGAGCGAAATCATGGGCGCGGATTTTCGCAAAGAAAAGAAAGTGCATCCAAACGATGATGTAAATATGAGCCAAAGCTCAAACGACACTTTCCCCACAGCGATGAGTATCGTGTCTGTGATACAGATAGAGAAAAAGCTTTTGCCAGCGATAGATGAGCTAAAAGCGACTTTTGAGAAAAAGGTAAAAGCTTTTGAAAACATCGTAAAAATCGGGCGCACACACTTGCAAGACGCTACACCTTTGACGCTAGGACAGGAGTTTAGCGGGTATCTATCGATGCTAGAGCATAGCAAAGAGCAAATCATCGCTTCACTTCCAACCCTCCGCGAGCTTGCAATCGGCGGGACAGCGGTAGGCACAGGGCTAAACGCACACCCAGAGTTAAGCGAAAAAGTAAGCGCGGAGCTTACAAGCCTAACCGGCGTAAAATTCGTCTCTAGCCCCAATAAATTCCACGCGCTAACAAGCCATGATGCTATCACTTTCACACATGGCGCGATGAAGGCACTAGCGGCAAATCTTATGAAAATCGCAAATGACATCCGCTGGCTTGCAAGTGGTCCTAGATGCGGACTTGGCGAGCTACTCATCCCAGAAAATGAGCCCGGAAGCTCCATAATGCCCGGCAAAGTCAATCCAACACAAGCAGAAGCGCTAACCATGGTGGCAGTGCAAGTGATGGGAAATGACGCAGCCATCGGCTTTGCCGCATCTCAAGGGAACTTCGAGCTAAATGTGTTTAAGCCAGTGATTATCTATAATTTCTTGCAAAGCTTGGATTTGCTAGCTGATGCGATGCATTCATTCAACATCCATTGCGCAGTGGGAATCGAGCCAAATAGAGAAAAAATCGACTACAACTTGCACCACTCTTTGATGCTAGTAACCGCGCTAAATCCATACATCGGCTATGAAAACGCCGCCAAAGTCGCCAAAAACGCGCACAAAAAGAACATATCTTTGCAAGAATCCTGCCTAGAGCTAGGACTTCTAAGCGCGGAAGAGTTTGACAAATATGTCGTGCCGGAAAATATGATAAAACCAAAGGCATAAAGATTGCTAGATTCTAGTGCTAGGCTTTTTGGGTTTCACTTGCCTTTTGCGCTAGCTTTGGCTTTGCTAGCTGGCGCGCCTTTGGGCGCTGTGCCGCTTTGCCAGACAACTTCTGAAAATGCGAAGTTTTGGGGTGGCACGCTTATGCAGATGGTCTCGCTTCAAACAGGGCTTGCTATAGATACCAATGCCAAAGCGCAGCCAAAAAGCGCACAGCACGCGCAAGGCTCTACCACAGATTCTGCTATAGATTCTGCTTTTGGCGCGCCAGATTCTAGTCTTACCACCTTTGCGCCCGCTATTGGCGCGCATATCGGCGTCACATATATGAATCCAGAGGATTGGCATGAGCTAGATTATGGCTGGCGGATAAAATACCTTTTCTCGTATGCCCCCAAAGTGCAGCGCGACTCGCACTATATAGGCGCGTTTTTCTACCTGCATCCTTTTCCAAACCCTTATCATAAATTTGCCGGCGCGATACAAACACATACAGACTGCTATGGCAACCCAGATGGCTACCCCACGCCTTTTTCGCTGGTGCTTGGCTCTGGAGTTGCGATAAGCAAAAATCCGCTTGGTAGCGTGGTGGGAGGGTATATCGAGCTAGGCATCGCGTTTTTCAAATGGTTTCCTGTGAATGCGGAGGTGCTGTATCGCCTAAGCCTCTATCCTAGCAACCACCACTACATCGAGACTGCCACGCATAGCATAAATATTGTGTTTAATATCCTATAATAAAGCCATGAGAAGCAAAACAATGCAAAACATCAAAATCGCTATTTTCATCGCGCTTTGCACGCTACTGCCAACACTTGCGCTAGCTGAAGTATCCAAATCCGCGCAAGAAAATATCAGACAATACCTCTATAACCAATACGCCACCGCCTACCAAAATAACGACATAGCTATACAAGAAATCACCCTACAATTCCCCATAGACATAGAATCTAGCCACATCATAAAATACAGCCTCTCCAAAAACGCCACCGCCAAAACACAAGGCACACTCATCGCGCAAATCGCCAAAAATGGCTCGCAAATCTCTGTGCCAATCGCTTACAAAATAGAGGCCAGCATCAAAGTATTGCGCGCGCGCGCCACTATCTATACAAATGACGACATAAATGCGCAAAATACCAGCATCGAAACTATCGCGCTAAACCAGCTAAAATCCGCGCCCATATCGCCAAACCTGCTAAATAGCGTATCCGCCCGCTCGATAATCAGCCCAAACGCCATAATCACCGCGGATAAAATCAAAGATCAGATTCTGGTGCGAAAAGGCGAAAACATCGCTGTCACGCTACAAAGCGAAGGCATCTCTATCCAAACCACGCTAGAAGCACTGCAAAATGGCGTAAATGGCGAAATCATCAAAGCGCTAAATCCAGCCACCAAAAAGGTGCTGCGCGTCAAAATAACCGGAATCCGCACCGGCGAAGTGGTGTAAGGAAACAATAAAAATATGAACATGCAAGTTAAATCTACAAGATTTGGTATCTTGCGCTCCTTAAGCCTTGGATGTTTCTAAACACAAAAAACAAACTACAATTTTGCTTCTTTGTCAGTTTTTAGCATTGCATCAAAATCATCTTTCATGCGCTTGTTTGCTGGGAAAAGCAGGCTAAATACCACGATAGCCACTATCGCGCCTAAGAATCCGGGCACTATCTCATATATCGGCAGCCATTCTTTTAGCCAATGCCCATGCACGATGACAACTATTGCGCCCGCCAGCATGCCAGCTATCGCGCCCGCGCGACTCATATTTTTCCAAAAAAGCCCTAGCAAAATCACACTCCCAAAGCTCGCACCAAAGCCCGCCCACGCGTGCGCTACGATTTTTAACACGCTAGAATCTTTGTCAGTTGAAAGCGCAAAGGCGATGAGTGAGACGGCTACCACACTCACGCGGCTCACTATCATCGCTAGGCGCTCGGGCGCGTCTTTGCGGAAAATCTTGCGGTAGAAATCCTCTGCTATCGTGGCACTTGATACCAAAAGCTGCGAGCTAGCGGTGCTCATGATAGCCGCTAATATCGCGCTTAGAAGCACGCCGGCAACCCATGGGTTAAACAGCATTTGACTCATCACGATAAAAATTTTTTCCGGATCATTTAGCGATAAATCAAATTTATTCACAAATGCCACGCCCAAAAGCCCCACCATACACGCAGCAAGCAGACTAAGACTCATCCAAGAAACGCCAATAATTAGCGCTGGTTTGATGTCTTTAAGCGATTTTATCGACATAAATCGCACCAAAATATGCGGCTGCCCAAAATATCCAAGTCCCCACGCAAGCGCAGAGATGATGCCTAGCAAGGACGCGCCGCCGATAAATGCTAGGCGATTATGCGCGCTAAAGTCTTGCTCCTCAATGCGCGCGAGCAGAGAATCTAGCGCTTCATAATCGCCACTTGTTGTATATGCCTCTAGTGCGGATTCTAGGGCATTGGCGTATTGGCTGGCGGTTAGGGGCTCTTGCGCGGGATTTTGCAAAATAGGGTTTTGTTGCGAGGCAGAATCTTGCTGTGAAGTGGAATCTTGTGGCGAGATAGAATCTTGTGGCGAGGTAGAATCCACTTGCGCGCTGGATTCTGCGCTAGAATCTGGGATTTTAGATTCTGCATTTTGCGCGCTAGAATCCGCTTGAACGCCAGAATCCACTACACTAGAATTCACTACGCCAGAATCCGCGCCATTTCCCGTCCTAGATTCTACCACGCCAGCCATGCTTATTTTGCTATCGCGCGTCATTTGTAGGCTTGCGATGAGGGGCGATATCATTTGCGTGGCTAGAATCCTAGATTGGCTGTTTTCTTGCAGTTCTGCACGGATTTGCGGGATTTCTTTTTGGTATTCTTGCAGGCTTTTGCGCGCGCTATCAGAATGCGCGATATACGCGTGCGCCTCGCTAATCCCGCCAACTTTTACAAGCATCACCACCGCCACGATGACAAGCGCGCCTAGCATCAAAAGCCCCTGAATCATATCCGTCCAGCACACCGCGCGATACCCGCCAAAAAATGTATAAGCCACGATGATGAGCGTGCCGATACTTAGCGCATAGTCGTATTTGAGCGCAAAAGTCGCTTCAAACAGCTTCGCCCCGCCCACAAGCCCCGCAGAAATATAAAAGGTGAAAAACACCAAAATCACCGCCGCGCTAAGCCAGCGCAAAATATGCTTCCTATCATCAAAGCGCGCCTCGAAAAAATCCGGAATCGTGATAGAATCGCTAATCACGCTCGTATAGATTCTAAGCCGCTTTGCCACAAGCGCCCAGTTTAGCGCCGCGCCGATGATAAGCCCAATAGCGATGTGCGCCTCGACTAGCCCGCCTACATAAAGCGCGCCGGGCAGCCCCATCAAAAGCCAGCCACTCATATCCGAAGCGCCCGCACTTAACGCGCTCACAGCCGCGCCGATTTTGCGATTGCCTAGGAAGTAGTCTTGCGTGGTTTCATTGCGCCGATAGAAATAAAAGCCGATGCCTAGCATCAAAAGTGCGTAAGTGATGAAGGTGATAGCGATAGGTGCGCTAAAAGCGATGTTTGATTCCATGTGTTACTCTGCTTTGGTAGGATTTGTTGGGGTGGCGTGGTTTGGGTGGCTTGTGGTGGCGCTGGATTCTGATAAATTTAAACTAGATTCTACTAGGCTAGATTCTGCGCTAGAATCCGCCGCGCTTTCATTAGAATCCGCTTTTGGCGACACGCCTACAAGCCCGCCTACAAAGATTATGATGATAATCGCTGGGATTATGTATTTGACATACGCATGCCATATTTTTATCGCCCATTGTGGCGCGTTTGAGCCGTTTGAGAGCTCTTTTGTCGCTTTGTCTTTCAGCACCCAGCCCACAAACACACTCGCCCCAAGCGCGGTAAGCACGAAAAATATATTCCCACTCACGAAGTCAAACGCATCAAAAATGTCGCTCCCGCCGATACGCACGGATGAAAGCAGCGAGGAGCTAAGCGCGCAAGGGATATTGCCAAAAATAAAAATAAAGCCAAGTGTAAAATTTATCGCCTTTTTGGAGGAGAATCCAAACTTCTCTTCTAGCACGCTGATGATGACTTGATAAATGGTAAGCGATGTCGTGAGTGCAGCGATTAGCAGTAGCACAAAAAATACTATCGCAAAAAAGCTGCCAAAATGCATCTGCGAAAACGCTATCGGCAGGGTTTTGAAAACAAGCGAGGGGCCAGAATCTGGTGCGAGATGCGCACTAAAGAGCGAAGGGAAAATCATAAGCCCAGCAAGCACGGCGATAAGCGTGTTTATGATGCCTGTGATTATCGCGGTTTTGATGAGATTTTCTTCTTTGTTGAGATGTGAGGAGAGCGTTATCATCACGCCAAATCCAAGTGAAAGCGCGAAAAATACCTGCCCTAGCACATACAAAAAGAGCTGCGGGCTAAGCGCGCTAAAATCTGGCATAAGATAGAAGCGCACGCCCTCCATTGCGCCTTCCAGCGTGAGATTGCGCGCTACCATAAGCACAAGGCACAAAAGCAAAAGCGGCATGAGGTATTTGACTGATCGCTCAATCCCTTCGATGATGCCTTTTCGCAAAATCAGCCAATTTATCGCCACAAAAATAAAAGTGAAGCCCACCACGCTAAAGCCGCCCTGCGTAATATGCGTGTCATAAAAGCTAGAAGTGGCGGTTTTGTCAAGCTTGCTGCTTAAATCTAGCCCGCCAAGATTTTGCAGTAAGCTTTGCAGTGTCGCGCCAGAGCCGCTAGAATCCGCGCCGATGCCCTGCAAGATTCCAATAAAAATATGCACGATATATGAGATGACCCACCCGCCAATCACCATATAATACGCTAAAATCCCAAACGCGCCAACCATTCCCATATAGCCAAAGATTTTCCAAAAGCGCGAGAGGTGCTGGGATTTGCCAGAATCTATGCCAGAAGCATCCGCACTAGAAACATCCACACTAAACGCATCGACCGAGTTGGTATGCGCGCGCCTGCCTATGACATTTTCCACCAAAATGATAGGGATGCCAACCAGCAGCATCGCCAGCACAAACACCGCCACATACGCGCCCCCGCCATACTCGCCCACAAGATAGGGGAAGCGCCAAGTCGCGCCAAACCCTATGGTGGCGCCGGCTACGGTTAGGATGTATGTGAGGCGATTGGACCATATTTGTCTTTTCATCGATGCTCCTTTGATTGTTTTGCTTGCCTTGATTTTGGCTGGATTTTGGATTTATCACAAATAAAAGTCGTAATTTTACTTTTTTAAAGCTTTTAATCTCTTTTGCTTGGGCGATAAAACTTGCCAAAGATGATATAATGCGCGCGAAATTAAAAAAGGCAGAATCTAAAAATCCAAAATCCAAAAAACAAACAAGGCAAACTCCATGACATACAAACTCGAGCCATTTGGCAAAAATACGATGAGAAATTATTTATTTTGGCTAGAAAAATTTTTTATAAACAAAATCACCACGCTTTCAAACCGCCACATACACGACACAAGCGCACTCGCACAAAGCCTAGAAGACATACGCAAAGCGCAGAATCTAAAAGATTTTGAAAAAGCGATAAAAAAGACCAGAAACTGCGGGATGATAGGCATCGCGACTTATGCCCTGCCGCTTATGAAGCTTGGCAAATACCTAGAATCCATGCCTTTTATCAGCCTAAGAGACATCGATGAGGCGTTTTTGGCGGAGTTTATCACCATAAACACTGCGCGGCTTTCAAACGCGACAAAGCGCAATTATCGCATTGTCTTGATAGGATTTTTTGGCTTTATCGATAAACATAATGAAGATGAAAATGGCAAATCATACATCCTAAACATCGAGCTAAAAAGCCTCTCTGGCACGCGCGGCAAAAGCGGGCAGAAGCTGCCGACATTTTTGAAAGCCGATGAGCTCGAGCGGTTTTTGACCTCGATAGACACCACGCCTATGAAGCCAAAATCCGAGGCGCGCGATAGGCTTATCGTGAAGTTTATCGTATATACGGGCATGCGCGTGAGCGAGGCTATCAACCTGCAAGCGCAGAAAATCAGCAAAGATGGCGACATATATCAGCTGGCGATCCAGGGCAAGGGCGATAAATACCGCGTGGTGATGATAAAAGCGCAGCATATAGAATCGCTCTATCATCGCTGGCTGGCGCAGCGCGAGGAGATAGCGCATATCGAGGATAATCTGCTGTTTTGCAACAAAAATGGCAAAACACTAAGCCAGCCCTATGTGTATAGCATCGTGCGAAATATGCTGCTAAATATCGGCATACACAAAGAAAAAATGGGCGCGCATATGCTGCGGCACTCATTTGCCACGCTGCTTTACCAGCGGCACAAGGACTTGGTGCTCGTGCAAGAGGCGCTAGGGCATGCGGATCTAAATACGAGCAGAATCTATACGCATTTTGATAGCGATAGGCTGATAAAGGCGGCAAGCCTCATGGACTCGATGAGCAGCGAGGATAGTGAGGGGTAGATTTTGCAGAGCGGGCGGATTTTGCGAGATTGGATTTTAAGGCGGGCGGATTTTGCGAGACAAACAAATTCTGCAAAAGGGTAAAATTTAAAAGTGTTGCAACTTGGCAACTGGCCTAAAAGCTAAAAATCTCGGATTCTACATTTTGGCAAGCTATTAGAATCTAATTTAAAAATAGTTTTTGGTGCGCCTTACTTGGCTTCTGATTATATGACACGTCAAGAGTTTAGATTTTTGTATTTTAATGTTTCGCTTTCAGATTCTAATGCCCTCATAGCGTGCATTTGCGAAATATAGCCCTTGTGGGCTTGCAGGCTGGCTGTAGTGGCGCGTTTGCGCTAGAATCTGTGCTTTAAAATCATCCAAGTCTATTTCGCCCCTAGAAGTCGCCAATATCGCACCCATGAGCAGCCGAATCTGCGCGCGCAAAAACGAGTTGCCCTCAATCATAGCGACATAATACACCTTCCCGCCCCTGTTTCTCACCCGCAGATGCGCGCGATAAATCTCTCTTGTCGTGCTTTTTGCGCTCCCGCCACTTTTGCAAAAAAGTGCAAAATCATGCACCCCCACGCATATTTGCAGACATTTTTGCATAGTTTCAACATCGCCCACGCGCTCCCACGACACAAAAGGCGCCAAAAAAGGCGAGGGCATATCCGGCGAAAAAACATAATAATACCGCCTAGAAATCACGCTAAACCTTGCATGAAACGACGCATCCACCTCGCGCACCGCACGCAGTTTGATGTCTGGATAAAGCTTTGGCGACAAAAGCGCAAAAAGTCGCTCCGCCTCCCAGCACCTAAGCGCGCTGATGCCAACCACCATGCCTAGCGCATGCACGCCTTTATCCGTGCGCCCAGCGCCGATGATGTCAGAATCTATGCCAAGCGAGCGCAATTTTTCTTGGAGCGTCTCGCTGACACTGCGGATTTGCTCGTTTTTTTGCGGTGCGAAGCCGGAGAATCGGCTGCCATTGTAAGCGATTTTGAGTGCGAAATATTTCATAGCAGAATCTAAAATATAAAAATGGAGGCAAAAGCATGTATTTTGCGCGCTTGCTCGCTAGCCTAAAACACAAAGTCAAGCAAGCAAACCCGCCGAAACAAAAAATCAAAAACAAAAATCCAAACACCAAAAATTTGGAATCTAGGCCACAAAATCCAAAGCTCCAGAATCTAAAGCCATAGAATCTGAAACTCGGCATCCAAACCCCAAAATCCAAATCCAGATTCTAGAAAATAAGCCCTAGCGTCACTGCGAATTGATGCTGGTCGCGGCGAATGTCAGTGCCTTTGTATTTAGGCTGCTGCCAAGAAGCATCAAACCCCACGCTAAGCGGAAGGATGGGGATGTCAAAGACGATTCCATAGTTTAGCGCTGTCGTGTCCTCAAAGGTGTTTTTTGAGAAGTTTGAGTAGCTAGCGCCCACATATGGCGTGAAGCGGAAGATGCGATAGCCTAGCAAGCCGCCCGCTTGGATGTTTGAGAAGCCATCCGCATCGCCCGGTCCTAGCGTGTAGTTGTATTTCACCACCGGTGCTAGCGACAGCCCGCTTAGCACTAGCCACACTCTGCCATATCCACCCGCTAGCATGGTTTCTGAAAATGTGTTTGTGCCCACACTTGCGCCGATTTCTGGGTTGATTTTAAACCCGCCTATACCTATGGCAAAGCTTTGGCTTGCCAAACCGCCCGCGATGAGAAGTGCTGCTAATTTTTTCATAAAAACTCCTTGTCAAAAGTAAAATAGCACTATAGCATAAAAATGCAACATTTAGCTAATAAGCTAGCAAACATAAAAAGGTGTACAAAGTTTTATATTTTTATTGCACAAATCACAGTGTCAAAAACCATAAAGCTTACTTAATATTTTATCTCAACTCATCCATCTTTTGCTTTTTTGCGCATGAGGATATTTAGCGTCTCGACGATGAGTGAGAAAATCATCGCGAAATACACATAGCCTTTTGGTATGTGGAAATGCAAGCCATCAGCGATAAGCACCACGCCAACCACCAGCAAAAACGCCAGCGCCAAAAGCTTGATAGTGGGATATGTGTCGATAAATCGCGAAATCCACCCAGAAGCAAACGCCATCACAATCACCGCAAGCACAATCGCAATAATCATAATCTCCAAATGATTTGCCATGCCAACCGCGGTGATGACGGAATCTAGCGAGAAAATAATATCCAAAAACGCAATCTCGACAATAACCACCCAAAAGCTAGAAAACTTCGCCTCTCGCACACCCTCATCCGCGCCAAATACCTGCGCGTGAATCTCGCTCGTGCTTTTATACAGCAAAAACAGCCCGCCGATAAACAGCACCAAATCCCTGCCAGAAATATCCAACCCAAACGCGCTAAATAGCGGCGCGGTAAGCTTGGTGAGCCAAAAAAGCAGCACCAAAAGCGCTATGCGAGTAAGCATCGCAAAAAACAGCCCTAGGATTCTGGCTTTGTCTTTTTGATGCGCTGGGAGGCGGTTTATCAGCACGCCGATGAAGATGATATTATCAATCCCAAGCACAATTTCAAGCAGCGTCAGCGTGCCGAGTGCTATCCATGCGTTTGGGTCAAACGCCCAAGAAAAAAGGCTTGAAATGTCCATGAATGCTCCTTTGGGTTTTTGGTAATTTGGTATGTGGAATTTTATATAATCTAGAATTTTTTAAAGTTTATAACCTAAAATCTAGTTTTTATTTTCTAGTCGCTAATCTTTTGCATTTTATCCCTGTCTGTCGCCGCCTTCCTTTTGCAGGGGGACAGGGGGCTTAAATTGGCAAGACCGCCCCCTAGTCCCCCTGCACCCC
>NZ_MLQN01000040.1 GCF_001854545.1 Helicobacter sp. CLO-3
GGCGGGGTTAGGTTGTTGTTTTTTTGGGGTTTGCGTTTTGTGGATTCTGGTTTTTTGGCCAGTTTCTTGGTTGATTCTGGCTGATTTTGGCTAGTTTATGGCACGCAGGGCGGTTATTTTTGCATTTTGCTGTTTTGTTTGGCGACTTTTATTTATCTGGTTTTTGTATTTTTGGCTTGTTTATCTTAAATTTGCTTTAAAATAGGTGCGTAAGATTCTGCTAATTTTTCTAGACTATATCTAGCGTTGCGCGGGCTTGTGGATGGCAAGGCGTGGATTTTTAGGTTTTTTATAGTGCATGCTTGCTGCGCTTGATAGGATTTGAAAAGCTTTGCGGCAGTCGCGCCATTTAGGCAAATAGTGCGGATATTAGTGTGTTGTATAAGCGCGTAAATATCATTAAACGCATGGATTTTGAGGCTCGCATCATCCGAGCGCGTTATCTCACATTGCTTAGCGATATCCCACAGCACAAGCCCGCGCCTGTTAAGAAAATCTTGATATATCGTGATATTCGCAGAATCTAGCGGCGGCAGATTCTCATCAAAAATCGCGCAAAGCAGCTTCCAAAAGCGATTTTGCTTATTTGCATAATAAAATCCCACTTCGCGCGACACCACAGAAGGAAACGAGCCCAGCACCAAAATCCTAGAATCCTCATCAATCCTCGTCGGCGCAAATGGATGGATTTGCAAGATTATCCTTATTTTAATATCTAGATTCTAGGTGCCAATCACCAAACCAGCGCACTTTAGCAAGTGCTTTTGCTGCTATTTATCGCTATTTTGCCACGCCTTAGCAATACCTTGAAGCCAATACCTTGGCGACGCTACACGCTAACAATCTCACCGCCGAAATACCCTTTAGCCCATATAAAAGCATCCATTTGTGGCGGATCTTTTTCCCGCCAAACATCCTCCATAATCACCACTTCAAAATCCAGAATATGCTCATCAAACCCATCATGAAAAGCATCTATAGTGCAGATATAGGCCTCTTTGCCAAATGTCTCAAGCCTTATTTTGCGGATAGCATTGATTTTGCCTATCAGCTCATACTCATCTATATCCCCACCCTCCAAATCACCAACAAAAGCCCTCATCTCCCCAGTATGCAGCTGCTGCACATCGCCGATTTGACTCTCTGGAAACATTTCTTTGTTTGCTTCCGTCACTTCTAGCTCTACAATCTTATCTTTATGATTCTCCGCGCCATAAGCTAGCAAATAGATTCTAGCCGCGCATTCCATATCTTGCGTATAATGCTCTCTTTTGGCAATAAAATTTTCATCAAAAAAGATCACATCGCCAAAATCAAAATCAAGCTCCAGCTGCGCCACCGCACCCTTATCCCAAACATTCACCCGCGAAAGTTTGCCTCTATATTCTAGCCCAGCACTTCTTACAAAGCCAAATATGGTATTTATTATAGCTTCAGATTCACAAGATGCTATGATAAATTCAAACCCATCATTTGCCCTATCATCTGGATAAATTAGCGCACAAGATGGCGTAAAAAGCTCATGATTAGCGGGCGTTACCGCTGTCTTGACGCCCGCATTTTGCATGTAAAAATCAAGCCTATCAGTGCAGTCTTCCTCAAAAATACCAGTCCTTGAGCCGATAAAATGCGCCCTTTTGCTAAGCTCTATAAAATTTCGTTCGATTTGGGGATTTTGCTCCATTAAATTTTTGCCTTTTGGGAATTTTGCGTCCTTGCGTGTGTCGCATGATAATTTTGCGCCTGCATGGTCGCGCTAGATTCTGCGCTTTTACTTCCTCCCATCTTCTAGCACTTTGCTAGCGCCACTAGAATCTATCTCTACCACGACATAAGGCAGCCCTTGCTTATTTAGTTCTGCCATAAAGGGGTCGGGGTCATTCTGCTCGATATTCCACACACCAGCGCCCTGCGTCGCAGTTGAGCGATAAATTGCGGATTGTTCGCTCAATGCTCGGTCATTTGCGTCTAGCAAACTCCCTTCGCCTTTTGCTCCAAAACCACAATTTCTCATCTCAACTGCTTCCGCATGATTTTTATTATTGTCTGCCATATTGGCCAACTCGACAGCATTATCAATACCCTGATATTCCCCGCCTTTTGGCATATCGCTATTTAGCTTTAAACGCTCGGCGTTAAAATCTATAGAATCTGAAAAATGTGGATTTTGCGAAGATTGAGTGAAAGCCACATTTTTGGGCTGCCCGATGCCCCATTTTCCTTCACATATCAGCTTCGCTCCAATCATCGCTGGCACGCCTGTTGTGTAGCTTACACCTTGCGCATTTACCTCTTTATAGCAAGCCTCATGGTCGCAAATATTATAGATATATATCACGCGCTCCTTGCCATCTTTCAGCCCCTTCATATAGCAGCCAATATGCGTCTGCCCCTTTGTGCGAGAGGCAAGGCTTGCAGGGTCTGGCAGCAGCGTTTTTAGCACTTGAATAGGCACGATTTTTGTGCCATTATGCGCCACCTCATCCACGCGCAAAAGCCCGACATTCTCAAGGCATTTCATATGCGTGAGATAGCTCTCGCCAAAAGTCATAAAAAAGCGGATTTTACGCAGTCCTCGGATATTTCTCACTAAAGATTCCAACTCCTCATGATAGAGCAGATAGGAACTTTTCACGCCAACCTCTGGATATTCCCACTCTTTCATCAATTTTAGCGGTGCAACATCGCGCCAAGTCCCGCCCGCATAAGGCTCATCGCGCAAATCCTGCGTATTAGAATCTAGCTTAAAATGCTTTTCCTCGCGCTCAAATTTGCGATAGATTTTATCCTCTTGCAAGTCGGGGTTTAGCGCGAGATTAGATTCTGCATCAGAATCTCGGGATTCTAGGGATTGGGATGAGAAAGCAGGATTGCGCTGGCTTGCGCTAGGAGATAGAATAGCATCATTCATCGACGAAGCAAAAGCCAAGCTCCCTGCTTTATCGCCCAATGCCTCCGCCTCCCGCGTCCAATACCGCGCCTTGCTACTCACTTCACGCAAATTAATTTCTGGGTTAAAATTAGTCGCAAAGGCATAGCCATGATCCCCCGCGTTGCAGTCCAAAATATCGATGCTATGGATTTCATCAAAATAATGTTTTTGCGCGTAGGCACAAAAAACATTCGTCACCCCCGGGTCAAAGCCACTGCCAAGTAGCCCAAAAATCCCCGCTTTTTTGTAGCGCGCATCATACGCCCACTGCTCCTTATACTCAAAATGCGCGGAATCTGGATGCTCGTAATTTGCGGTATCAAGGTAATGCACGCCCATTTTTAAACACGCTTCCATAATGCTTAAATCCTGATAAGGAAGTGCTACATTCACCACTACAAGCGGCTTTACACGCTCAATCAAAGCCACCAAGCTATCCACATTATCCGCATCAACTTCTGCGATTTCGATTTCGCCCAAGCCCTTTGCGCGCACAGAATCTGCTATTGCTTTGCATTTGCTAAGTGTGCGGCTAGCTAGCACGATGCGTGAGAAAACCTCCCTATTTTGCGCGCATTTATGCGCCACGACGCCGCTGACGCCGCCCGCTCCGATTTGTAAAACTACTGCCATATTTGCTCCTTAGTGCAAAATCTCTATCGCGCATTTTACCAAATGCCAAAGCCTTTGTGACTAAATTTTGAAAAAGCTTCAAAGTCTTAAAAAGCCCAAAGCAAAAACGCTGACGCAAAATAGCCAGCGCAAAACGCAGAATCTAGATTCTAGCATGCTTATTTGGCGTGCTGGTGCGTGTATTTTTAGCATGCCTTATTTATTGATATATTCACAAACACATCCCATAAGCATATCCACCTAACATATTCTCGGCAACAATTCGCCTTGCGGGTATTCCATAAATCGTTTGCCACCCCACGCACTTTTTAGCACCACGCGCGCTAGGTTTTGTGACACTACACGCGCGCCACGCGCCCTTTTATCGCCAGCCGCACCAGAATCCAAAACACCGGCCACGCTAGAATCCACTTTGGCAGATTCTGCTACGCGCCCTATTATCCGCGCTTGCGCGCCAAGCGGATGCGCCCTAAGTATCGCGCATATCTCATCCGCCGCTTCGCTGGGTGCTGCTATGACGCACACGCCCTCATTTGCCAGCATATACGCCTCAAGCCCCAGTATTTCACAGACCCCCTGCACGCGCTCATCGACGATCAGCGCCTCCTCATCCACCTCGATAAGCGCGCGAGAATCCTGCGCCCACTCATTTAGCACAGCGCTTAGCCCGCCGCGCGTGGCATCGCGCATCGCGTGTATAGGCAGCGCGCTAGCTAGCAGCGGCTCTAGCATGGGATACAGCTGCGCGCAGTCACTCTGCAAACTAGAATCCAGCCCTATGCCCTCGCGCGTGGCAAAGATGCTCGCCCCATGCGCTCCGATGGGCGCGGATAGTATGATGGCATCGCCTTTTTGCAAGGCTTTGGCGGAGATGCCGCGCTTTGTGATGTGCCCTAGGCAAGTGGTGTTGATAAACACCTTGTCCGCACCGCCTCGAGGCACAACTTTGGTGTCTGCGCTTAGGATTTTTATGCCTGTTTTTTGCAATTCTAGCGCGATGCTTTGCACGATAGATTCTAGCTTAGCAAGCGGCAAGCCCTCCTCGATGATGAAACCAAAGCTCATAAACTGCGGCTTTGCGCCCATCATCGCCACATCATTGCTGCTGCCGCACACGCTAAGCTTGCCTATGTCGCCCCCTTGGAAAAATATCGGTGAAATCACAAAGCTATCCGTGCTAAGCGCCATATCCCCGCTCGCGCCAAACACGCCCGCATCCTCGCCTGATGAGACAAAAAACCGCCCCAAATGCTTCAAAAACACGCGATCGATAAGCGCGTTAGTAGCAGCGCCCCCGCTGCCTTGTGCTAGCTGGATGGTTTCTTGTGGCTTGGCGCTGGCGTGGCTGGCGCGGGTTGTGTCGCTGGTGTCGCTTGCGTGGCTGGTGTCGTGCGCGCTAATATTTGCAGCGCCGCTGGTGTCGCTGGCATTATTGATATCGCTAGATTCTCTCAATTTTTGCTCCTAGATTTTTTTGCGTTTTGCATTGTATCTTTTGCGCGCTTAGATTCTGCCTTTAAAGATCCTAAAGATTTTATAATCTATAATTCGCGCGAGATATGCAAACACAAAGGAGTGATGATGGGACGAGCGTTTGAATACCGCCGCGCAGCCAAAGAAAAGCGCTGGGACAAAATGAGTAAAATCTTCCCAAAACTAGCCAAATCCATAACCGTAGCCGCCAAAGAAGGGGGCGCTGATCCATCGATGAATGCGAAGCTTCGCACCGCCATCGCCAATGCCAAAGCCCAAAATATGCCAAAAGACAACATCGATGCCGCGATAAAGCGCGCCAGCGGGAAAGACGGGCAGTTTAGCGAGATAACCTATGAGGGCAAAGCGGCAAATGGCGTGCTGATTTTCATCGAATGCACGACGGACAATCCCACGCGCACGATTGCCAACATCAAAAGCTATTTCAACAAAACGCCCGGCAGCCAAATCGTGCCAAATGGCAGCTTGGAGTTTATGTTTGCGCGCAAAAGCGTGTTTGAGTTTGTCAAGCCTGAATCTATGAGTGCGGAGGATTTGGAGCTGGCACTCATCGACTTTGGGCTAGAGGAGCTCGAGGCGCTGGAATCTTCTAGCACAGATTCTGGTGCGGGCTCTAGCGGGAATGCTAGCGCGGATTCTGGCTCTGGCGCAGTTTTCGTGGCGTATGGGGATTATAAAGATTTTGGCACGCTTGGCGAGGGGCTAGAGAAGCTTGGCATCACGCCTAGCAAAGCCACACTTCAGCGCATCCCCACAAGCCCAATCACCATAAGCGAGGAGCAAATCGCCGAGCTAGAAAAACTGCTAGATAAAATCGAAGATGATGATGATGTGCAGGCTGTATGGACAAATCTGGCGTAGATATGGTTCGGGCGACTTTTAGAATCTAGTTTGTTTTTAAATTGGCAAAATATAAGAATCTTAGATTCTATGTCTAGTGCTGGTTTCTGTGTGCTATCAAATTTAAAATATAGTAAATATATTAAATTAAAAAAAGAAAGCTGGAATGATACTAAAATATGTCTGCACCTGTGCAAAGAGGCGTTAGCCTGGCGAGCTTGCTAAAAAAGCTTAAACGCAAGTCCTAGTGTCACCATGAGCGTGTATCCTTTGGCGCGAGAATCTTGCTCTCTATCATCCTCCCTATCTCTGCCCCACCAGCCGCCGCCACTGCCTCTGCGCGCGCTTGGGGTATAGCTGGCGTTGTTTGCGAGGTATTGGAGGCTGACTCTAAGCGAGCTTAGCTCAAACGACACGCCAGCGCCATAGGATGTAATGTTATTTATCGGGTAAAATACCCCGCTTTGTGAGTCGCTGTTAGACACAAACGATGAGGCATAATCAAAAACGCCAAAAATCCTAAACGAGCTGCCAAGCCGCACCCCAGCATATGAGCCGGCATTCCACATGATGCGGTTTTTGCTGTCTTTTTCATCTGTATATACACGCTAGCCATGCTTAGCCCCACATATGGCGAGACAAATACCGCAAAACTATCACCGCCTAAATAGCCCTCCACGCCCATTTTGACGCCCCATGCGCTTTGTTTTTCATACTCGCCCTCGCGGAAATTCTCAAGCTCAATATCCCCATATCCATAAAACGCATCGGCAAAGATTCCAAGCTTGCTGGCTTTTGCTTTGGCGGTTTTGCTAGAATTTGCCTTTTTTGCGCTTTCAGCGAGTGCTTGCGCCTCTTGCTCTTGTCTTTCTTGCTCAAGGCATACTTCTTCATTATTGCAAAGCTTCTTTGGCAGCGCGGCGCACGCCCTTTTGTCATAAAACACATGCCCGCATGCCATTTGCAGATAGCCAACCTGCTCTTCTTGCGGGATTGGGCTGCTGGATTCTTGCGCGGCAAGTCCGAGATCCGCGCAAGATCTAGTAAAATCCACATCCACGCCCACAGCACACGCGCGCTTGAAAATAGCCGCCTGCCCGCCAAATGTATATGCGCTATCGCCATAAGTGCCAACACTTAGCGCATAATGCCCGCGCGCAGAATCTAGCGACGCCGCTTTGACTAGAAACGCCCGCGCTTCATCTTTGCTAGAGAGTTTATCAGCGTAGAGCACGCATGCGCGCGCATTGTTTTTGTCCTCGCAGAGTGTTTTTAGCTTGGTTCTGTCATTTTGCATATTTGCAAAAAGCGCGCATCCATCTAGCATCTCTTGAGCGCTGCTAGATGCGGCATCGCTTATGCTCCATGAGCCAGATCTCTCGCCTATGTCGCATGAGCGCGCATAGTAGCGCAAAGCTTTTGCGCTGTTTTGCTGTATGTGTGCTAATCCTAGCTCATATATCTCGCCTACTAGCGCGCAAGAGAGGGCGTCGTTTAGCTCGCAGCCCTTGATATACAAATCGCGCTTGTCTTTGATATCTTCTTCAAAGCTAGCAAGTCTCAAGCACCCATAGCCAAAACCGCCTTCGCACGCCTTTTTAAACGATGATTTGGCTTGCGAAGAGATTTTTCTAGGGAGTGCTTGCGCGATTGTCATGCCATGCGTGTCTTCTGGCATATTGGTTTTGATAAGTAGTTCAGCGGATTCTGCGCAGCCATTTGGCGAGCCCATGGAGCAGCCTTTGGTGTAGTATTTTTGCGCTAGTGATTTATTCACCGCTAAGCCATCGCTTCCTCTAGCGTATTTATGCGCCAACTCCACGCAATAATACCCCTCCAAACGCTTATCATCACAAAGCTTCTCAAGGCTAGAAATCGCGCTAAATTCTGAAGGCAGCTCGTTGTTTATGAGTTTTTTGTTGGGGTCGTATTGGATTTTGACATAGATGCGCTTTTTGTCTTTGTAGCGCGCAAGAATCTTATATCCTATGTTTTGCGCGGAGGCGTATAGCTGCACCTGCTCGCTAGCTTTGACATTGCCATCATCATCGGTGTTTTCTTGATATTCTGCCCTCACGCTTGAGCCAAGCATCAGTCGCAAATCTTTCAGCGCGCGCGATAGCGCTCGTCTCGCCTTCTTGCACGCTAGCCTCGCCCACTGCGCAGTCTTGCTCGCTGTCGCTACAGATTTTATCCTGCGCCCATTGTGGCGCGTCTTTGTCCGCTGCTGTGGCGATGCTTGTTAGCAGGCTTATGCTTGCTAGGGCGGTTATGATAGCTAGCATCGCGCGTGCAAATGTTTTGTGCGTAGCTGCTGCGCGCGCGTTTATCGCGCTAGATATGGCAGGCATGGTTTGTGCCGCGCTAGATATGGGTTGCGCTATGAAAAAGGGGCTATTTCTTGTCATTATTGTTGCTATTATTTTATTGCGCTTTTGGCGCGCTTTGTGCGCTGTCGCTCGCGTTTGTTGTGTTGATGTTTGTCGCGCTGGTGTTTGTGCGTGTTTGTGCGCTAGTTTTGATGCTTTGCTTGTAGATTCTGGCGTTTTTTGCCAATATGAGAAAGCACACAAAAGCTATCATACAAACCACGCCAATCGTGCTAAACGCCTCAAAATACCCAAACGCCTCGCGCAAATCAAACACGCGCAACCCAAAAATCTCAAATCCCACTTGCAAATCCTTAGAAAATCTTAGAAAATAATGTGTAACTTAGACATCGAATAAACCCGACATTATACCCAAAAATACCAATTAATTTTCAATCGTTTTGTTTAGATTCTGGGCGTTAGTTTGTGATTTGCGTCGTAGTGGCAATTTTGATAGCTTAATATCTCGCTAAGTTTGGATTATTATAATTCCGCGATTATGATAAAGCAAAATGTTAAGTGTTTTGTTGTTATTTTATTTCATCGCATCAGAATCCACTTTTGCGCGCGTTGATTTTTGCGCTATTTTGATTTGGCGCGCGCAGATTGTGTTACGAAACGATACTTTTTGCTTGTATTTTAGTCGGGTATTATTGTTTTTTTTTTTTTTTGATTTATGCTTGCGTTTTTATTTCAAAATGAGAGGTGGTATCATGAAAAGCTCCGCATCTTTGCGCGATAAAGTGGCGCCAATATCGGCATTTGCGCGCGTGTCTTTGTCTTTATGCGTGGCTAGTGCGATTTGCGCGCCGCTGGTGGCAGACACTATAGATAATGTAAATGACAGCGCAAATGCGCCAGAATCTAAAAATCAAGTAGAATCCAAAATCGCAGAATCCACAAGCCAAGAGTCTAAAAGTGCAGAATCCAGCGCTTTAGATTCTGGCTCTACACATTCTAGCGCCAAAGATTCTAGCGCGCAAGATTCCAAAGATTTTGCCACAGATTTTAGCACAAGCGCCGCGCCAGAATCCAAAATCGCAGAATCCAAAACCCTCCAAGCCGTGCGCGCCGTAGCTCACCGCTCCCAAATGCCAGAAGGCGAGGCAAACATCGCCAAAACCAGCGCCCAAGACATACAATCGCGCCAAGCAAGCACGCTTAGCGAAGTGTTTGCCAAAGATGCGAGCATCAGTGTGGGCGGGGCTAGCAGAGCGACGCAAAAGCTCTATATACGCGGGCTAGAGGATAGGCTCTATAGCGTAAATATCGATGGTGCGAGCCAGTTTGGCAGTATGTTTCATCACCAAGGCAATGTGACAATCGATCCGATGATGATAAAAAGCATCACCATCTCAAAAGGCATCGGACAGCTAGAATCTAGCGCTGGCGCGCTGGCTGGCTCGGTGGAGGTACAGACAAAAGATGCGCGCGATTTGCTAAGGCGCGATGCCAGCGGTGCTTTGATAGAAAAGTTTGGCGGGGCAATCAGCGGAAGCGGATTCTCAAATGTCGGCTATCGTGGCTCGGTGGCACTTTTTGGCGCGAGTGAGAAGACAGACGCGCTAGCTTATGTGGCAAGAGAGAAGACATTTTATTTCCGCGATGGCAATGGCACGCGCGTGAGGGGCAGCGAGGATGCGCAAAATAGCTGGCTTTTGAAGCTAAACCACGCGATAAATAGCAAAAATAAGCTAAGTCTATCTTATAGCGGCGTGCTAGGAGATGCTATCGCGCCATTTATGGCAAACCTCGCTTCTAGCGACTTCTCGCTTTATAATTTCCGCACGCAAAACCACAGCGCCACGCTTTCGCACACATATAAGCCAAAAGGCTCTAGCATCGCGCCATCTATCACTTCCAAGCTTTATTTCAACAATCGCGATTTGGCATTATCGCGCATCGGGCTTGCAGGCATCGGCGATGATGAAGAAGCGCGCGATATGGATATAAGGCTGCTAAACTATGGGTATATGCTTTCTTTAGATCATCATTTTCATGGGATTTTGGATTCTATCAAGTATGGGCTAAACTATCAAGGCTCTTTTATCACAGATAGGCTGGCAATCCCTGAAGGCGCGCATAGGAATCAAGAGAGCGGCAATGTATATGGCGCGTTTGTGGGGGCTACGCTGTCGTTTTTGGATTCTATAGCTTTGCAGGCACAAAGCAGATATGATGTATTTACATATTTTGACAGACAAGGGCAAAGCCACTTGACGCAAGGATTCTCGCCTTCACTTAGCTTGCAATATGTCCCCATCGATGCGCTAGCACTCCGCCTAGCATATGGGATGAGCACAGCGGGTGCTATGCCAAGCGATGCCTCACTGCTGGGAAATCACGAGGCTAGTATCTCGCAGAATCTAAAAGCGCAAACCTCGCATAACTTTGAGATAAATATGGATTTTGATAAAAATAGCGATTTAAGCGAGGTGCATTCGCAGCGCTTTTATACGCGCGCTAGTGGCTATACGATGATGATAAATGACTTTATCAACTCTTTTTATGCGGGTGCTCATATCGAGCATGGACACGAGGAGCATGGGCATGAAGGGCATACGCACAGCCTAAATAAGCAGAATCTAGCTGAGATGCTTTTGATTCCGGGGTTTGAGCTAAAGGCTGGGTATGAGCTGGCAAACGCTTATGCGTATAAAATCGATATAAACGCCTCTATCGCCCAAAGCTTCCCGATGTATCGCGGGCATCTGCTACAAGACACCTATGAGCTAGGCGCTGTGGCTGGCACGCAGTATAATCTAGGGCTAAGCTACAATATCCTGCGCTATGGTATCAAGCTCTCATGGCTGTCAAACTTCACGCAGCGCATCGCCTATGAAGGCTATGATATATATAATGATGAGCGCGTGCGCGTGGATAAAGGCGGGTATAGCGTGCATAATCTCTATGTCAATTGGACGCCAAAGAGCGCGCGCGGGCTTGGTGTGAATCTCGCTATCACAAATATTTTTAACACCTTTTATATCTCACAAACTAGCCCATTTAAAGCGCATGCGTTTGCTAGCGGGAATAATGCGCTAAGAAATGCGATGCCAAATCCGGGGATAAATGCTAGGTTAGAGATAAGCTATCAGTTTTAGATTTTGTTTGAGATTTTGTTTTAGATTCTGGGGTTTTTGGGTTTTTTGGATTCTAGAATCCAGAATCCAAATTTTGGCGCGGATTTAGATTCTGGTTTTTTAGAATCTAGATTCTGGATTCTGGCGCGATTTAGAATCTAGGATTCTGGTTCTTTAGATTCTCGCTCTAGTTTTGGCGCGGTGCTTATTATGTGCTTCTTGTGCGCTTATTATGCTTAGATTCTGCCACCTGCTAGAATCTAGTTTTACAAATTTACGCAAACTCGCGCGCAAAGCGATGATTTTTTGGCAAAATCTGCAAATTTTCAGCTAGAATGATTGGAATCTACACAAAAAAGGAGCAGATAATGAGTATCTCAAATCACGAAAAATCGCAGGCGCGCATCGCAGGCGCCGCGAAGTTTGGCAAGCTATCAAAGCTTTTTAGCCCTTTTGGCGCGCTTTGTGCGGGCGCTTTGGTGGCAGGCGCGCTAAGCCTATCAGGATGCGGCGATGACAAGCCTAAGGCTAGCGATGAAGGCAAGGTTTGGACTATCAAGTTTGCGCATGTCGTAAGCTCTGGCACACCAAAAGGCAAGGCGGCAGATTTGTTTGCCAAACGCGCTGGTGAGCTAAGTGAAGGGCGCATAAAAGTAGAGGTTTTCCCTTCAGCACAACTCGTGGATGATGATAAGGTGTTTCAAGAATTGAAGCGCAACAATGTGCAAATGGCAGCACCAAGTTTTTCGAAATTTACGCCAATCGTCAAAGAATTTAACCTTTGGGATGTGCCTTTTATCTTCCGCGACACAGAGCATTTGCACCATGTGATGGATGGCGAAGTGGGGCAAATCCTAAAAGACAAAATCTCTGAAAAAGGCTTCATTGCGCTTGATTATTGGGATGCTGGATTTAAACAATTTAGCACAGACAAAAAGCCAATCATCGTGCCAGAAGATGCCAAAGGACAAAAAATCCGCATCATGAGCTCACGCGTGCTAGAAGAACAAATCAAAGCCATCGGCGCAAATCCGCAAAATATCAACTTCGGCGAGGTGTATTCTGCGCTGCAAACAGGCGTGGTGGATGGTGCTGAAAATCCGCTATCAAACCTCTATAACTCTAAGTTTTATGAAGTGCAAAAATCTGTGACGCTCTCAAATCATGGCTATCTAGGCTATCTCGTGGTGGCTAGCGAGAAGTTTTGGAAAGAGCTGCCAGATGATTTGAAAGACATTGTCAAAAAGGCTATGGATGAGGCTACTGCCTATGAGCGCGAAGAGAGCGCCAAAGAAGAGGCGCAGCTGCTAGCAAACCTCGAAAAATACGCCAAAGACACCGGCAAACTCACTATCTACACGCTAGACCCAAAACAAAAAGCAGAGTGGGAAAGCACGATGAAAGCGATATATCCGAAGTTTTATGACATCATCGGCGAAGAGCTTATCCAAAAAACTATCGATACAAAATAAGCCTGCTTTTGCGGGCTTGGATAGATTCTGGCGTGGTGACCAATGCTGGCTAGAATCTGGTTTTTGGATCCCAACTCAGGTTTTATGTTTTTGACTTTGTAATTTTTTCCAAATCATAGATTTTGGTGCGACCAGGATCTAAATTTTGCTCTCAAACCAATGTTATAGTAAAATATAGTAGCTAATCATATTCTTGCTAGAGATTCTTGCTTAATGTTTTTGCTGGCACATATAGAATCTTTGCGTCTAAAATGGCTTTTTATCTAGGTCTTCCCACTTTTCCAAATATTATGAATATTATGTATTATTTATTTTGGTTCTTTGTGTTCTTGCGCATTGTCTTGTGCGTCTTCTTTATACCATTTAGAGATTGGCTCGGCGATGCCATAGTTTGGGTATTTGAAGCTATCTAGCACGATTTGCGCCATCGTTTTATTATCAAAGTTAAACACCAAAGGTGCGAGGAAGTTTATCGTGGAGTTTTGGATGGGATTTTGTCGCACCATGATGTTTGCGACGAAGATATTTTTGGCATTGTCAAGGTCTAGCAGCAGCTTCATCGCCACGGGGACTTCGAAGTCGTATTCGCGCAGCACAAAGGGATTTATGAGGACAAACACCGGCGAGGGCGCATCAGCATTGCTAAGATACATAAAGATTTCATCTATTTTCTCAAGCTTCATTTTTGTGACATCTTCAAAGCCAAGGATGGGCGATTTGACCTCAAAATCCATGCTAAAAACCTTTAATCTAAAGTTTGCAAACTTAATAAAACGCCGATTCTATCTAATTTTGACTATAAAATCAATTTTTTGGCTAAATTTTGTGGAGGCGCGTAGATTTGGTGGCGGATTTGGCGCGACTCTAGAAAAATCGAGTGCTAGATTTGCGCCTCTCAAGGCAGAATCCACATAAGGCAGAATCTAGCGCAAATAGATGCTTATGGATGCTTGTCGCGGGCGCTTATGGATTGCTTGCGCTCGTGATGACAAAAAAAGGCGCAAGAAGACAAAAAGGTGCAGATTGCAAAAAAGCTGGCACAAAAGATTAAGGATACAGCCGGCGCAAAATCCAAGCAGGATAAAAAAGCCAGCGCAAACTCACCCAAAACCAGCTAAATCGCCGCAAAATCGCCAGAATCTACCACCTATAGCTCACATTTAGCATCCCGCCATTTCCCATGCTGGCATCCGAGAAGACTTCTGGCGTCACAAGCAGATTGCGCGGTTTGTAAGGTGTGGTAAATACCCACGCCCAGCCCCACGCGATAAGGCTGCCCGCGAGCACCTGCCACACGCTATGTTTGCGCGCATGCACGCGGCTAGCATCCGTGATGATACCTAGCGCGATCATCGGCAGCGCGGGCTTCCACCCATAGCGATAAAACACAAATCCTGCCGCGCTAAACGCACCGCCGGCGTGCCCGCTAGGCATACCTTTGTAATCATCGCAGCATGGGCGCTTGGCAAAACTCACGCTCGCCCCCTTATCATGCGCCAGCTGGAAGCTTTTTTTGATGACTTCTATCGTGCCTTGCGTCATCAATGAGCCAGCAGTCAGCTGCCACGCGCCCTCATAGTCTTGCATCCCAAGACTTACGATAAGCACGCCAACGGGCGCTAGCGTCAAAACATCGCCGATTTTTTCAAACTCTTCTCTAGCATGCGATAGGTTCCACGCAAAACATAGAGCAAAAATGATGGCAAAAAGCTTGCGGTGCGCGTGGCGCAGGCGGAGTGATGGAGCAAGCAAGTGGATTTTTGTTAAATAGGCTTTCAATGATTTGTCCTTGGAAGTGGATTTGCATCAAAATGGCGTGGAATTATACAGAAATTATGCGAGAGATACAAAATAAGAAAAAGAAGGTTAGTAATTTAGACGCTGGTGTTTTTTAAATTGTTATTATCTAGATTTCGCATTTGAATACTATGTCGCTAAGAATTCGCAAAGATTTAAAAATATTGCTTCACTGGCATTAATTTTATTTATTTTTGTTATTGTGAGCCTTTCATAAAATGACTAAATGGTTTCAAAAATAAAAAATAATGCGGAATTTAGCAGAATCTAAATTTTATAGATTATATACCTTGAATAGATGTGTAGATTTTTCAAACCCCCGCAAAACAAGCACAGCGCATTTTTGCAGCAAAGCAAGGTTTTTATTAAAGTTGGTGCTGGAGTGCGTGGGGAGGGGTGGCGGCGGAGAAGGGGGAGAAAGAACGAAAGCAAAGAAAGAAAAAGGAGAGAAGGAGAAAAAAAGGGGTTAGTAGCCTTGGTCTTGGAGTTTTCTGTAGATATCGCAGCCTTGTTGGTTGCCACTGTCGCATGCTTTGCCAAAAAACTCTTTTGCTATTTTGAGATTCTGTCTCACACCTTCGCCTTTGAGGTATATTTCGCCCATTCTGAGGCATCCCGGGCTGCTTTTCAGTTCGCAAGCCTGCTGATAGTATTCTCTAGCTTTGATGGGGTTTTGCTGGGTGCCGCCGATACCTTTATCATAAAAAAATCCAACTGCGCTGCAGCCGTTGGCATGCATGCCATCACATGCTTTTTGAAAGAAAAATCTAGCCTTTGGTATGTTTTTGCCAACACCATATCCTTTATAATAATAAATGCCTAGATTATAACAGCCTATAGCCAAACCACCATTGCAGGCTTTTTGGTAGTATTCCATAGCTTTGACATAGTCTTTTTGCACTCCCCGCCCAGTGAAATACAAAGTAGCGATAGAATTGCAGCTTGAGAATCTTTTGCCCTTGCAGCCTATTTGCCAAAACTCCATAGCTTTGGCGTAATTTTTCTTTACTTGGTAGCCATCATGATATGCATTGCCTATTTCATCGCAAAGTTTCATGTCGCCATTTCTGCATTTTGCTTCTAGCAGTTTATTTACTATTGCTTTGGCATCAATATTGGCTTTTTTGCCACTTACATTTGGTCTTGGCTGCGTAGATTCTGCGCCTATGGCTTGAGATATAGAGAAAATAGCAAAGAAAAGTGCGCCTAGAATAGCTAGGTGGTTTGGGTTTAGCGTGCCTTTGTCGCTAGATTTTGATTTTTTGAAGTATGGCATTATGTATCCTTTTGTAGAGTTTTATATTTGGACTTTTGGGCTAGAATCCTGCATCTCGCAAGTATTTATAGAATTCGCAGGTTTCTTTATTGTCGCCCAATTCGCATGCTTTGCCATAAAACTCTTTTGCTTTGGTGTAGTTCTCTTTGACGCCCAATCCGGCAACATAGCAAGTAGCCAAGATGCTGCATCCAGTAGCCACATCGCTATCGCATGCTTTTTGTGCGTAGATTCTGACTTTGGCATAGTCTTGCTTGACATCTTCTCCTTCTAGATATAAGCTGGCAAGATAGCCACAGCTTCGAGCATGCCCGCCATCGCAGGCTTTTTTGGAATACTCTACCGCTTTCATTTTGTCTTGCTCTACGCCCATGCCAGCGATATAAGCAGTAGCCGAAATAGCACATCCAGCAGCCACACCTCTATCGCAAGCCTTTATGGCAAAATCTGCTGCTTTGCCATAATTGTTTTCTTTGTAGTAGATTTTCATCAAATCCCAGCACGCCTCATCACTACCACTGATACATTTGCGCTCCAGTGCTTTGGCGGTAGATTCTGCGCCAGACTCCATCTCTGCTTTCGCATCTGCTAGCTTCGATATAGTCTCATCGGTATCCCATACCACTCGCCCGCTTTTGAGATCTGTAAGCACTAGGAGAAACTGATAATCTATGCGCTTATTTTTGCCTATGGTTTTGGTGCGCTGGGTTATTT
>NZ_MLQN01000041.1 GCF_001854545.1 Helicobacter sp. CLO-3
ACCTACCCAGTAACCGTAGAAAATCCATACTTTAGCCTAAAAAACCCAAAGACTTTTGCTAAAATAGAACATCTAAAGTCAGAACTGGCAAAGCATAATATCCCTATATATGGGGATTTTAGAGATTCCCATTTTGAGAAAAAATACTTTTTTAATAGCCCATACCACCTAAACAGCGAAGGGGCAAAACTCCGCACGCAAAACTTTGTGAAAATGCTAAAAGAGCTAGAAAATAGTGGGGCAATAAAGCTTGAGGAGCAAAAAAGATAAGAAACTTATGGTGGGTGTGGAAAATTTTAAATTGCTATAAAAATATTCAACGACCTATAATTTGAATCCTGGGAATATTTTCGCAAATTGAAAAAACCTATTTAAAAGGCAAAAGCCCTGCGCTATTTTAGCGCGGCTTTTGCCTTTTGTGCGACAGCGGCGAAGCTTTGAGGATCATTCATCGCCATATCAGCAAGTATTTTTCTATCAAGCTCGATTTTTGCTAGATTTAGCCCATGGATAAACCTAGAATAGCTGATGTCATTCATCCTGCAAGCCGCGTTTATACGCACGATCCAGAGACTTCTAAAGTCGCGTTTTTTGCGCTTCCTATCGCGAAACGCATAGCACAAGCTGCGCTCTAGCTGCTCTTTTGCTTTGCGGAAATGCTTCCTGCGCGCGCTATAAAAGCCTCTCGCAAGTTTTAGTATCTTTTTGTGTCGTCTTCTTCTGACAACGCCTGTTTTTACTCTCATTTTTTCTCCTTGACCTTATTAGGTGTAGCCTTTTTGGCTAATCTTTCCCTGTTGCAAGCCCTGATATAAGCTATTTTGGCTGCTTTGAGGGGGACTTCACTATGCTTGGCACAAAAGATTTTTGACAGAATCTATATTGGCACTATGCACAAAATGCGGGGCTCTTAGTCCGGCTTTGCGCTTTGGCGATTTTTTCGTCAAGATATGGCTGCGAAAAGCACTGCCTCGCTTGATGAGGTTTTTCTTGCTTTTGAAGCGCTTAGCCGCCCCGCGATTGGTTTTCATCTTTGGCATTGTCGATCTCCTTTCATAAGATAAAGCGCGGATTCTACTAAAAAAATGCTTTGATTCTGCTTTTGTTAAGATGAAATTTTGTGGCCAGAATCTAGATTTTGAAATGATTATTTTATGTAGTGCCTGTTATAATTGCGCGACAATCATAAAAAGGCGCAACTATGAATAAACCACAAATCACACTTCTGCACCACACCCCGCTAAATATCTGCAGCAACGCCATCCGCACATGCTGGCAGAGCTTCGATAGGAGCGATAATGGCGGCGAGAAAGATAGAGAGCTCATCGAGCGAGTCGGCAACAAAAATAAGCACAAATCCACACTCGAGCATCTGCAATACTCGTTTTATATCAAGGGCATTTCACGCGCGTGCTTGCAGGAGCTCGCGCGTCATCGCATCGCTTCATACAGCGTCAAATCATCGCGCTACACGCTAATCGAGCTAAAAAAGGCGGATATCGACACGCTCGAGCAAGCCGCGCGATTTATCAAGCTCACCGGCAATGAAATGGTGGATAATGCCAGCCACCAAGCGCTAAAGGCGCTGCAAATCATCGTGCGCGACACAGATATCAAAAACGACATCGCCAAATACGCGATGCCAGAGTGCTATCTCACCGAGCTTACTTGGAGTATCAATGCGCGGAGTTTGCAGAATTTCCTAGAATTGCGCTCGAGCAAATATGCGCTATGGGAGATACAAGAGCTGGCAAATGCCGTGTTTGACGCCCTTCCAGAGGATCATAAATATATATTTGAATGCTGCATGGAAGGCGAGAAGGCGGCAGAATCTAAATAAAATAGGGGATTTTGCGCAATACAAGCAAAGATGCTAGTAAATTGCTAGTCAAATAGTGCGCTATGCTGGTAGGCACGGGTAAGAGCTCTAGATTCAACCTAGATTCTGGTGTTTTAGACTCACCTAGATTCTAGCACTTTAGATTCTGCTTTTTGAGCGTTTTAGAATTTTGGTTCTTTTGTTTTGCTGTTTCTATACATTATTTATTGTTTTATGCTAGCTTAAAATATCAATTTTATCGATTGCTTTTCTGCAAAAATTTATTCCAAAATCTCTGACTCGCGAAATCTCAAAAATCAAACTCAAAAATCCCCATATTTTTGGCATATTTTTTGCTTATAGCTTGTCGCGTCATTGTGTTGGTTTGGATTCTAGCGCGGGTGCAAGTGCATTTTACAAGCATATCTTGCAAGTGCATCTTGCGTATCTAGCGTAGATTCTAGCGGATTTTGTCATATCAGAATCTATCTAGAATCCGCCTTTGGAATCTATCTAGAATTCAGCTTGGAATCCAGCTTGGGAATCTGCGCGAAATCCGCGCGGCAGCATCCAAGCAGCGTCCAAACCACATCAATGAAATCAAAAATGCGAGTGTGAGTATGGATTTAACATCTATTTTGGGTCTTGTGTTGGCTATCGCCTCTATCTCTTTGGGGGATATTCTAGAAGGCGGCAACCCGCTTCATGTCGTGCATCTAAGCTCTGTTATCATCATCATGCCTACGACTTTGTGCGCGGCGATGGTCTCCACGCATGCAGCGGCGGTAAAAGCTGCTTACAAAGAGCTTGGCATAGTGTTTTTGGGTGCGAAAATCAACCTAAGCGAAACCATAAAAAACATCGTCGAGCTCTCCTCCATAGCAAGGCGCGATGGCATCTTGTCGCTGGAGGGGCGCGCGGCGCAGATAGAGGATGACTTTTTCCGCGATGGTCTTAGCATGGTCATCGATGGTCGCGATGCCAAATCGGTCAAAGAAGACTTAGAGATAAAAATCGAGCAGCTTGAGCACTACTACCACACCGCCGCGCATTATTGGATAACAGCGGGCGAGTCTGCGCCTACTTTTGGGCTTGTCGGGGCGGTTTTGGGTCTGATGCTAGCCCTCCAGCTGCTAGAAGATCCTACCGCGATGGCAGCGGGGATCGCTGGGGCATTTACCGCGACGGTTACAGGGATTATGAGCGCGTATGCGATTTTTGGTCCTTGGGGTGCGAAGATGAAAGCAAACTCGCATGAAATCATCCAAGAAAAAGTGGTGATAATGGAAGGGATTTTGGGAATCGCAAATGGCGAGAATCCGCGCAACCTAGAAGGCAAACTGCTTGGATTCTTGCGCCCAGATCAGCCCAAAATCTCACAATTTGAATAAGGCTAAGCATGGCAAAAAACAAAGCACAAGAATGCCCAGCTGGCGAGAAGTGGGCGGTCCCTTATGCGGACTTTTTGAGCCTTTTGCTAGCGCTCTTTATCGCGCTTTGGGCTATCTCTAGCACAGAGAGCTCAAAGGCAAAAGCGCTAAGCGAGGCATTTACCAACTTCTTTGATCGCCCGCCGGTGTCTAGGGTGTTTCAGCCTATTTTCCAGCGCCCACCAGATCCGGGCGAAGTGCGCGAAGACACTGAAGGCAAAAACCCACAAACTGCCGATGGCAGCGCATCATCTGTCGCGATAAAAGATAGCATCTCGCAAATCCAGCTCCTCATCCAAGAGGGCGGCGTGCTAGAGCAGATAGAGCAAGGCATCATTTTGCGGCTGCCGGCGGATTTGCTGTTTGAATCTGGGCGCGCGGACCTCAACAGCGAAGAGATGAAAATGTATGTGCGAAGAATCGCTGAAATCATCAACAAACTGCCAAAAGAGATAAAAATCGATGTGCGCGGCTACACCGATGATGCGGCGCTTTCGAAGGATTCTGCATACAAAAGCCACTATGAGCTGGCATCCGCTAGGGCGTATGCGGTGATGCGCGGGCTTTTGGCAAATGGCGTGGATCCTACCAATCTCTCCTACTCATCATATGGCGCGTATAGCCCTGTGGCGCCCAATACCACAACAGAAAACAGGGCGAAAAATAACCGCGTGGAGATTTTCCTATCCACTACGCCAAACAACATACGAGCGATAAAATCGGTGCTCGATGGTGGAAATGGCGGCGGAAGCGGTGGCGCTGGCGCAGAATCTGGCGCGGGTGCGAGCGCTTTAGATTCTGGCGCAGGCGTTCTAGATTCTGGTGCAGGCGCTGGTGGCGCAAAAACTGGCGTTTTGGATTCTAGTGCAGGCAACGCTGGCGCGAGCGCTGGTGGTGCTGGTGCTTTAGATTCTGACGCGCGTGGCGCTGAAGCCAATTGATAAAATCTAGCATATTTTATTGCGCTTTGCTGGTGGTCTGCATCAGCACCACAAATGCTATGCGCGCGCCAAGTGCAAACATATCAGAATCCAATTTGCCAGAATCCGAAGCGACAGATTCTAACAAAATGGATTCTAACAAATTAGATTCCAGCACAAATCCCAGCGCAGCAAAAGCCAAAGAGCCAAACACAGCGCACCCGCATGATGTATCCGCAAAAAAGCCAACTCTTATAAAAATAGATTCTGCATTTGATACGCAAACCGCCACAAACACAAGCACGCAAAAAGCGACAAACACGATAAGCGCGACAAATGCGACGCAAACAAAACACCAATCGCTAGCAGATGTCTTTATCATAAATCTTGCCTATGATAGCGAGGCGAATTTTATGGGGCGCAATATCTATGCGCGGTTTGATTTGCATGATTGCTATGTGGATGCAAGCCTGCTGCCGCCGCTAAAAAAGCTAGCAAGCGCACTCAAAAAGCGCGCGCTAAAGCTTATCGTATATGATTGCTATCGCCCGCAAGAGGCGCAAGAATACGCATGGAGCATCATGCCAGACCCGCGCTATGTGGCAAATCCGGCTAGAGGCTCGATGCATACAAAAGGCAAGGCGATTGATGTGAGTTTGGCTGATAAAAATGGCGCGCCACTGCCGATGCCAAGCCACTTTGATGCGTTTGATGAAAGCGCGCATCCTAGCTATCAATGCAAAAATGATGAAGCGCACAAATGCCAAAACCGCGACTTGCTAAGAATGCTAATGCTTGAAAGCGGTTTCAAAGGCATCTCTAGCGAATGGTGGCATTTTTGGCACTAGCTTATGCATTTTTGGTTTTGGCTACATTTACTTTTAGCCCGCACACTTTTGGCTTTAAGCCATACGCCTTTGGCCTTGAGCCATGCACTTTTGGTTTTAAGCCATACGCGCCCACTACAAGCGCGACACTCCACGCGACACGGGGTGGATTCTAGCTCACACACTTACCACAAACCCGCTTTTATCTGCGAATCTATCGCGTGCCAGCGCGCTAAAATGCAGTGGCACGCCATAAAGCGCGCTTAGATTCTCTTGTGTCAAAATATCTTTCGCATCGCCAAAAAGCGCATTAGAATCAAGCGATATGGGTAAATCCGCGCCAGAATCTGCCACCTTTGCACTAGATTCATTAGACACGCCAGATACACAAGGCGCGCCCGATGATTTTTTGATATTTTCTGCTTTTTCTAGCTTTTTTAGCAGCAGTGCCTTATGCGAAAGAAATATCGCATGCGCTGGAAAATGCGTATTTATGATAATCGTGCAGCCTTGTTTATTTAGGCTATGGAGCAAATCTAGGATGATTTTTTGGTTTTTGAAATCAAGGTTAGATTCTGGCTCATCCAGCACCAAAATCTCTGGCTCACTCACAAGCGCCCTTGCAAAAAGCACCATTTGTAGCTCCCCGCCACTTATATCACAGCATGATTTTTGCGCTAGATATTCTACGCCAAGCCTTGCCAGCGCGTCATTTGCCTTGGCATAATCGCTCGCATTTGGCTTAAAAGCTATCATAGGATTTAGCCCAAGTGCCACCATATCAAGCACGCGCAAGCTAAGTATATTGCCTTTGGCTTGCGGGACATAGGATATCTTACGCCAAATATGCTTGCCATAGCTTTCTATTGGCTTAGATTCTAGCAGGCGCGCGCCACTTGTGGCATGGGCGAGTCCTAGCATGCATTTTAGCAAAGTCGTCTTGCCAGCACCATTGCTTCCTAGTATGCTTAGCACCTCTCCGCGCTCTAGTGAAAAATCTACATTATGCAATATTTTGCGCCCGCCGCGCGCGAAGCAGAGATTTTGCACGCAAAGAAAACTCATAGCCGCATCCCTTTATTTTTCCAAAGTATATATATAAAAAATGGCGCACCAAGCAAGGCGGTTAGGATAGAGATAGGGATTTGCTCGCTAGAAATGCTACGAGAAATAGTATCTAGTGCGCATACAAATATCGCGCCCAAAACCGCGCTCAAAGGCACCAGCTTAGAAGTCTCGCTGCCTACTAGCAGTCTTGCGATATGAGGCACTAGCAAACCCACCCAGCCGATAATCCCACACAGGCTAACACCACAAGCCACCACCAGCGTGCAAGCAAATATCAACACCGCGCGAAGTCGCCACAAAGGCACGCCTAGCGTGCGCGCTTCATCATCGCTTAGGGCTAGCAGATTTAGCTTCCAAGAGAGCGCATACACCACCAAGCTACCCGCGCAAATCCCAGCGACTCCTGCAAAATAAGGCATATCAAAGCTAGATTCTAGCGAGCCAAGCAACCAATAAGTAATCGTAGGCAAAGTGTCTTGCGGGTCGGATACATATTTGACAAGAGAGATTAGGCTTTGGAAAAGTGCTGATATGATGATACCGCTCAAAATCATCGTGATAGTGCTATAAGGCGTGTTTCTGTCATAGGCTATGCCCCACACAAGCGCTAGCGCACAAAGCCCAAACACCAGCCCAAAAAGCCCCACAAACACCGTGCCAAGCCCTAGCAAAAGAGCCAATACCGCGCCAAAGCTAGCCCCACTAGTCACGCCCAAAATATCTGGCGTGGCAAGCGGATTGCGAAAGATACTTTGAAACGCGCATCCACTCACGCTTAGACCCATGCCAGCCACTAGCGCCAATATCACGCGTGGTAAGCGAAAAGAAAAGATGATATTTTCTTGCTCCTCGCTTCCATTGCCAAGCAAAGTAGCGCAAACTTCAGCTATAGGGATATGATACCGCCCAATGCTAAGCGCGATAATCGCCACAAAAGCCACGCCAATCAGACACAAAATCGCTATGCCAAATATTTTTAAAGCATGTGGCAAATATTGCAAATATCGTTTATGAGAGAGAGACATATTTTGTTAAGCCCTTTATTTTTGTTATGGTTTGTTGTGGTTTTTGGATTCTTAGGATTTGTTTTGCAAACTTCATAAAGCCAAACTACAAGAATCCAAAGTGTGATTTGAAATAAAAACTCCTAAAAAATGCTCGTTGAAAAATGCCTATCAAAAACCAAAAGCGCGCCAGAATCTAAAGACGAGCTAGAATCTAAAGACACACCAGAATCCAAAAGCGAACAAAAACTAAAAGCGAGCCAGAATCCAAAACGCGCGCTTTAGATTCTGCTACATCTAAAAATCACAATCTAAAAAATCATCATCCCAAAATCTTAGCGCGCCTCAAAAAATTAGCGCATCACAGAATCCAAACGCGCCCAAAAGCCACCGCAGATTTTATGCCCGTTTTAGATTCTACCTTGCATTGCGCCTAGATTCTAGTATTTCCAAATCAGCTTAGCATTGAAGCTTCTGCCCGGCTCTACTAGGGGGTTTGTGATTGCTATAGCGCGATTTATATTTTCCACCGTCACAGGATTGCGCCCGATTTGGTTGAAAAGGTTGCTAATACCAAAGATAAACTCCATATCCGGCGCTAGTTTCCCAGCCTTCACACCCACATAAACATCTGTCATCGCATAGGCATTTGTCTTTCTTTCTTCGCTTGCATCTATGCGTGTCTTTGCGCCATAGCCTCGCTCTGTCACGCTAAAATACCAATGCCTAAAATTAAATGCCAGCGTCACTTGTCCATAAAGTGGCGCTAGATAAGCGATAGGCTTGTTTGCACTTAGATTTTGCCCATAGTTATACGCGCCAGAATATGAAAGCACTATCATAGAATCCAAAAAGCTATGTCGCCCTTCTAGCTCTACCCCAGTGATTAGTGCGCGTCCGATATTTTCATATCGATAGAGATTATTTCCAGCAGTGATAGTGGCGTTTTGATAAGAGCTTAGGGTTAGCATATCTAGGTAGTTTGTGAAAAACCCAGTCAAAGCAGCAAAATGATTGTCGCTTTGGAAGCGGAATCCTAGCTCTGCTGTTTGTGAGTATTCTGGCTTGATGAGTGGGTTTGCTGTGGTTAGCGTGGAGCTTCCGCTTGGAGTGGAGCTCATGCGTGTGCCAACAGGCGCGTTTTTGAAGTTGTGGCTTATGTTTATCACATTGCTAATATAATCTGTGATAAACCACACAGAACCCACAGAGCCAGTAACTGCGCCTTGATGTATCACGCCATTTTCATCCAGCAATCTAGCGGATTCTATGGCTATTTGATTATTTGCGTTTATAAGGTTGTTTTCTGTGCTAGAGCGAGTTTTGGATATAGTATTTACCACATAATCCCCGCGCAAAGATGCGTTTAGATACCATGAGTCAAATGCACGAAAATCATCTTTGACAAATAGCGCTATATCAGTGGCTGATGATGCGCGATTGGTAGTATTTGAAGCATTGCTTACTAGATTGTTTTGTCGCACTTGTGTGGGGCTGATGCCAGTTTCTATCTCTGCGCCATAGACTAGATTATGTCTGCCATATTGCCCGCCAAATATCAAGCGCCCGCCAAAATATTGATTGTCATAAACAAGCTGATGTATATTTGCACCATTAAAATCCAAGCGATTATTCCAAATATCCGTATCCCAATGGCGATAATATACATACGCTTCCATATAGTCTGCAAAGCTTAGCTCTGTCTTTTTAAGCCCAGCGCGCAGATAATATTCTGTGATAGGATTTTCACTCATCAAAATCCCATAGCTAGAGCCCGGCGCTGCGCCAAGCCCGCCAGCGCGATGAGATTCTACCCTGCCATATCTACCTTGCAGATAATAGCGCGTGGTGTTGTGCGTATAGCCAGCGTTGAAATCCACGCCTATGGTGTTGTAGTTTGAGTTTTTGGCTTGATAAGAGCCATTTTCTTGGATAGGTGTGGTGTAGTTTTGCGCGATGCTTCCGCTTAATCCTACCAATACATCAAATCCAGCCCCGCCTCCTAGCAATTCTAAGCGTCCTCTAAATCCTTGATTGACACTAGAGTATTCTAATGCGCGGATTTTGGCAGTGGCTTTAAAGCTAGTGCTTCCTAGATTGTAGTTTGAAGTGCGTGAGCGGAAGTTTATCACGCCATTCATCGCATCACTTCCCCATAGCGAGCTAGCCGCGCCTCGTATCACCTCCACGCCTTCAAACGCATAAGGGTCTAGCATATTGAAATCTAGCGTATTGCGCCCGCTATATCGCACACCATCAATCATAATAACGCTTCGCTGATTGTTGGAGTTTTGCCCGCGTATGGTGATTTGCCCATTTACACCACCAGAGCGAGAATATAGGATTCCGGGCACTTTTTCTAGCACGCTTTGGATTCCGCCACCGCCGATATTTGTCTCTAGTAGCGTATCTTTGTCGATGACGCTTATTTGCTTGCTTTGTAATTCTATTGGCAAATCCGACATCGCAGCTTGCGCGGTTACTTTTACTTTTTCTAGTGTGTGTGATTCTAGCGAGCTAGAATCTTTGGGATTAGAATCTTGCGCGGATGTATCGCTAGATTCTGCATCGCTAGTGCTGGTAGAATCCGCGCTATTTGCATCATTTTGGCTGGCGCTATTTTGCGCGCTTTGGTTGGTGCTTGGGGCATTGTCATCTTGAGGCTTGGCATAAAGATTTTGCGCGCCTAGACACAAAATGCCTGCTAGGATGAAGCTAGTTTTTATGAGTGGTTTTTGATGAAATGTTTTGACTTTCATTTAAGACTCCTTGCTAAATGTTTGAAAAGTGTTACAAAACGGCGCAAGTCTAAATCAAAAAAAAAAAAACGCTTAATCTTAGTAATATTTATTATTTTTTATTACCATCTGTAGCAAATCTACTCAAAAATAAGTTTAATTCTCAAATATACTTATAAAATGAGTAGCAAAAACCTCTGCTTTTTGGTAACAAAAAGCGACAAAAACAACAATCAAGGAGAGAGAATATGCAAATGCAAAATCTAGATAAAATCGCCAATGGATTTTATGCGTATGAAGGGCTAAATAAGTTTGGCAAGGTGCTTTATTTTGACGCGCCGGCTATGCAAAGTGAAAGCATGAAAAATGCCTTTTTGTATAGGAATATTTTGGAATGTATAGATATATACACGCAGTTTGAATCGCGCGAGCTAAAATGCTACAGTGCTATCATCATCCCTATGAGTATCGATGAAGTAGAGCTTGCAAAGCATACCAAAAAGCTGGTGGATTATCTAAATGATGGCGGCATCATCATAAGCTTTGCTAGCAATTTTTCTAAATTTCTGCCCTATGCAAGCAGCTATATCCAAAGCCCCACGCCTATAAGAGAGCGCAGTATAAAGATAGGCAATCATGTGATTTTTGAAGGGGTGCGCGAATATGATATAAACTATCGGCGCGGTGTGAAGGGGTTTTTTAACCGCGGATATTTTGATGTGAGTGGATTCCCAAAAGGTGGAGAAGAGCTAGAAATAATCCTAAAAGACAGCGATGATAAATGCGTGTGCTATATCGATAGGACTTCTAGCAATGGCGTGGTGCTGGCGAGTGCTGGGGCTGATTTGCTGCAGTTTGGATTGTTTGACAACACAACAGCGCGCAAAATGGGGCTAAATCTTTTACGCTGGCTAGAAAATGAGCTGACGCAAAAAAGCCAAAAAGCGCAAAATAGCGCGCTAGAATCTAAAGCAGAATCTAAAACGCTAGATTCTAGCGCGCAAAAATCCAAAACGCTAAAACACACTAGCGACTTTTGCTTTCAAACAGGATTTCAAGCGGTTTTACAATCAAGCAAGACAGCAAATCAGCCAAATAATACACCAAAACACGCGCCAAGCTATACACCAAGCTACACCGAGCAAAAGTTCAACCTAAAAAGCGCGATAATCACAGGCGGGGCTAGCTATCATCACTACTTTTTTATAAACAAATCTCAAAAATACGCAAACTACTTTAGCCGTAGAATCTATATGCAAGATTTGGGCGAAGTCGATTTGAGCGAATATGATGTAGTCGTGATCGCCTCTAGGATTAACCCCTCGTTTTTAAATCCGCACAAAGATAAACTGCGCGCCTACCTAGAATCTGGCGGCAATATCATTTCTTTTGGCGAGATTTTGGGGGATTATCTGCCAAATATTTTGTGGAAAGATTATGCGGTGAATTTTTGGTGGTGGCTGATACCAGATGCGGATATGCCTTTGTATGTGGGAAAAGATGGCGCGAAACTCTTTGCCAAAATCACGCCAGATGATGCCAAGTGGCATTGTCATGGCGCATTTTACCCACCAGAATCCGCGCAAAAGATTCTAGTGAATGAGCTTGATGAGTGCATCATCTATAAAGACACTAGCTTTTTGGGCGGGCTGTATATCACTTCGCTAGATCCAGAGTTTCACTTAGGGCAGGGATTTATGCCAAAGACGGAGGGCTTTTTTGATGCGTTTATGGAATGGGTGTGCGAAGATATACTGCAAACGCGCAAAAATGCGGGTGCAAGCTCAAAGTAGATTCTAGCGCAAGTCGCCAAAAGGCAGAATCTAAATTGCAAGACTTAAATCCAAGAGACTTAAGTCTTAAAAGTTTGATTTTAAAAATCTAAAATTTAGGAGCTTGAAAATGAAAAAGATATTTTGCATATTTGTTATTTGTGTAGGCTGCGCTTTTGGCGCGACTTTTCCGCTAGAGATAGAGGATTCTGGCGGGCATAAGGTAGTGATACCCAAAGAGCCTAAGCGCATCGTTGTAGGCGGCGGTATGTGGCCTCTGCCTTCAGTGATTGTGATGCTAGATTCTAGTGCTTCGCGATTGGTATATATACCAAAGGCTAGCATGAGTGCGATGAAAAACTCGTTTTTGCTGGATTTTTACCCAGAAATAGCTCGCATAAAATCGGGCAATAGTGAAAATATCGAAGAGCTATTGATGCTAAAGCCTGATCTTTTTATCTGTCATAGCGCAAATGTAAAAATCTGCGAAGCTATGCGCAAAAGCAAAGTGCCTACACTTGAAATCTCGGTAAGCAAGTGGGAGTATAACTCGCTAGATACGCTTAAAGGCTGGCTAGATATTATCGCGCCCATCCTAAACCAAGAAGCAAAAGCGCAAAAAATAATAGAGTGGAGCAAAAACGCGCAAATACAAAGCGCACCGCAAAACACATCAAACACGCAACAAAGCTTAACGCAAGGCGCGCAACAAAGCTTGCCACAAAATACACCGCAAAATCCGCCTCGCGCGCTTATCATCCACCGCTTTGACAATCCACAAAACATAAGCACCAAAATCGGCGTGGGCGGGCTGTTTGCAGACTATTTGCTAGAATCTAGCGGCGCGCAAAGCGTGGTGCATGATAAATCCGCCCCTACCCTTTCACTAGAGCAGATATATGCGCTAAATCCAGACATCATATATATCAATAATTTTAACCCCATAACGCCAAAGGATTTGCTAGAATCTAAACTTTATCAGCCGCTAAAGGCAGTGAAAGAAAAGCGCGTGTATAAATTCCCGCTTGGCTCATATCGCCCATTTGCGCCTAGCGTGGATTTGCCTATATTGCTTCTATGGCTGCGCGTTTGCCATGGTGAAAAAGATATCGATCTAAAAGCGCAGACGCATAAATACTATAAAGAAGTATTTGGGCTAGATTTATCGCCAAAGCAAGTAGAATCCATATTTGCACCAAGCAAAAATGCCGGCGTGCTGGAGTAACGCGCATAGAAATAGCGGGGTAGATTCTGGCGTGCGTGAAGGGATGTTTTGCAGATTTGAGGGCGAACTAATGTTTTGTGTCTGGCTTTGGTAAGCTTTATGTTTTTACGCGCTTTGGCATGGATTTGATGTATTTTTTGCATTGGCTTTGGCGCGGATTAATGCATTTGGATTTTGCTAGATTTTAATGCGCTTTTATGATTGCTTACTAGGGCGATAGAGGCATGCAGTGCCAAATAAGATTATTAGCGTTGGCAAAACTTTTGATTTTGTGGCTGCTTTTTGGCGTTTGTAGCTAGCTTTTGGATTATTCTATATTTGTCAATGTAAGCAACACAAGCAAAAACGATCCACAAAATCAAAAATATAAAGCCGCCTTGTTTTCTTGTAGCTTTTTTATGTCTGTTTTGTATCTCTGCTGTGTTTTTTGGATTACCAAAAATCCCAGATTCTCTATGCGCAAACCTTGTTTTGCTTTCCACTTACTACACACAAATGACGCTAGATTTTAGAATAGTTTGGCTTGATATGAAGATTTGGTGGGGAAAGGGTAAGAAACTAGAATTCCACACCAACCTTTTAAGGTTGATGTGAAAAAGTTTAAAGCAAATTATTAGCCTAGATTCACGCCCTTATTATAGAGGCGCAGCTGCGGTGGCTGTGCTTACTGCTTCAGTGGCTGCTGGGAGATAGCCAGCGACTTTGGCAAGCAGATAGCCCACTACACAAGAGCTAGATACGCCGATAAGTCCGGGTAGGATGAAGCTGTGGTTTATGACAAATCGCCCGATATGCGTAGTCCCAGAGCGGTCAAACTGGATAGTAGCAAGGTCGCTTGGGTAAGTTGGCAAGATATAATAACCATAGCAAGCCGCTGCAAATGCCACGATGATGCCGGGCTCTACGCCGATTCCTAGCGCGATAGGGACAAACGCCGCAAGCGCCGCCGCTTGAGAATTGACAAACTTTGAGATAAGAAGCAGCATCACCGCGTAAGTCCAAGGATGCTCTTTTACGACATCGCCCAGCATAGTTTTCATCATCGGCGTATGCACCGCAAACATAGTATCCGCCATCCACGAGATACCAAACACCGCGACAAGCGCCACCATACCAGATTTGAAAATCTCATTGCCGCTGATTTTTTTCGCATCAGTTTTGGTGAAAATGATGATAAGCGAGCCCGCGATAAGCATAAACATCTGAATCACATGCACCATAGACAAGCGATCGATTTTTGGATTGCCTAGCGCGTCAAATTGCGGCTGCCCGTTTTTGATGATTTGCCCCCAATCCGGGCGGAGATTTTCAAATATACCAAGTATCGCGACAAGCACAATCGCGCCCAAGAAAATCCACATCGCCACCCAATCCTGCTTAGGTAGCTTCACACCAAGCAAAGTTTTGCTATCGCCATAGACATATTTTTTGAATTCTGGATCTTTGAGTTTTGCTTGAAACTCCTCATCTTTATCCAAATCTTTGCCGCGAAACCAGCTGAAAATCCCGATACAAAGCACACCAAAAAGAGTGCTAGGGATAGTGATTTGCAATAGATTGATATAGCCATCAAAGCCCGCTAGCTTGTGGTCCGCAGCCAAAAGTAGCGCTGTCAAGCTCACCACCGCCACGCTCACAGGGCTTGCGATGATACCCATTTGCGAAGCGATGCTGGCTGCTGCCATAGGGCGCTCTGGGCGGATGTTGTTTTTTATCGCGATGTCATAGATGATAGGCATGATAGTATAGACGACATGCCCGGTGCCACAAAGCATCGTCAAAAAGCAAGTGACATAAGGCGCGAGGATAGTCAGGAATTTGGGATTTCTACGCAAAATGCGCTCTGCGATTTGCAGCATGACATCTAGCCCGCCACTCGCCTGCAAAGTAGCGCTCGCCACGACCACCGCAAGAATAGTCAGCATCACATCAATAGCTGGCTTCCCGGGCTGCACATGAAACACAAAAACCAGCATCAAAATGCCGATACCACCAAGCAAGCCGAGCGATATACCGCCCTTCCTTGCACCATAGAACAAACACGCGAGAACGACTAGCAGCTGTATCGCAAACTGCGTGCCTTCAGACATACTCGTAAAAAACTCCATAAAAGCCTCCCCAAATGCTAAAAAATAAGAGTGGATTCTATCTTAAAAAATGTTAAGAACCTCTTAAGGTGTTGCGCCGGGATGTTTTTTGGGCTGGGGTATTTTTTGCGTTGCCAATGCGATTTTGGATTCTAGCCAGACTGGATTCTAAACAAATTGCAGACTAGATTCTAGAGAGTTTATGCCCTAGATTCGGTTAGTTTCTAAATTCACAGCAGAATCCGGATTGCTTCGCGGACAAGCCCACTCGCAAAGCGTGAGCTTCTTTAGTAATCCAAAAGGCAGAATCCGGATTGCTTTGGATTCTGCGAATCCTCGCAATGACAGAAAGCCATAATTGTGAAAAAATTGTCATTGCGAGGAGTAAAGCGATGAGGCAATCCAAAGAATCAAAAATCCACAGGGATTTTTGATTCTTTTTAGATAAAGCGCGCAAACGCCAAATCTAGATTCTAAAATCATTATCAGCTAGAATCTAAAACTTTGCTGATTTTTTTTGGATTACCTCACCTTGCTAGCGCAAGTCTCGCAATGACGATTGAAAAATTATAAGTTGCTTGCAGAATCCAAATCAATAGCGCTAAACCAAAAACACCAATCTCGCATTCAAACACTAAACCTAGACCTAAACGCTAAACCTAAATCAAAACGCCAAACTCGCACCAAAACTCCAAACACACATCCAAATGCCAAGCCCGAAATCTAACACCTAAAATCTCGCATCCAAAACCAAAGCCAAATTTTAAAAAGTCGCATTGAAACCAAATCTTTACAAAAAACGCAAAATCTTTCAAAATTGGTGGATTTTGGAAAATTTTGCTTGTTTTTGGATTCTGCTACTCTTCAAAATTTTGTCTTTTAGCTTAATATTTGCTTAGAATATTACTTTTAGATACATAGATATAAAATGGCTTAAAATATCGTATATAACGA
>NZ_MLQN01000042.1 GCF_001854545.1 Helicobacter sp. CLO-3
CTAGTCCCCCTGCACCCCCTTACCCCTGTCAGCCTTTCAAGGTGCCGCGCTATGCGCGAAGATTTGATTTGACTAAAAATTTGCTTCGCAAATTTTTAAACCCCAAGCGAGTCTGGATTATATCCCATTTTGTCAAGTTGCGCAAGTTGCGCGCGCAAGAATCTAAGCAGAATCTAAAACACCAAAAATTTAAAGAATAAAAAATTTTAAGCACCAGAATCTAGATTCCAAAAAACACCGAGCAGAATCTCAAACGCCAAAAACTTAAAATACCAAAAATCTCAAAAGCAAAAATCTAAGCCCAAGAATCTAGATTCCAAAACAGCGCGAGATTCCCAAGCGCTAAAAATTTAAAAATATCAAAAACTCAAAATACCAAAAAATCTAAACGCCAGAATCCAAATACTAATAAACTTAAAGCGTCAGAATCCAGATGCCAAAAATCCCAAATGCTAAAATTTTAAAAGCGCCAAAATTTTAAGCGCACAAAAATCCCAAAAACAAAAATCTCAAGCACACAAATTCTCAAGCAAAAATCCCAAAAACAAAAATCTCAAGCACACAAATTCTCAAGCAAAAATCCCAAGCGCGCAAAATCCGCCGCTATTTATCGCGCTTTTTTTGCATTCTGCTTAGATTCTGCCCTTTTTGCAATTTGCGCGCATTGATTCAATCTATTTTAATCTCATATCAAGTATGATGAAAGCTCAAACTCAAAAAAGGAGCTACAATGAAGAAGAACATCGTGTTTTTTGAAGCGCGTGGAGGCAGTGACAAGGGGCCTGATGGGCATAGAAAAGACACCATGCCAATGGTAAATGCGCTCAAGGCTAAGGGGTGGAATGCGGAAGTGGTGTTTTTCACCGATGAGATTTTGCGCGATGAGAACGAGCGCAACAAAATCTATGAGCATGTGAAAAATACAGCTGATGGCTATGTTTCTCGTGTAAATCCGGGCAACTTGAAAGAGGAGCGACTTTATTTTGATGTATTGCGTAAGCTCTGCGCTGATGGGCTTGTGGGTATGCCGCATCCTGATGCGATGATAGGCTATGGCGCGAAAGATGCGCTGACAAAGCTGGCTAGCACAGACCTCGTGCCTGATGATACTTATGCCTACTATGATCCAGCGGAGGCGAAGCGCATTGGCGTGGCGTTTAGCGAAAAGCATGATTTCAAAAAGACTTTTCCCAAAACTTTGGCAAAAGGCGAGCGTGTATTGAAACAAAATCGCGGAAGCACAGGGGAGGGCATTTGGCGCGTGAGGCTGGAAAATGCGAGCGATTATGGCAAAGTAGATTCTCTCCCGCTTGATACCAAAATCATCTGCACCGAAGCCAAAGACAATCACACAGAAGAGCGCAAGCTAGGCGAGTTTATGGACTTCTGCGAGCATTATTTGGTGGGTGATAATGGTATGCTTGTGGATATGACTTTCTTGCCGCGTATCAAAGAGGGCGAGATTAGAATCCTTATGCTTTATAAAACGCCGGTTTATGTCGTGCATAAAAAGCCAGCAGAAGGCGGCGATGCGTTCTCTGCGACACTCTTTAGCGGGGCGAAATATCGCTATGATGAGCCAAAAGATTGGCAAGCGCTTATTGATTGGTTCCTAGTGCAATTGCCCGGAATCCGCGAAAAACTAGGCAACTACGACTTGCCACTTATTTGGACGGCGGACTTTATCCTTGACACTGACAAAAATGGCAAGGATAAATATGTGCTAGGCGAAATCAACTGCTCATGCGTAGGCTTCACAAGCCCAGCAGAATATATGGAAAAAATCGCTGTGATGGTTGGCGATAATATCGTAGATATCGTAAGCGAGAAGCTGAAATAACCAAAACCCCCAAAATCAGCGGAATTTGATAGAATCAGATTCCGCTGATTCTATCAAATTTGATTCTGCCAATTTGCAAAACTCTATCCCCAAAAACCCGCTAGCAAATTATACGCGAATATAAATCCCCTAAAACCACCTATTAAATCAAGCTTTAAATTAAACTTTAAAATCAAGTTGCCCGCTAAAATTCCACGATAAAATAAACTCGCTGCCTTTGTTTTTTTCGCTTTGGACGCGGATTTGGATGTCGTATCGTTTGGCGATTTCGCGCACGAGATTGAGTCCGATGCCAAAGCCGCCTTGATCTTCATTAAACCTCGTGTAGCGCTCAAATATGCGCTCGATGATAGCAGAATCTATCCCATAGCCGCTGTCTTTGATGATTAGCTTGCAATGCATTGGGCTTTGAATTTGACTTGGACTTGTGCTTTGTTTTTGACTCGGGCTTGGACTTTGCGCGCCCGCTCCAAACGCCGCGCCACCAGAATCCAAATCCTTAGATCCCGCCGCGCCAGATTCTGCACCACTAGATTCTAGCACTATCTCGATGCTCCCGCCTTTATGATTATATTTGATAGCATTACTTAGCAGATTATCTAGCAAAATCGCGATTTCATCGATGTTTGCGTGCATCTGCGCTGGCGCTAGCGCGCTTTTCACACTTATGGATTTTTGCGCCAAAAGGGTTGAAAAATACTCCACGCGCTCGTTTATAAGCGCTTTCATATCGATATTTTGGCTGGTGCTTTTGGCATTGTAGAAGTTTAGGAAAATCAGATTCTGATAGAGATGATGCAGATTCTGCGCGGATAGCTTGATGTGATTTAGCCGCTTTTTGTTCGCCTCGCCAAGCTCTTTTGTATCAAACTTTTGCACGCTCATAAGTATCACGCTAAGGGGCGTGTTTATCTCATGCGTGGTGTCTTTGATGAAGCGCTCTAGCGTGCGGATTTGCTCGGCGATGGGGCGGAAAGAAAGGCGCATAAGGATATACGCCACCACGCCCATGATAAGCAAAGAGCAGAGCAGATAAGCGATGATTTCTATTTGCAGGGCGGTTTTTTCTTGGTGTATGGATTCTAGTTTTTCTAGCGCATCTATCGCCTTATCTTGGCTCAAAAACGGCACTTCTATCGTATCTATCGCCTCGCCTTGCAGTATCACGCGCAGGCGCAGGCTCTCAAAATACCTAAACACCTCTTTTGGGCGCTTGGAGAAATTAAAAGGCGGGTGGGTTATCATATGCTCAAATGATTTGCTCTGCCTCATATCCACAAAAATGCGCTTGCCAATCTGCGCGAATCGCTCATTTTCCAGCATCTCTAGCACCGCTTGCAGATTCTCATCTATCGTGCTAAAAATCACCCTATCATCAGAATCTATAATCGCAAATGGCGTCGAAATCTCGCTCGCGATAGTATCTAGCTGTGCGGTGGCTAGGGCTATCTCGCGTTTTCTGTGCTCTTGCTTTTTGGATTCTGGTTTGGATTCTGCTCTAGAATCTATTTTGAAGTCCGCGCCAGAATCTGCTCTAGAATCCACTTTGTCCCGCGCATTTTCTGCGACATCAACGCTAGGCTTATGCTCATAAATATGCGTGGCGATTTGTATGTAGTTATTGCGCATTTGCACCATTTGCTGCGTGCGTAGATCGTGCAAGCCTTTTTGATACATCACAAAAAATATAAACCCCAAAAAAAGCGTGCTAGTGCCAAGATAAAGCGCTAGAATCTTAAAAATCGTGGCATTAAATTTACTGCCCATAGCAGTATCCTCGATAGCGCTGCGTGATGATGCTCTCTTTGCCTAGAATCTTGCGGAGGTTTTTGATATACACGCGCAGCGACATATTTGTGGGCGTCTCATCATAGCTCCAAATGCGCTCAAATATCTCATCTTGCGAGACAAAACAGCCTCGATGCTGCAATAAAAGCGCCAGCAGCTCGCGCTCTTTGTTGGTAAGCTGGATGATTTGCCCGCTGTGAAAAAGCGTCTTTTGGATGATGTCAAACTCATAGCCATTGCCAAGGGCGAGTAGCTGCGTGTCTTTGTGCGAAAACTGCCGCTTTAAAAGCAAGTGGATGCGAAGCAAAAGCTCATCGATGTCAAAAGGCTTTTTGATATAGTCATCACAGCCCGCGCCAAAGCCCTCTTTGAGATCATTTATCATCGAAAGCGAGGTGAGGAAAATCGCTGGTGTGTCTTTACCCATTTTGCGAAGCTCTTTTAGCACTTCAAACCCATTGCCAAGCGGGACTTTGACATCCAAAATCCACAAATCAAAATGCTTCTCATACGCCTTGCTTAGCGCGCTTTGCGCATCCTCGCACAAACACACTTCAAAGCCTTTTTCGCTTAACTCATCCACCAGCATTTCAGAAAGCAGCATATCATCTTCTAGGAGCAAAATTTTGGTAGCCATGATTTATCCTTAAGTACTTTGTGGCGCGTTGCCGGATGGGGCTTGATAGGACGCGCGATGCGACATAATGGGCGCGCGATAAACGCAATGCGAAAATATCAAATCGCTAGCGCAAACAATTGCAACGCATAATTTTAGATTCTACCGCGCGATTTAGATTCTGATACGCCTTAGATTCTAACATTTTCTAGATTCTGGCGTATTTAGTGATTTGATATTTTAGCACTAGATTTTAAAGCTGGATAATCTTTACACGCTTTGGACTTTGCCCCAATAAGCCAACACCAAAGCTTATTTGGCGCAAATCTGCAAAACAAAAAGACAAAATAAACAAAATATAAAACAAGCTAGGCTAGCAAACCACACGCCAGTCCAGCCAAATCTCAAACTAAAACCAAAAGTCCAAAACCAAAACTAAAAGCCCAAAATCTCAAACTTAAATCTAAGCCCAAACTAAAATCTAGCCTTAAGCCCAAATCTTAGGCTAGATTTAGCGATTTTTCAAATTCTAGCGGGCTTTTTGCCTTTTTTAGCCCTTTTTGGCCTCTTTAGCTTCTTTTACTTGCCTTTATTTGCTTTATCTCCAGCTGGTTTGCCCGACTTGCCGCCTTTTTCATCATGAGGCTTGCGCTTTGGCATCTCATTGCAATCGCCATAGAAAACCCTTAGCCCAGATTCTCGTATCTCTTTGCCATTCATTTTATCTGTTTTGGCTTGAGTTGCCTTGCAGACTTCTATCGCGCGTTTTTGCGCCTGCTCTGGAGTTAGCTTCGCGCGCGCCTCATGCCTTGCATCCTTCACCGCTTTTTTAAACGATTTAGCCTCTTCATAGAGCTTAGATTTCGCGCGCTTCTCCACTTCCATGATGAAATCCGGCTCATCTTGCGCGCTGATATTTGCTGCTAGAGAGATAAGCTCTTTGTCGCTTTTTTTGCTAAAATCCGCCGCGTATGCAAGCGAACTTCCCAAAAGCCCGATAGCCATAAAATATGCTAGTCTTTTCATGTAAGACTCCTTGAAATAAGATTGTTGAGATCTAGAATCTGCGAGTCGCAAATCCTAGATACATCAAACAAGCGCATTGTATAAGCGCAAAATAAAATGAGTGTGAATGCTAAAAATCGCGCCAAATCGCCTAAATCGCGCGCTTGCGTGATAAATGGGCGCAAAAAAGATAGGCAAAAATAAGGGAAAAATAAATGAAGGTAAATGAAACGCAGAATCTAAAAATACAAAACCAAGCGCGCTAGAATCTAAAAATCTAAAAGAAGCAAAAAGCGGATTCTGCGCTAGAGTCAGAATCTAAAAAACCTCAAAGCGCAAAAACTAGATTCTGCGCCAAAATCTCACAAAATCCAAAACGCAAAATCTAGCAGAATCTAAAAAGTGGGATTTGGCGCATCAAAATCTGAAAGGGCGAAACTAGATTCTAGCGCAGAATCTAAAACGCAAAACTCGCCAGAATCTCGCAAAATCTAGCAGAATCTAGCAGAATCTAAAACGACAGCCTAAATCCGCCATTTACCTGCGCCAAAGTAGGCACGCCAAGCGAATCTAGATGCGTATTTAGCACATTTATCACGCCTATGACATTGCGGGTGAATCCTATCTCCATAGCGACATTTAGCTCGTTTTGCTTCGCTGCGGTGCGCGTAGTCCCCGCCACATAGTCATAAAATGACGCACCATAAGCGATGAGGAAATTAAACCTATCCACGCGCGTGCTGACTTGCCCATACACGAGATTGACATTTGGCTGGGTTTTCACCACCTTGCCCCCCCAGACAAAAAACGGATCGATGCTATTGCCCATGATGCCTAGACTTCCCCAGCCAGACTCTTTGCCTGTGTGGATGTAGCCCGCCACGATGTCAAAGACATTTGGTCTGCTAAATGAGATTTGCGCGTAAAGCGCGTTGGCATTTTGATGCGTGTTTGTGATATTTATCGTATTTAGCGTGTTTAGATGCTCGAGGCTATACGCATATCCCGCATGTCCCTTGAGCTCAAAATCCAAAAACGACACCTTCCCATCGATCCTCCCGCCAATCGCAGTAAAAATCGGCGGTGCAAAATACGCATAAGCTTTGGCAGTAAGCGCGTCATTTAGGATATAGTATTTCACGCCCACATTATAAAGCCCCGCCATATTTGGCTTATAAAATTTCGTCATCTGATAATAATCAATCCGCCCAAAATCATGCGCCCAAAACGCTTCTAGAATTATATTCTCAAGCGAGCGATTGCGCGCCCAGATGCCATCGCCTAGCGTATTTATCCAGTCATTCGCGATAGCGATGCGCCCAGCTTTTATGCTCGTATCGCCATCAAAATATTCGATGAATGATTCTGCCACTGCGGCTTGATTTTCATTGAAAAAGTCTGCGCGCGAGTCGCCTCTGCCTGTGGGCGTGGCAAGATCTCTGTGCGCGTCATAGAGTTTGGCTAATGCGCGGAATCCAATCGCGGCGCGGAAGTTTTTGTAAAATCCAGAAGTATAGCTAAGCCCCACATTTCCCACGAGATAGCCTAAGCCCGCTAGATAGGAGTAGTTGGCAAGTCCTAGCGTGTTGTCGGCGATTTGTGTCGCACCGCCTTTTGGCGAAGTCATAAAATTGCCATACAAAATCACATCGCCCTTGCTTACGCCATTTTTCAGCGCTTCATCGATGCTTTCAAACGCGCCACTCACGCTGAAAGTAGCCACTAGGCAAAGCGCGGCGGCTTTTGTGGAAGAGCTTATGGAGGCTTTTATGTTTGTTATGGTTTGGGCGATTTCTGAGATTCTCGTGATTTTGGCAATGTTTACGATTTTTTGGATTCTGGTGGCGTTAGCGGTTTTTGTGATTTGCGTCGCGCTTATCACTATTTGAGCTGCTGTTTTGGCTATTGTCGCTATGTTTGGCATTTTTGCTATCCTTGTTTCATCTTGTGTGTTGATTTTATCTTGCATGCTGGTTTTATCCAACATGCTGTGCGCATGCATTTTTGGCGCTGTCATTTTGCTTGCATTTTTTATTTTTTCTGCCCTTTTTATTACCCGCATTTTGCCTTGCTCCTTATAGCCATAGATTATCCAAAAGCCTTGTTTTCCCAGCGCGCGCGACTAGCAAGACTAGGCTATTTTGTGGAATGATAGAATCTAAAAGCGTCATATTGCTATCACAAATCTGCAAATACTCCACCTCTAGCGTGCTTTTTGCTAGCTCTTTTAGCCCGATTTCGCGCAATTTTTGCGCGCTAGATTCTCCGCTTTCATAGGCTTTTTTGATAGATTCTAGCGCGCGCGGGATTGCCAGCGCGTTTTGGCGCTCGCTTTGGCTTAGATAGACATTGCGCGAGCTAAGCGCTAGCCCATCATCATCGCGCACGATAGGGCAGTCGCGGATGGTTATGGGGATGAAAAGATCAGCCACCATGCGCTTGATGATAAGCAGCTGCTGCGCGTCTTTGCGCCCAAAATACGCACGATGCGCGCGCGTCAGCATAAAAAGCTTCATCACCACTTGAAGCACGCCGGCAAAATGTGTAGGGCGCGCGTAGCCCTCCAGCACATAGCCCATACTTTGTGGCGGCAAAATACGCACTTCATCATTGGCATAGATTTGGCTGGCGTGGCTTGGCGCGGTGGATTCTGCCAAAGCAGAATCTATTTTGCTAGAATCTGCGTTTTGCTTCGCTGCTTCAGAATCTAGTTTGCTAGATTCTGCGTTTTTAGATTCTCGCGTTTTATACATCTCATCTGCGCTTGGGGCAAACACTGCGCTAACGCCCAAACTCTCACAAAGCGCGATATCAGAATCCAGCGTGCGCGGGTAGGTGGCAAGATCCTCATTTGGCGCGAATTGCGTGGGATTGACAAAAATCGACACAATAGTATGTGTGTTTTCTTTGACACTTGCTTCAATGAGTGATCTGTGCCCTTTGTGTAAAGCACCCATGGTAGGCACTAATCCGACACTTAGCGCACTATTTGCACCCGCGCCCGCATTTTTTGCAAAACTAGATTCTGGCAAAAAGCTAGATTCTAGTTTGGCTCGAAAGGCTATAAGCTCGCTTGTCGTGTGAAAAACTTGCATTATTTGCCGCCTTTTTGCGCGCTAGAAATTTGCGCGAGTATCGCTTCTATCGCGCTGCAAGGATCATCCGCTTTATAAATTGGTCTGCCTACCACGATGAAATCCGAACGCGCCGCGTAAGCCTGCGCCACGCTAGCCACGCGCTGCTGATCATCGCTCGCACTTGCAAAAGGGCGGATGCCCGGAGTGAGTGCTAGCAGCGTAGGGTAGTTTGCTTTCAGTGCGCTAGATTCTAGCACCGAGCAAACCACGCCATCGATATTTGCGCGATAGCAGAGCGCACTAAGCGCACGCACGCCAGAATCCACGCCCTGCAAATACACTTCAGAAAACCCCTCATCGCTAAAGCTAGTAAGCGCGCTCACGCCCATCACCAGCGGGCGCTCATCGCGCGCTAGATTCTCTAGCCGCTCCATCACCGCGCGCATCCCAGCCACTCCCGCGCTTGCGTGGATGGTAAGCATATTCACACCAAGCCTCGCGCACTCATACGCGGCATCTGCCATGGTGTTTGGTATGTCATAAAGCTTGAGATCTAGGAAAATATTCGCACCACTGGCATTTTTTATGGATTCTATGCCGGCTTTGCCATCGCGGATAAATGCGCGCAAGCCCACTTTTAGCCAGATGTTTTCTCGCAATCCGCGCGGGAGCTTGGCAAGAGTTTTGGCAAGTGCTAGATTCTCCTCCAAGCTTGCCATATCTAGGGCTATCACAAGGCGCATATTATGATTATCAGCGTTCATTTGGCTTCTCTATTTTGCGCTTGTATCAGCATTTTCGTTTTGCTTATTTTTGCCAGCGCGGATTTTGTATATCGCGATATAGGCAGCTGCGATAAGCACCACCGCGCCAAGTGTGGCTAGCACGATATAGTGCAAATACTGCTTGATAATGCCTATCTCTGCGGCTTTGTCGATGAAAACATTTGTGATGTTGGTAAGCGATAAATCATCACCAAACCACACGCCCACATAATAGCCAAAAACTGCCAAAATAGTGATCCAAATAAGCGCGCCAAAAGTCGTATAGAAGCTAAACTTCCAGATATTCATCCTAGCAAGTCCAGCAGGCAGTGAGATATACTGGCGCACGCCCGGAATCAAACGCCCTAGAAATGTGCTAATCTCGCCATGTTTGCTAAAATAGCCCTCCATTTTTATCATCGTTTTTTCGCTGAAGAAAAAGTATCTGCCAAACTTCAGCACAAACGCGCGCCCAAAATAAAGCGCTAGCCAGTAGTTGAAAAGCGCGCCAGCAAGCGAGCCAAGCGCGCCAGCAAGGAGTGCGAGCCACATATTCATATCGCCTTTATACGCCAAATAGCCAGCGGGTATCATCACGACTTCGGAGGGGAAAGGAAAAAAGCTAGATTCTAAAAACATCATCAAAAATATGCCTGTATATCCCAAGCTACCGATAGTATCCACGATAAAATGTATGATCTGATTCATAAAATTCCTTTGCGTGTTTGGTTTTGTTTTGCCTTTTGCACTTTTTGCGCTTTTGGAGGCGGTTTGTGTTTTGCTTTGGCGCGTGGCATTTTTATGCCTTTTGCGCCTTTTATGCCCTTTGTGCTTAGAATCTAGCTGGGGCATTTGCGCCTTTGGGGGCGTTTGGCGCGCTTTGTTTTGGATTCTAGATTCTGCCTTGTTTTAGATTCTGCGTTTCTAGATTCTAGCTTTTTTAGGTTCGTGCGCCTAGAATCCGCTTTTGGATTCTGCTTTATCGCGCAAAGCTATTACACAAAGCTATTTACGCACAAACCCCGCGATATCGCTTGCATGAAGCACGGGGCTAAACTCTGTTATCGTGTGCGTCGCGATATTTTTAATCGCAAATGGATCATTTGCCGCAAACGCTTTTGCCTGCGCTAAATCATCAAATCGCCCGATGATGACGCCGCCCACGCGCGGATTTTTGGGACCAGAAGCTAGCAAAAACCCAGCCTCATAGCCTTTGGCAAGATAGGCTCGGTGATTTTGCAGATTGGCTTCTATCACGGGCAGCTCGGCGGTGTAGGTGATATCGATGACAAAAAGCTGCTTTGGCGCTTGTGCGCTTTGGCTCGCGTTGTTTGGCACTTGCGCGTTAGATTCTGGCATTTTGACTCCTTTTGATTTTTGATTTTTGGGTTATGCCTCAAAAATTAAGACATTATAATGTTTGGCGCAAACAAAGTCCTAATATTAGCAAAAAATTGGCGTTTTTGCGGCATAAGTTGCAATATCGCGCGCATAAATCGCATCAAATCATAGACTTCGCGCAAGATTTTGCGATAATTTTTGCAAAATTAGCAAATATTAACCATAGCAAGATACAATCCCAAGCGATAATAATTATTACTTGTTATCAAAACCAAACTTTTAAGGAGAATCTCATGTTAGTAACAAGAAGAGCCCCTGATTTCAAAGCCCCAGCGGTGCTAGCAAATGGACAAATCGTAGAGGATTTTGAGCTTAGCAAAAACCTAGGCAAAAATGGCGCTGTGGTATTTTTCTGGCCAAAAGACTTCACTTTTGTGTGCCCTAGCGAGATTTTGGCGATGGATCATCGTGTGAAAGATTTCGCAGAAAGAGGCTTTAGCGTAATCGGCGTGTCTATCGACTCTGATGTGGTGCATTTCGCTTGGAGAAATACTCCAGTAGATCAAGGCGGTATCGGCGCGGTGACTTTCCCGATGGTATCTGACATCACTAAGCAAATCTCTAGAGATTATGATGTGCTAGTAAATGGCGCGGTGGCGTTGCGCGGAAGCTTTTTGATCGATAAAGATCAAGTAGTGCGCCACGCTGTCATCAACGACCTGCCACTAGGGCGCAATATGGATGAGATGCTACGCATGGCTGATGCGCTGCTATTTGTCCAAGAGCATGGCGAAGTGTGCCCTGCTGGCTGGCAAAAAGGACAAGAAGGCATGAAGCCAACAGCTGATGGCGTGAAAACATATCTAGCAAAAAATGCTAGCAAGCTGTAAGGCTTAGGACGCAAGGCTTCAAGACTTCAAAGGTTTTAAGCCTTAAGGCTAAATCTTATAAAGCGCGGCAAGCTTTTGTGCCGCCTAACTTTAAAGCTAAGCGCGCCAAGCGTTTGGCCGAGTGTTATATCGGCTTCAGCCCAAGCTTTGGCGTATCTTTTAGTGTTCTTATTGCTTAATTGTTTCTTTTTATTTTTGCTTTAAATATTGCGTATTTTAAATAAAATTTTTGACTTGAACCTTTTTGTCTTCTAAAACCTAAAAATCCATTCTCCAAGTTTGTTTTTTAAACCTTACTCTTATTTTATATTTTAGCGATTCCAAAATATTATATTTTTTGTGCATACCTTGATCCCTCACGTTTGCCTAACCTTTTGCAATAGCAAAACACTATTATTTTACAAGAATAGCAGTGACAAATAAATAATACCTCCTCAAATAGTGCAAAAAATGCAAACATAGATAAATAAACATCTATTTTTGGTTTTATACCAAATTATTTTGCGTAACCCAAGCAAGCCACTGCTTAATCTGTTTTTTTGCTAATCCCTTCCAAGCTCCTCTATCGTATGTCCGCCGACTAGCTCTTCATCTTGTTTGGAGGGCTGCGTGATTTGGCATTTTTCTAGCAGCACGATGATGTTGCTCGTAGGCGTGCCGGATTTGCCGATGAGCGTGTGCGTCTGGCTTATGAGGTTAAAATCATTTTGATGCACCAAAAACCCCTCGCAGTTTAGCGTCTGCCCCGCGTCAAACGCCTCTTCCAAAAGCGTGTTGATATTGGTATGCAGGCTTTGGCGATAGTTATACACGCCCATGATTGCCACGCACAAGATGAGCGCGCCACCCACAGCAAACTTTTTGCGCGTGCTGATGCTCGCTTGGCGCAGCAACACTACGATAAGCACGATAATAAGCGCAAATATCACCACCACAGAAAAAGCACCCATCACTTCACCCCTCGCAGCTGATAAGTAATATCGCCCGCGCCAAACCCCACCGCAAGCCCGCTATTTAGCGTGCATAAAAGCCCCTCATCGCCATAAACCTCTAGCACATTTCCGCTGCGCTGTATGCGCCTAGCAAGCAGCGGCTCATATTCTGCAAACCAAGAGGCAAAATCCACCTCTCTAGGCTCCTCGCCCGCGCGCCACACCGGCAGTATGATGAGCCTGCCAGAATCTAGCTTGCCAAAGCATGTCTTAAACGCCTCGAGATTATCAAAAAGGCGCGAGTATTTATGCGGCTGCCAAATCACATAAATCTCATCTATACCGCGCAGACTAGCATAGATTCTGACACTTTGCATCGTGGCTTTTATTTCAGTGGGGTGGTGCGCGTAGTCATCGATTATCGTGATAGGCTCTTTGCTTAGGATGTCAAAGCGCTTTTTGATGCCGCAAAAATTGGCTAGATTCTGGCGGATCGTATCTAGCGGCATAGAATCTAGCGCGCACAAAATCGCCATCGACGCATTGCTAGCCATATACTCACCTATCCCCCACACCTCAAACTCGCCCAAGTCGCGCAGCCTAAAGCGCGTATAAGGCTCATCGTTTTTTAGCGTGTAGCGTATGTCGCTGATGTCTTTTGCGGGGTCAAGCTTGATAGATTCTAGCGCGCTTTGACGCAAAAATGGATCAGAGACATTGATACAGCGTTTTTTTGCAAGGCTAAGAAACTGCGTATAAGCCGCGTAAAACTCATCCAAATCATGCCCATAAGTCTCCATGTGTTCAGGCTCTGCGTTTGGCACGATAGCAAAGTAGGGGTTAGAATTCAAAAAGCTTTTGTCGGATTCATCCGCTTCAAATATGATTATCTCGCTTTGCGCTTCTTTGACATTGGAGTAAAACTCCTTGCTTTCCGCGCCAATGATAGCGCCACAATCGCTAAAAATACTACTAAGCATCGCGCTTATCGTGGATTTGCCATGCGCGCCACACACGCTATACACGCGCTTAGAATCTAGGATAAGCTTTAGCGCTTGCGTGCGCGAAAGCACCGGGATTCCCTTGCGATTGGCTCCTATTATCTCGACATTATTGGGCTTTATGATAGCGGAGTGTATGATGACATCTTGATCTTTTATCGCGCTTTTATCATGCGGTATGGTTATCTCTACGCCTAGCGAGCGTAGATAGTGAGTCGTGGGCGAATGCGCGATGTCGCTTCCGCTGATGTGCGCGCCTTGCGCTCGTAGGTATTTGGCAAGTCCGGATATGCCGATGCCCCCGATGCCTATGAAGTGGATTCTGGCTTGTGAGAGCGGGGGGATTGTTTTGGCATTGCTTGCAGATGCGCTTGCTTGCGCGCTGGCGCTGTTTTTGTGGCTTGCTATATAGTTGTCATAGAAGCTTTTCACGCGCGCCAAAAGTGCTTCCATCTCATCGCTAGGATACACAAGCGCGATGCGCACAAATCCTTTGCCAGCGCCCTCGCGCCCCAGAAAACTTCCCGGCAGCACCAAAATCCCTTCTTTCTCATACAGCTTGCGCGTGAAATCAAGCTCATCGCCCACGCTAAGCCATAGATAAAAGCTATAAGGCGCGACATTTGCGCTTGGGAAAAGCTTTTTGGCAAGTTGCAGATTTTTAGCATAGATTTGGCGTATTTTTTCGCAGTCCTTTTTATCACTCCACGCGCGCGCGGCGGCGTGCTGCAAAGGCAGCGGGATAGCAAGCCCCGCATAAGTGCGATACACGCTATATTTTGCCAAAATCTCCCTATCCCCCGCGACAAACCCACTTCGCAAGCCCGGTGCACTGGAGCGCTTGGAGATAGAATTTAGCGCGATGATGTTTTTGAAGCTCGTATTGCCTGCTGCAATACTTGCCTCTAGAATCCCCGCCGGCGCGCTATTTTCATAAATCTCACTATAGCACTCATCACATATCAGCAAGAAATCATATTTTAGCGCGCATTCTACCCAATGCGTTAGCTCATCTAGGCTCAAAGCCACGCCGGTGGGGTTGTTTGGCGTGTTTAGGATGACTAGATTTGCGATTTTCATCTCTTCTGTGCTAAGCGTTGGCTTGAAGCTATTTTGCTCGGTGAGATTCATATAGATAGTTTTCGCACCTGAAGCTATCGCTGCGCCTTCATATATCTGATAAAATGGGTTTGGATGCGCGATGATTGGCGAAGTGATGGTGGAGAGGTAGAATTGCGGAAGGTTGAAAAGCACCTCGCGCGTGCCAAATGTCGGGATAATCTGACTAGAATCCAAATCCGCGCCAAAGCGCCGCTTGATAAATCCCAAAATCGCCTCGCGCAAAAACGCCTCCCCAGCACTTGGCGGATAGTATCGAAGCGCTGGCGCGTTTTCTTGCAAGGCATGTGTGATAGATTCTGGTGTTTGGAATTGCGGCTCTCCGATGGTTAGTTTTTGGATTGGTTTTTGTGGTGAAATGTCGGCTATAAGGCTATTTAGTCGCTCAAATGGATAAGGCTGAAAAGTCATTATCATCCCTTGCAAATATAGTTTAAAAGGCAATTTTAATCAAAAAATACTAAAAAACACTTTGTATGTCTTGATTTTTTTAAAAAGCACTGCTAAAATTACAGCTTTGATTCTACTTGCATTCAGATTGCACATATTTGGCATAAGATTCGCGCCACATCTAGCAGCGACTTATATGCGGGAATAGCTCAGTGGTAGAGCACGACCTTGCCAAGGTCGGGGCCGCGGGTTCGATCCCCGTTTCCCGCTCCATATTTAAATATTATGTCGCTTTTAGATTAGCTTGTAAATACTTGCGCCCGGGTGGTGGAATGGTAGACACAAGGGACTTAAAATCCCTCGGACATTTGTCCGTGCCGGTTCAAGTCCGGCTCCGGGCACCACCTTTTTCCCGGGCTTTATGATTTTGGCGAATTTTTGGTTTTGGTGTTTTTGTGATTATCGCGTTTGTGCGATTTGTGTTTTTGTGATTTTGGCGTTTTGATTTAGTACGCGAGGCTTAGATAGCGAGTTTAGGCGCGTTGCATCGATTTAGATTCTGCGTTTTTGATATTATGGCGACATAGCCAAGTGGTAAGGCACGAGCCTGCAAAGCTCCGATTCCTCGGTTCGAGTCCGAGTGTCGCCTCCATAACATCACAAATATCACAGAATCTACTTTTTATTTTCTGCTTTTTTGTATTGATTCTCGGGAGATGGCTGAGTGGTTGAAAGCGGCGGTCTTGAAAACCGTTGAGGGTAACACCTCCGGGGGTTCGAATCCCTCTCTCCCGGCCACCGGTTGCTTTCCTTTCATTTCTTTTTGCATTCCAAAATCCCACAAATACTGCAATTTATGGTTTTTGTTTTTATTGGTTGCTATTTACTATAGAAGGCAAAAGCCTAGATGAATTTGATGACATCAAAGCCACAAGTGAATTTGGCGCATTGTGCGAAGCTATCGTTAGTTTTGGAAAAACATTATAATTACTTTTAAAACATTGTAAATAAAATT
>NZ_MLQN01000043.1 GCF_001854545.1 Helicobacter sp. CLO-3
AAGTAGATAAACAACTCGGAGGGTTGATTGTTGGTTTGGCATTCAGCGGGTATTTGTTTGGTTTTTAGTTTAGTTTGGCTTTTAGCATAAGCGAGGCTATATGGATATAATATTTATGTTGGTGTTTTTTTTTGGTCTTGAATATGTTTTTATGGATACAAAAAGCACCAGAAATTTTTTAGAATTTAGCTAAATTATAAGTTTTGATATTTTGCTTCAAGCTACCATTTTTCGCCGATGCCAATAAGTAGGCAGTGCTGCATTTTTGGCAGGCAGAGCGCGTAAAATTCGCCACGCTCACCGATAGTTTGCAAATCACTCAAATAGCGCCCTTGAAAGCTTAGGTAAGTTTTCTCGCCTTTTTCTGCATCGCTTGGCTCAACTTTTATGCTGATACCACCAAACTCGCTATAAATAGGTGCGCCAGCCAAATTGCCATGGAAAAATATCAAAGGATTGCGGATTGCTCTAAGCGCTTTTGGCGAAAGTGCCTTATACACGCGATAATCAACCAAGCTAAAGCCATTTAGGATGATGTATTTGCCTTCATTGTTGCAGCGCTTGATGTTTTGGTGGAAAGATGCGATGCCTTCTTTGTAGATGGCAAAAAAGTCATTGGCATCGGGGATGGATTCTGTGTTATTTGCATTTTTGGCATAAATAGTGCCAAAACACAGCGCAAGCACCAAAGCAAAACTCACAAAAACGCGCATTTGTATCCTTCAAAATCCTAGAATCCAAACAAAACTTAAGAATCTAGCCCAAGCCCCAAAATCGCAGAATCTAAATTTTGCCCCAGAATCTCGCCTAAGAATCAAACGCCAAAAGTCGGTGCGCTAGAATCCAACGCACTAGAATCTAGCCCTAGAATCCGGCGCGCTAGATTCTAGCTCTAGCCACCACAGCCAAAGCGCCCTTTAAGATTCTAAGATTCTAAGATTCTAAGATTCTAAGATTCTAAGATTCTCGCATATTTTCTCTAAGATTCTGGCATATTTTTTGGCTTAGCGATTTTGTTTAGCCACCCAAGCCCAAGTGCGACTAGCACAAACACCGCCAAAACCGCCACATAAGAATACCGCCCATAAGCATCAAAAAGTGACACGATGGCTTTTGATGAATAAAACGCAAGCCCGCCAAGACTCCCCGCCCAAATGAGTGATGAGAGAAAGTTTAGCGACAAAAATCGCTTCATATTATATTTACTCACGCCTATCGCTGCTGGCACCAAAAACTTGATGCCATATAAATATTTGTTGATAAAAATCAAAAGCGCGCCGTATTTTTTGAGCCATATATGCATAAGCGCGATTTTGCGCCGATGCTTGACTAGGTATTTGTCAAAATCCTTTTTCTGATAGCGCAGCAAAAACACGATGAGCGAGCTTCCAGCAAAATTCCCCATCGCGGCGACTAGGATGCTAATAGCCACATTCATATGCCCAAACGCAGCCAGCACGCCAGCAGCCAAAATCCCCACATACCCGCTACCCATGCAGTATAGAAAAAGCGCGATATATCCCCAAGTGTCAAACACATCTTTAAAAGATGAGATAGAATCTTCCATTTTGATAAATCCTTTTTGCCTCTGTTTGCATCGCTTGATACATAAGATTTGGCTAAATTATGTTTCGCAAATGATAATTATACCCACGAAATGGCTATTTTGCAAAATTTTAAGTGAAAAAAGAAAAAAAGAGGGGTATAATTCGCATTCTGATATCAGGATAAGGGGCAAGGAGTTAAGGGATGGCTATACCAGAATGGAGCAGCAAATTTAGCATAAACAATGAAATCATAGACGAGCAGCACAAAAAGCTTTTTGACATCGCCAACAAGGCGCAATCCCTCATAAATAGGCAAGTCAGCAGCGATGAGATAAGGGCTATTTTGGCAGAACTTTTTGAGTATATGAAAGTGCATTTTCGCGATGAAGAAGCCTATATGGCGAGCATCGGCTACCCAGACCTAGACAAACAGCATGAAATGCATAAGCAAATCATCAAAGATATGACCGCACTCATCCAAGACATCCGCTATGATTTCAAGCAAAAGCTCGCAACTATCACAGAAGAGTGGCTTGTCAATCACATCTTGAAAGAGGATGCGCTGATAGAGAAATGGCGCGCAGCCCATAAAGAAGAGATAAAGGCAAATCAAGCCAAGCAAAGTGGCGAAGAAATCATACATATCTACAAATGCGACTGCAAGCCCGCTTTCAAAGTCCTAGACACCGTGCATAAAAAAATCCAAGCTGGGCAAGTGTTTCACTGCAAAAAATGCGGCAGTGTGATAGAGTTTGTCCGCGATGAGTAAGCGGGCGAGTGGCGCTAGCGGGCTTTGAGTGGCGCGGTGTTTTGGGTTTAGATTCTGGATTCTGCGTTTTTTAGATTTTGGATTTTTGGATTCTAGATTTTAGGATTTTTGGATTTGGGCGCTGCGATCTAAAGGCGCTACAAAATATAAAATCCATTTAGATTCTAAGCAAGAAGCAAAATCTCAAGTTTAGTTGGGAGAGATTTAGAATCTAAAATTGCAGAATCCAAATTTTAGATTCTGGTTGTCGTCGCTGTCGCGTTGCCACTCTATTTTGCCTATCGCCACCATGTCGCCATCATGTCGCTTTAATAAGCATTTTTTATAAGCCTTTTATCATGAAGTCATCAGAATCTAGCAGAATCTAAATGCCAAATAATCCTCGCAAGCACCAAAAGCAACAAAGGAGTCAAAATGCCAGCCAACGCCAGCCAAAACACAAGCACCGCCACAAATACTAGCTCAAACACAAACGCCAATCAAAATCCCAGCACCAGCCCAAACCCCAGTGCTAGCACCAATCCCAACGCCCCCAAAAGCCTCGCAGAAAAGGCGCTTTTGATTTTCATCCTAGCCTTTATGTCTAGCATCGCACCGCTTTCTACAGATATGTATCTGCCCGCCTTGCCAAATGTCAGCAAAAGCTTTGGCGTGGATGACTTTTTTGCCGAGCTTTCACTCGCTAGCTTTTTTATCGCGTTTGCGTTTGGGCAGCTGATTTATGGACCGCTTAGCGATGTTTTTGGGCGCAAGAAGCCCCTATATATCGGCTTGCTACTTTTTATCACCTCAAGCATTGGCTGCGTGCTGGTGGATTCTATATATGTGTTTATCGCGCTTCGGTTTTTTGAGGCGCTTGGCGGGTGTGCGGGCGTGGTGATAGCGCGCGCGATAGTAAATGACCGCTTCGGGCTCAAAGACGCTGCCTCGATTTTTGCGCTTATGATGATGGTATCTAGCATCGCGCCCATGCTAGCGCCCACGCTTGGGTCTATGCTGCTCAAATTTTTCACTTGGCAAAAGATTTTTCTCGTGCTATTTTTGCTAGGCATCGCGCTATTTTTGCTTATCATTTTTGCGCTGAAAGAAAGCGCACCAAACCTTGAGAAAGCGAGATTCTCGCACAAAGAGACGATAAAGCATTACAAAATCATTTTGAGTGATAAGGTGTTTATGTCATTTGTGCTATCTGGCGCGCTGGCTATGGGCGCAATGTTTGCGTATATCACGGGCTCATCGTTTGTGTTTATCAAGGTTTTTGAGCTAGAAGAAAGCGTGTATAGCGCGATTTTTGCGATAAATGCGCTAGGGCTTATGACATGTTCGATGATAAATGCGCGTTTGGTGCGAAGTTTCTCGCCATTTTTGATTTTGCGATGCGCGTTTTTGGCGATGGCATTTTTTGCGCTGGTGCTTTTGGGCGTAGGCGTTAGCTTGAGCGGTGCGCTTGGGCTAGATTTTATCCCCAAAAGCTTGCAAATCATCATCTTTGAAGTCGCACTTTTTATCACCATGTCAATGCTTGGCTTCCTGCTGCCAAACCTCACCACACTCGCGATGGCGCGCTTCAAAGAATACTCCGGCACGGCGTCCGCGATACTTGGCATGATGCAGTTTGCTATCGCTGGGCTTGTGTCGTTTGCTGTGGGGGCGATTGGCGCGAACACGCCTTTTATGCTCTCTTGCGTGATGGCGCTTGCAGTGTGGCTTGGCGCATCTTTGTTCCTAGCATTTGGCGCAAAACACGCTAAACAAGCGCAGTAAAGGCGATTTTTGCGCCTATAGCTTTGGCTCTATCGCGCCTTGCGCGCGCATGGACTCTAGCTCTTGCAAGGTTTGCGCGATGATTTTTTGCTCTTCATTGTGGCTTAGCTCTTTTAGCGGCTTTTCTAGGATGATGTAGCGTTTGTCATCCGTCGCCCACCGCATAGAATCCGACCTAGAAAACAGCCCAAGCGTCCTTGCGCCTTGATTGGAAGCGATATGTATCGTGCCGGTGCTTGGGCTTATGCAAAGCGAGATATGGCGCATGAGCGCGGCTAGGTTTAGCAAATCATCGGTGTTTTGGAAGATATAGATATTTTCTAGCGCGCTTTGGCTGGCGTTTGTGCGAGAGAGCGCGCGAGAATCTAAATTGGCAGAATCCAAATCGCAATCCGCGCCAGAGTTGCTAGAATCTAAAGCAGAATCTAATTTTATAGAATCCACCTTTGCAGAATCCGCGCCAAAATCATTAAAACTAGATTCTGCGCCCTTTGGCTTTACTCCAAAATACTTCTCAAAATCGCGCATAAACGCATCATGCACAGCTTTGTAAGTGGGGACTATCACCACAAATTGCGGCATAGAAGCGATTTTCTCGATTAGCTGCAAAAAGCCTTTTTGGCTTATGGAATATGGATTTGAGATATTGAAAGGATTCACGAGAATGGTATAGATTCTACCTTGCGCTCCGGCTTTTGCGCCAGAATCTACGCCAAATTTTTGGCTAGATTCCACACTTGCCACCACCTTATCCCAAAATCCCTTTGCAAACGCTACATTGCTTTTATCAAGCTTTAGGCTAATATCGCGCCAAGTGAGATTTCTCACCCCCTCATCAAACGCCCTCCGCGCTCTGTTGTAGCCCCCCCCCCTATCAGCTTTTCTAGCAAAGGCGATGAGTATCGCTTCTTTGCTTAGATTTTTGTATTTTGAGCGCGCATAGATAGGCAGCGTGCGGCAGCGCCAAGAAAACAGGCTAAAAATTTTCATCGCACAAATGATGCGCTTGATTTTGGCTTGTTTTAGCAAGCGCACGCTTTTGCTTTTGAGCTCGCCCAAAATCACTACATCGCATTTTTCCTGCGCTATCATCTGCGCGGTGGCAAAATCTCGCAAAAAGCCGCCGCTTATATCGCCCAAATCCACGCATTCATCGATAAAATCGCAGTTTCTAAACATCTGCTTTGATATTTTGTTGCTAAAATACACCACCTCCGCACCATAAAAATGCTTCAATCCATACATCGCCTTTAGCGCAAATAGCGCATCGCCCACGCCATTTCCAAGCCCGATGAGTCCTATTTTTTGGCGCTTGGCAGGCATTTTATCGGTGGATGCCTTGGATGAGTCAGCAAGCAAACCAGCGCTAGATTTTGCATTTTTCATGTGCCTTTTATCTCCTCGACATAGAGATGCATCTGTGATTTTGGCGTGGTTTTGGTGGCTGGCAACGCTAGGATTTTGTATTTTTTGTCATATTCTAAGAAATTTAGCGTTATCTCATCGCCTATTTTTACTTCTTTGGCGCTTTTGGCGGGCGCACCATTTATTTTGACTACGCTGTTTTGGCACATATCTTGCGCGATAGAGCGCGTTTTTACGATATTTGTGGCGTTCAAAAATACATCTATACGCATCTGCTTCCTTTGGATTCTAATCAAAGCGTAATGATAGCAGAATCTAGCCACAAAAAGCGCGCCAAAATCTCGCGCCAAAGCTTTTTGGCATAACCACATTTTAAGCGGTTTTGATATAAAATTCTCGAATTTTGCCTAAAGGAAAGCCTATGCCTAAGCGCAACGACATACACACCATTTTACTTATCGGCTCTGGTCCCATTGTCATCGGGCAGGCGTGCGAGTTTGACTACTCTGGCACGCAAGCGGCCAAAACGCTAAAAAGCCTTGGCTATCGCGTGGTGCTTATCAACTCAAACCCAGCGACTATTATGACAGACCCAGATTTCGCGCACCGCACCTATATCGAGCCTATCACTGAAGAAATCATCGCAAATATCATCAAACAAGAAAAAGTCGATGCGATTTTGCCAACTATGGGCGGGCAAACCGCGCTCAATGTGGCGATGAGTATGTATGAAAAGGGAATGCTGGAGGGCATAGAATTTTTGGGCGCAAAGCCAGATGCGATAAAAAAGGGCGAGGATAGGCAGGCGTTTAAAGAGGCGATGCTAAAAATTGGTATGGATTTGCCAAAGTCCCGCTATGCCTATAATGAGGACGAAGCGCTTGAAGCGGCAAAAGAGATAGGATTCCCGCTTATAATTCGTGCTAGCTACACGCTAGCAGGCGGTGGCAGTGGCGTGGCGTATAATATCGAGGAATTTAGGATTCTGGCAAAAGCGGGGCTGGAGGCGTCACCTATAAGTGAGATTCTCATCGAAGAATCGCTTCTTGGCTGGAAAGAGTTTGAAATGGAGGTTATCCGCGATAAATTTGATAACTGCATCATCGTGTGTAGCATCGAAAATCTTGATCCTATGGGCGTGCATACAGGGGATTCTATCACTATTGCGCCCGCACTCACGCTCACTGATAAAGAATACCAACGCATGCGCGATGCCTCTTTTAAGATTTTGCGCGAAATTGGCGTGGATACGGGCGGAAGCAATGTGCAGTTTGCGATAAATCCGCAAAATGGCAGAATGACAGTAATTGAGATGAATCCGCGCGTCTCTCGTAGCTCGGCACTTGCTAGCAAGGCGACAGGCTATCCGATTGCCAAAGTTGCCACACTGCTTGCGGTTGGATTCTCGCTTGATGAGATTAAAAATGACATAACAGGCACGCCAGCGAGCTTTGAGCCTAGCATTGATTATATCGTTACCAAAATTCCGCGCTTTACATTTGAAAAGTTTCCAAACGCGGATTCCACGCTCACTACTTCGATGAAGTCTATTGGCGAGGTTATGGGGATTGGCGGCAGCTTCAAAGAGTCGCTGCAAAAGGCACTTTGCAGCCTTGAAGTGGGGTATTTTGGGCTAAATACGCTGACTTCTGATATCGAGGTGGCGCGCGCGCAGACTCGCCGCCCAAATGCTACAAGGCTGCTTTATATCGCGGATTGTTTTAGGCTTGGGCTAAGTATCGATGAAGTGTATGAGCTTTGCCATGTGGATAGGTGGTTTTTATCACAGATTTATGAGCTGATACAAAGCGAGTGCGCGATAAGTAGCGATGTGCTGCATGATGCCAAGCTTTTGCGCGCGTATAAATCGCAGGGCTTTAGCGATAGGATGATTTGTGAGATTTTAAACAAAAGCGAGAATCTAGAGCTAAGAGAAAGCGAGCTTTTTGCGATAAGGCAGAATCTAGGCGTGGTGGCGCAGTATGAAGAGGTGGATACTTGCGCGGCGGAGTTTGAGGCGCTGACACCTTATATGTATTCTACTTTTCCGCTAAATCCGCTAGCGCAGATGCTGGAATCTAGCGGCGCAGAATCTGAAAATACATCACAAACGAGCGCAGAATCTAGAAACGCAGATTCTGGCGCTTTAGATTCTGACTCTACAAACAACAATATAAACACCAGCGCGGAATCCAAAAACGCGGATTCTAGTGCTTTAGATTCTGACTCTACAAAACAAACCTCCCAGCGCGGCGAGATTTGTGATGAGAAATCGCGGTTGTGTAGGAGCGAGCAAGGAGATAAGGCTGGAGCGCCTATCGACGAAGCGAGCGACAAACTCCGCGATTTATCGCACAAAGCTAACGCGCAAAAAAAGGTTTTGATAATAGGTGGGGGACCCAATCGAATCGGACAGGGAATAGAGTTTGATTATTGCTGCGTCCATGCCTCCTTCGCCCTGCGCGATTTGGGTGTGAAAAGCATCATGTATAACTGCAACCCAGAAACCGTAAGCACCGACTATGACACGAGCGATATGCTGTATTTTGAGCCTATCGATTTTGAGCATATCCACTCGCTCATTTTGCGCGAGAATCCAGATGGCATCATCGTGCATTTTGGCGGGCAGACGCCACTCAAGCTCTCCAAATACCTAACCACCATAAACGCCAAAATCATCGGCACGAGCGCGCGCGTGATAGACATCGCTGAAGATAGAAAGAAATTTTCCGCATTCGCACAAAAGCTTGCACTAAACCAACCCCAAAATGGCAGTGCGACTAGCAAAGATGAAGCATTTAGCATCGCAAATCACATAGGCTACCCGGTGCTTGTGCGCCCTAGCTATGTGCTTGGCGGGCGCGCGATGCGTGTCGTGCAGGATGATGATGAGCTGCGCGTGTATATGGATGAGGCGGTGAAGGTGAGCGAGGATTCGCCGGTGCTGATTGATAAGTTTTTGGATCATGCTATCGAGCTTGATGTCGATGCGGTGTGTGATGGCAAGGAGGTGTATATCGGCGGGATTATGCAGCATATCGAGGAGGCGGGCGTGCATTCTGGGGATTCTACCTCGATGCTGCCAAGCGTGAGTATCGAAGAATCCATGCTAGCAGAGATCCGCGCCACGACAGAAAAAATCGCGCTTGAGCTTGGAATCATCGGGCTTCTAAACATCCAATACGCGATACATAATGGCGTGCTATTTTTGATAGAGGTCAATCCGCGCGCGAGCCGCACTGTGCCTTTTGTGAGCAAAGCTACTGGAATCCCGCTGGCAAAAGTCGCCACACGCGTGATGTGGCAGGGCGATTTGCGCGAGGCATTGCGATTTTATGATGCAAATAATCGCATAGATTTTACCACCAAACCGCTAGAGCCCAAAAAGCTAGCGCATATCGCGTTAAAAGTCTCGGTGTTTCCTTTCAATAAGCTAAGCGGTGCGGATTTGATTTTGGGCCCCGAGATGAAAAGCACGGGCGAAGTCATGGGGATATCGCATAGCTTTGGCATAAGCTTTGCCAAGGCACAAAATGCTGCGAAAAACACGCTGCCAAAAAGTGGCAAAATCTTTTTGTCGCTGGCGGATTGCGATAAGCCTTTTGCTAGTGATTTGGCGCGTGCGTTTATTGAGCTTGGCTTTGAGATATGCGCGACGAAGGGCACGCATGAGCGGCTTTCTAGCGATGGACTCGCTTCGCAATCGGTGCTAAAAATCTCTGAAGGGCGCCCAAATATCCAAGATCTCATCATGAATAAAGAAATCGCGATGGTGATAAACACCAGCGATGATGGGCAGACAAAAAGCGACTCTGCCAATATCCGCCGACAAGTGCTAAAAAGCTCTATCCCGTATTTTACGACGATCGCTGGCGCGCAGGTGGCGGCGCGCTCGATACTTGAAAGCAAGAGCGAGGATATAAATATTCCAAAAGCATTGCAGGATTATCTGTAAGGGTGCTGTGTGGCTTGTGAGGTTTTGCGCGGTTTGCTTGTGGCGCGTTTTGGTGATTTGCTTTTGGCGTGTTTTTGGCGGTTTGCTTTGTGGCGCGGCAGAATCTAAGATTTGAAATCCAAAAAAGCAGTAGAATCTAAATCATGGCAAGTGAAAATAAGGCAAACAAAAGTGCGCCTAGTGGCGATAGCGTCGTTTTTCTAGCGCAGACTGATACGACCGCTGGATTTTTATCAAGCGATTATCGCAAGCTAAATGCTATAAAAAAGCGTGATGTCAATCAAAAAGTGCTGCTAACGCTTAGCGACTACCAGAATCTAAAAGCGCGATATAGGATCCCGCGCGCGCATAGGCGGCGGGTGCGATATGCTAGGCAGACTAGCTTTATCCTGCCAAATGGCAAATCTTTTCGCGTGGTGAAAGATTCTAGGCATTTGGCGTTTTTGAGACATTTTGGCGCGCTTTATTCTACTTCAGCAAATGTGAGTGGCGGCGCGTTTGACTTGGCATGGGCTATGAAGCAAGCAGATATCATCGTGCTAGATTCTCGCAGAATCTATGAGGCAAAACCTAGTCAAATCATAAAACTAAGCCGCAAGACAAAAATACAACGCAAACGCGGATAGCCTGTAAAATCAGAGAATCTACGCGCAAGATTTGATGCTGGATTATAATTTAATGGTGGAATTTGATGATGTTTTATCTAGTTTTAGATTCTAGGGATTTGTGTAAAAATTGACAAGAAAGATTTGATTATCACACAAGACAAAACACAGACAAAAATAATTTTCTAAAATAATCTCAAAGAATAAAAATGCAAAAAATAGCATTTCAGAAGTTTTTGCATTTTGTAAATTAAAAAGAATTGGCAAGCAAATAAACACATTACCTAGCAAGATGTTTTGTGCTACTAGCTAAAATGCGCCACCAGCCAAAAAGCATTGTCAGCAAAAAATGCACTTATTAGCTAAAGCATTTCTGTTAAGCACTAGAATCTAAGCAAGCGCCAAAAATCGCCTGCTTAGAAAAGAAACACTAAAGCAACCTATATTTTAAGCCGCCTATATTTTAATATCCCTCAAGCCCCTTATATCTTAAACGGATTCTCCACCACTTTTTTGTGATCGATGACATAAGGGATAAGCGCCATGTGTCGCGCGCGCTTGATAGCCACTTCCACGCGCTCTTGCCATTTTTTGGTGTTGCCTGTTAGGCGGCGAGGCATGATTTTGTATCGTTCAGATAGAGAATGCTTTAGCATTTCTATGTCTTTGTAGTCGATAAACTCGATTTTTGCCTCGGTGTATTTGCAGTATCTTTTAGAGTATTTTTTTCTTTCCATGTTTTTCTCCTAGAATGGTATTTCATCATCGTCTATGTCGATGCTTGGAATGTTTTGCTCATAGTTTTGAGCGGGAGCCTGTCTTTGTGGTGCGCTTTGGTTGGCATAGCCGGATGCGTTTTGTGCGCTGTTTTGGCTGTAGCTGTTGCCATAGCCGCCACTTCCGCCACCGCTGGCATTTCCGGCATTTCCGCCAGAATACCCGCTTCCGCTATTATAGCCGCCGCCGTATCCACCGCCATTATAACCGCCTTGATTTTGGTAGTCTTGGTGGTTAGAATCCTGCTTACCATCAAGCATTTGCATGCCTTCTGACACGATAGAGTGTTTTGAGCGCTTTTGTCCGCTTTGATCCGTCCATGTGTCATAGACTAGCCTGCCTTCGATGAGGACTTTGCTTCCTTTGTGGAGGTATTGCATAGCGACTTCTGCCGCCCTGCCAAAAAGCTTCACATCGACGAAGCAGGTCTCATCGCCCTTTGTGCCATCATTTCTATTAAATCGGCGATTGCTAGCAAGTCCAAGCACTGCCATGCTTCCACCAGTGCCTATGGGTCTAGATTCTGGGTCGCGTGTGAGGTTTCCTACTATGATGACTTTGTTAAACATATCGCCTCCTTAAAAGTTTGTGGCGCAAATGATAGTTTGGCTGTTAGGCGTCGCTTGCTGGTGTGCTGGATTCTGTCGCGCTTGTCGCGCCTTCTGCGCCTTCAGTGCTAGCGCTAGAATCCGCTTTTTTCGCCTTTGGTTCTGGCTTTTTGTTGGCGCGATCTACTAGCGCATGCCATGCTTTTTGCTCTTTTTTGCTCTCATATTTTATCACGATGAAGCGCAAAATGTCCTCATTGATGCGATACAATCGCTCAAGCTCTAGGATAGATTTTGGCTCTGTCTGAAAATAGATGACAAAATAATATCCGCGCTTGTTTTTGTCGATCTCATAGGCGAGGTTGCGCATACCCATATCTATCGTGGTTTCGATTTGCCCGCCATTTTTGGTTATCGCGTCTTTGTAGAAATCGATTTTTTGTCGGATTTCTTCCTCTACTAATGTCGGTTTGATGATAAACATCGTCTCGTAATGCTTCATTGATGCTCCTTGTGGTTTGCGCCCTTGCGACTAAGCGCAAGAGCAAGAAGATAAAGGCGCGATTTTAGCAAATATAAGCTTGCAATTTGATTAAGCAGCGCAAAGATGTGCTTTTCCTGCCGCGCATAAGCTCATTGCGCCAGAATCCAAACAAGCGGAAAATCCCCAAAAACCCACCGCTTTTGATTCTAAGCGCCCTCGCAGCCAGCGCATCGCCCACAAAGCTAGGCGCCGCATAGCCCAAAATCTCTTTGGCATCCGCCTTGCCATGCATGCGAATATATGCCGCAAACAAAAAAAGCTGGTAAAAATACCGCTCCAGCTCGCCTAGAAACGCTATCTCTTCAAGCCCGATTTCTTGCATGTGCTCAAATATTTCTAGCGTCTTTTGCGGCTTGTTTTTGCCAAATATCGCATCCAGCAGCTCCTCGCTCCCCACGCTCCCAAGCCCATAGCACAAAAACGCGATGTCTTTTTGCTCCACCGCACCATCAGCGAGTGCCAGCTTGCCAAGCTCACTGCACGCGATCGCAATGTCACCATTTTGCATATTTAGCAGGAATTCTAGATTCTCGTTGCTTATGATGATGCCCTGCGCTTTGGCTTCTTGGCGCAAAAAATCTAGTGCTTCTCTATGATTTGGCGCGAAAAATCGCACTTCGACTACGCCGGGCTTATTCTGACTAGGTTTAGTTTGGGTGGAGGGTTGGCTAGCGTTTGGCGCGTTTAAATTCTCGTTTTCTTGGCTAAAAGGTAGCGCAAAAATATTTTTATTTTGAAATGCTATGCTTAAGGTGCGAAAATCTTTGGCGTATTGGCTCTGGCTTTTGCTCTCCGCGCGGTAAAACTCTATGATAAGCGCATGGTCAGTGTTGTGCTGCAGGGCATCTAGCATCGCTTGTATTTCTTTGTCGCTTGGCTTTTTATCAAGCCTTAGCACCACGCATTGCGAGTCGCCAAAAAGACTGCTTTGTGAGAGGATAGACATGACTTCTGAAAGCGCGTATTCGCTATAGTAGAATGTTTGTGGCTCTATTTTTAGCTGGCTTAGAATCCGCTTGGTATAGTGCTGTATCACAAAGCTGCTTTCACCATATAAAAGCGCGGCTCTTGGCGTATGTGTGCGAAGATATATATCAAAATCTTTTTTATACATTTTTAGCCTATTTTGTTGGAGTTTATTTTTGGATTTTTTTGCATATTTTTTGGATAATTTCTGCTGGCAAATCGCACTCTTTTTAGTCGCAAAGCTCGGTAAAATCGAGATATGCTTATGGATTCTTTTTTGTCGATTTTATAATAAATATGCGTCAAATATTCCAAAATATATTTTTTTGGAATCTGCGTTTCTTTGGCGTATTTTTCCAAAATATATTGCGGTATTTTGATATGGCGCGCGTTAAAAAGGCTAGAAATGCGCGTATATAGGGCTTCATAGCGGTTGAAACAAAGCCTGCCAAAGACAAAAGGCAAGCGATGTTTATCAAACCATGCTTTACCCATATCTATATGCGCGCCGCCCTGATAGCGATACAGAAGCGCCCTGTCGCCGATAAGCACTGAGCCATTTAGTCCTAAAACATCGCTTAGCGCGTTTGAAGTGTCGGATTGGTAGTCTTTGGTGGATTTGGCGGCGTTTGCGTGGTTTGTGATATTTTCGATATTTGCGGTGCTTGCGGTGTTTGAGTGACTTATGTGGCTTGCTTGCTTTTTAGATTCTGCTTTTTTGGAGAGATTTGGAGAGTCTTTTTTCTCTGCGTTTGCTTTGTCGTCATCATGAGGTATCACTATCACGCTCCAAACATCGCCTTTGGCAATGATTCCGCTTTTGGTGGCGCGGTGGTTTAGGCTTGCGCGATAGCCTGCGATAGTGGAGATAAATCCTGCGTCAATGCGCCGAAAGAAAAAGGACTGATTTAGCTTAGAAGGATAAGATTTGCGCGCGAAGGCGGCGGATTTGAAGCGTGAGGGGGCGGGGTAGGATTTCAGAAAAACATCAAAAGGCAAAAGATTTAGATATTGTATTTTTCCAAAACGCATGCGCTTAAACTCCCTTAAATTGCGATAAAAACAAGCTTTATAAAAAGCTAGGCAAAATTAATTTTATGCTAAAAATACTAGAATCTTATATTTTTATTTTAGATTCTACTATTTTTGGCGTGATTTATTATTTATCTGACGCACCAAAATCTGAACTAGAATCCAAGCCAGAATCCAAAAATCACTAGCAAAATATGATTATATCATTTTTTGCTAGTTAGATAGATTTTCGCGCTTAGATTCTAGTGTAAAATATCGCTCATACTTAGAATCTAGCGCATTTTGCGCCTCTTCTAGCTCTTTGGCAAGCGCTATCACGCCATATTTTTCTATCGCCTCTTCATCGCCAAGCTTAGATTCTATATCGCGCTTTTTGGATTCTAGCGCTTCTATTTCGCGCGGCAGGGATTCTAGCTCGAGATTTTCTTTGTAGCTTAGCTTTTTGCTTTGCTGTTTGGCTTCTTTTGGCGCGCCAGAATCTAAACTAGGATTCACGCCAGAATCCACGCGAGAATCTAGACTAGAATTCGCGCCAAAATCCCCGCTAGATTCTGCGCCATTTCGCGCGCTGGTATTATCGCTACCCGCGCCATTTGCACCACCCGCACCAGAATCCAGCATTTTAGATTCTAGCGCCTTATATGATTCTATCTCCTTGCTTTGCTCTAAGTATTCGCTAAAGTTTAGATAGCTTTCCTCCACGCTAGATTTTGCGCTAGATTTTGCGCTTGATTTTGCGCTTGATTTTGCACTATTTTTGCGCGTTTGCGCGGCGCTAGATTCTGACAAGCCCACGCCAAGCGACTCTGGGCCAAGCGACTCTGGACT
>NZ_MLQN01000044.1 GCF_001854545.1 Helicobacter sp. CLO-3
ATATTTTTCGCAAATGCTTTTTGAGTTTCACAACTGCGACCCAAGAGATGAGGCGCTCTCTAGCAGGCGGCTAAAAGTGCTTGAGAAGATTTTGGAATTTTATACGCCGATACATACGCATTTTAATAACATTGCGCATGAATTTTACTATGCGCCGGGCGATGCGGGCTTGGAATCTGGCGGGAGATTTTGGTGTCCTTCGATAGAGGTTTCTTATCTGCGCAAAGATTTGATTCCAAAAGATGCCACGCCACAAAAAGGGCTTGGGCTTATCCTTGGGCTAGATTATCCAAACAAGCTGGGCATCCCGGAGCTGCCGGTGATTTTTGATGAGTAGCTGATTTTTGATAAACAGCTGGCTTTTTGATGGGCGACTGATTTTTGTAGCCTTTTAGCCCAAATATCAATGATTGGAATCTGTCAAGATTTTAGATTTATTGTTTTGTGGATTCTGCGTTTGTTGGATTATTGCTTGGTTATTCTTGCTTATATATTGTATGCACTTTTTGGATTCTGCACCTTGTGCAAACTTGCTTCTCTACTCCGCAAATAGCGCGTTTATCGCTGTGATGAAGTCTAGCGGATCGACTTGCACGCCGCTATACACTATCCCAAAATGCAGATGCGCCCCGCTCACGCGCCCGCTAGCACCGCTCAAAGCGATGAGATCACCTTTTTTGATAGCATCGCCGACTTTTACTTTGAGCTCGCTGCAGTGAAAATAAGTGCTATAAAGCCCCTCGCCATGGTCGATTATCACTGATTTGCCCGCCAAAAATCGCTCTTTTGCCAGCGCCACCACGCCATCATTCACCGCGTGTAGCGGCGTGCCTGTGGGCGCGCGAAAATCCACGCCACCATGGAAGCTTTGCAGCTCACCATTAAACACGCGCGCGCTGCCAAAGGGGCTTGTGATGGTGCTTCGCAGTGGGTAGGCGAAAGGCTCGCGCCAGTATCGCTTCGCGCTAGAATCCGCATAAATCGCGTTTGCCTCGTCGCGCTCGCGTGCGATTCGCTGGAGGCTCGCCTCATCGGGCTTGACTTTGCTCGCATCGCTTATGGTGATTTGCTCTTTTTTGTAGTTGCCGGGCTTTATGGTGAGTGCGAGTGTGGGGGCGGCGGAGAGTGCCAGCGTGCCGGGTTTGGTGCGGTAGGCTATGGGGATGATGGCGATTTGGCGGGTGGCGTATTTGGGGTGGGCTAGCCATTTTATCGGCTTTTCGCCTATTTTTAGCGGTGGTGTTTTGACGCCTTTTATATCAGAATCTTTGAGGATGTAGGTCGTGCCATTATAAGCGGTGAATGGCTCTTTTGGGCGGTCGTTGGTAGAGCGCGGGGCAGAATCTGATTTGGTGGAATCTAATTTGGCGGAGGCTATTTTGGCGAATTCTACTTTTTTAGATTCTGGCTTTTTAGAATCCGCTTTTTTGGGTTTTTCTTTTTTGGGTTTTGTGCTTTTGGATTCTGCTTTTTTGGATTCTATATTTTTAGATCCTGTATCGGCTTGCGCGGTGGCGATGCAAAGGCATGCGATAAAGGCGATAAATGGCGCGATGCATTTTTGAAGTTTTGGCATATTTACTCCTTTTGGTTTGGTGTTGTTTGGGATTGGTATCGTTTGGCATTGGTGCGTGGATTTGCGCGCTAGAATCTAGCTAGCGCATGGGTGCGCTTTGGCTAGATTTTGTGTTTTTGGATTCTGGCAATTTTAGATTCTAGCGTTTTAGATTCTAGCAATTTTAGATTCTGGCGCGCATTGTTTTAGCATAAATACCCCTTCTTGCTGGCGTAAAAATTGCGCTACCACCGCGCATTTGACTTTGAAAAGCAAAAATACGCGCGGATCGTTGCAGGATTCTAGGCACTCAAAATTTCCCATGCCTTTTGCCAAAATCACATCCGCCTCATCATAAATCGCGCGCGCGTGGGGGTTTGCCAGCTCATAGATGAAACCAGCCGAGCGCACACCAGAATCCACCACCTCGCAAGCGTGCAAAATGGGCGAGTTGTTGGCGTGCAAATCGCGCATGGTGATGTCATTGATAATGGGCGCGCCGCGCGTGAAATACGCAATCTCAAGCGAAGGATAAAGCACGCGCAAAATCCGCACGCAAACACTATCAAACACATCCTCGCCCGCGTTATCGCCGATATATACGAGTTTGCGCGCGCTTTTTAGGCGCGATTTTAGCGCGGTGATGTCGTATGCGCCAAAGTGCATGGATTTGGCATCAAACGCGCAGGATTCGATGTCAAAGGCGTTTGCGCTGCCATAGTCGATGACATTGCCTAGCACGGCGATTTTCAAGCCAAAATCTAAGCTAGAATCTGGGTCATAGCGCACGCGCAAATCGCGGATGAAATCTTTTGCTTTGGCGATGCTTTTGGATTTCAAAGCGGCGTAGGGGTCGCTGTCATGCAGGATTTTGGCGATGCGCTCATATACGCTGATAGCGAGCTTTGGCGGAGGGCAGGGCGGGGGTGCGCTAGGGATGGCTACATCTTGGGGCGTGAAGTTTGGCGGAGCGGATTCTAGAAAAATGGATTCTGACAAAATGGATTTTGTGGAGGTGGAATCTGCTTTAGATTCTGTGGAGTTTGATTTTGGAAAATTAGATTCTAGTGTTTTGGATTTTGGCACGCTAGAATCTAGCTTTTTAGATTCTGCATTTTGCGCGCTGGACTTTGCGCTAGAATCCAAAATCGCAGAATCTATTTCTCTAGAATCTAAATTTTTAGAATCCACTTTTTTAGATTCTGCACCAGAATCTAAAAGGCTAGATTCTGCCTGTGTGGTTTTGATTTGCGCGGATTCTGCGCGCGCGTCGCATACGATTTTTTGCGTGCGTTTGGCTTGCTTGTAGAGGCATTCTAGGCATTCTTGTGTGGTAAGCATCGCAAAAGTGGCAAAAAAGGTTAGAAATTATTGTTTGTTGCCTAGATCAGACACTTTGCCCCACATGAGGCGGTATTTGCGCTTCATAAACTCAAGCTCCTCGCGCGCATTTTTCAGCTCCTCCCGCATGATGTCTATCGTCTTTTTGTCATCATCATAGACTTCTTGCATCGATATGAGCGCATCTTTTAGGAAGCTATTTTCGCTTTTAAACGCGCTTATCGTCTCATCTTTTGCCAAAACGACTTTCTCATGCAGCCCCATGATAGTGTGTATCGTGCGCTCGACAAAAATCGGATCGTAGCTTTGCCCGCTCGTTTCAGCGCCTGCGAGCCCAGTTTGGACGCGGTTTATAAGCGCGCTCGTGGAGCTTTGGGCTTCGATGAAGGTTTTGCCCGCCTCTTCCTTGCTCTTTATCGCGCCGCTTTGTATCATCTCATCGACTTTTGCGGCATCAAGCCCAGAAAGCTTCAAAAACTCATCATATTCGATCCATGTTGTGTGATTGGCTGTATTGTTTTCCACTGCGTTGTCCTTGTTTTGGGCTTTGGCAAAGTTTGCGCTTTTGGGTTTTGGTTTGTTTTGCGCTGGTTTGGTTTGGATTCTGCCTTGCGCGCTTTTGTGATGCTGGCGCGTTTTAGATTTTAGGCTAGAATCTAGCCCCAGAATCCAGCCTAAAATTTTGGCTATTTTGCCTAGATTTTAACCTCTATCTCTTTGGAATCCTGCTCGACTTTTTGCGCCTTTTGCTCCCTATCTGCAAGCAATTTTCCTGCCAACTTTTCATCACTCAAAGCTAGAATCTGCATCGCAAGATACGCGGCATTTACCGCGCCCGCTTTCCCCACGCACATCGTAGCTACTGGCATGCCAGAAGGCATTTGCACGGTGGAGAGCAGCGCATCCATACCATCTAGCACGCCACCAGTCAATGGCACGCCGATGACTGGCTTTGTCGTCTGGGAGATGATAGCGCCTGCGAGGTGTGCTGCCATGCCAGCCGCGCCGATAAATACCTGCGCGCCGCGCTTCTCTGCGTCCGCCACATATTCTTTGGTGCGCTGCGGGCTGCGGTGGGCGGAGCTTATGATGAGCTCATAGGGGATGTCAAACTTTTTTAGCATTTCCGCGCACTCGCTCATCACGCTATAATCGCTTTTGCTTCCCATGATAATGCTGACAAACTTCATATTTTCCTCCTTTTAAAAGTGCTTGTTGAAATGCGTTTAGATTCTGCATTTTCTAGAATCTAAAGGTGCGCTAGAATCTAAAAACGCCAGAATCTAAAACGCGCGCCAAAACTCATGCGCGCTAGATTCCAAGATTCCAAGATTCCAAGAATCTAAAACATGCCAGAATCCAGATTCTAGATCCCAGCGCATTATTGGCAATTATAGCACTCTACTGATCTATCCATCACTTTTTCAGCATCTGGGCTTTCGCTGCGTAGATAGTAGGTAGATTTGAGCCCTAGTTTCCACGCAAGCATATAGATATCATTTAGCACCCTTCCGCTTACTTTATCAATACGCATAAATATATTCACACTCTGTCCTTGATCCACCCATTTTTGGCGCACAGCAGCGGCTCTTATGATGTCTTGCTGATCAAGATTATATGCTGTGTCATAGTAGTTTAGCGTCTCAAGTGAGAGGTTTGGCACGACGACTGGGATTAGCCCGCTTAGATTCTCTTCAAACCATTTATGCCTATACACAGGCTCGATAGTTTGCGTCGTGCCTACTAGGATGCTTATAGAGCTGGTGGGCGCTATCGCCATGAGATAGCCATTTCGCATACCTTGTGTTTTTACTTTTTCGCGCAGGCTATTCCAATCACAAGGCGCGTTAAACAAATCCCTATCCACTAGCTTCATCGCTTCTTTGTTTGCTACATCCATAGGGAAGATGCCTTTGCTCCAGCTAGAGCCGCTAAACTGCGGATAGCTGTCGCGCTCTTTGGCAAGATCAGAGCTTGATGAAATAGCGTTGTAGCTTATCATCTCCATGATTTCATCGATTTTGTTGAGATGTTCTTGTGAGCCCCATTTGATTTTTTGCGTGGCGAGCATTTGCGCTTCGCCCATCACGCCAAGCCCTATAGCGCGGTTTTGCAAGTTGGTAGATTTTACTTTTCTATTTGGGTAGAAGTTTAGATCTATCACATTATCTAGCATTCTTATAGCGATAGGTAGCACGCGCTCTATGTCTTCTTTGGTGTGGATTTTGCTAAGATTCACGCTTGCTAGGTTGCATACAGCAGTATTGCCGCCTTCTTGGATTCTAGCAGTGATATACACGCCCTTGCCGCCGATAGAATCGATGCTTGTGATTTTGTTTGCCTTTTTTGTTATGCCAGCATCGGTGGTGATGAGCTCATCTTCTTCTAGATAAGCCTTGCTACCATCGACAAATTCCACTTCGATTTTGTAATGGCTTGGATTTGTGTTTTGGAAAATCTCGGTGCAGAGGTTTGAGCTTCTGATGATGCCAGCGTGCGCGTTTGGATTGGCGCGGTTGGCATTGTCTTTGAAGCACAAAAATGGTAAGCCGGATTCGAAATAATTGTTTAGAATCTTTTTCCACAATTCTTTGGCGTTGATGCGATCTTTTATGATGCTATCATCATTTTCTAGCTCGATATATCGCTTCTCAAACGCCTCGCCATAAAGCTCGGTAAGCTCTTTGCACTGATATGGATCAAATAGCGTCCATAAGCCATTTTCCTCCACCCTTTTCATAAAGAGATCGCATATCCAAACAGCAGGGAAAAGATCATGCGTGCGTCTGCGCTCCTCGCCGCTATTTTTACGCAAATCGATAAAGTCATTTATATCTGTATGCCATATCTCTAGATATGTAGCGATAGCGCCTTTTCTCGTGCCTAGCTGATCGACTGCGATGGCTACATCATTGGTGATTTTTAGGAATGGCACGACGCCGCATGCTGCGTTTTTATGCCCATCGATAAAGCTTCCAAGCCCGCGCACTTTGGAATAATCCCAGCCAATACCCCCGCCATATTTGCTTAAAAGCGCCATTTCTTTATACGCATCAAAGATGCCCTCTATATTGTCCGGCGTGCTGCCCACATAGCATGAGCTTAGCTGGTGGCGTGGCGTGCGCGCGTTGGCAAGCGTTGGCGTGGCGCAGACGACTTCAAACTTTGAAATCATGTCATAAAATTTTATCGCCCATTCGTTTGGATTCTCCTCATTTTGTGCCAAAAACATAGCAATTGCCATAAACATATGCTGTGGCAGCTCGATTGGCTTGCTATTTTTGTCTTTTATTAGATATCTATCATAAAGCGTTTTTATCCCTAGATAGTTAAACTGCAAATCGCGCTCTGGGGCGATTTTGGAGTTTAGCAGCTCTATGTCAAACTTTTTGCTAAGTCCAGCGATGATTTTGCCTTCTTTCTCGCCGCGCTCTAGGTATTCTCCCAAACTTTTGTAGCCTGTAAATCCGCTCACCCTATGATACAAATCATACAAAAACAGCCTCGCAGCGACAAAAGTCCAGTTTGGCGCTACTACATCGATTTTATCCACTGCTGTTTTTATGAGCGTTTGCTGTATCTCTTCGGTGGTGATTTTGTCGCGGAAGTGGATTTTGGCATCGGTTTCTAGCTCGCTTTGGCTCACTCCCTCTATGTCTTTTACCGCGCTTGAAGTGTATTTTTGGATTTTGCTAATATCTAGTGTTTCTACGCGTCCGCTGCGTTTTACTACGGTTACCATATTTTCTCCTTAAATATATCTTACTAGTTCATCTATGCTGATGCGAGGGGCTTTTTGCGCTGGGTCTGCTACGCGATAGCCAAACGCCACGCGCTCTGCAAAGGTATCAAGCCCAAGGCAGGATTCTAGCATATCGCGATCAAATCCCTCAATCGCGCAAGAATCTATCCCCATAAACGCCGCGCAGTCCATCATCGAGCTTGCCATCAAATACGCTTGGCGCGAGCTCCAAGCAAAGATGCTATTAGCATCCACATAGCCATTTGCGCGTAAAAACCCGCCAAAGCGCTCTTGATACGCGCTAAGCTGTGCTATATCTTTGCCAAGTTTGCGCGAGAAGCTTTGGGCTACATAGTTGCTAGTGGCTTGCATATCTGCGATTTTTGATACATATATCACGATCTCGCTAGAATCCGTGATTTGCGCTTGATCCCAGCATGCCTTACGCACGCGCTCGCGCATTTTCTCATCGCGCACCACAAGCAAGCGCGTAGGCTCTAGCCCAAAAGAGCTAGGCGTCAGCCTGCCAGATTCTAAAATCGCATCAAAATCCTCTTTGGCAATCTTTTTGCTCGCATCAAACTTCTTGCACGCATGGCGGAATCTCATAGCTTGTAAAAATTCATTCATGACAGCTCCTTGATAAATTAAAGCTGGCATTTTACTATCTCAAAACTTTATAAAAATTTAGATTGACAGCAGTGGATTGTTTGGCGTTTGGTGAAGCGCGCGCTCTTGGGCGCTGCGCGTGGATTATGGCTGGCGAAAATTATCTCTTTTGATTTTTGTTGCTTGTTTTACTAAAATTTAAGCGGCGAATGCCTATAATCAGCCGCTTAAATTTTACTTGAAAGGATTTGCGATGAGGATTGCAAAAATTGCATTGATGATTGGTGCGTTTGTAGGCGCGCTATTTATGGCAGGATGTGGCGATGATAAGCCTGAAGAAGTGGCTGTTGCCTATGTGAAAGCGCTTTATAGTGGTGATGCTAAAAAGGCTGTAGAGCTTGTCACTCTAGAAGGCGGTGTTAGCAAAGATGATAAAGAAAAGCTTAATGGTAAGCTTGCTATGATGGCTGGCATGGTTAAACAAGATGGCGAAGAATCTGGTGGCTTGAAAGATGTAAAAGCTACTAACACACAGATCAAAGAAGGCGAGCCAAAGAGCGCTAGCGTGGAAATCGAAGCGACTTTTGGCAATGGCACAAACAAAAAAGAAGAGCTAGATCTTATCCAGACAAAAGATGGCTGGAAAATCTTGATACCAAGATCTACTAAGATTCTCTAGAATCTAGTTTTGGATTCTAGATTTTTAAGATTTTAGATTCTGGGTTTTTATTAGAATCCTAAAGAATTTTTGGAATCTTGGCGTTGTTACCTTGAGCGCGTATCAGAAAATCGCTAGATTTTTTTCATCAAAGTCCCTTGCTACAAAAGTTTGCATAGGGCTTTGCGCGCTTGTTTTCTTTATTTTTATACTGCTAGCATTTGGTGCTAGCAAACCCGCTGATACTACATCTGCCAACCCCGACCAACTCCCCATATTTTCGACATCTCAAGCGATAGAGATTCTATCAAACAATGCAGAATCTGGCGACATCATCTTTCGACAAGGACTAAACACAGAGAGCGTGATAATCGCATATCTTAGCGACTCGCTTTTTTCACACATCGGCATGGTGATATCCACAAATCCATTTTTGATAATCCACGCCACCACCGATGATGACCCGCGCTTCCCAAATCAAGTCATCATAAGCCCTTTGCAAGAGTTTTTGGCACAGGGCAAGGTGTTTGCACTCTCTAGGCAAAGGCTCGCCAAAAGTGTGCGCGAAGCGATAGCGGCGGATTCTAGAGCATATCTGCACCGCGCATTTGTGCTTGACACAAGCGAATCAAGGCTTTACTGCACGAGCTTCCTAGAATCTATCATAGTAAAGCGCACGCCCATATCTTTGCCTTATGCGCGCGTTTCTATGCCGGTGGTGGCTGGGGAGTATTTGTTTCCGCAGGCGTTTTTTGAGAGTGATGATTTTGAGAAAATCGTGCCGCCTTTTGCGCTAGAAAAATAAATCGCACTAGAAAATAAATTGCGCCAATAAAATAAATTATGTCAAGCAAAATAGATTATGTTAAGTAAAATAAATTTTGTGCTTTTTTGTGATTTTTGCGCTGGTTTTTGTGGATTTTGGCATGATTTTGGCGTGCATATTTTGGCGTCATCTTTATTTGGTGTGTGCTTGGCGTGTTGGTTATTGGCGCGGTTGTTTTATTTTGTGTATGATTTTGCGAAATTTTTTAAGGATTTTTATGCATTTGATTGATACGCATTGCCATTTGGATGATGAGCGATATTTGGCGGATTTGGATGAGGTGCTATCTCGCACGCGTGCGTGTGGCGTGGAGGAGATAATCATCCCCGCCGCTTCGCCCTCCACGCTAAAGCGCGCGCATGAGATAGCAAACACGCATAAAAATATTTATTTTGCTTGCGGGCTGCATCCTTGCGAGGTGAATATTTTGGATTCTAACGCGAGCGAAAATGCAGATTCTAGTTTGGATTCTAGTTTGGATTCTAGTCTAGATTCTAGCGCGCAAAAGCCTAGAGAATCCAAAGCGAGCGATTATCGCGCGTTTTTAGATTCTGGCAAATGCGTGGCTATCGGGGAGTGCGGGCTTGATTATTATTACTTCGATAATATGAGCGAGGAGGAGATCGCCGCGACAAAAGCTAGGCAAAAAGCGCTATTTATCGAGCAAATAGAGCTCTCAATCGCCAGAAATCTCCCGCTCATCGTGCATATAAGGGATGCGAGCAATGATGCCTTTGAGATATTATCGAGCTTCCCGCAAGCGCGCGGCGTGCTGCACTGCTACAATGCGGATAGGATTTTGCTAAATCTTAGCGAGCGCTTTTGCTATGGTATCGGTGGCGTGGCGACTTTCAAAAACGCGCGGCGGCTTATCGAGGCGCTGCCGCTCATACCAATGGAACGAATCGTGCTAGAGACAGATGCGCCCTATCTCGCGCCGCATCCACATCGTGGCGCGCGCAACTCGCCAGAATACATACCGCTCATCGCCGCGCGCGTGGCGGAGGTGCTGGGTATTGATACAGAGAAGCTGGCGCGAATCAGCACAAATAACGCGCTTTCTTTGTTTAATTTAAGTAAAAATGCCGTATAATAAGAGCTTTGTTTGCCAAAATCAAGCTAAATGACAAAAATCTGGGGGAATATGTGAAAAATACAAATACAAAAAACAAAAATAACAAAAATAATATGCGTAAATTTTTCGAGAATAAATTTCTAGCTTTGCGTGCTAGTGGTTTTGCCTCTAGCGCGTGCGTTGTGGCGTTTGCTTGTTTTGCGGGCGTGTCATTTTCGCACGCTGATGGCAAAAATGCTAGCATGGCGCAAAAAAGCACGCTATATAATGTTGAAAAAATAGATTCTATAAAAGAAACCTCTATAAAAAATAGTGATTTAGCAAAAAAAATAAATCTAGCAAGCGTGGATTTAAGCAATATTGGCATAAATAATTTTAGCGATTTTTATAGCAATGCCGCCAAAGAATCCATATCAAAAGAAACTAAATCAGATTTTGCGGCAGGCAGCAAAGCAGAATCTAGCGCGGATTCTGCGGATTTGGGAGCAGGCGCAGATTCTGTGGCTGGTGGAGATTTTAAGGCGGGCGAAAATTCTGTAGTTGGCGGAGTTTCTGCAAACAGCGCAGATTCTGCAAATAGCGCAATTTCCAAAGGCGGCGCAATTTCTAAGAGCGGCGCAGAATCTGCTTTGGATTCTAGCTTGGCATCCTCTTTGGATTCTGACTCAAAAGTAGATTCTAGTCCAAAAACAGATTCTAGCTCAAAAACCAGCTTGGATTCTAGCGATTCTAGCGCGGGCGCAGATATCAGCAGCACTTTTGCAGTGATGCCTGCTAGCATAAGTCTCAAAGCAAGCCTAGCTAGCATAAATCCGGCTAATATTAGCGCGATTGGCGGTGATTTGGCGCAAGATACTGCAAACTTGCGAGATTCTAGCGATTCTAGCGCGGATTTTGCAAATCTAGATTCTGCCCCAGAATCTATAAGCAAAACAAATATCACACAAAGCGCGCAGGATTCTATCCCAACCCAGCCTTTAGATTCTGCTTTATCATCTATCGCGATAGACTCCAGCTCGACTTCAGCACAAAATATAGAATCCGCGCAAGCAGAATCCACTGCGCAAATCATCGCAGATTCTGACATCTCTAGCATTTTCCAAGCCTCTTATGCCCCATCCATCGATGCCTCTGTAGAATCCGCCATCGATGTGGCGAGGCTAAACTCCATGGGTGTAAGCGTGGAGTTTTACCCAAACCTAAAAAATAGCACGATACTTTACTCCGAGCGCTCGGATAAGCGCTTTGAGCGCTTTGTCAAGCAGTTTGACTCTAGCTATGAGTTTATCCCAATCATTCGCTCTATGATCGTGCAGGCGGGCATCCCGCAGGAGTTTTTGTTCCTCGCTATGGCAGAATCCGGTTTCTCATCGCGCGCGTATAGCAAGAAAAAAGCGGTTGGCATTTGGCAGTTTATGCCCTACACCGCCAAAGATTTGGGGCTTCGCATCGATGATTATGTCGATGAGCGCCGCGACCCTATCAAATCCACGCAAGCCGCGATAAAATACCTCAAATACCTGCACTCCGCCACAGGCGAGTGGTATCTCGCCGCGATGGCGTATAATTGCGGCCTAGGGCGCTTGCAGAAGGCTATTGCGCGCGCTGGGAGCAGTGAGCTAGAGGTGCTGCTAGATGAGGAGGAGAAATACTTGCCGGCGGAGACTAGGCAGTATATCAAGACGATTTTAAGCATGTCGCTAGCGTTTAACAACGCGCAGAAAATGCGCGATTATGAGTATTTGCTAAATCGCGGTGCTATGGATACGCTAGCGGAGGTGCAAGTGAGCGGTGGCACGATGCTAGCAAGCATCGCTGTGGGCGCTGGCATGAGCCTAGAAGAGATAAAAAAATACAACCACCACTTGACTTATAATTTCCTGCCAACCAACGCCAAATCATACTCGATTTACATTCCTTATGATAGGCTGGCGCATTTCAAGCAGCATTTTGACCCGGACAAAATCCCAAAATCGCGCTTCATCTTACACAGGGTAAAAAAGGGCGAGAGCCTCGCATCTATCGCTAAACGCTATAATATCAGCGTCGCAGAGATAAAGCTCACCAACAACCTCGCAAAGCCAGCGATTCACGCTAATCAAAAGCTGATAATCCCGCTAATCGCTACGCAAAAAATCGCGCAAAAATAATGCAAAAAATAGAGAATCTAAGACAGCAAGACGCGCGAGATTTGGCAGAATCTTGCGACTATCGCGACTTTTTGCGCGCTGTGGATTCTGCGGAGCTCGTGGATTCTGGTGCGCCTTTAGATTCTTATAAATCTTTGGATTTTCGCAATTTTTTGGACGCCCGCAAATTTTTAGATTCTCGCAACTTTTTATTTTTTTGTCACTTTTTAGATTCTCGCGCAAATGTATTCAAAGCAACCTTTAAGGCAACCAAAGCAATCAAGGCAACCAAAATAGCCAAAACCATTTTTGCGCGCTTGCACCCTTATGTGCTCGCACTTCTAGCACTCATTTTTGCGCTTTTAGTCTTTGTAGGCTGTGCGAATGAGAGCGTGTATAGAGGCGGAATAGGCGCATTTAGGGATTTTGAGGCACTAAACCTTTATCGTGCAAAAGGCACCACCACACTAAATTATGCCAACCAAGCCATATCTGGCGCGATAGCTGGCGGCGTGGCTGGCGATGTTTTCGAGCTTTTGGGGCGCAATTTTAACGCTAGCAACTCGCCAGTAGATAGTTTCAGCGGCGGCAACAGCTCGCTGATGGCTGGCATGCGAGAATCCGAGGCGATACAGCGCGCCACCATGCGCCCCTACCAAATCGCTGGCAAATGGTATTACCCCACAAAAGTAAAAATCGGCGAAACATTCGATGGCATCGCCAGCTGGTATGGTCCAAACTTCCACGCCAAAGCCACGAGCAATGGCGAAACATACAATATGCACGCCCACACTGCCGCTAGCAAGACCTTGCCGATGAATACCATCGTAAAAGTGCTAAACAAAGAAAATGGCAAAACGACAATCGTGCGCATAAACGACAGGGGGCCATTTGTCGAAGGGCGGATAATCGACCTCTCAAACATCGCAGCAAAGGACATCGACATGGTGTCAAAAGGCACGGCGCGCGTGAAAGTCGAGGTGATAGGATTTGGCGGAATGGTGGATAAAAACTACCAAAACTCGCTAAAAATCTCTAGCGAAGAGATACAAGATGAGTTTGAGGTGGGTGAAAGCCAAGAAAGCGTGCAGGGCGGGGCTTTTGCGCTGCAGCTTGGGGTATTCCGCCAAAAAAGCGGCGCAGAATCCACTAAGCAAAAATTTGAAGGCATCACCAAGCAATACAGCATTTCTATCAAAGAAGATGGCGAGCTTTATCGCGTGTTTGCCAATGGATTCCAAAGCGAGGATGAAGCACAAGATTTTGCCAAATCACAAGGACTAACGCCTGTCATTGTTCGCGAGTAGTGTATGGAGGGCGAAGATATTTTAAGCCTTTGTTTATTTGACGCTATTTAGTTGCTATATATTTGACTTTTTATTGGTTGGTTTGTTGCCCTTTTTTGCTTCTTGCATGATTGTTGCGGCTTGGTTTTGTATGTCGTTGCGATATCTTAGGCGGAATTATACAAAACAATTATTTGCTTTTTGTTTGGCTTTTGGATTCTGGTTTGGAGATTTATGCAGA
>NZ_MLQN01000045.1 GCF_001854545.1 Helicobacter sp. CLO-3
TGTGCGTCCTTTCTAGAATAATTTTTCCGCAAATTCGGTAATTTTCTTACGAAAATTGTCAAACTTAGAGCCTTCCTGTTTGCGCTCTGTATGCGCGCTAGCGATGTCGCTGTTTTTGGATAGATTCATCCGCCGACAAATTCCAACCAAACAAATCTCTATAATATGTTTCGTTGTAATCGCATGAAAAAAGCTGCGTGGATTCTAGCATATCTTGCTGTTTTAGGAAATTTAAAATAAGCGCACTATTTGCACCAGCTGCGATACCAACCTCCAAAATCTTCTTTGGCTTATGCAGCGCAATAGAATCTAGCACAAATTTGCGCTCTTCATAAGCCATTTCTGAGTATTTTTCGATTAGCTCATTTTTTAGTCCATAATCTTGTGTCATTGTTATATCCTTTCTATGATATGTAAAACAAAATCTAAGCAATTCTGCCTAGACGACCTTAATTGGCATTGGCATTGCGCTTAATTCAAAAACCTATGCGGGCTTAATCCTTCTTTGCGCGGAGGTAGCTGGGCTGGTCGTAATCCACCACATCATCGCTACCGCTTACAAGTTTCAATTCATTGTAGTTGAAAGAAAAATCCTGCTGTTTTGGTGCGCTATCTGCTTGCTTGGCTGATGTTTGCTCGGGGTTAGCTGCGGCGGTGATACTTTTTTCAAATCCCGTAGCGATGACCGTCACGCGCGCAAAATCCTGTGGCAGACTCGCATCCGTGCGCGTCCCAAAAATAATATCCGCCTCCTCGCTATCCACCACTTCATTGATAAAATCCATAGTGTCTTCTATCTGCATCATCGGATATTCTGGATGTATATAGAAATTTATCGCCACGCCTTTTGCGCCATTTATCGAGAGGTTGTCAAATAGTGGCGACTCTATCGCGCTTCGCAGCGCATCGATACTTGCATTCTCGCCGCTGCCCTCGCCTATCCCCATAAGCGCCAGACCGCGATAATTCATCACGCGCTTCAAATCCGCAAAATCCACATTTATATCATCCTCGCCATAATCAAGTATGATGCTAGAAAGGCCGCTAGCCGCGCGAGATAGGACGCTATCCACCATTCTGAAGCTTTCTTTTAGCCCGGTGTTTTTGCCAATGATTGAGCGCAGTTTGTCATTTGGCACGACAATGATAGAATCACTCACTTTATTTAGCTCTTCAAATCCGCGTTGCGCGGCTTTCATACGCTTTGGTCCTTCAAATTTAAAAGGCTTTGTGCTGATAGACACGGTGAGTGCGCCTAACTCTTTAGCGATTTGCGCTATCACGGGTGCTGCGCCTGTGCCAGTGCCACCGCCAAGCCCAGCGCACACGATAACCATATCCGCCCCTGTGAGATGGTGTTTGATTTCATCCATGCTTTCAAGCGCTGCTTTTTTACCCATCTCATCATCAGCACCAGCACCTAGCCCTGCTGTGATGCGCTCGCCTAGCTGTATTTTTATAGGCACTTGACATACGCTAAGATGCTGTATATCGGTGTTTGCTGCGATTAGCGTCAAATCCTCATGTGCGCTACTTTTATAAAGATGCGACACCATATTGGAGCCGCCGCCACCCACGCCAATCACTACGATTTTGACTACCTTGTTTTTCTTGATTTCTTGTATGTCGATGCTCATATCTTCTGCCATGTGCGTCCTTTCTAGAATAATTTTTCCGCAAATTCGGTAATTTTCTTACGAAAATTGTCAAACTTAGAGCCTTCCTGTTTGCGCTCTGTATGCGCGCTAGCGATGTCGCTGTTTTTGGATAGATTCTCCTTTAAATTAGAGAGGTCTGTATCCATGATGTTTTGAAAATCGCGATTTGGTGCGTATGAAGGTGTAGGCGTAAATGAAGGCATATCATCTAGCGCCCTAGATTCTTTGTAGCAAATCTTTGACATAGAATCGCGCTCATAATTGGTATATTTCCCCGCACCATACCACAAAAGCCCAAGCACCGTAGAAAACGCCGGATCACGCAGCTCATCAAAAATCCCGGGCATCTCGATTGGCTTAGAAATGCGCGTTGGCATATTTTGGAAAAATGCCTTAGCTAGCTCGCGGATGCCCTGCATATTCATCATCCCGCCTGTCAGCACCACACCAGCACCTAGCCTATCTTTTAGCCCGCTTTGCTCCAGATACCTAGCAAGCACGCCAAAAGTCTCTACCACGCGCATTTTTATAACCTTTTGCGCTTCATCTAGCATGACAAAATGCACCGCATCATCCACGCCCACAGAAGGCACCTCTATGCGCCTATCGCTTGGCTCGCCACAGAGATTTCCAAACGCGATTTTTACTTCTTCAGCGGCTGGGATTTTGGTATTTAGCGCCATTGCGAGATCGCTTGTGATGTGATGTGAGCCAACGCCCAAAAAGTTATTATACCGCATTGCGTTGCCATCATGTATCATTATCTCACAAGTGCTACCGCCGATATCTATGCACGCCACGCCCAGCTCTTTTTCATCATCGCTTAGCACGCTGATAGATGAGGCATAAGAAGATAGCACGATGTTTTGTATCTCAACACCTGCTAGATATATCGTCTTGCGTAGATTCTCTAGGCTTGAGTGCTGTGCTGTGACGATATGCACAAACACCTCCAAGCGCCGCCCTGTCATACCCATAGGATCTTCGATATGGTCTTGATCATCTAGCCTAAACTTATATGGAAGCACATGTATCACATCAAATTCTTGCGGAATCGAGGCATTATACACAGCGTTATTTAGCGCTTTGCCTATTTCTTTGATGCCTATTTCATTTTCGGTGACATTATACACGCCAGAGCTACCCACGCTTTTGGTATAGGCACCAGAGACGGACACGATGGCTTTGTTTAGATTCTCGGTGCCCGCCATGCGATTTGCATCAGCGATGGCGGCTTTTATCGCCTTGCTTGCAAGATCGATATTGACGACTAGCCCCTTTTTCACGCCTTGCGAGCGGTGTATGCCCATACCTATGATGTGAGGCACGCCATCTTTGACATCAGCGATCACAGCGCATATCTTGCTAGATCCTATGTCGATACCCAAAATTGTTTGCGACAAATGCTCCTCCTAAAATTTTTAAATAAATTTCTGTATCTTATACTGACGCTCTAAAAACTCAAAAACCAGCTGCGCCATAAGCTCTATTTTCACTTGAGCCGCCATAGAATCCGCCATACCGCTACTTACGCTAGAGCCGGCATTTGTATCCACTGCCTGCGATATTATCCTAAACAAAAAGGCATTTTCGCCTATTATAGCATAATTTGCGCCTTTTGGGCTATCAAAGATTTTTTGTAGCAATCCCATAGAGGTATAAAAATCTAGATTCCCGATTCTATAGCGCTGGGAGGATATTTGCTCTTGTGTTGGGATTTTTATCCCAGCGATGCGCTCACCTTTAAACACGCCAAGCCTGCCAATCGCCATTTTTTCTAGCTCTTGCGCGCGCTTATCTTTTAGATATTCTTGCGTTAGCACGCCACGCACCTCATCAAAGCCCATGATTTGTGGCGCATTTTTCTCTAGCACTTTTAGCGTGATAAAATCATCACCAAAGGCAAGAGGCTTTATCGCAGCACCCTTTGCGCTAGATTCTAGCGCTTTGATGATTTCTTCGCTATATTCGCCAGAATCTGCGATGATAGTTAGCTCTTGCGTGTTGGCAGCTTTTGATTTTTGTAGCTCCGAGTAGCTTTTTAGCGCTTCTATTTTGGCGTTTTGCTGCTGCAGTGCAAGTGCTACTTGTGGCTTTATGGATTCTGGGATAGCAGGATTTTCGCCTACTATGTAGTTTTTCTCATAAAACTTTTGCAGCTCGCTTTCATCGTATTTTTGCTCGCTTGATTTGGTGATGATAGCCTCTACTTTATAAGAAGCGGGCGTTTTATACGCATCCTTGCGCGCTTCCCAAAACGCCTTCAACCCCGCTTCATCCGCATCTACATGTATAGAGGAGCCATAAATCACGCTAAGCTCTATCGTATCGCTTATATCAAAGCCAAAGCTAAGCGCCTCTTTTTCAAGCGCGCTATTAAAAAGTGGCATACCATTTGCCACTTGCGGAAACACAAGCCCTATAACCTTGCGCGTTAGGATCATATTTCTCACTTGCTCTTCAAAGACCTGCTTTTTTAGCCCTTGAGATTCTATGAAAGAATCGTATTTTGCTAAGTCAAACACGCCATCAGTTTTCAAAAAGTCAAACTCCGCGCTCGTGCTTATCTCGCGCGCTATCTCCTCATCACTCACGCGTAGCCCAAGATCTAGCGCATAATTGCGAATAAGCGCGTTTGATATAAGGTTTTGCAATACGCGCTCATCTAGCCCCATAGCCTTCGCCTGCGCTTCATCTAGCATATCGCCAAATCGGCGCTTTTGGCGCTCAAACTCATCTTGATAGCTTTGGGCGAATTCCATTTTGCTTATCTTGATTTGCCCGACTTTTGCGACAGAATCCCCCGATAATGAGTAGTCATACATACCCCATGCAAACCCGCCAGCACCGATAAAAGCGAGTGTTGAAATCCATATAGTTATCACTAGCCATTTTTTGTGCTTTTGCATCCATTCTATCATCGCGCAATCCTATCTCGCCAAATTTTTGGCGCATTATATCAGAAAAAATCGCAAAAATGCTAGCCTTTACGCAGAATCTAGCAAGCAAATCTTTTGTGACAACGATTAGCGATATTGAAAATCCGCAAAATCTAGGCGCCAAAATTTTCAAAAATTCACAATCTTCACAATCATTTGAGCGCGCGCTTAAAAATTATATAAGCCAAATTGCCTTACAATCTTGCGCTACAAAACCACTAGATTCTAAGGAGTAAGCGATGGCATTAAAAGTATATTACGACAAAGATTGCGATTTAGGGCTTATCAAAAAGAAAAAAGTAGCCATCATCGGCTTTGGTAGCCAAGGGCACGCGCATGCAGAAAACTTGCGAGATTCTGGCGTGGAAGTGGCTATCGGGCTTTATAAAGGTGGGAAAAGCTGGGCTAAGGCGGAGGCAAAGGGCTTTAAGGTGCTAGAAGTGAGCGAGGCTACAAAATGGGCTGATTTGATAATGATATTAATCCCAGATGAGCTGCAGGCAGATGTGTTTGAGCGCGACATTGCCCCATATTTGAAAGAGGATAAAATCATTGCTTTTGGGCATGGATTTAATGTGCATTTTGGGCAGATAAAAGCCCCAAAAGGTGTTGGCGTGATAATGGTAGCGCCAAAAGCACCCGGACATACGGTAAGAAGCGAGTTTGTGCGAGGTGGCGGGATACCAGATCTAATCGCAGTCGAGCAAGATACTAGCAAAAATGACGCGCGCGCTGTGGCTTTGAGCTATGCAAGTGCCATTGGTGGCGGGCGCAGCGGAATCATCGAGACAACTTTCAAAGATGAAACTGAGACAGATTTATTTGGCGAGCAGGCAGTGCTTTGCGGTGGCGTGACAAGCCTTGTAAAAGCGGGATTTGAGACGCTTGTGGAGGCTGGCTATCCTGAGGAGATGGCGTATTTTGAGTGCTTGCATGAGTTAAAACTCATCGTTGATTTGATTTATGAAGGCGGGCTTGCAAATATGCGCTACTCTATCTCAAACACCGCAGAATATGGCGATATGGTAAGCGGTCCGCGTGTGATAAATGCAGAATCTAAAAAGGCTATGAAAGAGATTTTGAGCGATATTCAAGAGGGACGCTTTGCAAAAGACTTTATTTTGGAGCGCAAGGCAGGATATGCGAGAATGAACGCAGAGCGCAAGAATCTAGCAAATCATGGCATCGAAAAAGTGGGTGAGCGACTCCGCGCTATGATGCCTTGGATCGGCGCAAATAAGCTAGTGGATAAGGATAAAAACTAAAATATGCCAGAATCCAAAACCGCGCAAAAATCCGATACATCAGAATCTAGCGCGCCAGCATCAGAATCTAAAAACACGCCAGAATCTAGCACGCCAGCACCAGAATCTAAAAGCGCGCGCGAGTCCCCAAAGCCCGCGCAAAACACCATTTTTATGGAAGAGTTTGGCGATGTGGATGAGCAAATCGGCAGGGATTTTCTAAAAGAGATTCAAGATGACCCAGAAAGTATCAAGCGGCTTTTAGAAGAGTTTATCCACATAAGCTACCGCTATGAAAAAGATGTCAAAGATGCCAAAGCACTCTATGAGTGGCTCATCGAGACGCTGCCCCAAGCTGTCTGGGTGTATAACCAAGATGGCAGCTTTTTCTATCGCAACACGCAGGCTATTGAGCTTCAGCCAATAATCGAGCAAATCACCACGCCCGCCAAATCCAAAACCACGCCAAATTTTACCGCACTCACCACCGATAGCAAGCCCTCCGAGCTAGAAATCGAGCATGGCGGCAGAATCTTCCTCGTGCAGATAAACTCTTTTCAAAGTCGCATGCTAATCACCGCCACTGACATCACCACACAAAAACGCCAAGCGCGCCTAGCCTCCATGGGGCAGATCTCTGCCCACCTAGCCCATGAGATACGAAACCCCATAGGCTCGATGTCGCTGCTTGCAAGCGTGCTGCAAAGAAGCGCATCAAAAGAGCAAGAGCCTATCATTGATGAGCTGCAAAAATCCATTTTCCGCGTGGAGCGCATCATCAAAGCCACGCTGCTTTTCTCCAAAGGCATAAGCGCAAACAAGCAGCCCATGAGCCTTATAGAGCTTCAAGATGAGCTAAGCGCGTATATCAAAAGCTACAGCTTTAGCAAGCAAATCGATTTTGACTTTGACTTTGCCGATCAAGTCGCGAGGCTTGATAAAGATCTCATTTTGATAGCACTGCAAAATTTTCTTTTCAACGCGATTGATGCGATTGAGGAGAGCGAGAATCCACAAGGGCGCATACAAATGCGAGGTAGCATCGCAAATAATGAAGTCGAGTTTGTCATCAAAGATGATGGCAAGCCTTTTGATGATCCAAATATCCTCTTTGAGCCATTTGTGACGACAAAGCTAAAGGGCAATGGACTAGGACTCGCGCTTTCAAACCAAATCGTGCATGCGCATCTAGGGCGCATAGAGCTAGATATAGCAAGCAAAGAGTTTCATATATTTATGCCGAAAGTGTGAGGTGGCGAAACATAAAAGCATTAAAAAGCGCGAGGTGCTGGGCTTTTTGGATTCTAGCACTTTTAGATTCTGGTGCTTTTTGTTTTTGCATATTTTAGATTCTAGCATCTCAAGTATTTTTATATCTCAAAGCATCCCCAAAGGCTTTTGCCCCAAAGCTCTTTGTAATGTTTTTCACATTCATTTTACCAAATCCGCGCTATAATGCGCGTTTATTTAACACCAAGGAGTTTCTATGCCTTTGCTTGATAGTTTCAAAGTCGATCACACCATCATGCCAGCGCCCGCTGTGAGGCTTGCCAAAAGTATGCAAACGCCAAGTGGCGACAAAATAAGCGTGTTTGATTTGCGCTTTTGCGTGCCAAACAAGGACATTTTGAGCGAAAAGGGAATCCACACGCTAGAGCATTTGTTTGCGGGATTTATGCGCGAGCATCTAAACGCGCCAAATGTCGAGATTATCGATATTTCGCCGATGGGTTGTAGGACTGGATTTTATATGAGTGTCATCGGTGAGCCAAGCGATGATAAAGTGCGCGAGGCGTGGGAAAATAGCATGAAAGATATTTTGAAAGTCGATGAAATCCCAGAGGCGAATAAATATCAATGCGGCACTTACGCCATGCACTCGCTCAAAGAAGCGCAAGATATCGCGCGCGATGTGCTAGATAAAGGCATAGGCATCATGGATACGCAAAAGATTCTGCTAAAAGAGTTTGCGTAAAATCTGCGCTAGATTCTAGATTCTAGATTCTCGCGCGAGAATCTGCCACGCTAGAATCCGCGCACAAAAGAGCTAGAATCTAAGTCTTAAAAACCCACCAAATACCAAAAAATACCACAAAGCAAAGGGGCGAAAATGAGCATGCCAAAAAGCCTAACATATAGCGCGATAAGCATCGGCGCGCTTGTCTTTTGGCTGGTGTGCTTTGGCTGTGCGAAACCTTATGACAACGCCAAAGTATCAGAATCTATAGATCTAAACAACAAGCTAAACAACTCCATATCCGGCGAAGTGGCGCGCAAAGAAGGGCAGACATACGCCCAAAGCCTGCTAAGCCTCATCGATGATAGCGAGCTAGAAGAGCTGCTAGACATCGCGCTAAAAAACAACACAAACATTTTGACGCTGACTTCTCAAATCGCGCAAGCACGCGACTCGCTAGGGCTAGCCACTGCCAATATGCTCCCCAAACTCACCGCCAACATGGGCTATAACTACAGCTCGGGCAACTACAACCGCTACCAAGTCAATGTCAATCAAAACACCGTGAATGGGAATCTATCGCTTTCATGGGAGCTTGATCTATTTGGCAAGCTAAATATGCTAAGAAAATCCAAAAAATACGAATACCTCATGTCAATCTCAAACCTAGAAGCCGCCAAAGTAAGCCTAATAGGCGAAGTGGCGACCAACTACTACACGCTAAAAAACCTAAAAAACGCGATAGCCATAGCCGAGCAAATCGCGCAAAATAACGCAAAAATCCTAGAAATCTCTAGATCAAAATACAATCTCGGACTGCTAGATGTCGCCACGCTAAACCCGCTTATCGCCACCCTTGCAAGCTCGCAGTCAAACCTAAATAGCCTAAAACTCCAAGCAGAGCAGACAAAAAATGCGCTTTTGGTGCTGCTAAATACGAAAGACTCCGAGATTTTAGATAGGCAGATGAGCGATGTGGGCGATGCTGGCGTTATGGATTCTAGTGATGCGGATTCTAGTGATGCAAGCAAAAGCGATGATAAAGATTCTAGCGCAACAAATGCCGCGACAAACGCAAATACAGGCGCGGACAAAAGCGCCCAAAGCATCGCTTATGCAAAAACGACCAGCGCACTGCCTGATGCCAAACTCCCCATAATCAGCGAGCTTCCACAAGAAATATTGCTAGGGCGCGAAGATGTGCAATCAAGCATCGCCAACCTAAACGCGCAAGTCATGCTAAAAAACTCCAAAAAAGCCGCCCTCTTCCCCTCCATCACGCTTGGCGGGAGTTTGGGGCAGATTTTGTATTCGACGCGCGGGATTGGCGATCTTATCTGGAATATCACCGGCTCGCTCGCCACACCGCTCATAAACCGCGCCACGCTCACCAAAGACTATAAAATCCAAAAAGAAAGCGTAAAGCAGGCGTTTTGGGCGCTGGAAAACACGCTACGCACAGCACTTGGCGAGGTGGAAAACGCGCTAAAAGAAGTCAATACCTCAAAAGACTCGCTAAAAGCGCAGCAAAAAAGCCTTGAGGGCTCAAAAGAGCTCATCGATGTGCAGCAGGGGCGATATGCGCTTGGCATGCTTGATGAGGATGTGTATCTTACCGATATGAACTCTTTTTTGAGTGCGAAGCAGTCGTATAATAGCGCGAAGCTTTCAGAAATATCGGCTGTGATTGTGCTGTATAAGGCGCTTGGCGGGAAGCTTGGGGGAAGTCTTGGTGGAGAATCTAGCGCAGAAAATGGTGGCGAAAATGCCAGCGCAGAATCCGGTATTGCAAAATCTGGCGTCGCAGAATCTAAAAATCTAGATTCTAGCGCAAAAACCAGCGCAAACAGCGCCACAGCAAACAAAAACAACGCCAGCGCAAACGCCAGCACCAGCGCGCAAAATGCCATCTCTTCAGCCTTAAATGATGCGTTTAACATCTCTTTGCAAACAAAGGAGGCAAGCTAAATGGAGCTAAAAAGCATAAAACTTCAAGATATAAGATTTGCGCGCCAAACACCAAAACACCAAAATTATCAAACACGCCAAACACGCCAAATATACGCCACGCTCGCATTTAGCGCGCTTTTGATTCTGGCATTTTTGCTTAGCGCTTGTGGCGGGGTGGCAAATCCTCCCAGCTGGTTTTTGCACCCGCAAGAAAGTGCTAAAAGCAGCATGTTTTATGGCGTAGGCATGGGCGCTAGCATCGCTGCCGCCAAGCAAGAAGCCACCAACGACCTAGCCCAAAGCGTACAGACGCAAGTAAGCTCAAACACCAGCATCACAAACCTCCAAACAAACGATGATCTCTCCACAAGCCTCGCGCAAAACATCAATCTAAATGTAGCAGAGCTCGAGCTACAGAATCTAAAAATCACCAACAAAGCCTACGCCAACAACACCTATTATATACAAGTAGGCGTATCTAGGCGCGATTTGCTTTCACCTCTGCAAGCGCAGATGAAAGAGGCGATAAGCGCGATGGGCACGCTAGATAGCACATGCGCTAGCCTAAGCATCAAAGACTTTGCCACGCTTGAGCGCGAGCTAAAACGCGCCAAAAGCCTATCTCAAACCATCACTGCGATAAGCGGCAGCCAGCTGCTAGAATCTAGCGATGCGCTAGAGACATACAGCGCGCTTCATAGGCGCAACGCCCCAGCGCCCAAAATAAGCGTGATAAATGAAGGCATGAGCGCTAGCGAGGCGCAAGTGATTTTGGGCGAGATAGCTAAATTTGCCAAAATCTCTAGCGAGCCAAACCTTACGCAGCTGCAAAACACACTAAAAATAAGCCCGAGCCCCAAAGGCGTGCAAGCTGTGCTTGAAGTGGTGATGAAAGACTGCGGGGGGAATGTGCTTTTCCAAGCGAGCATCAAAGAGGAGCAGGCGAGCCGCGATGCGGCGATAAAGCGCGCGGGCGTGGTGCTGTATAAAAAGCTTTTGGAATACAAGCAAGGGGGCGGCGATAGTATTCCGAATATTTAGATTTTGCAAAATCTATTTTTGCAAGCTTAGATTCTGCGATTTTAGATTCTGGCAAGCTGGGTTTTGCAAAATATAGATTTTATAAATTTAGATTCTGGAAGCCCAGATTCTCCGCATCGCGATTTTGCAGATTTAGATTCTGCATTTTTAGATTCTGGCGGTGGTGCTGGGATTTAGTCGCTGGCAGAATGCTATTTGCGCGCGGATTTTTATTTGCCTGCGCTGCATTGTTTGCGCTTGATTTGAGCGCGCAAAAATCACCAGAATCTAGCAAAACTTTTGGCTTGCTAGAGCTTATGGTATATGATAAATCGCTGCTAGAAAATAGCGCGCTTAGCGGCTATATGGCGAGCGAAAAGCTAGATGGCATAAGAGCTGCGTGGAATGGCAAAACGCTTCACACGCGCAGCGGCAATATCATCAAAGCGCCCGCATGCTTCACCAAAGACTTCCCGCCGTTTGCGCTAGATGGCGAGCTGTGGATTGGCAGGCGGCAGTTTGAAGAGGTGCTTAGCGTGGTTAGCCGAGAATACGCGGATGAAAAAAGTGCTTGCGCGGCGTGGGCGAGCGTGGGGTATCATATATTTGATGTGCCATTTTGTGAGAAAAATGGAGCGCAAATAATGCCTGTGATGCCAGAATCTAGCACAGAATCCAAAAAGCTGGATTCTAGCCCCAGCTCCAGCGCCAATGCAAAGCCAGCGCGCCAAACCTGCACCTTGCAAGAGCGCCTATCCATACTAGCGCGCTATCTTGAAAGCATCGCAGACACTAAAGAGGCCAGCGAGAAAGAAGCCCGCCAAACACATCTGCATATCATCCCCCAAGAGCGCATAGATTCTACAGCGTCTTTGCAAAAGCGGCTAAAAGAGCTAAGCGATGCCGGCGCGGAGGGCATCGTGCTGCGCTATGATAGCGCGCCATACCAGCAAGGGCGCACCAAGCATGCGCTAAAAATGAAGCTCTATAATGACGCGGAATGCAAGGTGATAGCGCATAATCGCGGCAAGGGCAGGCTGGAAGGTAAAATGGGCTCTATCACTTGCGAGCAGATGATAGATTCTAAGCTGCTGCATTTTCGCATCGGCAGCGGCTTTAGCGATGAGATGCGCGCCAGCCCGCCACCTATTGGCACGATGATAACCTATCGCCACTATGGCTTCACCAAAAACGGCATCCCAAAATTCGCCACATTCCACAGAATCTATGCCGCACAATAAGATAATATTTTGCTATAATGCAATGCAAATTTCTACAACAAGGAGCACTATCCATGCGCGCTATACTAAACTTTTTCCGATCCAAAACTATCACTTTTGAAAAAGCCAAGCAGGAGGGAGAAATCACCGAAGAAAAGCTTGTGAGAGAGGGCGAGAATCTATTTTTGTGCGGAAATGGTATATACCCATACACAGATGGAAAATCACTAGATATGCTTATAGATAAATTGGGGGGGGGGGGGGGAAACCCCGAAAAAAATCCGGGTTTTTTTTCCTGTGCAGGGGGGGTGGACCCAATAAAGACAAATGGAGATTTCAAGGGAAAAGTTCGTTGTCCCTTTTTATCCCTCCTCCGCCCGAACCCTCCTTCCAATTTTTTCTGTGGGTGTTTTTT
>NZ_MLQN01000046.1 GCF_001854545.1 Helicobacter sp. CLO-3
AAAGTGGCGAAAAAAGTAAATCAAATGTGAATAAAAGAAACACAAATAAAATGTATTATCATAATGAAGTAAAAATGATAGGAATCTGGGGCAGTTTTGTAGGTGGATTTTGGGGGTAGATTTGGAGTAGATTCTGATTTGGCAAAGTTTAGCTTTGAGGATCTAGGGGGCGAGGGGTGAGGATTGAAATCTTAAAGGTTGAAATCTTTAGGTTTTTAAGAATCTTAAAATTTTTTAAGACTTCACGAGTTTCTTTTCTGATAAAATCTACAAATTTTATGCCAAAAGGAGCCTTAACTAATGAAGCGCATTCTATTTACCTCCCTTGTGGCTTTGTCCCTGCTTGGCTGCCACAAAAATATACAAACAAACAATCCACATTCACTAGAGAAAAAATGCAATAAAGGCGATGCCAAAGCTTGTTTTCTTCTTGGCGAATTGCGCTACAATGCAGAAAGTGCAGAATCAAACTATTGGCAAACAGCCGAATATTTCCAAAAAGCTTGCGATGGCGGAGATGCTCTAGGTTGTCACGATCTTGGGGAGCTATATAGAAAAGGAGAAGGCGTAAAGCAAGACTACGCACAAGCAAAAGAATATTTTGGCAAGGCGTGTGATTTAGGGTTTCAATATGGCTGTGATGACTACAATAAACTTAACAAACAAGGATTTTGATAAATAGTCTGCGCGTTTATAAGGGCAGATTCTACTTAAAAATCCTTGCAGGTTTCATAATATCAGAATCTACGCCTTTATGATTGTGCGCTCGTTGAGCCATTTTATCGTGTCAGGATTCTGGTGGTCTAGTCCGCGTTTGTTGGTATCTAGCCCTGCTATCGCCTCCATATCCTGCGCGCTTAGGGAAAAATCAAAGATATTTAGATTCTCTTTTTGATGCGTAGGATTCCCACTTTTTACCACGCTTACAATGCCTCGCTGATAAATCCAGCGCAAAATTACTTGCGCGGTGTTTTTGCCATATTTTTTGCCGATGCGCGCAAGCACAGCATTTTGCAAGATATTATCTTTGCCTTGTGCGAGCGGGCTCCACGCTTCCATTTGGATTCCAAGCTCTTGTAATGTGCTTTGTGTCGCGTGGTTTTGGAAAAGCGGGTTGCATTCGACTTGATTTACCGCAGGTCTCACTTCTTGATTTTGCACGAAATCCATAATGCGCGCGGAGTCAAAATTACTCACGCCAATCGCGCGCACCGCCTTTTGTTTGTAGAGCTTACTCATCGCGCGATACGCGCCATAGGTGTCATTTACAGGCTGGTGGATGAGATAGAGGTCGGCATACTCGAGATTTAGACGCTTTAGGCTTTCATCATAGGCTTTGGCAGCCAGCGACTCGGTGGCGAAATCTTTAAAAAGCTTTATTGTGATGAAAAGCTCCTCGCGCTTTATGCCTGTGGCTTTGAGCGCGTATCCCACGCCTTCTTCATTGCCATAGCTTTGCGCGGTGTCAAAGAGGCGGTAGCCAAGCTCAAGCGCGGATTCTACAGCCATTTGCGTTTGCTTTTGATCGCCTAGCCTTAGCACGCCAAAGCCTAAGGCTGGCATTTTGACGCCGTTATTTAGCGTGATGAGCGGAGTGGATTCTCGTGTAGATTCTGGCGCTGTGGCAGAATCTAGCGCGCTAGTGGATGCTGATGCGCGACTAGAATCTATATCTTTCGCGCCTGCGCCAAACGCTTGGCTTGTCAAGCTAAGTGCGCCAAGTGTCGCTACACCAAGTTTAGCAGAAGTGGCGAGAAAATCCCTGCGCGTTAGGGGCGCGCTTTTGTGAGTGTTTGTTTTCATAAATGTCCTTTTGTGAAAGTAGATTCTCGATTTTGCTCGCTGCAAAAGCTATGTGCTGCAAGGCGAGCAAAAAAGATTGAGTGAAATTATAAATGATGAGAGCCGCTCTCAGTCAAGGGGCAAAAGTGCAAAAATTTCAAAATATCTAAAAATGCAGAATCTCGCAGAATCTAAACTCTAACTGGCTTCAAATCTCGCAGAATCTAAAATACGCGAAAAATAGACAAAATATAAATCCGCCAAAGCATAAAATCTATAGGCTATTTTGCGCGTGTTATTCGATATTTTCTATCTCGCGCCAATCGATAATCTCGCGCTTTTTCATCGCTTGGGATTTGAGCGTGGGGAGGTTGCGCGCAAGGAGGGCATGGCGCAAGCTCGTGCGCCAATCACCAGAATCTAAAACGCCACCAGAATCCAGCGCCCCGCTAGTGTTTATATTCGCGCCACGCGCACCGCCAGAATCCAGCGCACCGCCAGCACCCATATTAGCACCAGTCACGCCAGCACCACCACCACGATTTACACTCGCGCCTAAATTACCAGCCACGCCCCCGCCTGCCTGCCAAAACACCCTTTTTAGCTCCTCATCGACAAACATCGATTGTGCGATGAGTGTGCGCCCTTGTATGCCAGTCCCTCCGCATTTTTCACAGCCTCTAGACTCGAAGCCCAGTGCCACTTTTGCCTTGCAGTGCGCGCACAATCGACAAGCGAGGCGCTGGGCTACTATGCAAAGCAGGCTCGTCTCGATGACGCTGCGCGATGCACCCATTTCAAACAGCCGCTCGAGGCTTACGATGCAGTCATTGCTATGCAGGCTCGCAAGCACGAGGTGCCCTGTCAAAGAGGCGTTGAGTGCGAGATCTAGCGTGCCTTTGTCGCGTATCTCGCCCACCATGATGATGTCTGGGTCTTGGCGCAACACGCTTTTTAGCGCTTCATAAAACGAGAATCCGATTTCTGGGTTTAGCTGGATTTGGCAGGCTTGCTGAATTTGGTATTCTATGGGGTCTTCGATGGTGATGAGCTTTTTTTGCAGGGTTTTGAGCTCTTCTAGGAGGGCGTAAAGGGTGGTCGATTTGCCGCCGCCTGTGGGTCCTGCGACAAGGATCAGCCCGCTTTTGCGCGTGATGGATCGCCTAAGGTCGCTAAGCGTGTCGCTATCAAGCCCTAGCATATCGAGTGAAATGCGGCTGGCGTGCTTATATAAAATACGCACGACGATAGACTCACCAAGCGCTAGCGGCACGCAAGATATGCGAAAATCATACTCCACTCCGCCAAAAGTCTTTTGCGCGCGCCCATCTTGAGGCAGTCGCGTCTCGGTGATATCTAGGCTAGAATCTAGCTTCATTTTCGTAGATAGCTTGCCAAACTCCACCGCATCGATGCGCCCTATCTCGCGCAGCACGCCATCTATGCGAAAGCGGATACTCACAAACTCCGCCTTGCTCTCGATATGAATATCGCTAGATTCTAGCGCGATGGCTTCTTGGAGCAAAAAATCAAGCTTTGATTCTACGCTATTTTGCGTATAAAAGCCCTCGACAAATGCAAACGCCTTCATCTGCCACGCAAAGCAAAATGACTGCTCTTGGCAGAAAATCACCCTTTTGCCAAGCGGGGCTAGGTGGTGGGCGATGAGGGTTTGGGCGCTGGAATCTTTTGCGCCTGCATTTTTTGCACCTCTCGCATCTTTTGCATCTTGCGCGCTTTGTGGATTTTGTAGCACGATGTAGATATTTTTTTCATCTACTTTGCAAGCTAGCGCGCCAAATGTGCGGGAGAGCTGCTGGCTTAGAATCTCGACATGCTTTTTCTCTGGCGCGAAGTTGCTTAGATCGATTGGCATTAAGGCGGGCGTTTGGCTGGATTCTGGCAGTTTGGATTCTGCGCTAGAATCTGCTTTGTCAAAATCTTGCAGTTTGGATTCTGATATTTTAGATTCTCGCGCAGAGTCTAGCACTTTAAAATCCAGCATTTTAGAATCCACACTAGAATCCATAATGCACCCTAAAATCCATAATACGCGCGGGCTTGCAAATATAGCGCTTTGGCTTTTTGCTTTTCTTGCGCGCTCGCGTAGTAGTCTTTTTCGAAAGATTCTTGATACAGCTCCCAAACTCGCGCGGCGTCTTTGCGCATCGTGTAGGCGCGATATATCCAGATTCTCGCGCGTGAGAAGTCGCCCATGCCTAGGCATTCTTGGGCGATGCTTATGGCGTTTTGATAGGTGAGATTGCCTGAAATCACGCTTTCGCGCTCATCGGGTTTTGGCATGGTGGGTGCGCTTGGCGTGCTTTGCGCTTTTTGTGTGCTGGTGGTTTGGGCGTTTGCAAGTGCGTTAGATTCCACACTAAAATCTTGCGCGCTTTGGCTTGCTTCTATAGAATCTAGTTTGGCGATTTTAGATTCTCGCGTGCTGGCGCTTTGTCGCTCTTGCGCGGATTGGATAAATCCTAGCTTGTATTCATACAGCGCGCCAAAGACAAACATACTAAAAAGCCCCAAAATAGCGCAGCTAAAAAGCAAAATCGCGCCGATATGTCGCGCGATGTATTTGCTAGCGATTTTTAGCAAGGCTTTGGCGATGCTTTGCGCGCTGGTGGATTCTGCGAGTTTGCTAGAATCTATAGATTCTGCTACTACACCGCTCGCATTATGCAAAAACAGCTTATACAAAAATCGCTTGCAAGTGGCGTAGAAATTACGCGCATTTGCCAGCGCACGCGTTATGCTTTGGCGCGCATTATCAGCAGTATTGGCGGCTTTTTTATGGGTATTTTGGGTATTTTCTTTTGATTCCACGAGCAGATTCCGAAGCGTTATTTTGCAGATATTGTAGCAGGAATAAATCGCGCGCGGATATAAAAGTGTGGATAAAAATGCAGATATTTGCATAAATTTTTGTGTGTAGATTTGCGAGCGCATTATTTTTTCAATCTTTTTGCAGACTTGTTTGAAGCGTGGATTCTAGCCACTTTGGTTCTCATCAAACACATATTCCATGCTTTGATTGTCAATAATCGTTGGCGTGATGACGATGATCATTTCTTTCTTTTGTTTGATAGTTTTTTTGTATGAGAAGAGGTATTTTATCACCGGGATCGCGCCAAGCAGCGGGAGTCCGCGCCTAGAGGTGATATTGCTTTCACTGATGAGCCCGCCTAGGATGACGCGCTGCCCGTCTTTGATACGCACGATAGAGGAGAGCTGATTGGTAGAGAGGTTTGGCGGGGCGCTTAGCGCGCTTGCTTGATTCTCGATAGAGGCGTCTTTGGCGGCGGTTATGGAGGGGTTTATTTTTAGGATGATTTCTTTGTCATAGATAGAGGGTGTGACATCTAGCAGCACGCCGCTAAATACGCTTGGGTATTGGTAGCCGGTGTTTTGGATGGTGCTGGAGTTGGTGGAGGTCTGGTAGATGAGGCTTTGGGAGTAGCGCAAGACATTGCCTACAGAAATGATAGCTGGCTGGTTGTTTAGCGTGATGATTTTGGGGTTTGAGATGGAGTGTGTTTTGCCATATTCTTTGAGAAATTGCACGATTTGCCCGACACTTAGATTTTGTGAAAACACATACACGCCATAGTTTAGCCCGCTAGGCGTGATGCTAGCGAGTGCTTCTGGCGTGCTTTGGGTGTTGATGCCTAGCTCATAGAGTTTTGCCCAGTTTATCCCGGTGGTGTTGATGTCAGAATGCTCGATACTAAAAATCTGCACATCGATTTGCACCTGCTGGCTTAGGCGCGCTTGCAAGGCATCGATGTAGTCGCCCACGCGCAAAAGCTGGCGTGGCGTGGCGCTTAGCGTGATGAGTCCTGCGCCTTTGTTTATGATGATGCGCGGATGTTTTGGATTGTAGCTGTCGCTTTCTTGATACACGATTGCGATGAGTTCATTTTCTAGGTCGCCCCAGAAGTTTAGCTCATCGATGGAGTAGATTTTGGTGCCACTTTTGCCAAAGACTGGATTTTGCGTGCCTTGTGTGAGGGCTTTTTGCTGGATGTCCTCGCCTAGCGCGCTGTGGGTGTTGAGATAGGCGCTGTTTTGGTAGCTGGTGTGGGGGTTTAGGTATTGGGATTGGGATTCTTGCCCATATACGACATCGGTGTTGGAGCTGCCTACGCGCGCGGTGGCGATGTAGTTTATGTGGAATGTTTTGGTTTGTAGGTGGCTGAAGCGCAGTATCGCGCCATCTAGAATGTAGTGCGTGTCGCTGGCTTTGGCGATGGCTTGGAGGATGTCATTTGCGCGCTTTTGGCGGAAGTTAAACACCATTTTGGTGCGCTCGAGTGCTTCTTGCGCGTGGCTTTCATACGATAGGCTAAGCCCGCAAATAGAGGCCAGCTCTTCGAGTAGGATTCTAGGGGAGAGGTTTGGCTTGCTTTGGAGGTCAAAGGCTCTGTTTTGGCAGATCTGTGCGTGCAAGGCGGGGGCGAGAAATGCGAGCAGGAGGCAAAATAGTAGCAATAATTTTGCTGGGTGGCTTGTGGTTTTGCGCGCGTGGTGTGTGGGGGAAAATGTGGCGAAAATTTTGGCGTGGTGCGTGGCGCGAAATTTAGCGCGAAATGTGCCAACTCGGCTAGGCTGTTTTGTCTGGTTTGCAAATCTCGCGCGCATCATTCTAGCACCTTTTTGCGGATGCTTAGGGTTTTTTGCTGGGATTTTTTGTCTATCAGCACGACTTCATAGGGCTTGATATCATGGATAAAAAACGAGCCGATTTTATCGCCTTGTTTATACCATTTGTGGTGGATTAGGACTTGGCGGTTTAGGATGGCTTGTATTTTTAGCTCGACTTCTTTTTCGCCAAAAACACTATAAATGCGGTGGTTTTGCTCGAGTGGCGCGCGGAGTAGGGCATGCACTTTTTCATCCAAAGTTTTACTATCTGCGCTTGGCTTTGGCGTGGCAGAATCTACATTTGGCTTTTTGGATTCTATAGATTTAGATTCTGGTGCGCTTGTGGTTTTGGATTTTGCAGAATCTAGATTTTGCGTCTCAAGTGCGCTTTTTGCCAAAGCACCACTTGCCAAAGCGCCGCTTACCAAAATACAATTCGCCAAAACACCCGCACCAAACGCAAAAAGCGCGCTGATAAGCCGCCTCATTTTCGCATCCTATGCCCGAAATTTAGCACATCAAGCTTGATTTCTAGGTTGCTAGCAAAGGGCGCACTTATCGCTAGATTCTCGATAAATACGAAATGATTCTCCTCGATTTCTTCTAGCAAATCCTCCAGCACCTCCACATCACCAAGCGCCACAAGCGATAGATGCGCGTCTTTGATTTGTATGTTGTTGCTAAATGTGCCTAGCTTTTTGGCAAGCGTGGCGTTTGTGATAGATTTTTGGCGCAGGAGATTTAGGAGGGCATTTTTGTGCTCGAGCTCCGCGATTTGCGCGTCATATATGCTATTTTGTGGGATGTCAAGCATTTGCGCGATGCTTTTTTGCGCTTCTAGCTTTAGCGTCGCCTCCTCAAAAGCCGCATCAATAGGCGGCAAAATCCACGCAAACACCGCGCCCACACAAAGCAAAAGTGGCAGGCAAAATATCGCCACGCGCTCTCGCTTGCTGCGGCTAGCCAGCATAGAATCTAGCCGCAAAAAAATATCACGCATAAAGCAGCTTTAGCGTGATTTTGGCATTTGGCAAATCATCTTTATCTAATGCGTTTTGGTTTAGCGCATTTTGGTCTAGGGCATTTTGATTTAGCGTATTTTGGTTTGGCGTGCTAGAATCTAGTGCATGCTGCGCGCTTCTATCTAGCATATCTTTATCAAGCATTTGCGCGCTAGATTCTATATTTTCATCGATGATTTGGAGGCTTGGCTCGTTTTTTAGCGCATAAAGTAGCTGGGTGATGTTATCCATACGCGCAGAAGTTATGTGTAAATCTAGCGTCACTTCACCCTTTTCTAGGTGGCTTTGAAGCTTCAAATCAGTGATCCACGCGGTGTTTTTGCTGGCGATTTGTGAGATGAGCGCGATAAGCTTTAGGCGGGGCAAGTAGCGCGCGTGGATGGTGCTTAGCGTGTGGATGGTGTCTTGCGCGCTGGCGATTTGCTGGGGGGGAGAATCTGATGCGTGCGAGGCTTTGGGGGATTGTTGCGGAGGTAGAATCTGGTGCAGATTTTGGGGCAGAATCTAGCACGGATTTTGTGGATTCTAGCGCATCAGAATCTAGCACGCTTAGTTTTGGCGCGGATTTTGCGTCGCTAGATTTTGCATTTTGCGCGCCAAAGTGCGCTGCTAAAAATCCGCCGATATACGCGACGCTTTCGCACTTCACGCCACAAAACGACTCCACAAACGCCAAACAATCGCCAAGCGCGCCAAAATCTTTGCATAAGCAGTCATACACCAGCCTGCCCTCTTGATACACGCAAATCCAATCATCAAGCGCGTAAATCCCGCTAGGACACTCATCTAGCGCCAATGGCAAAAACACCAGCGGCACGAGAATCTGCGCGCTTAGATTCTCATAAGGTTTGGCGGAGTGTGTTTGCTGGCGGGCGTTGTTTGCGCTATGTGCGTTGTTTAAGTTGCCAGCATTGTTTGAGTTGTGCGCGCTGTTTGGGTTATTTGAGCTATGCGCGATACTTAAATTATGCGCGTTGTGGCTAGCGCCCGCGCGCTTATTTGCACCAGAATCTACATTTGACACATCAAGCGCAAAAAGCCGATAAGTTTTTAGGCTGGCTTTTGGCGCATTTTTATCGCCATTCATCGCGCCGGGCAACTGCGTGATATATGGTATAAAAGTAGCAGTGTAAATTTTATATGCTACCAAAATTCCATTTTTTACGCCATATTCGCAAAGAGATTCTAGCGTCATATTGTATTGCAGCAGCGCATCATCTTGCGGCGAGTCCTGATAGGCTGCAAGCGCGGATAAATCGCTAGGCGAGACTTCTTGCACCGCACTACTTGGCACGCTAGCAAGACACAATGCATCATACCCCACGCAAGAGATGCAAATATGCGATGCGCGTGGCTTCATCGGCGCCAAATGCCTATCTACATACGCGCTTTCTGCGCCTTCCGCGCCCCCATTGCCCCCGCTAGCAAAAAGCATGCGCTTGGGATTTGGCGCGTGGAGATAGGATGAGGCATAAAGCATGGCGAATCCTTAAGCGCGATATTTTAAACCCATGAAACCAAAGCAAAGCAAAAAGCAGAAAACTAAATCAAACTAAGGTAGAAAACAAGCAAAGCAAAAGAGGTGAAATAAAATTGGGTTCTGCAGAAATCGCGAAACCCTCGCACAAAACCCAGAATCATTGAAGCCACAAAAATTTTTGAAAATCAATACATGAAATCTACCTGAATATTTATATTTTGTCAAATTAGGTAACATTAAAGAATGAAAGTCTGATACTAAAAGTAACTATTTTGCATAAATTTTGCAAAGTTTTTCAAAAATAAGTTAAATCAAACCAAATCTGGCACGAGAAAAAATCAATAAGCAAATATTGCGCTTAATTGCGCAATATTTGCATTATATGCCTTATTTAGCCTCTATCACCACGCGTCCGTTTGCTGGCTGCACAGGGCGATTATTTACGCCGATGATGTTGGTAAATGTCTTTATCTGCGCTTTGGAAGCTTTGGCGTTGTTTTGGCTGATTATCCAGATGACGCCTTCGGTGCATGGTGGCGTGGTGAGCGAGCCATCAAGCCTTATGTAGGATTCTACTTTGCCTACAAGCGCGTTCATATCAAGTGCGGCTAGCGCCTTGCTTTCACCCGCTTTTTTGGGCGCGCTGCTCCAGATTTGCTTGATGACTTCATTTTCTTTGCCCTCTTCAAACATCAGCGCAAGCACGAGAATCTGCCCTTCTTTTGTCTGATGCACGATGTGGGCTACCATCGGGAAATGCTTGCCATTAAAGGTGTATTCAGAAGGCGTGTGGAAGTGCATTTGCACGAGGTTGAAATCCTTGCCATCAAGCTTTAGCGTGCTACCTTCTTTGAAATTCACCTGCAAAGAATGCCCATTATTCGCGACATCTTTTGCCTCGCCTTTGTAGGCAAACGCTAGCGGATTGTCTGTCGTGGCTTTGATAGTGCTGGTGATGTCGATTGGCGATTGGTATTTGCCATATTTGCACGCGTGAAAATCTGTCGAAATATCGCCCCAATTTTGCGGCGCGCCCTCGCCTTTGTATCCCCAGTGATGCGCGCCATCCGCGCCTGCACTTGCCAAAAATCCAAACAACACAAGACTTAAGATTCTCATAAAAACCCCTTAGATGATTAAGCTAGCTTGCACGCTTCAAGCCAAATGCTTGGAGCCACAAACTGCGGGCAAAATAGTAATACCTTTGCCTTAAAAAAATCATAAAATGTTTAAATATTTTTTAGGCTGGGCTAGTGTAGAATGCGGGCTTTTGTGAAGGTGAGGAAATAGCTGGGGCTTGGTGCGCGCTGGCTTTTGTAAAATAAAGGCGCGCTGGAATCTAAAAGTCTAGAATCTAAAGCATTAGAATCCGCCATTCGCACAGGCAGAATCTAAAACCTAAGAATCCAAAACGCCAAAGGCTGGAGCGTCAAAAATCTAGAATCCAAAAACCAGATTCCAGAATCCAAACCCAAAACACACAAACGGAGCCACTATGAAAAACATCAAAAACGCGATTGTAAGCCATTCTAGCGGGATTTTGCTCGCACTTTTTTTGGCACTCATTAGCATGGCACTTAGCCAGCTGCCATTTTTTGCGCGCGCGCATATCTCGCCGCTAATCATCGGGATTTTTCTAAGCATTGGCATCGCGGTGGCGCTTTCTGTGATGCAGGGTGCGGGCGAAAATGCCACCTTCATCACCGCATTTCACGCCAAAACCAAAGATGGCATAAACTTCAGCGCCAAAAAATCCTGCGGCTTGGCATCATCTTTTATGGCGTGTTTGTCTCGCTTGGCGATATGCAAAGTGTCGGCGTGGTGGGCGTGGCGCTATGTGTGGGCGTGGTGGTCGTGATGCTGGCACTTGGCTTTGTCATAGGCACGCGCATTTTTGGGCTGGATAGGGAGCTTGCGATTTTGGTGAGTGCGGGCTGTGCGATATGCGGCGCGGCTGCTGTGCTAGCGCTAGAATCCGCCCTGCGCTCCTCCACGCTAAAGGGTGCTATCGCTGTTAGCACGGTGGTGGTGTTTGGGCTGCTTGGGATGTTTGCCTATCCGCTGCTTTATGGGCTAGGACTCATGCCCTTCACGCCGCTGCAAGAGGGGGTGTATATGGGCGCGACTTTGTATGAGGTGGCAAATGTCGTGGGTGCGGGCAATGCTATCTCGACAGAGGGCGCAAACATCGCGCTCATCACCAAAATGATACGCGTGGCACTGCTGGCACCGGTGCTTTTGGTGGTGCCATTTTTGTTTGACTGGGCGGATGCGAGGCGCACAGAATCTAGCGGCGAGAAATCTGGCGGCGCAGAATCTAAAAGAGTGGATTCTAGTTTAGATTCTGGGCGTAGTGTGGATTCTGCCGCGCCAAAATCCCGCAAAAAGCTCTATATCCCGTATTTTGCGATATGGTTTGTGGTGGTGATTTGCCTGCATTCTTATATCGATTTTCCGCCAGCACTCATTGATTGCGTGAAATTCCTATCTGTGCTTTGCCTAAGCATGGCGATGTGCGCGCTTGGGCTGCAGGTGGATTATAAGCAGTTTTTGCGAAGTGGCGGGGGCGCGTTTTGGCTAGCGGCGGTGCTGTTTGCGATAGTCTCTATCGGCGGATTTTTGGCAGTTTATGCGCTATCAATCATCGGCTTTTTTGCCTAGAATCCAAGCTTTATTCACCCAAAGGAGTATCTATGTCAGCACGCACGCGCAAAGCGCTTAATCTAAGCATGTATCTCGTGGCTTCAAGAGGCGAGAGAAGTGATGATGAATTTTTGCGCGCTTTAGAGTTGGCGCTTCAAGGCGGGGTGGATATCATCCAGCTGCGCGAGAAGCGCGCCTCTTCGCGCGAGTTTTACGCGCTTGCTTGCAAGGTAAAAGCGCTCGCGGACAAATATGCCAAACCATTGCTTATAAACGATCGCATTGATATTGCTTTGGCGTGCGGTGCGGATGGCGCGCATATCGGCATCAGCGATGATTTGTCCCCAAAAGTGGCGCGCAAAATACTTGGCGAGGATAAGATTCTGGGGCTTTCGCTAAGGCGCGCGGAGGATTTGCCTAGCGCGCAGGGGGTGGATTATCTGGGCGTTGGCGCGGTGTTTGAGACTGGGAGCAAAAGCGATAGCGTGGTGATAGGCACGCAGGGTTTGCGCGAGGTGGTCTCGGCGGTGGAGAGGGGGTGTCTCGTATTCACATCTGGCGGCGCCGGAGTGGCGTGGCGTGGGGGGTGGGGGGGTGGGTGGGTGTGTGTGGGTGGGGGGAGGGTTGGGGGGGG
>NZ_MLQN01000047.1 GCF_001854545.1 Helicobacter sp. CLO-3
TTTGATTATTTAGAGAGTTTGCAAAGTCTAGAGAAGTTTTTAGCATTTTTCTTATTTCTTCTCCTAGTGTGTTTGTGACTACTTCTACTCTACCTTGTGCGTTTGCTACTTGGGTGGAGAAGTCAAGTTTGACAAAGCTGTCAAATACGCGATTTAGCTCGTGGAGGTCGTTGCCAATAGCATTTGAAAGCAAGTCCAAAAGCTCATTGACAGATGAGCGCAGTTTGTTTAGCTGCGGGTTTGAGCCCTCAAGCGTGATGCGCTTTGTCGCGTGTCCTTCTTTGGTGTGGTTGATGACTTCCAAAGATTCTGCGACTAGGTCTTCGTCTTTTTTGAGATGCGCGCGGGATTTGTCTATGTTGTCATTTATCATCATCCCTAGCTGTCCTAGCTCATCTTGAGCGCGGATTTTGATGTGATGCACTTCATTGCTTTCATGGTTGATATAGCCAAAAAACGCATTTAGTGCGCGTAAAATGATAGGCAAACGCATAGCAATCGTGCGCTGAACAAACACAAACACCACGCCAAGCACGACCGCCAAAACCACTAGCGACACGATAGCAATCATCGTCTCCAAGCGATATAGCGGCGCTAGCACGCTCTCTTTTGGCGCGGTGGTAAATATCGTCCAGCCCACATCGCCAGCTGTTTTAAACGACACCACCGCAGCATAGCTATCATCGCCATCTGTCGCCACATAGTCATCATACAAGCCTGTAGCGCCCTCTTTGATGCCATTTAGCGCAGTGGCTGCGCGCGCATCTTGGTTTATCTCAAACGCATTTTTGCCAATCGCGTTGGCGTTTGGATGCGATACGATGATGCCATCTTGTGAGACTACCGCTTTTATCTCGCGCTCAAAAGTCACGAGTGCTGGATTTTCGAGATATTTTGTGACGCGATCGAAGTTGAAAGTAAGCCCGATGACGCCGATAAGTTTGCCTTCTTCATCAAATAGCGGAGCTACGATGGATGAGCCCAAAAACGCGTGACCATTGCCATAAGAAGCGTTGAAAGGCTTGCTAAAAGCGTAGAACCTCTTGTCTTTTGGCGCTTTTTCTAGCACGCTTATCACGCCCGGAAAAGATGCGATAGAGTCGTTTGGTGAGAGCCGCTCTAGATTGCCATTGGCGCCAGAATCTTTGTCGTGATAGGAGATGATGAATTTGCCTTGAGGTGTCACGAAATTTTTATTTTCCAAAAAGCTTTTGGGCGGGTCTAGCAGATAGACAAAGCCATAATCCACCCAGTCCGCATTATCAAGCGCGGCGCGGATGGCAGACTCATAAAACTTGGGGCTTAGATTCTGCGCGCCCGCTGTTTGTGCTGTCTGGTCGAGGATGCTCGCTGTGTTTAGCACGATAGAAGACATCTGCGTGAAAATGAGCTCGATATGCCCTGCGTAGCGGTGTGAAGAGTTTATCAAAACCTGCTCTGTTTCATGCTTGATGTTGCTGCTTACATTGTTGATGACGATGTAGCTTAGCGCGAAAATGCCAGCTATCACCACCGCACCGACAAATACCATAATCTTTGTGCCGATTTTTAGCTTATTGTAAAACCCCATAGTTGCCTCCTTTGGGTTGTTTTAAGTTTGGAATTGTCTAGATTCTAGCCTTTAGAGTTGCTTAAATACAAGACATTTTCTAGTCTTTTTGAAAACTTCGAAACATTAATTATATAAAAATTTGTAAAAACATAAACTTAAATGGCGGATTGGATTCTGATGTTTTTGCAGAATAGTTATAAAAATGGGAAAGATTGGGGTGGTTTTTGGTGGTTTTGGGCGATTGTTGGAGTGGTTTTTGGTGGCAGGGCTTTGGTGTGGTTTTGGGCGATTGAGTAATTTTGGGGTGGTTTGGGCGGTTTGAGGGCGGCAGAATCTAAACTAGAATCCAACACTAAAATCCTTTTGGGAATCTATACCCAAAATAATATCAAACATATAAATATGATAAAGTATATTTTTGATAGCATTGCGTGTTTTTAGCAGATTGATTGGCTGTTGTTTATGTTTTCGTGCTAAAATGCTTCGCTTTAGGAGGTGCAAAATGGGTGTGAAAATAGATGTATTTTATTCGCCTTGCCCGGTTGAGACGACGCTAAATTTCATCGGCAACAAGTGGAAATTCCTAATCATCCGCGATTTGCTGCATGGCACGAAGCGCTTTGGCGAGCTCAAAAAAAGTATAAGTGCCACCAAAAATCAAAGCATATCGCAAAATGTGCTAACCCAGAATCTGCGCGAACTAGAGGACGCCAAACTCATCAAGCGCAAAGTCTATCCCGAGGTGCCACCGCGCGTGGAATACAGCCTGACGCCGCTTGGCGAGAGTTTGCAGGGCGTGCTAAGCAGCCTTGAGTTTTGGGGCTCGCAATACCAGACAAACAGCATCGCGAAAGCTAGTGCTAGAGGGCGCGCGAGCGGGGCTAGTGGCTTGTGAAAAGCACCTTGCAAAAAGTCTTGCAAAAAAAAAATCTTGCAAAATAGCCTTGTAAAAAGTCTTGCAAAATAGCGTATGAATCTTTGGCGCGTGGATTCTGGATTCTGTGGCAAATCTAGATTCTAGCCCGCGCAACATACAGCACGCAACATACGACACAAAAAAATCAAAGCAGAATCCAAACAGCGACCAAACAAATCACATATAAATCAAATAAATCTAAACGCGCTCGCACCCAAAGCTAGCAAAATACAAGCTAAAAAACCTTAAAAACCACCGCAAAAACCCACGCAAAAAATATTTTTATTTATTTTCTGCGCTTTTATCACGCATTTTCATCATCTATTATTTCTTTGATAAGCCCTCGTATTTTCTCAAACTGCTCGTGTATCAGCGGATCGCTCGCATGATTTATAAACTCCGCGTTAGAATGCTCTTTGTAGCTTGGCGTAGATTCTGCCACCTCGACTTTTTCCTTGATATGCGCTAGAATCCGACTTGGCACATACGCCCTCACCTCCACATCCGGCGCCAAAAATTCAGCAAACTCATTTTTATACGCATTTAAACAATACATAATATCTTTTTTCTTATAATTATTAAATTCTTGTGCGTAGCTTGGATGGTCAAAACAAAATAATATTTTTGGCGCGCGATAAGAAATCAGCATAAGATGATTGCGCATATCTAGCGGCAGCGCGGATTTTAGCTTCTCTAGGCTTTTGCGCGTGCGCACCTTGCGCGAAAGCAGCGCATAAAACGGGTCAGAAAGAAAGGAGTTTATGATATGTTTCGCTTGTCTCATTTGGTGATTATAGCATATTTGGCGGCGTTTGCGGCGATGATGGGCGGCTGTGGCTTCAAGGCAAACCCCTACTACTCCACGCCAAGCGCCACGAAGGGCTTTGATGACCTATCCGCACTAGAAAGCAAAATGGAATAGCGCAGAATCAAAGTGCAAGGCGCTAGGCAAACATCTGATTCTATCCTCCGGCTTTGTATTGCCTATTTATCCGCTAGCTTTGGCGAGATTTGCAGCAAACCAGCAAAAATAAAACAAAAACTACCCAGAATCCAAACCAGCCAAACACCAACAAATCACCAGAATCTAAAAGCGACTTTTGAAGTATAATGCCAAAGCTAATTTGCGAATACGAAGGAGTCAAAATGAAGCGCGCAACCCAGAATCTAAAAATACCAAATCTCAAAATTCTAAAACTGCTACAAAACGCCAGCGAAGCGCAGAATCTAAAAATGTTTAAAAATCTAGTCCTTGCTTGTCTTTTTGCGCTAATGCTAGATTCTAGCCTGCAAGCCAGCACAAACCCCATCACCGACACATCAAAGCATATTTACCACCCACAAAATCGCGATGAGCTAGTAGAGCTACTACGCGATGAAAACATCAAACTAGACACCATAGACACAAGCAAAATCACCGATATGGGCTTTTTGTTTGCAAATACTTCTGACAAAATATGCAAAACAGCAGCTCAAGGCGTTGAGCCATATACGCAAAATTGCAAAAATACCGCTAGCAAGCGCAAGGATTTTAGCGGGATTGAGACTTGGGATGTGAGTAATGTCACAGATATGATGTTTATGTTTCTTGCGGCATACTCATTTAATCAGCCGCTTGATTCTTGGGATGTCAGCAATGTGAAATATATGAATAATATGTTTAATATAGCAGAATCTTTCAACCAGCCTCTTAACTCTTGGAATGTCAGTAATGTTATAACCATGCATAGCATGTTTGCTAGCACAAAATTCTTTAATCAGCCGCTTGATAAGTGGGATGTAAGTAATGTCAAAGATATGAGTAGTATGTTTTCTGAAGCAAAATCCTTCAATCAGCCGCTAGATTCTTGGAATGTTAGCAAGGTTACAAATATGAGTTATATGTTTCGAAAAGCGCGATTCTTCAACCAGCCGCTTAACTCTTGGAATGTCGGCAATGTCACAAAAATGGGTGGTATGTTTTTTGAGGCAAAAGCTTTCAACCAACCGCTTGATAAATGGAATGTCAGCAAGGTTGTGGATATGAATAGTATGTTTGCTTGGGCAGTATCTTTTAATCAGAATCTAGAATCTTGGGATGTGAGTAATGTAGCAGATATGTCGTCTATGTTTTTTCAAGCGAGTAATTTTAAGCAGCCACTAAATAATTGGAATGTCAGCAATGTCACAAATATGAGCTATATGTTTTCTTTTGCGACATCTTTCAACCAGCCGCTTGATAAGTGGGATGTGAGTAATGTAAAAGATATGGATTATATGTTTTCTTTCGCAATATCTTTTAACCAAAATCTAGATTCTTGGAATGTAGATAAAGATGCAAAGCGAGAAAGAATTTTTGATTATTCGCCACTCAAATTTAACGTGCCTAAGTGGTATCAGAGATAAGGCAAAAGCACTAGAATCCAAAAATCGCCAGAATCTAAAAGCGACTTTTGAAGTATAATGCCAAAGCTAATCATTTAAGGAGTCAAAATGAAGCGCGCAAACCAGAATCCAAAAATACCAAATCTAAAAGTGTTTAAAAACCTAGCCTTTATTTGCATAGCCGCGCTTGGCTTAAATATCTGCCTAGCAGATACAAACCCTGCAAATACAAACCCTTTGACCGACAGACAAGAGCTCGTTTATTGCCAAAAGATCATTTACTACCCACAAAATCGCGATGAGCTAGTGCAGCTACTAAATGACGAGAAAATCGAGATAAATTCCATCAACACCAGAAAAATCACTGATATGAGCTTTTTGTTTGCAGATGTTTCTAGCGATGAGTGCGATAGATTGGCAAAAGACAAAAGTCTTGCGCCATATATACAAAATTGCAAAAATACTGCCAGCAAACGAAAAGGTATTAAATTGATGCGGATTGAGATTTGGGATACTAGCAATGTCAAGGATATGTCATATATGTTTTATAAAGCAAAATCCTTCAATGAGCCCATAGGCTCTTGGAATGTGAGTAATGTGGAGAATATGCGGGGAATGTTTGAATATACAGAATTTTTCAACCAGTCACTTGATAAGTGGAATGTCAGCAATGTTACAAATATGAGTAATATATTTCATGATGCAAAATCCTTTAGGCAAAATCTAGATTCTTGGAAAATAAATAAAGACGCAGGGCTGACAAATATGTTTAGGGGCTCGCCACTAGGATCCAAACCGCCAAAATGGTATAACCCTTCTAAATGGAATGCGATTGTCGATTATGACTACAATGACAAATCAAAACACATTTACCACCCGCAAAACCAAGATGAATTAGTAAAACTGCTAAAAGATGAAAACATCAAACTAGACACGATAGACACGAGCAAAATCACTGATATGAGCTTTTTGTTTTCAAATATTCCTAGCAATATATGCGATGAATTCGCAGATATCAATATGCAAAATTGCAAAAATACTGCTAGCAAGCGCAAGGATTTTAGCGGGATTGAGACTTGGGATGTGAGTAATGTCACAGATATGAGATTGATGTTTATCGCTGTAAAATCCTTCAATGAGCCCATAGGCTCTTGGGATGTTTCTAATGTTACAAATATGGCCGGTATGTTTTATGGAGCAAGCTCTTTTAATCAGCCACTTGATTCTTGGAATGTCAGCAATGTAGAAGATATGACATCTATGTTTAGAGAAGCAAGCTCTTTCAACCAACCACTAGAATCTTGGGATGTCAGCAAAGTAGAATCTATGAGTGCTATGTTTTTCTTGGCAGAATCTTTCAACCAACCGCTTAATAAATGGAATGTAAGCAATGTAGAAGATATGGCTTGGATGTTTTCTGGTGCAAGATCTTTCAACCAGCCACTGGATAATTGGAATGTGAGCAGGGTAAAAGATATGGGGGATATGTTTTCTTTTGCAAAATATTTTAACCAGCCACTAGAATCTTGGGATGTCAGCAATGTAGAATCTATGAATGCTATGTTTCTCTTGGCAAGATCGTTCAACCAACCGCTTGATAAGTGGGATGTGAGCAATGTAAAAAATATGAAGTCGATGTTTCTTGAAGCGCAATCTTTCAATCAGCCGCTAGAATCTTGGGATGTAAGCAATGTAGAAAATATGCAAGGGATGTTTTTGGGTGCAAAATCCTTCAACCAGCCTTTGAATAAATGGAATGTGAGTAATGTGAAAAATATGAAGTCGATGTTTTATGAAGCAAAATCTTTTAACCAGCCGCTAAATAAATGGAATGTAAGAAAAGTAGAAAATATGGAAGAGATGTTTTATAAAGCAGAATCCTTCAACCAGCCGCTTGGCAAATGGAATGTCAGCAATGTGAAAAATATGGAGGCAATGTTTGCTGATGCCAAATCTTTCAAACAAAATCTCAATTCTTGGAAAATAAATAAAGATGCGCGCACAAAAGGTATGTTTCAGGACTCACCGCTAGATTTTAAACCACCAAAGTGGTATAAATAGCGCTAGCGCAAGATGGGGGCGATGATAAAGCGCAGCTGGAATCTAGATTTTGGCAAAGCAAAAAGCGTTAGAATCCAAAAATCGCCAGAATCTAAAAGCGATTTAAAGTATAATGCCAAAGCTAATCTTTTAAGGAGTCAAAATGAAGCACGCAAACCAGAATCTAAAAATACCAAACCCGCTACAAAACACCAGCGCCAAGCAGAATCTAATAAAAAAGCTAAATCTAAAACAGCTGGCCTTTATCAGCATAGTCGCGCTTGGCTTGATGTTTAGTGCTTGTGCTATTAATACAAACCCTTTGACTGACAAATCAAAACACATTTACCACCCACAGACGCGCGATGAGCTCGTAGAGCTACTACGCGATGAAAACATCAAACTCGACACGATAGATACTAGCAAAATCACAGATATGAGCCATTTGTTTAGAAATATCAAGCGCGAGGATTTTAGCGGGATTGAGAGCTGGGATGTTAGCAAAGTGACAGATATGGAATATATGTTTTATGAGGCGCACTCTTTTAACCAGCCGCTAGATTCTTGGGATGTCCGCAATGTCGCAAATATGGCGTTTATGTTTAATGAAGCAAAAGCCTTCAATCAACCGCTAGAATCTTGGAATGTCAGCAATGTCAAAAATATGGATTATATGTTTTTTGATGCAATCTCCTTCAACCAGCCGCTAAATAATTGGAATGTGAGTAATGTAGAAAATACAGATGGGATGTTTTTTAATGCAATCTCTTTCAACCAACCGCTTAATAAATGGGATGTAAGCAAGGTTATATATATGAATAGTATGTTTTATACAGCAATATCTTTCAACCAGAATCTAAACGCTTGGAATGTCAGCAATGTCAAAGGCATAGCATTTATGTTTGCCAAAGCAGCATCTTTTAACCAGCCACTAGATTCTTGGGATGTCAGCAAAGTGATAGATATGGAAAGTGTGTTTAATGAAGCAAAATCCTTCAACCAGCCGCTTAATAAATGGAATGTCAGCAATGTCGCTAATATGGAAAGTATGTTTGGCGGCGCGCAATCTTTTAACCAGAATCTAAACGCTTGGAATGTTAGCAATGTCAAAAATATGGAAAATATGTTTGGCGGCGCGCAATCTTTCAACCAGAATCTAAACGCTTGGGATGTCAGCAATGTCAAAAATATGGACTATATGTTTGAAAACGCAGAATCTTTTAACCAAAATCTAGATTCTTGGAAAATAAATAAAGATGCAAAACAAAAAGATATGTTTAGCGGCTCGCCACTAGAATCTAAACCGCCCAAATGGTATAAATAGCAGCATAAAGAGCACTAGCATAGGGCAAAGGCGACAAAGCGACTAAAATCTAAATTTGCGCTGTCAAATCGCGTTTTCACTGCCAGAAACTGCGCTTTATTTTGCTATACTTGCAGCGATAAAACACAAGGACTCCGAGATGAAAAAAGCCATCATAAAAAATACCATAATAAAAAATGCTATATGTTTTCTAGCACTTGCCATCTCGCTACTCTCCGCAGAGCCAGCACCAGAAGCGCAATCCACGCAAAGCGCGCAAGCTACACAAACCACGCCGGCTACACAAACAGCACAAAGCGCACAAGCCACACAAGCATCGCAAGCCACGCAAACTCCACTCACCGCGCAAGATTCTGATATTTTAAGCAGCGATGAGCTAAAGACACTCTCCCAAAACGCGCAAAAAGACATACTAGATTCTAAATTTTTCAAAGAGATTAATAAGCCTCGAGTCATAGCGATTAGCGATTTTTTCAAACCTCACGCATTTTGAGCTAGATACGCAGACACTCGCGCGCTTGCTACTTGCTGATTTGCGCGATAGTGGGAAGTTTAGCCTCACAGGCGCTATCTCTGGCAACGCGCTAAACACCGACCCTTTGATAGATAAAATCCGCCAAACGCGCAACAATGAAGAGTTTAAAGACATCATCCCCAAAAACTCCCTACTAGCCCCAAACTACTCGCTATCTGCGCGCATAAGCGATAGGATAAGCACCGAGCCAAAAGCCGCCAAAGCGGGCAAAAGCCAAGATTCACAGATGGTGCGCGCGGAGCTTACCTTTATCTTTAGCATCACAAACCTTACTACCGGGCTTATCGAGTGGGACTATATCGCGCATATCACCAAAAGCGCGCCACTAGAATCCAGCTACAAATCGCCAATCGAGCGCGCATGTCTGCAACAAGAAAAGCTAAATGGGCTTAGCGTAAAAGCGGCGTGCGAGATGGTGATTATCGAGATTTGGAGTGGTGATTTTAAAAAGATTCCGCCACATAAATTGCAGGATTTTATGCTGTATGTCAATAAGGCTATCGAGCTAGATTCTGCGCTGGGATTGCGCGCGCTTGGGCTAAGTTATGGGCTTGGCACAGGAAGCAAGCAAAATGACAAAAAAGCACTAAACTCATTTACCAAAGCTTGCGCTATGCAAGATGGCGGCAGCTGCTATAATCTAGGGCTGATTTACAAAAACGGGCAAGGCGTGGCGCAGAGCTTTGCCAAAGCGCAAGAGTTTTTGGATAAAAGTTGCAGTCTCGGATACAACGAGGCTTGCAAGGTAGGGCTTGAGATAGCAGGCAGGCTCGATGATGAAAGCCTAGAATCCATGCACCCCAAAATCCGCGCCGCCACAGAAGAGTGCCTAAACAACAAAAGCTATAGAAAAATAATCAACCATAGAGTGTATTTTGGCGAAGAGTATAACCCAAATCACACGCTTACAAACGAGCAGCGCGGCGAGTCTTGCAGCCAGCTTGGATTTCATTATTGGCATGGGGCGGCTAGCCCTGCTCTCGGTCTAAAATTGCTATTGGCATGTGGTTAAAGGAGGCTACACGCCAAAAGACAAAAGCAAGGCGATGAGCGCGTATTTGCGCAGTTGCGATGAGTTTGACCATGCTTATGGCTGCTATCAGTATGCCTTGCATAAAATGCTAGGGCGAGGCACCCCGCGCGATATGCAAGCCTCACTAAAATACGCGCTCAAAGGTTGCGAGCTTGGAGATATGGTTTCTTGCCAGCATGTGGCTTCTTTGTATGAGTTTGGCGGGGAGTTTGGCGCGGTGGGTATCGAGGCGGATTCTCAAAAAGCGCTCAAATACTACAAAATGTCTTGCGATGGTGGCCTGCAAGTATCTTGCGATACTTATGAAAGCCTGCGGCAAAATATACGATAGGCGCTTTTGGCTTAGATTTGGCGCAAAGTTTTGCTTGTTTGAGTTTATTAGTTTGGCTTGAGTTTGCTTGGCCTTATTTGAGTTTATTTGAGTTTGGGCTATTTTGCTTATTTTGGCGCTTGTTTTAGATGCGCCTAAAGGCTTTTTATTGCAGTTTGTTGGCATTGATTACGCCATCGATACCATCTTTTGCAAGATCTGCTATCACGCCTTCAAAGCGGATAAGCCCCAGCTCATCCTCGACAAAAATAGCCAGCACCTTAGAATCCAGCAGATAAGAATCCGCGATATTTTGATACGCCTTATAATCTCTTGATACCAAAAGATACTTTGGCGCGAAATGCGCGCACGCCACAAACTCATAGGCATTATCCACCCTCACGCCAAAGGCGATGCCCTCTTTTTGCGCGTATTTACAAAGCGCAAAATCCACATCATCTTTTGCATCAAACCATATTATATACTCCGCTTTTGGCGCTTCGTCTTGCGTTTTATTTTGCGCTTTGTTGTGCTTGTCGCAAACTGCCTTGTCTTGCAAATGCTGCTTCAAAGAATCCAAATCGCTGACTTTGTGAAACTCGCTTGGGTAAAGGCGCGGATGAAAACCAATAAGAATCATTGCCAAATCCTTTTATGATAATTGAAGTCCTTTTATAATACTGCGCTAGAATCTAGTTTGCGCGATTTTGCGAGGCTTTTTTATGAGGCTTGCCAAAATTTATGAGTTTTACCAAGATTTGCGCGACTCGCGCGACTACTTTTAGCCAAACACTAGAGCGCACAAACCACGCGCAACGCGCAAGCCCCACAAACGCGCGCCCTAGCCCAAACACGATTTGGAGCAGTAGTTTTTGCCTTGATAGTTTATCGCCTCTTTTTTGCTGATGAAAGTCCCGCATGTAGCGCATTCCACCATATCATAGCCCTCTATTTCATGCCTTTGTTCGCGCCTTTGTTCTTGCCTTTGCTCGCGCCCTTGCGCTCTATTCTCGCACGCGCTATCGCGCCCATTTTCGCGCCCATTTTGCCCTATATTTTCGCTATTTTGTGCGCCTGATATACTGCGCCAGATGCCCTTCAGCGCGCGCCTTGTGAGATACACCAGCACACAAACTAGCACCAAAATCACCAGAATCCGAATCATGCTCACTCCTTAAAACCGCAATTATACCCTATAAATACGCATAAATGCGCGCCTTGTGCTGATAAAGCTTTGCGCGCGGTATGTCGCAAGTCTGCGCGCCTTTATACAGCAAATAGCGTGTTTTGCCGCCCTGCGCGATATACTCTGTCAGCGCAAAAAGTCGCGCACTAGGCAGTGCCGCGCGCGAGGTGATGAGATCTATCGCGATTTTTGGCGTGTAGGATTCTGCGCGCTGTTTTATCACGCTGATGTTTGCAAGCCCCAGCTTTTGCGCGACAAATGACAAAAACGCCGCGCGCTTCTGACGCGGCTCGCATAGAATAAAGTGCGATTGCGGGCGCAAGATAGCAAGCGGGATGCCCGGGAATCCAGCCCCGCTACCCACATCAAAGCACGCGCCAAAATCCTCGATAAACCCAAGCGGCAACGCAGAATCTATGATATTTGCGCGGATGGTTTCAAGCGTTTTGGCGCCCGTGAGATTGTGCGTAGCGCTCCACTCTAGCAGGATTTGCGCGTAGGATTCTAGCTTGTGGGCGTAAGATTTGCGAGCAGAATCTAAAGGGGCGGAATCTAAAAGTGCAGAATCCAAAGGCGCAGAATCTCTTTTTTTAGATTCTACAGAATCCACATTTGCCACTTTTGGCGCAGAATCTAGATTTGCCACATTTGCCGCGCTTGGCAATATTTTTGGCAATGCCAAAAGCTCCTCTATGCCATCCGCCCCAAGCCCTATGCTAGCCAAATCGATAGCATTACCTAGTGCTTCATTTGCCGCGCTTTGCACTGATATCATCACACCCTCTCCTAACCATCTATCATTTTCTCGCGGATTCTAGCATAAAAGCGCGATTTTGTCTCCTAGCGCGTTAAAAAAGTATTGAAAAATCACGATATAATCCGCAAGTTTAAACCAAAGGAGCGATTATGAAAAATTTTGGCAAAGTCTATAAAG
>NZ_MLQN01000048.1 GCF_001854545.1 Helicobacter sp. CLO-3
AAGATCCTCGCCGCACTAGAGAACTACTAAAACCACTAAGGCCCTATATGCAAAAAGTTCGCTTTACTACAAAGATTGGCTACTATACACCTTGGCTGTATAGGATTCTTAAAAAAATTAAGCGAAAGCTAGAGCATTTGGGAATCATAAAAGAAAAACAATAGCACACTTTGCAAAACGACTGCAAATACCCGGGGTTGCAAAAAAAATAAAGCGAAGTTGCGTGACACTTGATTGTTTTTTTGCAGATTCTAAATTCCAGTGCGTGTTTTTATATATTTTCCACTAGATTCCACCAAACATAGATTCTAACGATTCTAGCGCACTTATTGCGCGCCCCATTTATGTGTCCTCGCCACATTCTCCGCGTTGATTGCAAATTTTAAACGCAAACATAATATTTTTTCGCTAAAATTAGCGCCAAAAATACCAAAGCCTTATGCAGCATAGATGTTTCGCGCGCGATCCACGCGATGACACACATTACCCAAAGGACTAAAATGAACGATATGCTATTGACACTCATCGAGCAGAATCTACCGCCACTGCCAGACACCGTCATCAAGCTTCGAGACTATATCGATGAGATGGGGTCCAAAATCGAAATCGCTGGTGTCGTGGATATCATCTCCAAAGACCCGCTAGCCACCGCAAACCTCCTCAAAACCGCCAACTCCGCGTATTATGGATTCTCATCAGAAATCTCTACGATAAACCAAGTCATCGCCCTGCTTGGCATCGAAAATGTCAAAAACATCGTCATGGCGGACTCCCTGCGCTCCAGAATCAAAATAAATGTAAGCCCCTATGGGCTTGATACCGACATTTTTATGGGAAATTGCGCTAGAGAAGTGGATTTCATCTCCAACTGGCTAAATGCCGAGGACCGCAAGCTCTCCCAGACACTCATCCCATGTGCGATGCTTTTGCGGCTAGGGATGATTCTATTTTCCAGCGTGCTTATCAAATCCAAAAAAGACAAGGCGTTTCGCGAGGCGCTTGCGGCAAATGATTTCAAAAATATAGCCATCGTTGAGCAGGAATTTTTCGGCGTGGATCACATCTCGTTTTTGGCTTACTGCTTTGATCATTGGAAGTTTGATGAGGTGCTGATACAGACGGTTGTCTATGTGATAAACCCCAACTCCGCGCCGCTAAGCATCAAGAAAAACGCCTACGCGCTCTCCATCGCTAATCGCATCTTTGAGCCATACGAAGGCGGCAATGAATACAACACCAACGAAGCCGTAGCGCTCGCCAAAGAAGCGGCGGCGCAGGGCGTGGATTTTGACATACCAAACCTCATAAAACACATCCCAAATAGCAAGACAAACGCGCATAGCTAGTAATGATTCTAGCCTCGCTTAAAAATGCTTGGGTAAATGCGCTCGCCAAATGCCCTTTGGCGCAGAATCTAGCAGCGCGACTTTCGCGCTCTTTGGCACGAAATTTAGCCAGAGTCAAAACGCACCAGAATCTAACTACTACCAAAAACCAAGCATACCCAAATCCACTTAACCACCAAGCCCGCCAAAACCTAGCCAAAAGCCAAGCATATCAGAATCTAGCCAAACCCCAAACGCCCCAGAATCCAGCCAAATCCCAAACACCACAAACACGCCAAGCGCCCCAAAACCCAGCCAGCCACCTTTTACGCCTTTTAGCCTTGATTTTCATCTGCCATATTTTCACCGCCAGCGCGCAAGCCCTCACGACAAAAACTATCGACATAGACCGCGAGCGGCAAGGTTGGCGCGCCGAGCTAGCCCGCACCTCGCTAAACTTCTCCTCCACCCAGATAAACAACCAAGAAGACTACACCGCATTTGCCAACAGCCGCATAAGCGGCGACTCCCAGCTCATCCTCCAGCTTTATGGCAATATGCTTTTGGATTATTACGCCAAGCGCTTCGTGTTTTTCAACTCCCTGCTCGCAGAATACGGCGAGACGATGGTGTTTATCAACCCGCGCTCAAGGCTACGAAACAAAACGCTCGATAGAATCCTCTTCTCCACCGGCTACACGCAGCGTATATGGAGGCTTGAGCAAATCGGCGGCGGCGAGATAGGGCCATTTTTGCAGCTTAGCTTGCAGAGCGAATTCACGCCATCCCCAGATATGCCCTATCGCAAAAAATACTTCCGCTTTGCCGCTGGCGTGCGGCTTTTTGATGGCAAATACATCCAGAATCTAAAGCTAAATCTCTTTGGCGAGGAGGATTTCAGCGACATACGCCACCCCATAGAATCCATGGGGGCAGAGACTGGCATCACGCTCAAGCGCAACATCCGCGAGGGCGTCGATTTTAGCACGATGCTAAACTACCGCCACTATCTTGTCAATAACTACCCGCACGAGCGCAATCCACAGCTAGAGCTAGAACTTAGCGTGCGCCTAGACACCGCGCTTTGGAAAAACCTCACCATCTCGCCCTTTGTCAATCTCTACTTGCTAAAGGGGCGCTACATCGAAAATGTCGGGAGCAATGTCTTCATCGGCGTCTCACTCGGCTATGGCAAGGTATTCAAAGACAACAAAGGCGCCATACCGCCAGCCCCACCAATCTCAACGGAATCGACACAAGCCACCAACCACACAGAATCCACACAAACCAAATCTGCACAACCAGAATCCAAAAACAAAGAACAAAGCACAAAAGAATTGCAACCAGAATCTAGAACCAATGCAAATTCTACTAGCTCTGCAGATTCTGCAAAATCTACAGAATCCACAAGCGGGCAAAAATTGCAAAAATAATAATTTTATAAAATGACAAGAATGCACAAAAAGTCAATAACTGAAAAATCCCCGCTAAAAAGACATCAGAATCCAAAAACTTGGATTTTTAGGTTGCGCTCTATATAGCTCGCTATTTTAGATTCTAGATTCTGGGTGCTTTGTATCCGCTTAGCTTACTTCACCGCGATGAGTGTGGCGAAATTCACCCATTTAAACAGCACTTCGACATGCGAGAATCCAGCATCCTTCAAAAGCGCGATATTTTCATCCAAACTATAAGGCACAAGCACATTCTCGAGCGCCTCGCGCTTGGCGGCGATCTCGCTTGTGGTGTAGCCATTGCGCGCTTTGTAGGCGTGATAGTAGGCGATCATTTGGCTATCTAGCATACGATTTGCGCTCGTCGTCTTTTCGCTCACTATCAGCACGCCGCCAGAATCCAGCGCATCATAGATTTTGCTAACAAGCTTTGCGCGCATGGGCGGTCTTATGAATTGCAGCGTGTAGTTGGCGATGAAGCCCTGCGCGCGCGCAAACGCCACTTCCATGAAATCCGCGCAGACAAACTCTATATTTGCGCTATATGCTTTGGCTTTGAGTTTTGCTTGGTGTATCATCGCCTCGGATGAGTCAAGCCCGATAAGCTCGGAATCTACGCGGTTTCGCAAGGCTAGGAGGGTGTTGCCAGTGGAGCAGCCTAGATCATAGATTTTGCTTTTTGGGGCAGAATCTATGGAGTCTCTGGATTCTACAGATTTTTGGGGGTTTGCAGGCGCGCCAGAATCCGCGCTTTTAGATTCTGCATTTTGGCTAGATTCTGTGACTTTTGCCTGCTCGATGCGCTTAATATTTTGCGCCATAAAATCCACGCAAAGCTCCAGCGTGTCTTTGTAGTAGGGGATCGATCGCGCCAGCATATCATCAAACACGCTCGCCACCTGCGCGTCAAACTCAAACTTTTTGTGCGTGGGGTTTTGAAAAATCGTGTCTTTTGCGGGTGTTTGTGGTGGCGTATTTTTTGGCATATTGACTCTTTATTTTGCGGTATTTTTTATCAAAACTTTATTCTTGTCAAAACTTTTTCTTATCAAAACTCTAGCAAATCTTCAAAAAATCTACGATTCTAAATGAGTTTGGTTAATATTTGGCATACAAAATCACAAAAATATCCAAAAATGCCAAAAATCCGCATCATTATATTCACATTTTTACATAATTTTAAGAAAGCATCGCCTATAATTTCCCAAGGCTACAAAGATAATGCGAAAGTAAGGAGAGAGGAGATGAAGAAAAAAGTCTCTATGATTGCTGTCGCAGTGATATTTGTGCTGGGTTTTATCATAGGAAATGGCGTGTATAGCCTCTACAATGCCGACGCGCTTAGCTACCTTTCAAGCGATTCTTCCGCGTGCAACAACTGCCATGTGATGAATCAAGTCTATGCAGATTACAACAAAAGCTCGCATCAGAGCATAAACTGCATCGATTGTCATTTGCCGCATTCTTTTGTGCGTAAATGGGTGGCAAAAGCACAAACAGGGCTAGGGCATGCATATCATTTTACTTTTGATAAAGACTTGCCGCCAAATTTCACTGCCAATGCAGATACCAAAGCGTGGGCACAAGAAAATTGCATACGCTGCCATGGGGATTATGCCGCTAATTCGATAAATCCCACATTGGATAGCAAACACAACAAAGGATCGCTAGACTGCCTCTCTTGCCACCAAAATGTCGGGCATTTGCGTAGTTTCTAGCTAACCTCACAAAAAGGAGACAACAATGAACAAAAAGACCATGTGGATTATCCTCATTGTAGCGGTGATCATCGGCGCGATTGTAGCGTATATCACTGCGGATATCGGAGAGAAAAAAGGCGAGCAAACAGCGCTCTATCAAGGACCTTCGCTAGGACTTAGCGACAATGATCCTAGGCTTACAACTTGGGGCAAACAATTCCCTGACTACCTAGATATGTATATGCGTGGCGCTACCGCAGAAGGTAAATCTACGGAGTTTGGCGGAAATATCGCATACAACAAGCTAGAGAGATTCCCGCAGCTTGTGAAAATGTGGGCTGGGTATCCATTCTCTGTGGATGCAAACGAAGAGCGACATCACTTCTTCATACAAGCAGACCAAATGAAAACCGCGCGTAACAACAAAGACTTTCTAAACGCCGCTGGATTCAAAGCGTTTGGCGGGCAACCTACTGCTTGTATGAACTGCCATAGCGGCTGGACTAGCTGGCTTTTGGAAAATGTGTCAAAAGGCGATTTTTTGGCGTTTAACAGCTCAAAATACTGGACTATGATAAAAAATGTCCCTGTGATGGATGGCGAAGCGCCTGATAGCGAGGCACATACCGGACTTCATGGCGGCACTAGGATGGGGCTAGCGTGCGCTGATTGCCACTCGCCAAAAGATATGAGCCTTCGCATCACACGCCCAGCACTCGTAAATGCGCTAGTAGCTCGCGGATATGAAGCAGATGAGACGCAAGGTATCAAAGCATCCCGCCAAGAAATGCGCACTCTTGTGTGCTCACAATGCCATGTCGAGTATTACTTCGCACCTGCTGGCAAAGTAACGACTATCGGTGAAAGCATCGCTAATGATCCAAACGCAAAATGGCTTGATGGCACACAAAAGACTTATGAGCAAATCGATTATTGGCGCAATGGCAACAAGCCTACACAAATCGAAGTCGCCGGCACAATGCTGACATTCCCATGGAGTGAATGGAAAAAAGGCGAGCCTTTCAGAATCGAGATGTTTGATGATTATTATGAAAAAATCCGCGACAAATTCCCGCAAGACTGGGTGCATAAAGACACCAAAGCACCAATGCTAAAAATCCAGCACCCAGAGACAGAGCTAGCAAGCGGCGGAATCCATGCCAAAAATGGCGTAAGCTGCGCGGACTGCCATATGCCTTACACTCGAAATGGCGCAAAAAAGGTGACAAGCCACCAATTCACATCGCCGCTAAATGATGTAAATGCATCGTGTAAAACATGCCATAGACAATCAGAAGACTACCTAAAACAACAAGTCTATGACATCCAAACATCTGTAGCTTCTATGCAAAGAAACGCAGAATACGCGATCGTAAGCCTCATCGAAGATGTGAAAAGCGTGCGCGCAAAAATGGGTGCTATGCCAAAATACCAAACCGATGGCAAAGCAGATGATGTCAAAATCTCAAAAGCGCTTAGTCAAGTGCTAGATTTGCATCGCAAATCACAAATGAGAGCGGATTTTGTCAATGCAGAAAACTCCACTGGATTCCACAACCCACAAGAAGCTAGCAGAATCATGGGGCAATCTATCGCGATGGCAAAAGAAGGGCAAGCGCTGCTAGTCTCTATCGCCGCGCAAGATGGCATCAACATCACGCCTTCAAATCTAGGCTTCAAAGACATCCAAAAATTCGCGCCCGGCGAGCTCAAATACCCTGCGGATATGGAAGGGCATAAAAAAGGCGAGCTCTACTACAACGAGCCGGATGAAAAAGATGTCAATCGTGCGCCTAGCAAAAATCTCCTAGAGCTAGATGAGAATCTAGCGCCTTACAACTACACCAAAATCAACAAGCCCCTAAGCCACTAGGCTTTGGGCGCTTGGCGCTTTGGTGTTTTGACGCTTTTGGGCGCTCAAATATCTTTTTAGCGGGCATATTTTTTGGGTGGATGCATTTTGGCACCTGCCTTTGCTTGCTTCCCCCATTTTTTGGGCGGGCACATTTGAGCGCTTGCCTTTACTGGCCTTTGCCCCCCATTTTTGAGAGACGCGCAATCGCTGGGCGCTAGCGCTTGGGCGATTTAAACGCCTAAGCATTTCGTCTCGCACCTTTTTACTCTTGCTATATAATCTATCCGTAAATTCTGCTTTTATTGCTTTTGGCTTTATTCTTTTTGTTCTTTTGGAAAGATTTTGAGCTTCGTTTGAAAAATCGCGAAACAAGTTTTGGGAGATAAGATTTAGTTTGTCAGCGTGGTTTTTAAGCAAAGGCTTAAACTTTCAAGATGGTTTTACAGCATCAAGCCTAGAATCTAGATTTTACAAAAATCGCTAAAAATTCACGCTGATGCCGCCTTTGATACTCCAAGTGTACGCTCTGTCATAAGCTATTTTGGCGTTGTCAAACACGCTCCAATACGCGCCAGAATCCACAAAAATATCCACCTGTTTATAGACATTCACGCCCACAAATGCGCCGAGTTTGTTGTCATAGCCGCGATTGTTGCCGATGATGTCATAATACACGCTGTGATCCACCACCGCGCGCGCACGCCCAAGCTGTGCGATAGCGCCTATTTTTAGCATGGCGTAGGGGTTGTGGATTATCTCGTATCGATAGCCTATACTTGGCAGCGCGAAAAATGCCAGTTTGCTAGCGTATGCGCCAAAGCCCAGCCCAAGCTCGATGCTTGGAAAAAGCCTCGCGGATAAGAATCATAGAATCATAGAATCATAGAATCATAGAATCATAGAATCCCAAGAACTAAAATTTGTGAGCCCAGAATCTAAAAAACCACAAACTCTAAAATCCAAGAAGCTTAGAATCCGCGAAGCCCCACAAAGCCCCACAAATCCTCACAAAGCCACGAGAAGCCCCACAAATCCCCGCTTAGAACTTCTTCTTATTCACATCGCTTAGGATGTCATTAGCGATTTTGGCGACTTCTTGCGTGATGGTGTTGGTGTCGTTGGCGACATTGACATTATCTTGTGTGAGTGATTCTAGCTGCGTGATAGACTCGTTTATCTGCGTGATGCCGCTGGTTTGCTCTTTGATAGACTCACTCATCTCATTTATGCCCTGCACGAGCATATTGATATTTGCCTCGATTTCGCCTAGGCTTTTGCCGGTGCGTTCAGCTAGCTTCCTCACTTCATCCGCCACGACGGCAAATCCTCTTCCATGCTCGCCCGCCCGCGCCGCTTCGATAGCAGCATTAAGTGCTAGCAAGTTTGTCTGGTCAGCGATGTCTTTTATCACGCTAATGATATTTTTGATATCTTCGGCTTGATGCGTCACTTCTTGCGTGTGGTTGCTGACATTTTGCATAGAGCTTGAGATTTGCTCGATAGCACTTGCGCTTTCTTCTAGCGAGCTGGCTTGCGATGAGCTACCGCTGAAAAGTTTCGCCATAGAATCTTTTAGGTTCTGTGTTTGTGAGGTGAGATTTTGCGCGTAGGATTCCGATGAGCTTAGGATCTGGCAAATCTCCTTGCCAAGGATGTTTGTCATACTTTCCACATTGCCTTTAGCATCGGGCACTTGCTTGGTAAAATCAAGCGCTTTATACGACTCAAACACATCATGTATCGCATTCATATTCGCGCCGATGCGGCTTTGCAGCACATCTAGCATATTATTTAGCACATTTTTTAGCTCTTTTAGCTGTGGGTTGCTCGGGTCTTGCGTGATGCGCGCGGTGAGATTCCCGCTCTCGACTTCTTTGGCAGTTTGCGCGGACTGCTCGATGGCTAGCTTGTCTTGTTCAAGATTTTGCTGCACGATTTGTATGTTGTGGTTTATCTCTAGTGTCGCGCGCCCTAGCTCATCCTCTGCCTTTGGCTTCACGAGATGCGGCGGTGTGTCGCGCTTGTGATTTAGATAGTCAAAAAAGCCAAAAAGCAGGTGGCTCATATTGTTGATGCGCGCCACGATTTGCGCGCGGATGAAGAAAAACATCACTAAACACACGATAATCACGACGATGACATTTGCGATAATCATAAGCAAGCGGAGATTTGTCACTGGCGCTAGCACAGATTTTAGCGGTGCGGAGACGATAAGCGTCCAGATAGCCAAACCATCGCCGATATTGACATTTGCCACTGCGGCGCGGCTGGTTTCATTTAGCGAGTTGGTATAGTCAAAAATGCCCTCTATTTGGTTTTCGATAGCGTGTTTTAGGTCATTCATCGTGGGGCTTTGATTTACCTCGCGCAAATATTTGCCTAGAAACTCCTTGCGCCCATGCACCGCTATCGTAGAATCTGTAGAATACATCCCCTTAAAATCGCCTTCAAAAATCGATTTGCTAGGGTCTTGGAGCATAGTCGTGATGCCAGATAGATCGATAAACACGCCCACCACGCCGCGCACTTTGCCATCTTTGCCAAAAAGCGGCTGGTTTATCCCCACGCCAAAATACTCTTTGCCGCCGATTTTTTGGTGTGTGGGGCGTCCTATCGCGGGTTTGCCGCTGCTTAGCACTTCTTTGACGCTGCCAAAGTTTGCGATGACTTCCTCTGCTTGCAGAATCTCCACGCCGCCTTTTGCATGCATATTATTATCGATTGCCAGCACCATAAATTCGCCATTTTTCAAGCGATGCTTGGGATTTGGGATATTTTCACCACTAAAGGCTTGGTCTTTGATATACACATAGCCGATTTGCCCCCAGCGATTGCTATCGAGCATATTTATGATGTTGGATTCTATGGATGCCCTGCTCATCGCTGCGCCCGCGCAAAATGTAGTCGTTTAGGTAGATGCGCGAAGTATCCACAGCGACATAGATTTCATTGAGGATGCTTTGGACGAGGTTTGCCTCGCGCGCGGCGCCGTTTATGAGGAGTTTGTTTGCTTCGGTGGTTTGGATGGTGCGAGAGTTTTGCACGACGATAAAAGTAAGTGTGCTCATACAGATGATAAGCACCAGCGAAAGTGTCGCCATAATCTTTGAGCCAATGCCAAGCCTGCTAAAAAATCTAATACCAGAAATTCCCATTTTTGCCCCCTGTGTGGAATTGTGTGGAATCTAAATTCGCCCGCGCGCCACGCCAAAGTCCAAAAATCTAAGCACGCAAGCTATCAAGCTTTGACTATACCACAATACGCCGCTTTGCACGCAAAAATCACGCAAAATATCTAATGCGTTTCACTAAAACACACAAAGTGCTTTTTGAAGCTAGCTCAAAATGCAAAAATGCGGGCTTTTGGCCGCGCGGATTTCCAAAGGGCTAGGATTCTGGGTTTGGATTCTATATAGATTCCAAAGTGTTAGCAGCCAACCAGAATCTAAAATTCACCAAACAAATATATAAGAAAATAATATTTTTAAAAATTTATCCAAAATCAATTTGCTTTAAAACTAGCTATAAAAGCCCTTAGCTCTTTTAGCCTTGCCTCATCGACCTGCTCGCCTTGTTCTTTTAAAACGCTCAAGCGCACATTTTCAAGCATTGCTTCTTTTAGCGGCTCTATGTCTGGAGCCTGCGGATTGAAATCGATTTTGCCTCGCTTCAAATCCTCTATGCTATAGATTGGGATGATGTTTTCTAGCGCGCTAAAGCGATTTTTCTGTTCTTCAACGGTGCGTATTAGCACGACTGGGATTCCCATAGCTGTGGCTGGTGAGGCGCAATGCAAAGCAGAAGTAATGATAATCTTTGCTTTATTTTCATAGCGCGCAAGCAAATCTTGCGTCATTTTAAAACAATTTTCTTCAGTCCAGTCATCTTGGAGCTTGACTCTTTGCTGATTGATAAATTCAGCATTTTCTAACAAATGCTTTGGGATAAAAGATAGCAACTTTTTATCATCAAATCCCACAAAAAACACTTTTGTTTGGGTTGGTTTTTCTTTTCTTTTTGGCAACGTGCTTGTAAGACATCTTGAAAAATAAGCTTTTATCCCCAATTTTTGCAAAAATTCAAGGGTAAAAATGTCTCTACAGCCGACTTCTTTGTCATCAAAATAGTCTGGAAAATATGCCAAAAAGCGCTTTAGGAAATTTTGGGCGTTTTCAGTAAAATGTGTGCCTATAAAAATGCTTTTTAGATTCTGGTTTGGCAAAAAGTTAAAACTTTCAAACCAACCATACATGAGCACTATTTCACCC
>NZ_MLQN01000049.1 GCF_001854545.1 Helicobacter sp. CLO-3
CACCCCCCGTAGAGGTCATTTTTTGCAAAATCACTAAAATCCTGTTTGCTAAACATATCTCTGTCAAGCACCACTTTTAGATATTCTTTACCCGTTTTGTAATCCACATGTTCTAGCACGGCTGTATAGATTGGATTTTTTCGAAAGTTTGCAAATACTTTATCATCCTTGCTTGCTAGCTTACAAAAAGCTGGGTATTTGAGTGAAGAGGTAATGCTTGAGCCTTTTTCAAAATCTCGAAGTCCATCCATATCACCAAAATCCATATTCGCCTCTTTTTTGCCCATAAAATACTTTTTTATAGAATTTAACATTGTGTTGCTCCTTAAATTTTGTGACATATTATAGCATATAAATCAAGATGTTTTTAACAAAAAACTAAATGGTAATGTTGGAGCACCAGAATTAAGTCCATTTATTTTGCTAGCTTTTGCCGCCAGATTTTGCCCCCTATTTTTTGCCACTTGGTTTTACTCTAGATTCCGCTAGCGCCAAGTCCTTTTTGTCCCATTCTTTTAGTGCCATTTCGACGGTGTTTATCACGCAGTCTATTCCGCCAGCCAGCGAGAAAAGCCAGTATTTATGGTAGTAGAGCCACTGCAGCTGCTTTGCCTTTATCTCATCTTCGTTCGCTGTATAAAGCACCAAAACCTTCGCGATGTCAAGCTCTTGGTGGAAAATGTAAGATTGTATCGCATCCATAAAATAGCTTGTAAATTTGCGGCTTGCAAAGAGTTCTTTCACCTCATCGATTTTGTCGCAAAGGCGGTTGATTTTCTCGAAATTTATCTTTTCTAGTTTGTTGGCGGCGTTTAGCTTCTCGATGTGCTCTAGCTCCTTTGCCAGCTGCAAAAACACGCGCTCGATTTTGCGCTTTTGCGCGCTACCATAGCGGATGATGCCTTGGCATTTTTTGTAGGCTTTGATGATGTTTGCCTCGCTTTGTTTTTGGCTGGGGTATGCTAGGGTGATGGGTGTTTTTATGCGCGGTGGGCGGGTGGATTTGATGGTGGATTTGGCGGCGGATTTGGCGCTAGATTTGGTAGATTCTGGAGTGACGCTAGATTCTGCTCTCTTGCTAGAATCCGCATCGCTAGAATCTAAATTATTAGAATCCACTTTTGCGCCATTTTGCGCGCGCATAGAATCCAAAATCCCACTAGATTCTACCGCGCGAGCAGAATCTAAAATGTGAGAATCTAAAGCGCCAGAATCTACATTTACACCAGATTCCGCGCCAGAATCCGCCCCCACAGCAGAATCTACACCAGCCGCGCCCATATTTTGCCCCCTCGTATCCTCGCCATTTAGCACCGCTTCCACGACTTTGGCAAAAGGCATTTCTACCGCGCCATGGATTCTAGCCCCGCCTTCAGTCGCGTTGATGACTTCCATAGTCGCTGGCGTGCGCGCGATGTCTTTCTCAAAAAAGTTCAAAAACAGCTTCCAAACCTTGCTAGTCTCCACCTCGCCACCACCGCCATATTTGGGGACGAGCAGCCCTTCTTTTTTGTATTGCGACTCGTTTGTGCCATAGATTGCGCCTTTTGAGTGCGAAGTCCCATCCTCGCCAAACGCCAAATCCTGCCCGATAAACACACAGCGCTTAAACTTCGCATACATCGCGATTTCATACGCCATATTTGCAGCACTCATACCGATGCCGATATAGCCATATTTGTCAAACCCAAAGAGGCTTGTATAGCCAAACGGACGGAAGCTAAACTGCACCATAGCGCCTTTTAGTGCTTCTTTTAGCTTTTTATGCACGATAGAAGTGATGGCAAAGATGACGCCCTCTTGCGCCTCTTTTGGCGTGTCGGTGTAGAATTTCGCACTCGCCTCCACGCGCTCAAGGCTTATGACGATGTCTGGCTTGATGCCGTGCTGATAGAGGATAGGGAAGCTCGCATCCACGCATAGCAGCGTGACATAGGGGGTGACTTTTTTTAGCAGTGGGAGCTGTTTGTAGAGGCTTGGACCAGTGGAGACGATGATAGCAGTGTCGTTTTTCTCGATGCGTTTGTCTAGCTTTGAGATGAGCTCATCAAGCGTTGGCGAGCGCAGGGCATCTGGGAGGTTTGTGATATGGTGCAAAATGCCTACCACCGAGTCCCTAGCGTCATTTCCTACGCTCACCACCGCCTGCTCGATAGCCTTGATAAAATAGCCATTGATACGCATGATGTCATCTTGGTAGCGCTCATAGTAGCTATTCGTCACTAGCAAATCATAAGTTTTGACAAATACGCGCGAGTATTTGAAGCTATCAAACAGCGAGTCTATCGTGATGTAGCCAATCTGCTTGGTGTAGAAAATCACTAGCGAGCGAGAGGCAATCTCGGCGGAAAAATCAAGCAGATTTAGCACGATAAAAATTATCTCTAGCTCTGGCTCAAAAACCACGATGCGCTTGCGCTGCTCGTTGAAAAGAAGCTTGATAAGCACGCCATTGCCTAAGCCATAGAGATAGATAAAAGGATAATACGAATAAGGCGTGAGACTCGCGTTTTTCTCCATCACTTCATCGATGGGCTTTGTGAGATAGAGGGCGGTGGCGTTTTGCGTGTCGATGATGTTGTAGTTTGCCGGGTCATTATCCATGAAAACTTCGTATTTTTGGTTGGGCTTGAATGATTTGAGTGCGAGGAAAAGCATGGGGTCGGTGTATCTAAGCGCTTGCAAATTTTTGGTGAAATTGTCTTGGGGCTGTGCTGGTTGTGCTTGTGTGTTTTGCGTGGCGTGCGCTGGTTGCATTTGTGTGTTTTGCACGGCGTGCTGGTTTGGCTTGTTTGGATTCTGCGTATTTTGCGAGGCGTTTGGATTCTGCGGCTGCGCTTGGCTTTGATATTGCAAATTTTGCGGATTTAGAGGATTTTGCGCGCGAATATTTGGCGTTTTTGGCATAGGCACTCCTTTGAGATTTTGGGATTTGCGGCGATAGCGATAGATTCTAATATCGCGATTGTTAAGCAAATTTTAATCCAAAATGACCACAACAACCACAGCCGAAAGTTAAAAATTAAAAATATTACACATAATTTATGATATAATAGGCATCTACATAAACCGCCTTCTTCCTGTAGGATATCAAAGATGCCAATAAATTTTTTTAAAAAAATGTCAATAAAAATATTTCATATTTGTGGCAGGATTGCTTGGATTTACAGAATCAAATTACCAAAAAATTATAAATTTATTGCTCTTAGCTCTCATGGTGTTGGACATAATGTTTTTTGGAAATTTTTAAAAGAATGCAGAGTGAGAATAAATTGGCATTGTTTTGAACAAGCTGAAATTGTTTATTTGCGCATATGGGATACGCTTATTTCTGGAAAAATATTAAAAAAGCATAACAATGCTATTGTGCTTGCCGAATATGGCTTTATTGATTCTGCCAAGCTGTTTTCATTAATAGATTCCAGTGTTCCATGCGTGATTTTGGTCCGCGATCCTATTAGCATTATAAAAACTAATTTGAATTTCCAAAGCAGAAACGCGGATGACTGGCTAATTATTGGTGAAAATTACAATAAGGTTATAAACATTGAATTTGATAGCTTTGTTACGGAGACTTTTACTGGTTATAGAAAATTCGTCAATAAACCATATATAGATGGAGTTCAATATATAACGAGAGACAAAAATCAAGCATTTTTTATCCAAAATTCACTTATAAAAGCCCTTCCCGATTTAACTAAGATTTATTATGTAGACACATCTGAAATATTGCCAGACAAGGCTTTTGAGACTATGAAAAGACTATCCTCTTTGCTCTCATTCCCAACCCCAAAACCATCAAGAGTATATGAACAAAAACTCTATGGTGCCTTTACCGGCTTATTGCCATTGACACTAAAAGTCCCCTATACACATAAACAAGAAAATCATAAAATACTCTATGGGGGGGGGGGGTCAAATAAAACTCCCGCGGAATCTAAGCAAAGTTGTAAGAAACAAAACACACCAGAATCTTCTTTAAACCTATCTTTAAGCTCTTTCTTAAATCGTTTTTTAAGCCCTTTTTGCAAGCCAAAAGAGAAATTTTTACAAATTATCATCACGGTGCATGAGGACAACACAGGATTAATTGACATTGGCATAGATATTATGGATAGCTTTTTTACAAAATTCAAAACTTTTCAAAATATCAAGCTTTATATAGATGCAAAAGATAAAGAAAAAATATTAGAATCTAAACAAGAAATCAAAGATTATTTGCTTGGATATTTTAAAGAATTAAAAAATTATATGGATATGCAAGCAAAAAATAAAATCACTGAAGAGCAGATTCTTGAGTATTTCCGCAATCACCCAGATATTAGGGCAGAGTTTAAAGCAAAGCTTGATTATGAACTAGATCATGTAAAAAAACACGCACCGCATATTGTTTCCTCTTGGAAATATTATCAAGAATTTGAAAAAATGTGCAAATTAGCTGAGCAAGTTTAAACACAGTTTTATAGCAGTGTTGGCTTTGATTTTAAGGTGATTTTGTATAAAATCACAATTTTTGTAACCAAAATATTAAAGCTACAAAAAGGCCATATGCAAATGAATCATTTAGTCTTCAAAACAAAGGCGCAAAATCTCGCCTCATTAAGCACGCGCCTCACCAAAGCAAAAGTATTGCCACTAGCTATAACATCACTAGAATCTATCCGCGTCAAAGAAGCTAGAGATGAGCTTTTTGCCAAGATTTCCACATGGAATACGAGGCATATCATCGTGCGCTCAAGCTCCAAGCAAGAAGATGGGTTTAAAGAATCAAATGCCGGCGCATTTTTGAGTATAGGGCATATTCCAAGCGATGATAAAGACAAGATTTTGGAGGCTATTGCAAAAGTTGGAAAATCTATGCCTTATGAAAATGATGAGGTTTTGATACAGCCAATGCTTGAAAATATAGAGCTGTGCGGCGTGGCATTTAGCGTGGATAAAGACAATGAATCTCCATATTTTTGCATAAGCTACGACTGCAGCGGCTCAAATGAGGCTATCACTAGCGGCAGCACGCAGGCTACTGGTTTTTATCATTATCGCCAAGCGCCCTTGCCAAAAGATCCAAAAATGGCGCGATGCATAGAGGTGATAATGGAGCTTGAAGAGATTTTTGATTGCAGGAGACTTGATGTTGAATTTGCATTTGCATACGATAAATGCGATAATAATTTGGCGGGCTCCAAAATAGATTTCAAAGCAGATTCTGCCACAAAAATAAATTCTGGCCAAATAAAATCTGGTGAACAAGACATTTTGACGCTTTATTGCCTCCAAGTGCGCCCGCTAGTCATCGATGAATCTCAAAGCGTTTATGATAAGCTAGCGCCTAGAGCGCTCGAAAGACTTGCAAAGCGTATCCACACACTAAACTGCCCCTATCCTGAAATATTAGGCGATAAAACTATTTTTGGTGTGATGCCCGATTGGAATCCTGCCGAGATTATTGGGCTTAAGCCAAAGCGACTTGCACTTAGCCTTTATAAAGAAATCATTACGGATAATATTTGGGCTTATCAGCGCGATAATTATGGATATCGCAGCCTGCGCTCCCATCCACTTATGCTATCATTTTTGGGAATCCCCTATATAGATGTAAGGCTTTCTTTCAACTCCTTTATCCCAAAAAATTTGGATGAAAATATCTCCGCCAAACTTGTTGATTATTATATATCTAGGCTTCGTGAAGCGCCTTGGGCTCATGATAAGATAGAATTTGATATTGTTTTTTCTTGCTATGATTTTATGCTACCAAAAAAATTGCAAAAACTTTTGGATTATGGATTTAACGAAAATGAAATTAAGCGCATAGAATTTGCCTTACTAGAGCTTACAAATCGCATCATAAGCCCCAATAATGGTCTCTATCTAAAAGATCTCGCTAAGGCAAAAGAGCTAGAATCCAAATATGGAATAATTATAAATTCCTACACTTCGCCATATGACAAGATTTATTGGCTTATTGAGGATTGCAAAAGATTTGGCACTTTGCCATTTGCCGGCATCGCTAGGGCGGCGTTTGTAGCTATGCAAATGCTAGATTCTCTTGTAAAAATAGGCTTTTTAAGCGCGCAAGAAAAAATAAATTTTCTTGCTTCTTTGCACACCAAAGCCAAAGAGTTGGCTATAGATTCCAAATATCTTAGCGCTGAAACTAAAAATGCTTTTCTTGAAAAATACGGACATTTGCGTGCCGGAAGTTATAATATCCTCTCTCCTCGCTATGATGAGGCCTTTGAAGAATATTTTGGCTCGCTAGATTCTGGGATTGATCGCACGCTAGATTCCAGTCTAGAATCTAGCGCATCTACACAAGCGGATTTTATGCTTTCTAGTGAGAGATTGCACGATTTAAATCGTGTCCTTAAAGAAAATGGATTAAAAATAGATGCGCCTAATTTCTTTGATTTTCTAAAAAAGACTATAGAGGGGCGCGAGGGTGTAAAATTTGCTTTTACGAAGTTTCTCTCCAAAGCACTAAGCATTATCAAAGAGCTTGGCGAGAATCTAGAAATAGCCCCTGAGGACATGGCACATTTGGATATAAAAAGTATCCTTGCGCTGTATTCTAGCCTTTATAAAAATAGTCCAAAAGAAAGATTTATGAATGAAATACAAGCGCATAAAGAAGAATTCGCGCTGACTTGTGCGCTAAAATTGCCTGATATTATTTTTAGCGAGGAAGATATTTTTAGCTTTTATGCCCCAAAAATTATGCCAAACTTTATTACAAACAAAAGTATAATGGCACAGACCATCATCATAAATGATGGGGCAAACGCAAGCACAAACCTTGAGGGAAAAATCATTTTGATTCCAGCAGCAGATCCGGGGTTTGACTATCTATTTGCTAAAAATATCGCTGGCTTTATAACATGCTATGGTGGGGCTAATTCCCACATGGCGATACGCGCTTCTGAATTGCAGATTCCAGCGGCTATTGGCGTAGGCGAGGAAAAATTTAGATTATTTGCAAAAGCGCAAAGAATCAGACTAGAATGCGAAACAAAGCAGATTTTCTGCCTCTGATAGTGTAAAATCAAGGAATAAATAATGTTTATTGGCATAACACAAAGACTTATCGAACACGATAAATATAAAGAGACAAGGGAATGTTTGGCGCTTGATTGGGGGGAGTTATTTGCCAAGAGTGAGGATTTTGCGGATTTTGTACCATTGCCATTAAGTTATGAGATTGATTTTTTGAAATATGCGCGGTATTTGCAGGGTGTTATCTTTAGCGGCGGCAATGATTTGTCAATCTTTACCAAAGAATCTGCCAATAAAGATTATACCCTATCATTAAAAAGAGATGCTTATGAGTCAAAAATTATTGAATATTGCATCGATTATGGGTTGCCATTGCTTGGGATTTGTCGCGGGGCACAGATGATAGCGCACTATTTTGGGGCAAAATTTATCACTTCTGAAAGGCATATAGCGCCACATGAAGCATTTTGCGCACAATCAAGGAGTCTTGATAAAGCGCAAGATAAAAATAAATATGATACATATATTGTAAATTCTTTTCATCGCTATTGCATAAAAAAAGTTTTTGAGCCGCTAATCCCGCTAGCCATCGCCAAAGATGATACTATCGAGGCGTATAGACACGCGCAAAAGCCCATATTTGGTATAATGTGGCACATAGAGCGCGATATGGGGCTAAATGACAAAACAATACTCTCACAATGGCTACAAGCCATAAAGGATGGAAAATGAAAGCACTTATTTTGGCAGCAGGATTTGGTTCAAGACTTATGCCACTTACAGTACAAACGCCAAAATGCATGGTTTCTTATCAGGGGCAAAAAATACTTGATTATGAAATAAAGGCATTGAGAGAAAATAATATTGATGAGATTGCTATTGTAGGCGGTTATCTTTATGATACTTTGCAGGATTATGCGCGCGCGCAAGGGATAACAAAGCTTTATAGAAATGAAAAATATGATTGCACCAATATGGTTTCTACTCTTTTTTGCGCGAGGGATTTTCTGAATCTTTGTGCTAAGACAAAAGAAGATATTATCATCTCTTATGCGGATATTGTGTACTCCAAAGGGATTGTGGCTAAGCTGCTAGAATGTAATATGCCGCTTGGAATCGTGGTAGATAAAAAATGGCGCGAATTGTGGAAAAAAAGATTTGAAAATCCACTAGATGATGCAGAGACGATGAAGCTTGATGGCAATAGGATTCTAGAGCTTGGAAAAAAGCCAAAAAGCTATGATGAGATACAAGGGCAATATATTGGGTTATTTAAAATATCGCATGCATTTTTGCCGCAAGTGATTGGATTTTATGATGAGCTGGATAGGGGTAGTATCTATGATGGCAAAGATTTTCCAAATATGTATATGACAAGCTTTTTGCAAGCGTTGATTGATCGCTTTTGCAATGCGCATGCCGTAGAGATTTATGGTGGGTGGATGGAGATTGATGCAAAAAGTGATTTGGAGATTTTGCCATGCTAGAGTTGCTTTATAAAAGCATGTTTTGTGCTTTGGAGGCGGGCAAAATTGTGATGAAATTTTATGGAGAGGAGGCGTATAGCCTAAAAGCAGACAAAAGCCCACTCACACAAGCAGATCTAGAATCTAGCCGCTTTTTGGTAGAGAATCTAAAGCTATGCTCTGGGCTAGAAGTCTGCTCTGAAGAGTTTGTTTTGTCGTATGATAAGCGCAAAGAGTTGGAGTTTTATTGGCTTATAGATCCACTTGATGGCACAAAAGAATTTATTGCAAGAAAAAGAGAATTTACTATAAATATAGCACTTATTTATGCTAATGCGCCGATATTGGGGGTGGTTTATGCGCCAGCGCTAAATGAGCTGTATTTTGGTGGCAAGGATGAGCGTGGCAAAGGATTTGGGGCTTTTTATGCCAAAGATGGCTTACGGGGATTAGATGATATTGCACCGGATGTATTGATAAATCCAAAGCTAGCGATTAATAATAATATATTGCAGTATATTGACTCTATCAAAAAGCCCATGAGATGTGATCCTGCTCCTAGAGCGCAACTAATCGCCTGCGATTCTGTGTATCATAGCACCCTAGCTACGCAAGAATTTATCCAAGCACATAATATGCAGACACTAAAGAAAGGCTCATCTCTTAAATTGTGCGCTCTGGCTAATGGCGAGGCTGATATATATCCTAGATTTGAAGGAAGTAAAGAGTGGGACACGGCTGCTGGAGATGCTATACTTGGAGAAACGGGCGGAGTTATATTAGATATTGATACCAAAAAGCCATTGTTATACAATAAACCAGATATCAAAAATAGCCACTTTATCGCTTTTTCTCCCACACAAGTAAGAGAAAGAATATATATGGAAATACTTGGCTGATTTTTTTGCCATAGAGCTAAAAATACCAAAAAAACACTTTTTATTATAATGCGCTATTTTGTTTGCTTCAAAAGAGGTCCGAGCTCGCAAAATGCTTTATATGACAACCATGAATCGACAATATCCTGCCTAACTTGCTTTATATGGGTGATTTCATATTTAATCACAGAATCCAACTTATGCCACCAATGTGGATTCTCACACAAGAACTCAAAGAAAAAATCTACAGCAATGGCTTTTGTTTTATTGCTTTTTGCTTGATTTGCGACTTGAGCCAGCTCGTCATCAACAACCTGGTATAGCTTAGCCTCAAGATGTTTAGGAAAAGTTTTAGCGGTAGTGGAGATAAAAAACTCATGATTTGGAATATGATTACATTTATAGTTTTTTGCAATATAACAGCGAGTGTCTTTTGCATGATATAAAGGATATACATCTCTTTGAGTAAATCTTCCATTATATGCACTTGCAAATATTTTAAAACCTGATATTTCTATTTCTAGCGGCAAAAGACGCGTGATAGAATCATTTACTTGCATATCAAAGTTTTCTCTATCAGGAACCTCAAATCCCAAAAAGTCTGCCACTTTTTCCATTGTCTGTCTTGTCGAAGATCTAATAATCTCTTGGCAATCTACATAAAGAATTTTGTTTGTATACGGCTCAATAAGTTTGTAGTTAGAATAAAAGCCGATGGTCGTAGAAAAATCGCTAAGCCCACTAAATTGACATGACTCAAGCCAATAATTTATAAAATCAAAATCTGCAGGATTAGAATCTGACACAAAATTTATGACACTTATAAGCGTTTTTATAGGGTCACGCACCAAAATTATGGCAGGCATGTCGCAAGCGGCATATTGTTGCAGCCATTCTTTTTTACCTATAGTATTACCATCCAGGGTTACACTATATGCTCCACATTTTTCATTTAATAACAATTCTTTATTTACCTGAATATTTTGTGCCCTTATTGGATCTGACGTTGTAGTAAAATCTCCTTCTCTAAGCGCAAACATAGTCATAGGAAGCACAAATGAAAGATTACGAGGTTTTTGCCCCCCCCCCCCCTGGCGCACCGCTCCATTTGGTGTGTTTGTTTTTTTTTTTTTTTTTTTTTGGGTTTTGTGTCTTTTTGTTTGTTTGTT
>NZ_MLQN01000050.1 GCF_001854545.1 Helicobacter sp. CLO-3
GGGTAAAGCAGAGATAGGGCTAGTACCCATGTAGTTAGATTTCAAAAAGCGATAAATTTTAAAATCAAGATAGGGGGTCCTAAGAATTTCTTTTAATATCTGATTTGATAGTTTAATCCTCCAAAAAGCTGCCTGTTTTAGCCTTCTAATCACATATCGACATAAACTTTCACCCTCAATCCTTCTTTTTGCATCTGGCATTGCGATGTCTTGCATTTCGGTGCCTTGCATTGTGGCATCTTGGGTTTTAACATCTCGCATTTTAGCATCTTGCGTTTTTTTATCACTCATCCTTTGCCTTTCATAAAATATTTGAAATCAATAAACAAAGCGCATATTATACAAAAATTAGCACAAAATCAGCCAAACAAACCAAAACATATTTTGGCTTCTTACAAATCCCGGAGTTTTTTAGCTGGGTTGCCGGCATAGATTCCAGAATCTAAGATATCTTTGGTTACCACGCTGCCTGCACCTATCACGACATTATCACATATTTTTACCGGCAGTATCGTAGCGTTACTTCCGATGCTTACGCGATTGCCGATTTGCGCGCCACGCCATGTGCTAGAATCCGCATTTGGCGCGCCATTTTCAAAAAGATCATTTACAAACGCCACGCCATGCCCGATGAAGCACTCATCGCCGATTTTTGTCAGCGCGCAGATGAAGCTGTGGCTTTGGATTCTGCAGTTATCGCCGATGATTACGCTATTTTGTATCTCGACAAATGGTCCTACAAAGACATTTTCGCCAAGCTCGCATTCATAGAGATTTACCGGATTTACCACGCGCAAACCGCCTTTGTGTCGCACATCTCGGATACTAGATTCTAGTGCTTCAAAAGCACTCGCGCGGCGGCCATTCAAATGTTTATCCGCGCCCTCCACGCTTTCTGCGCCTTTCTTGCCCCCCAAACGCTCCGCACCCTCCAAACGCTCCATGCGCCCCACGCGCTTATCCATTTTGATAATCCTGCTTTATTTTATTGATTTTATCCTGCGTTTTATAGATGTCATCGCGCAGGTTGTTTAGATTCTCTATCGTTTGCGCGGCGTTTTCGGCGTAGTCGTGCGGGATGATGAGCTGCGATAGATTCTCGATATTTAGCGCGCCATCGCTGCTTTCTTTGTAGATTTTGGCGAGCGCCTCTTCGCCAGCGAGCGAAAAAAGATAGCAATAAAGCCCCACCGCCACCTTCTGGCTAGGCGCGCGCAGCACGATGATGCCAGAATTCACCACGCTGATAGAATCTATCTTGCCTAGTATCGTGAGCTTTGGCGTCACGCCGCGTAGTGAAAGCAAAATATCAAACGAGCGCACTTGATATTTTTCTATCTTTTCTCTATTGCCTTGCAGCTTTTTGGTTTGGAAGCTCTGCGTGTATCCACATGGCGCAAAATCCGCGATACCTATGTCAAAAAACTCTATCATCTCATCTTTGCGCGTGCCATAGATTCTCTGCCCCCGAAAAATCTCCACGCCAAGCGATTCTAGCGTGTTTGAGCTAGCATTGTTTAGCGTGATAGTGGATTCTAGCGAGTTTGTCGTGTAGATATGCGCGCGCAAATCCTGCGTGGAAACTGCGCTAAGCGGCGTTAGGCTTGCGTATTTGGAGGCGGATTTATCGGCGTTTTTGGTGCGATAGATTTGCAGGATTTCTTCGACATTTATGAGGCGGTTGTATTTGCCATCTTTGGCATAAAAATGCTCGTGATTGGCGTTTATATGCAAAATCTCTTTGTTGCCATGCGAGATGACAAGCAGGGAAAAATCATGACTTTGATGCGGAAAAATGTTTTTGGGAAGCTCGATGACTGCCTCTATCATGCCTTCTTCGCAAAGCCGCTCGCGCAGTTTTCCTTCAAGCGAAGATTTTTGCAAGGTTTGGTTACGCACGATAAACACGCCTTTGTCTTTCAAATGCGCTAGAGAATGCATGAGAAACACAAGCTCTGGGTAGGTTTTGATAAGAATCCCCACTTTGCTAAATCGCTCATCATCTTTGAGTAGCTCCGTGCCTAAATGCGCGTTTAGCGGCGGGTTGCAAAGGATTTTGTCAAACTTTATATATTCGCCATTTTCTTTAAACATCGGATTTGCCAAAATATCACTCACGCGCAGATGACTTTCTTTGAGCCCGCTAAGCTTGGCAATGAGCTTGGCGATGGATGAGAGCTTGCTATCTAGCTCCTCGCCATAGAGGCTCACACGCGGTGTGATGCTAGCGATGCTTAAAAACACGCTACCCATGCCATAGCAAGGGTTATATATCTCATCATTTTCTTTTATGTCGAGTATGCCAACTAAAAGCTGGTTTATCTCGCAAGGCGTGGAGTAGAAGTAGAGCTTGTTGGTAGTCTTTTTTTGCGTGATGATGTGTAGAAACTGCTCTATGTCGCTGTTTGAGAACTCATCTTGTGCGATGAGTTTTAGAATCTTGCTAGTGTTTATTTTGGGGCTTGGCGCGATGAAAAGGGCTGGGTCGATGATAGATTTTAGCTCGCTTGTTAGCTTATCATACGCGCGCGCTTTGTCTAGGGGCAGGATTTCAAAAAAGGATTCTCGCTTAAGCGTTTTAAGCAAAAAAAGCTCTATCATCACGCCTATAGCATCTAGCATATCGATATGATAGGGCTTTAGATATTCAAAACACTTAAGCAGATTCTGCATAATACACTCCAAAATACGCAAATTAGTTTGGAATTTTACAATAATTTCAGCAAAAGGCTAGAGAAAGACTATAATTTGATAAAAATTTCACTTCGAAAGGCAAAAGCATGCTAGAGATTTTCCCAGCTATTGATTTACACAACGCCCAAGCGGTGCGGCTATACAAAGGCGATATAAAGCAAGTTAGCATCTATGGCGATCCTTGCGAGTTTGCAAAAAGATTTGAAGATATGGGTGCGCGCTGGCTGCATTTGGTGGATTTGGATGGCGCGTTTAGCGGCGAGCGGAAAAATGCCAAAACCATAGAATCCATACGCAAAAGCACCTCGCTAAAAATCCAGCTAGGCGGGGGCATACGCGATGAGGACACTATCAAAGCATATAGAGATATGGGGATAGATCGTTTGATTCTAGGCTCAAAGGCACTAAGCGATCCGGCATTTGCCAAACAAATGGCGCAAAAATACCCCATAGCTATCGGCATAGACGCGAGAGAGGGCAAAGTAGCCACGCAAGGCTGGGTAGAATCTAGCGAGGTAGAGGCGACAGATCTTGCAAAAGAGTTTGGCAAAAGCAGTGTAGAGGCGCTCATCTGCACGGATATCAGCCGCGATGGCGCGCTTAGCGGGGTAAATGTGGATTTTAGCGTGGCTATGGGGAAGGCTAGCGGGGTTTTTGTCATCGCAAGCGGGGGGCTGGCTGGCATAGAGGATATAGAAAAAATGTCAAAAGCCTTTAAAAATCATCAAATAAATGGCGGAATCATCGTAGGCAAGGCGTTTTATGAGAAAAAGATAGATTTGGCAGAGGCTTTTGCCAAGCTATCACAAATAGAATAAAAATAAACAAATTTTGCCGATTTTATGCTATCATTGCAAATTATTTTGGTGGCTTGCGCTAAGGGATGTCGCTAGATACGCACTGCTAGCGCGATGCGCGCGAGTTTGAGTTATTTCGAGTTTGAGCCATCGAGTTTAGCTATGAGAGTGGAAGAGCAGTAAGACACACCCGCCATACCAATGAAGGAGTTATCTTGAAATTATTAGTCGTTGATGATAGTTCAACCATGAGAAGAATCATTAAAAACACCTTGCAGCGCTTGGGATATGAGGATATTTTGGAAGCAGAGCATGGCGTGGAAGCGTGGGAGATTATGGATTCTCAAGAGGGGATTCAGGTGCTTATCACAGACTGGAATATGCCCGAGATGAATGGGCTAGATCTCGTCAAAAAAGTGCGCGCAGATGAGCGATACAAAGAAATCCCAATCATCATGGTAACCACAGAAGGCGGCAAAGCCGAGGTCATCACCGCGCTAAAAGCAGGCGTAAATAACTATATCGTAAAGCCTTTCACTCCACAAGTCCTAAAAGAAAAACTAGAAGTAGTGCTAGGGGTAAATGACTAGATCGCAATGATCTAGCCAGCCAAACGCTACTTTTTTACACTTCATAAATCTTACAAAGTTTTATTATGCCAAATATGCCAAAGGCGCTAGATTCTGCTAAAAATTGCCAAAATGAGTTAGGGACACCAGAATCTCTAGAGTCTAAAGTGGAATCCAAGTCGCTGCAATCGCAGGCGCCAGAATCTAAATCGCCAGAATCTAAAAAAGCAGAGTCTCAACCGCTAGAATCCCAAATATATTTTGAAGTGACGATTATCCCAAGCGATTGTTTTGAGATTTTTACTGACTTTGCACTAGAATCTACCGGGCAAGCGCTAGAAGAAATCCCCACTAGCAAGCTAAAAATGCCAAATTTTACAAATACAGGCTTCGCAAATGCAGGTGATAAAGCTAGCAAAGATAAAGCCTTTGATGACAAAGCCCTTGATGATAAATCTTTGCAATTTTTCAATACCACAAAAGAGCTTATAAAATCCGCGCCAAACGCGATGAGGCTTTATCTAGTAGAAAATCCAGCACCCTTTATAAAATCGCTAGAATCTTTTAGCCTCACACTCTCACACCGCCTTGAGAAGCCGATCGGCTTTGCCTATGCTTGCGAGATGAAGCACAATCAAGACTGGATAGAGCAGTATAAAGCTAGCATCACACCGCTCATATGCGCGCCATTTTATATCCGCCCTTCGTGGTGCGCGCCTAGCGCGCTAGATTCTAGCGACGCAGAATCTACACTAGCAAAAACCCCTTTGCAAGACATCATCATCGACCCCGCACTCGCGTTTGGCTCGGGGCATCATGCGAGCACTTTTTCTTGCATAGAGCTTTTGCGCGAGATGGATCTCTCTGGCAAAGCCTGCCTTGATGTGGGCTGTGGCAGCGGGATACTCTCTATCATCATGGCAAAACTTGGCGGCGTGGTGGATGCATGCGATGTGGATGCGCTAGCGGTGCAAGAAAGCATCAAAAACGCCGCGCTAAATAATGTCAGATTCCAACATATCTGGGAAGGCTCGCTGCATAATATCCCAGAATCTAGCGACGCGCCAGAATCCAAACGCCCCGCAGAATCTAACTCAAGCAAAATAGATTCTAGCGACGCAAAATCCAGCACAAAAATAGATTCTCGCCCAGAATCCAACAACACAAAATCCAGCAAACAAAATTCTAATAAATCAAATTCCGCGCGTTATGATGTGATTTGCGCCAACATCATCGCCGATGTGCTAGCCTATCTTTGCAAAGACTTTAGGCACGCGCTAAAAAGCGGCGGCGTGCTCATCCTATCTGGCATCATCGAGGAAAAATCCGCATGGCTAAAAGAGATTTTTAGCGACTTCACACTGCTAGAAGAAAAGCATCTAGATGAGTGGGTAAGCCTAAAATTTGCTTTAATAGAATAAGATTGCGCGAAAATATACTATAATAGACGCAAAATTTTGTCTTTATTGATTATTTTGCGCGCGGGCGCGTGGCATTAGTGGCGTGGCATTAGTGGCACTTGGCATTAGTAGCGTGCGACACTAGCGGCGCGTAGCATCGCGATATCGCGTGCTTTAAGCACCCGCGCGAATACAACTTAAAATGCGAGGAAGATAATGGCAGCAAACGAGAATCCAAACACTCCAAACAACCAAAACAACAAAAAACCGCCTTTCAAGCAGAATCCGATTTTGCTTTTTGTGGTATTTGCGATTATTGCGATGATTGTCGTGAAGATGACTAGCTCTGATTCTGGGGGCTTTAGCACTTCTTTTGGCGGCGGGGCGACTAAAAATATCGAATACTCCGAGCTAAAAACGCTAATCGCCACCAAACAAGTCACAAGTGTCAGCATCGGGCAAACGATGATAAAGGCAAATGGCATAGATTCTAGCGGACAGCGCGTAACCTATGTGGCTAGAAAGGTCAGCGACCCGACACTTGCCACCATGCTAGATGAAAACAAAATCACTTATGGCGGCTTTAGTGAGAGCAACTTTTTCACCGATACGCTAAGCTGGCTGCTGCCGATATTTGTGTTTTTGGGGCTATGGATGTTTCTTGCCAATCGTATGCAAAAAAATATGGGTGGCGGGATCTTTGGCATGGGAAGCTCCAAAAAGCTCGTGAATGCCGAGAAACCAAAAGTAAAATTTGATGATATGGCAGGAAATGAAGAGGCAAAAGAAGAAGTAGTAGAAATCGTGGATTTTCTAAAATACCCCGATAGATACGCCGCTGTGGGTGCGAAAATCCCAAAAGGCGTGCTTTTGGTAGGACCTCCGGGCACTGGGAAGACACTGCTGGCAAAAGCGGTAGCAGGCGAGGCAAATGTGCCATTTTTCTCCATGAGTGGAAGTAGCTTTATAGAGATGTTTGTAGGGCTTGGGGCGAGCAGGGTGCGCGATTTGTTTGAGATGGCAAAAAAAGAAGCGCCTAGCATTATATTTATCGATGAGATCGATGCTATCGGTAAATCGCGCGCAGCGGGCGGCATGATAAGCGGCAATGATGAGCGCGAACAGACGCTAAACCAGCTGCTAGCAGAAATGGATGGCTTTGGCTCTGAAAATGCCCCTGTCATCGTGCTAGCAGCGACCAACCGCCCAGAGGTGTTAGACCCTGCGCTTTTGCGTCCGGGGCGATTTGATAGGCAAGTGCTTGTGGATAAACCAGACTTTAATGGGCGCGTAGAGATTCTAAAAGTGCATATAAAGGCAGTGAAACTTGCCAAAGATGTGGATCTAGAAGAGATAGCCAAGCTTACCGCAGGGCTTGCAGGCGCAGATCTTGCCAATATCATAAATGAAGCCGCACTCCTAGCAGGGCGCAATAACCAAAAGCAAGTATCCCAAGCCAACCTAAAAGAAGCCGTAGAGCGCGGCATCGCAGGGCTAGAGAAAAAATCGCGCAGAATCTCGCCAAAAGAGAAAAAAATCGTAGCCTATCATGAAAGCGGGCACGCACTCATCGCCGAGATGACAAAAGGTGCTTCTAAAGTAAATAAAGTATCCATCATCCCACGGGGCATGGCAGCGCTTGGCTACACACTAAACACACCAGAAGAAAACAAATACCTTATGCAAAAGCATGAATTGCTAGCAGAAGTGGATGTTTTGCTAGGCGGGCGCGCGGCGGAGGATGTCTTTTTGGGCGAAATCTCTACAGGCGCTAGCAATGACTTGGAGCGCGCGACAGATATCCTAAAGGCGATGATTAGCTACTATGGCATGACAGAAGAAAATGGACTCATGGTGCTAGAAAAGCAGCGCAACGCATTCCTAGGCGGTGGCATGGGAAGTGCTAGAGAGTTTAGCGAAAAAACCGCTGAAGGCGTGGATGGCTTTGTGAGGCAGACGCTAGCAGTTAGATTCTCGCATGTCAAAGAGACGCTAGAATCTTATCGTGGCGCGATAGAGCTTATGGTAAAAGAGCTTTTTGACAAAGAAGTCATAGATGGCGCGCGGGTGCGTGAGATAATCGAGGGCTATGAGAAAGAAAACAATCTGCCCTCTCGCCTTATCAAGCCAGAAGAGGAAGAGGAGGAATAATGAATAGCATACAAATCATCACGCGAGAATCGTTTGGCGGGCTTTTGGTGATAGGCGTTTGGCTGCTGTTTTGCTTTATGATAGACTGCTCGCTTGGCTTATTTGTGGGGATTCTAGCGCTCATCGCTTGGGCGTGGGCGTATCGCAACCCAGAGCGCATACCGCTTGAAAGGGGCGAAGATATCGTATTAGCCCCCATAGATGGAAAAGTCAGCAATATAGAGCAGCTCAAAAATGGCGTGCGTATCTCCATAGAAGTGGGGTTTTTTGACACTGGGCTAGTGCGCTCACCGCAAGCCACGCAAGATGTGACGCTAGAGAAAAAATCCGGGCTTGTCGCGCAATTCTCCCCGCTAAAAAAGCGGCTCAATGAAACACTAAGCGCGATTTCTAACAGCAAAAGCCACTACAAAATCCGCCTTTTCCCAAGGGTGTTTAAACATAGTAGATTCTACGCACCTATCGCGTTTCGAGCGGGCGAGCGCATGGGGTTTATGAAAGTGGGCATGCTAGAGCTTGAGGTGGATTCTCCGCTAGAGCTTCGCGCACACATCGGCGATAGGCTAAAAGCTGGCACCAGCGTGATAGGATATGCCAAATGAATATAAATCCACTCTACGCACTACCCAATTTTTTCACCGCTGGAAGTATATTTTGTGGCATGGTTAGCATTATGTTTGCGGCAAACTCATCGTTTGGCTATGCAGCGTGGCTTATCGTGCTATCGATGATTTTTGATGGGCTTGATGGGCGCGTGGCGCGGCTTACCAACACCGCTAGCAAGTTTGGCATCGAGTTTGACTCGCTAGCAGATGTCGTGGCGTTTGGCGCAGCTCCGGCGATGCTAGTGTATTTCTACATCCCCACCATTGGCTCAAACTATGGCTTTGAAGGCGATTATGGGCTGTATCGCATTTTTGCTTGCGCGCTTTTTGTGATTTTTGGCGCGATTCGCTTAGCGCGCTTTAACATCACCACTTCAAACGCCGAGCCAAACAACTTCATCGGGCTCCCTATCCCATCCGCGGCGGTGATTATCGTATTTTGGGTGCTGCTAGATTTGAAATATGGCGTATTTGCCGCATCTTTTAGCTATGTTTTGCTGATTTTGACATTTTTGGTGAGCGTGCTTATGGTTAGCAACATACGCTATCCGAGCTTCAAAAAAATCAAGTGGAATCTAAAAATCTTTGTCGCACTCCTCATCGCGCTTGCCATCATCATAAGCTCGAAATACTATGTGGAGTTTTTCTGCGCCGCATTTAGCGTGTATGTGCTCTATGGTATCGTGCGCTGGCTGTGCCTCATGACAAAAGTCCTGTGGAAAGGCGGACGCAAAGAGGCGAAATAAGATTCAATAAATATTTGTGTAGCAAATTATCAACAAAATACGCCTTTTGGCGCAAAGTTTAGATTTTGTTTTTTAATCCTTATTGCAATAAAAGCGTAAGTGCTATTTGGATTTGCTAGCTTGCCACTTGCTTAGATTTATCAGGCTTAGATTTCCTTAATCTGCCTAGAGCGTTTAATTTGCCCAGATTTGCCAGCTTGCCTAGATTCTTAGTTTTACCTAAATTTCCCAATCAAATGGCGGTTTGCCCATTTTTATGAGCGCTTCATTGGCGCGCACAAACACGCCACTGCCGACAAATCCTCGCGC
>NZ_MLQN01000051.1 GCF_001854545.1 Helicobacter sp. CLO-3
CCCCGATAGAAATGGCGCTATTTACATTATCTGCATCATTTATATTGCTAGATTCTAGCTTTTTATTGATATTTGCGATGATACTTTGTATTGTCACTGCAGCATATTTTATATAGTTTTCATCACAACCAAAAAATACATGTGCTACTTGGTTGCTCGGATTGTTAGTTTGATTCATTTATAAACTCCACTTTATTTGGATTAGATTTAGCATTGCAAAGCTGTGATTATACTGGAAAAATTGGCAATAAGCAACATTGTATTATGTTTGCAAAATCTAAAATCGCCGCTATCAATTCTAGGCAAATATAAGAATCTTTTTAGTGATTTTAAGCCCAGTGTGGATTGCTACTAAATCTTATGCAAGTAATTAGTATGCAAATTTAGATTCTAGGCTTATTTACTAACAAAATGCTCGATGGTGTCTAGCGTGGATTTGATGCAGTATTCTACATCCGCATCACTCATGGCTTGGTGGCAGGGGAGCGAGATTTCTGCTTTATAGAAATCTTGCGCGATAAAATTTGGCACAATAAGGTTTTGCCCGCTAAAATCTTGAGTAGCAGAATCTTGCGTGGCAGAATCTCGCGCGATAGGGTTTTGGTATGCATTGTCTAGCGCATGATAGCGTGCATAGCCAGCAAATAGCGCGTATTCAAAAATCGGCTTATAATGCACCTGCACGCCAAGCCCAAGCTCTTGCAAGCGTGCAAAAATCGCCCCCTTTTTCTCATAAAGACTAGAATCTAGCAATATGGGGTAAAGGTGGTTGGTCGTGGTGTGGTTTGGCGCGATGTGCGCGTGGTGCGCGACAAAATGCGCGCAGGGCTTGAAGCGCTCATCATAATACCGCGCTATCTCTTCGCGCCGCTTCATGAAGCGCTCGATTTTGCGGATTTGCGAGAGTCCTAGCGCTGCTTGGATTTCGTTTAGGCGGAAGTTGAAGCCACTAGTTTCTACCTCGCTTTCCCATGCGCCGCGCTTGATGAGCCCATGCGAGCGGATGAGCTTGGCGCGCTCATAAATTTGCGCGTCATCAGTCACGAGCGCGCCGCCTTCTGCGGTGGTGATGGGCTTTATCGCATGGAAGCTAAAGATGCTGACATCAGCGAAACTGCCGACTTTCGCATCGCCCACGCTTGCGCCAAATGCGTGCGAGCTATCGGAGATAAATTTCAGCCCATGTTTTTTGCATAGCGCGCGGATGCTTGCGACATCTACGCTATTTCCAGCGTAATCCACGCTGACAATGGCGGAGATTTTGGCGGGTGTTTGGCTGGCGCTGAAACTAGTGTCGAGAGTTGATTTTTGGCGCGGATGGCGATTTTGGCGCGCTTGGTGGTCTTGACGCGGGCGGCAATTTTGACGCAGATGAGTAGAATCTAGCGCTTGAGAATCTAGCGCACTAGATTCTGGATAAGCCTTTGCAAGCTCGGATTCTAGCGCGTTTTGAATGCTTGATATCGAGATATTGCCGCTCCAATCCACATCCGCAAAAATCGGCTCGATGCCGCATTCTAGCATCATGTTAGCAGTGGCTACAAAGCTTATGGGCGTGGTGATGGCGCGCGTGCCGGGCTCTAGCGCGGATTTGTAGGCGGCATAGAGCGCGGAGGTGGCGGAGTTGAAGCAGAGTGCGTATTTTGCGCCGACGAACTCGGCTATCTCTTTTTCTAGCGCCTCCACGCGCGCGCCTTGCGTGAGGAGCGGGGATTTGAGCGCTAAAATGACAGAATCTATATCATCCTGCCCGATTAGCTGCGCGCTATAGGAGAGGTTGGATTCTGGTGTGGCTGGCTTGAAGGGTTTTGTTGCTCTTGTAGTTTGGCTGGATTCTGCGTTGGCTTTTGTAGATTTTGAAAAATCCGCGCTAGACTTTATGGAATCGCCAGAATCAGAATCCACTTTTTTATTTATTTTGCTTGCCTTTTTTATTTCACTTATTTTTTTGGGCGCGCTATTTTTTGGCATGATTTTTTTCTAGCACGATTATTTAAGCAAGCTTACGACGCGATCTAGCGTGATGCCCCGCCCACTTTGCGCGGCTTTGAAACCCTCATCGCTTAGCTTTGAGCGATCGAGCTGCTCGTAGTTTGCGCTGTTTAGCGCTCCTAGCTCGCTGTTTATACGCATTTTTAGCATGCTTTGCGCTTCTTTAGCGGCGCGTTTTTGCGCGCTTAGCTCGCTTGCATAGTCTTTTAGATTATCTAGCTTTTTGATATCAAGCGCGGTGGGCGCGGCTTTTTTGCCCTCAATCTTAGATTCTGGGATGATAGCCGCGTAGTTTTTGTAAAACACATTCTCATCATCAAACTTCGCCGAGTCAAACACCTCTTTCATCTGCGTTTTTATCTCGTTGGATTTCTCGATGATGTCCTCGCTGTCTTGCTCATCTTTTGATTTTTGTAGTTTATTGGCAAGTTTTGTCAAATCTTTGCTTTGGGATTGTAAGCTTTTGAGACTGCCTATCATCACTTCTAGCGAGCCTATGGTGTTATTTAGCGTTTTGCTGGCATCGCCGATGCTTGCGGCGGCATTGGTGCTGGCTTTTCTAGATTCTGCTATGCTGGCTGGCTTTTTGGATTCTTGTGCGTTTTGGCTGGCATTTGTCACTTCTTGTTTGGCGACATTTGCCGCGTTTGCAGTATTTGCCGCTGCGCCTCTGCGCCTGCGCGCGCTAGAATCTTGCGCGATATTAGAATCATGATGTATAGAGTCGCTACCTACTTTCATCAATAAGCCTTATCTAAAATGTCTCAAAACTAAAAAACCAAAAATCCTTGCAAACTTGCATAAATTGCCAAAAACAAAGCAATTTGCATTCCGATTCTGCGCGTTAGGATAAGCGCATTTTGCGGTGCTATCTGCAAATTTTGCGCGCCTATCACTTGCGCCGCGCCACAGCAAAGCCACACCAAAAGCACGCCAAAGCGCCCTAAACTTGCGCTACTCCTGCTCCAAGCTCCTCTCCAAATCCTGCTCCAAAAACTTCGTGTGTATTTTGGAATTTAGAAAATCGACATTATCCATCATTTTTATATGAAATGGAATCGTTGTCTTTATCCCCTCCACGCTAAACTCCCTCAAAGCCCGCTTCATCCGCGCAATCGCGCGCTTCCTATCCTCGCCCCACACGATAAGCTTGCCAATCATAGAGTCATAAAACATCGGCACGACATAGCCCGCATACGCGTGGCTATCTAGGCGCACATTTGCCCCGCCGGGCGCTATCCACTGCGTGATTTTCCCAGCACTCGGGTAGAATCGCACAGGATCTTCTGCGGTGATACGACACTCGATGCTATGTCCGCGGAAAGTTATGGAGTCTTGTGAAGGCAGCTCTTCGCCTTCAGCTATGCGTATCATCCACTCGATGAGATCAAGCCCGCTCACCATCTCACTCACAGTGTGCTCGACTTGCAGGCGCGTATTCATCTCCATAAAATAGAAGTCTTTGTTATTAGAATCTAGCAAAAACTCAAATGTCCCAGCGCCCACATAGCCGATATGTTTAGCCGCTTTGACCGCTGTTTTTAGTAGATTCTCGCGCACTTCAGGGGAGAGCACGACAGCGGGCGTCTCTTCGATGAGCTTTTGCTGGCGGCGCTGCGCAGAGCAGTCGCGCTCGCCGATGTGTAGCACATTTCCATGCTTATCCGCTAGAATCTGCACTTCGATATGCTTTGGCTTGTTGATAAATTTTTCCATATAAATCGTGCCATCGCCAAACGCGCTCAATGCCTCGGATTCTGCGGCAAGATAGAGGTTTTTTAGCATGCTTTCTTTTTCGACTATACGCATGCCTCGTCCGCCACCGCCAGCAGCTGCTTTTAAAATCACAGGGTAGCCTATGGTTTTGGCTACTTCTATGGCATGATTGGCGTCTTTCAATGCGCCATCACTTCCCATGATTACCGGCACGCCGGCATCTTTCATTACATCTTTGGCTTTTGATTTATCACTCATCATCACCATGACTTCGCTACTAGGACCGATAAACTCTATGCCATGATGCGAGCAAATCTCGACAAAATGCTGATTCTCGCTCAAAAATCCATATCCGGGAAATATCGCATCCGCATCAAACAAAGTAGCAGCGCTCATGATAGCAGGGATATTTAGGTAGCTTTCACTGCTTTTCGCCCCACCGATGCAAACTTTCGCATCTGCTACATCAAGATAATGCGTATCTTTGTCTGCCACAGAATAGATAGCGATCGCCTGCTTGCCCATTTCTTGGATGGTGCGTATCGCGCGGAGTGCTATCTCGCCGCGGTTTGCGATGAGTATGCGCTCTATTTTTTTGCCGACTGGCTTTTTGCTTTTTTTGCCCGCTTCTGCGCTGTGTTTTGATTGGGACTTCATTCTTATAGTCTCTCTATTTTTATAAGATTGCTTCCAAACTCCACAGGTTGTCCATCTGCTGTCTCGATAGATACGATAGTGCAGTCACATTCTGCTTCTATCTCATTCATGATTTTCATCGCTTCTATGATGCCTATGGTTTGCCCTTTTTTCACCTTATCACCCACGCTGACATAAGGCGCTGCATCAGGGCTTGGCTTGTGGTAAAAAGTCCCTACCATTGGCGAAGTGATATACTCGCCGCTTTCACTTCCACTCGCTGGCGCGCTTGGAGTAGCGCTTGGCTGTGGCGCGCTAGGGGCAGCCGGCGCTTGGCTAGGTGCAGCCGGCTGTGCTTGTGGCGCGCTAGCAGGAGCAGATACCACAAAAGGCGCGCTTGGAGTGGCGCTTTTGTCAAGCTTTAGCTCGAAATTGTCTTGTTTTAGAGAGAGCTTAGCGATATCGCTAGAGCTGAAAATCTCCATGAGTTTCTTGATCTCTACTAGATTCATCAAAAATCCTTTAAAAGCGATATAAATTTTGTATAATATCATTTTTCAACCCAAAATAGCTTAAAGTTAGATTATCTGCTTTTGGAAGCGCGCGCTAAAAAGCGCTAAAAATGACAAAATATCACAAAACGAGGTGAAAAATGGGGCTAAAATCGGATAAATGGATAAAAGAAATGTGCCTAAAGCACAATATGATAGAGCCATTTTGCGAGCAGCAAGTGGGGCAAAATGTCGTATCTTTCGGCGTTTCTAGCTATGGATATGATATAAGGGTGAGCGATGAGTTTATGATATTTAGCAATATAGATTCTGCGATCGTCGATCCCAAGCAGTTTGACGAGAAAAATGTCGTCTTTAAGCGCGCGGAGAAGGGCTTTTGCATCATCCCGCCAAACTCTTTTGCACTCGCGCGCACAGTGGAGTATTTTCGCATGCCGCGCGATGTGCTAGCGATATGTCTTGGCAAAAGCACTTATGCGAGATGCGGCATCATCGTGAATGTCACGCCCTTTGAGCCGGAGTTTGAAGGGCATATCACTATCGAGATTTCAAACACCACGCCAATCCCTGCCAAAATCTATGCCAATGAAGGCATCGCGCAGGTGCTATTCCTACAAGGCGATGAGCCCTGCGAAGTGAGCTACAAAGATAAAAATGGCAAATACCAAGGGCAGACAAATATCACGCTGCCGAGGATTTTGGGGTGATTCTTGGGTAATTTTGGGGCGATTCTGGGGCGAAGATTTTTTGGCGTTTTAGATTCTGGAGATTTTTGGATTCTAAGATTCTCGCGCGAGATTTTTGCGGATTCTAGGCAGATTCTAGCGCGAGATTTTATATTTATGAGTTTGTAGAATATTTTGCGGCTGGATTCTAAAAGGCTGGATTCTAAGATTTTCAAAATTCTAAAAAATCTCAAGAATCCGCAGGCGTAGTTTAGCATTTTAGCAGCAAGCTTTAGGCAAATTTGGCTTAACGCGCCTACCACTCAAAAATCGTTTTAGCGCGCCTTATGTCGCTATAGGGGATAAACACAGCGTTTGCGCCCGCTAGCTTATCGCCACTAGAATCTGATGCGCCAGAATCTAAAGCGCTTGACTTTGCGCTAGATGTATCGCCACCCGCGCCACTAGATTCTGATGCGCCAAAATCCGCGCTACCAAAATCCACACCACTAGAATCCACGCCACCAGAATCCGCACTGCCAAAACTACCCTTGCCAGCCTCCACCCACACGCCATTTTCATCCGCCTTTATTAGCGCGCCTTCTATCTCGCTTTTATCCACCAGCTTCATACTCACGCGCTCACCGATAGATAGCATAAAATGTCGCGGATTTTTCAGCGCGCGCTCGATGCCCGGCGAGCTGACTTCTAGCGTGTAGGCGTCTTTTATCACATCTTTGACATCAAGAAATGGTGACACTGCTTCAGACACCGCTTGGCAGATATCAAGCGTCGTGTTACCATCATCTGCCATGATGCTGATACGCAAAATCTGCGTGTCATTTTCGCGCAAAAGCGAGATATCATAGAGCTTGCATGAAAGCGGCGCGATGATGCTTTCTATATCATCTTGAATGCTTGTAAAATCCATGTTTTTCCTTAAATCTTATGGTGTAGATTCTGGTTTTGCGCTTGATGCGAGCCTTAAAATCTGCTATTTGCCAGACTCGCTAGCAATCTGCCTAAATATCTCATCCAAACCACGCGCGCGCTCTAGCCCCTCATCGATGATGAAGTCAAAATCTGGGCATTTATACCAGCCGCTATTGCTTAGGACATATTCTTTGAGTATGCCTTGTGCCTTACGCAGGGCTTTTAGCACCTCGTTTTTGTCCTGCGCGTCTGTCTGGATAAACACGCGCGCGTTGTATTTGCCCTTGGAGCAGAGCACTTCGGTGATGTTTGCGCCATTGATTCTGCTATCATCAAGCTGGCTAAGCGCCTCGATGAGTAGCTCTTTTAGTATGGATTGTGTGCGCTCTAAGCGGATAGACATCGTTTGCCTTTTGTGGTATTGCTGTTATTTGAAGCCAACATTATAATAAATAAAGCTTAAAAATTTATCTTTAATCCCGCTTGGCTTATTTGTCAAAATGCCACATTTTATCTATAAAAAAGTTGCCTTATGTCATTATTTGCATTTTGTTTCAAGGCGCTTTTATCGCAGAATCTAAGCTAATAAAAGCGCAAAGCAGAATCCAAAAGCGCCAAAATCCAACGCCAAACAAGCGCCAAAGCCAAACCGCCCCAAAACCAAAAAGCGCAAATGACGCAAAAAACGCCAAAATCTAAACCAAAAAAACAAGCAGCAAAACTAAACTGCCTCAAAAACCCAAAGGACGCAAAGCATGGAATTTCTCGGCTACCTCACCGATGGCAATGTCATCACATTTTTGCTCCTTTTGCTGCGATTTAGCGCGATACTGACATTTTTCCCATTTTTTGACTCCCAGCTCGTGCCTGTGTCGGTGCGCGGGGCTATGGCGTTTTTTCTCACGCTGCTTTTTTTGCCGCTCGCCCACACAGACGCGCATATCACGACTTTGCCCGATCTTTTGTTTGCAGCATTTATGGAGATAGCGCTTGGCTTTATGGCATCCGTCGCGCTGCAAATCGTCTTTAGCGCGATGTCTATCGCTGGGGATAGCATCAGCTTCTCGATGGGGATGACGATGGCTAGCGCGTATGACCCAGCCAGCAGCAACACGCGCCCCATCATCGCGCAAGCCATCATCCTAAGCGCGCTCATCCTAGCGCTTATGCTAAATTTCCACCACCTCATCTTTCAGTTTGTCGCCTACACGCTAGAGATTCTGCCACTTGGCGAAGTGTCGTTTTCATCGCAGCTGCCGGCTTACCTCATCCGCGCGTTTGGCAGTATGTTTGCGCTTGGCTTTGCGATGGCATTTCCAGTGCTTGGGATGATTTTGCTAGCAGATATTGTGTTTGGTATGATTATGAAAACGCACTCACAATTTAACCTTTTCTCTTTCGGATTCCCATTGAAAATTGGCATCGCGATGTCTGTCATCATCCTCATCATCCCCGGAATCTTATATCATTTCAAAACTGATTTATACGAGGCTTTTCGCGCGCTTAGCGTGATTTTCCGCCCGCAGTGATTTGGCGGCGATTTGGCAAAAGGCAGAATCCAGCGCAAGATTTTGCACCAAACTCGCACGCAAAATAATCGCGCAAAATACACATAGATTTGCTACAATTAGCACTCAAGCATTTTTATCATCAAAGGAGCGATTATGGCGAAATTGTTGTTTGGAGTGAGTGATACAGATGAGTGCCGAAGGGCGATAAAGACTATCATCAGGCTTTTTGGGCATCGCGAGGAGGTGGAGCTGACACTTTTGCATGTGAGCCCGGAGGTGCTGGTGTATGCAGAGAGCGGGATTGTGGATTATGGCACGATAGAAAATATCGAGAAAGAAAAGTCCAATGAGATTCTCGATGAGTTTGAGCAGACTTTTAAGAGTGAAGGCATTTCTTGCAAAAAGATTTTGCGCACCGGGAATCCTATCGATGTGATGCTAGAAATCGCAGATGATTTTGACCTACTAGTGATTGGCGCTAGCGAGTCGTCGCTACTGCATAGGATTTTCAACTCGCATCAAAATAGCTTCATCAATTCATCGCCAATCCCTGTCCTAGTCGCGAAGTAGAATCTGATTTGGAAGCAGAATCCGATTTAAAGTAGAGGCTAATTTTAAAGCGGAAGCTAATTTTAAAGTGGAAGCTGATTCTTTGGATTCTGCTAAATCTAAGCCTCTCATTGCTGGAAAAACTTTTCTTTCGTCATTACTAAAGAAGCTAGCGCTTTACTAAAGAAACTCACTCCGCTCGTTTTCTGAAGAAGCTAGCGCTTTGCGAGCGCTAGCGAAGCAATCCATCTATAAGAAAAAGTGGATTTTTTAGCAGAATCCAAATTTGCAGATTCTGCGTTTTAAGATTGCTGCGCCGCACTTGTGCTGCTCGCAATGACGATTTTGCACTGCCTGCGTTTTTTGTCATTGCGAGACTTGCGTTAGCAAGGCGAAGCAATCCAGAGGATAGCCAAAATCACAAAATCATAATTTTTCTAAATAGATTGCTTCAGATTCTGCGAATCCTCGCAATGACGATTAAAAGCATCT
>NZ_MLQN01000052.1 GCF_001854545.1 Helicobacter sp. CLO-3
CTTTCTGCTTCTCCATCACCCAGTGGAAACATATCTTTGCCAGTGTTATAATTCATATTATTGGCACTCAAAGCATTTGGTTTTAGAGTGGCTTTTGAGATGTAGGTGGTTGGGGTTATAGAATCCACCACATCTTTATTTTTTGTTTGTGATAATAATTCATACTCAAACCCACCAAGCAAATATTCTATTCCAGCATTTCTAGCACTAGACATACCGCCATTTGCCTTAGTGATAAGCACCACTCTTTCATCTTTATCAAAAAACTCTTTGGCAATACTAGCACTTTTATCTGTGCTGCCATCATCTACGAGGATTATTGATATATTTTTATATGTCTGATTGCATACAGAATCTAGACATTCTCTAAGATACTTTTCGACATTGTAGATTGGGATGATGATGGCGACTTTTGGGTTTGTGACTTGCATTATATTTTCCTTGTAAAAATGTTGAGCTAAGATGTTTTGGCGATAAATAAAAACTGCAATAATACCACAATTCCACAAATTTTTTGACAAAATCACCCAATATCACCCAAGCATCCCCTCTAGCTCCTCTTGTGTGATGACTTTCACGCCTAGCGATATTGCTTTGTCATATTTACTGCCCGGATTCTCGCCGCATAGCACGAAGTCTGTCTTTTTACTCACACTCCCGCTTATGTGCGCGCCAAGCGCTTCTAGCCTCTCTTTCATCTCATCGCGCGAGATGCTTAGCGTGCCTGTTATCACGACACTTTTGCCGCTAAAGATTCCACCACTTGATTCTGCGCTCGTCATATCAGGCATACGCGGCTTGATGATTTGCATGAGATTTTCCACCAGCTCGCGATTCACTAGGGCAAACTCCAAAAACGAGCGCGCCATCTCCTCGCCAAAGCCCTCTATATTTATCACATCTTCATAGCTGGCATTGAAGCAGCGCTCGCCTAGTTCTAGCGCGATTTTTTTGCTAGCGCCCTCGCCTATATGCTCGATGCCAAGCGCGTTTATAAACCGCCACAGCTCGATATTTTTAGTGTTTTGGATGGCAGCGATTATGTTTTGTGCCTTTTTTTCTTTGAAGCCTTCAAGCGAGAGCAGATCGCTTTCTTTTAGCGCATAGAGATCAGTCATTGATTTTATCACACCATTTTCATAGAGCTGATAGATGATTTTTTCGCCTAGTCCGTCCATATTTAGCGCCTTTTTGGAGGCAAAATGCACGAGCGATTCTTTGATGCGCGCTTCGCATAGCAGGTTGCAGCAGCGCAGCAGTATCTCTTCTCTCAAAAGCTCGCTATGACATATCGGGCAATGCGTGGGCGGGATGATCTCGCGCTCGCTGCCATCGCGCCTAGATTCTAGGGGTTTTATGATTTTTGGTATCACATCGCCGCTGCGGATGATGATGACTTGATCGCCTAGTTTTATGTCTTTTTTCTTTATTTCGCTGTAGTTATGCAGGCTCGCCCTTGAGACTTTCGCGCCCTCTATCCACACCGGCTCTAGCTCTGCGACTGGCGTTATCACGCCGGTGCGTCCGACTTGGTTGGTGATAGATTGTATTTTGGTGATTTTCTCCACCGCTGGGAATTTATACGCACACGCAAAGCGTGGGGATTTTATCGTCCAGCCTAGCATCTTTTGCATGGCAAAATCATCCACCATCACCACCATGCCATCTAGCATCATTTTGAACGCATCGCGCTTAGTTTGTATGCGCTCATAATAAGCGTGGATTTCTTGCGCATTGCGGACGCGCTCAACCATTGGCGTGGGGAAAAATCCAAGTGCCGCGATGCGCCTCATGCAAGTAAAAAAACTAGAATCCACCACGCCTTCGCCCATGCCCCAAGGGATAAACAAAAGCTTGCGTTTAGCCGTTATCGCACTATCTAGCTGGCGCAGGCTTCCAGCGGCGGCGTTGCGGGGGTTTGCAAAGAGGGATTCTCCATTTTGCGCGCGCTCGTTGTTTATGCGCTCAAACTCATTTTTGGTGATAAGCACTTCGCCGCGGATCTCGATGATGCTGGATTCTAGCACTTTGGATTCTGCGTTTGGCGCTGGATTCTGCGCGCCAGAATCTAAAACACTAGAATCCACCCCCGCAGCCCTCGCGATATCTACAGACTTCAGACTAGGGATTTTCAGCGGTATGGACGCGATAGTTTTGGCATTTGCTAGCACCTCTTCGCCCACGCTGCCATCGCCTCTAGTGGCGGCGCTTATAAGATTGCCATTTTGGTATTTTAGATTGAGCGATGCGCCATCAAACTTTGGCGAGCAAGTAAAGCGCGCGCTTGGATGCACCTTTAGGATTCTATTTACCCACTCTTCTAGCTCACCGATGTTAAACACATCATCCAGACTCCACATCCGCGCCAAATGCGCGCTTTTGCTAAATCCCTCTATCACCTCTCCGCCCACTCTTTGCGTAGGCGAGCTAGGATCGATGCTATTTGGATGCGCGCGCTCATATTCTACTATCTCACGATAGAGTGCATCATATTCTTCATCGCTTGCAAGCGGGTCATCCAGCGTATAATACGCATACGCATATTCGCGCAGAGTCTTGATAGATTCTAGGTATTTGGCGTGCGAGGCGAGCATTTTTTTCCTTTTATAAGTGTTTTTTCAAAAAAAATATGTAGAATTATACAATTTTGAGACTACAAATTCTATATACGCCACGCCTAAAGATACAGAATCCACAAGGAGCAATCGCGTGATAAAAGACATCGACCAAACCACAAGCCTTCATCTCAACAATGAAGTGCAGTTTTTATGCTTCACGCTTGATGATGCAGATAGTGAAAACTTCGTCGGCGAGCATATGGGTATGCAACTTTATGCGATAAATGTATTTAAAGTGCGCGAGATCATCTACTATGATGGCGATCTTACCGAGACAGCCGGCGAAAATGATGGCTTGGTGCTGGGATTTCTCACTGTGCGCGGAGAATCTATGCCGCTTATTGATATGCGCCGCTGGCTTTATTACAACTCGCAAAATCCCAAAAAAGATTTGCGCCCTTATTCGATAAACTCACCCAAAAGCCTCGTGGTGATTTGTAATTTTTCTAATCAAGATGTGGGGCTAAAGATTCTAGGCGTGAAGCGCATCATCAATAAAAATTGGTCAGATATCACGATAGGAAGCGAGTTTGGCTTTGATGGCGAGAGCAAAGTAACTTCTACGACAAAATACGATGATGGCTCTGTGATTCAGATTCTAGATGTGGAGAAAATGATAGCGGATGCCTTCCCAGACCAAGCCTTCAACAGCCAGCTAAAAATAGACACGCTTGGCAAGATAAATAGCGATAAAATGGTGCTTATGGCAGAAGATTCCAAATCCGCTTCAAAAGCGCTAGAGATGATACTAGATAAGCTTGGCGTGAGATATATATCATTTAACAATGGAAAATCACTGCTAAACCACCTCTTTAGCGAAGGTGTGGCAAGCCAAGTGGGTGTCGTCATCACTGACCTTGAGATGCCTATCGTCTCGGGATTTGAAGTGCTAAAACGCATCAAAGAAAACCCAGAGACAAAAAATATCCCCGTGATTGTCAATTCTTCTATGAGTAATGATTCTAACCTAGAAATGGCAAAAAGCCTGCATGCAGACGGATTTATCTCAAAATCCGATCCAGCGCAGGTGCAAGATCATTTGAGATATTTTTTGAAATAATTTTCAAGCCAAATTTTTACATATTATTGGAGTTTTTATGCTTAGAACACATTTGTGCGCAGAGGTTTCAGAGGAGCTTATAGGCAAAGAAGTGCAGGTTTGTGGCTGGTGCAACACTTACCGCGATCATGGCGGCGTGATTTTTATTGATTTACGCGATTTTAGCGGTATCGTGCAGCTCGTGTGCGATCCGAGCTCTAGCGCTTACAAAGACGCTGAAAGCGTGCGCGATGAGTTTGTGCTAGTAGCCAAAGGCAAGGTGCGCGCGCGCGGCGCAGGGCTTGAGAATCCAAAGCTAAAAACTGGCAAAATAGAAATCGTGCTAGACTCGCTGACAATAGAAAACAAATCCGCCACACCGCCTATCATCATCGATGATAAAAGTGTGAGCGAAGAAGCAAGGCTCAAATACCGCTATCTTGACCTGCGCTCGCCAAAATCGTATAAAATATTCAAGCAACGAAGCGACATCGCTATTGCCGCGCGCAATTCATTGCAAAAAATGGGATTTTTGGAAGTAGAGACACCCATGCTTACCAAGCAAACGCCAGAAGGCGCGCGCGATTATCTAGTGCCTAGCAGAATCCACGATGGGCAGTTTTTCGCCCTCCCGCAAAGCCCCCAGCTTTTCAAGCAATTGCTAATGGTTGGCGGATTTGATAGATATTTTCAGATTGCTAGATGCTTTCGCGATGAGGATTTGCGCGCGGATAGGCAGCCGGAATTTACACAGATTGATGTGGAGATGAGCTTTTGTGATGAAAATGATGTGATGAGCGCGTGCGAGAATCTACTGCGCGATATTTTTGGCGCGGTTGGCATAGAAGTCGCCACGCCATTTATGCGTATGCCTTATGATGAGGCGATGGAGTCTTTTGGGAGTGATAAGCCGGATTTGCGCTTTGAGATGCCGCTTGTGGAGGTGGCGGATTTGTTTTTGGATTCTAGCAATGAGATTTTTGCCAGCATCGCAAAAGATAGCAAAAACAACCGCATAAAAGCGCTTTGCGTCAAAGGTGGGGATAATTTTTTCACGCGCAAAACTTTGGGTGAGGCGGATGAGTTTGTGCGTAAATTTGGCGCGAAAGGCTTGGCATATATCCAGATAAAAGAAGAGGGCGCAAAGGGACCATTGGTAAAATTTGTCGAGAAAAATATGGATAAGCTTTTGGCGCGCGTGGGCGCTGAAAAGGGCGATATCGTATTTTTTGGCGCTGGGGATAAAAAGACTATCTGGGATTATATGGGGCGCTTACGGCTAAAAATCGCGCAAGATATGGGACTCATCGATGAAAGCGTGTATAAATTTTTGTGGGTGGTGGATTTCCCGATGTTTGAGCGCGATAGTGAGGGCAGAGTGAGCGCACTTCATCATCCTTTCACCATGCCTAAAAATCTAGATTCTAGCGACATCGAGGACATCAAATCAGTCGCCTATGATGTCGTGCTAAATGGCGTGGAGCTTGGCGGTGGAAGTATTAGAATCCACAAAGATTCTATCCAGCAAAAAGTGTTTAGCCTGCTTGGCATAAGCGATGAAGAGGCGCGCGCGAAGTTTGGATTTTTGCTAGAGGCGCTAAGCTTTGGCGCGCCGCCGCATGGGGGCTTTGCTATCGGGCTTGATAGGCTTGTGATGCTAGCTACCAAAAGTGCGAGTATCCGCGATGTCATCGCATTTCCCAAAACGCAAAAAGCCAGCTGTCTGCTTACAGATGCGCCAAGTGGCGTAGGTGAAGAGCAGCTACGCGAGCTGCATATCCGCCTAAGAAATCCCAAAAACTAGAATCTAGATTCTAACACCAAACCAAAAAAGGAGCAAAAATGAAGCAAATTTTCTTAATCATCGGAGCGCCCGGCAGCGGCAAAACCACTGATGCGCAAATCATCGCCAAAAACAACGCGGATAAAATCGTGCATTACTCCACAGGCGATTTGCTGCGCGAAGAAGTGGCAAGCGGCAGCGAGCGCGGCAAACTCATCGATAGCTTTGTAAGCAAAGGCAATCTCGTGCCGCTTGACATCGTGGTAAGCACGATTGTCGGCGCTATCAAAAATGCGCCAAAAGATGTGATACTGATTGATGGCTATCCGCGCAGTGTCGAGCAAATGGAGGCGCTAGATGCCGAGCTAAAAGCGCACGCCGATGTGAAGCTAAAAAGCGTCATCGAAGTGGTCGTGAGCGAGCAAGTCGCGCGCGATAGGGTGCTAGGGCGCGCGCGCGGTGCGGATGATAATGAGCAGGTGTTTAACAACCGCATGAGCGTGTATCTCGCCCCGCTAAGCGCGATAGAGGAGTTTTATGGCAAAGCTAGCTTGCTACACAAAATCAATGGCGAGCGCACGATAGAAGAAATTGTAAGCGATATGAACGCGCATATTTTATCAAAGCTCTAGGAGTCGGATTCTGGCTTTAAACAGATTCTAGCTTTAGATTTTAGTTTGGGCTAGAATCTAGGATTTGTAAGATTCTAAGCGCAGAATCCACGCCAGAATCCAAGCAAACACAAACCCAAAACCAAACCCCAAAATAAAGGAGACAAAATGAATCTAGAAAAAATCGCAGTGGGCGAAATCCCAGAAAAAATCAACGTAGTAATCGAAATCCCCTATGGCTCTAGCGTCAAATACGAAGTGGATAAAGATTCTGGCGCGGTGGTGGTCGATCGCGTGATGTATAGCGCGATGTTTTACCCAGCAAACTATGGCTTCGTGCCAAACACGCTAGCAGATGATGATGACCCTATGGATATTTTGGTGCTAAACGAGTATCCTTTGCAAGCTGGCAGCGTGATAAAATGCCGCCTCATAGGTGTGCTCATCATGGAAGATGAAAGTGGCATGGATGAGAAACTAATCGCTGTGCCAATCAGCAAAATAGACCCGCGATATGACAATATCAAAACGCTTGAAGACCTGCCAAAAATCACGCTTGATCGCATCAAAAACTTTTTTGAAACATACAAAATGCTAGAGCCAAACAAATGGGTAAAAGTCAAAGACTACCGCGGCAAAGACGAAGCAGAATCCATCCTCAAAAAAGCGGTCGCAAACTATAAAGGCTAAAAGCTAGATTCTAGCCCAGCGGCTTTTGGGTAGATTTGCGACTCTTGATAAATTCGCGGCTTTGTGTAGTTTGGCTTAAATTCGTGATATTTTGCGCAAGGCTTGCGCAGAGTATTGCAAATAAACTCGCGATAGTTTATGCTAGACTAAGGGATATAAGCTATTTTTTAGCTTGTGCGTTTAGGTATGTTGGTGCGTGATTTATGGGCGCTTGCTTCCTTGCGATGGATTTGGGATGATTTTTGTGCCCTTTTGCCTAAATAGCAAAGCCTCATCACCAAGCGACAAGACATTGAAAATATCCGCGCTAAAGCTTAGTATTCAAAGGGCGATTTGCAATTTGCTAAAAATTTACATAGATTTTAGGTGCCAAAGCTAGATTCTAGCCCAGAATCTAGTGCGCGACAAAACGCGACAAAATCAAAATAAAACAAAACGCAAGCACATCAAAGCAAAGCCAAAAAAACATAAAAAGCAAGCAAAACACAAATACGAACCAAGCATCCATAGCCAAAACCAGCTTTACCCAATCATACGCAAAAGTAGGCAATATGAGCAGTTACAAACATTCTTTATCCCGCTTTAGCGCGCTGATAGACTCACTCGAGCAGATCCCCACCATCGGGCGCAAGAGCGCACAAAAAATCGCATACACGCTAGCCATCGAAAACAAATACCTAGCGCTAAAGCTCGCGCACTGCATAGAAAACTCGATCCACCACATCGGCACTTGCAGCGTTTGCGGCGCGCTGAGCGAAAATGAGATTTGCGAGATCTGCCTTGATGAGAGCCGCGACAACGCGCAATTATGCGTGGTGCTGCATCCAAAAGACATTTTCACCATTGAAGAAGTCGGCGATTTTGGCGGCAAATATTGGGTGCTCTGCAAGGAGCTCGAGCAGATAGACTTCGACGCGACAAAAGCGCGCATCAAAGATCGCGGCATCAGCGAGATAATCTTCGCCTTCTCGCCAAGCCTCGCCAATGACGCGGTGATGCTATTTATCGAGGATCGATTGGCGGGGCTTGATTTGAGCTTCAGCAAAATCGCGCAAGGTGTGCCTACAGGCATCGGGCTAGAAAATATCGACCAGCTTTCGCTCTCGCGCGCCCTCACTTCGCGCGTGAAGCTATAGTGCTTGACTTTATTGGGTTTTTTAGCTTTTCTTTTTGATATCTGCTATCAAATCTTTGTATTTATCTGTGCCAAAAGCACAAGCGCACAAGCACGCAGAGCAGAATCCAGCTAAAAGAAGCCTAGAATTGATATGGTAGAATATTGCGACTAGATAGCGCGCAGAGAATCAATAGCCAAAAGCAATTATTTTAAGAGAGCCAAAAAAGTAATAATTTTGAGCGGATAAAAGTTTAAAAACCTTGCAAGATTGTCAAATCCCAAGCTAGCCCAAAAAAGGCTAGCCCAGAATCAAACTAGAATACAAAAGCGTAGCTAGCGCCCACACTTGCGTATTTATAGTATTGATACACAGGAAGCCCCGGACTATTTAGACCTACTC
>NZ_MLQN01000053.1 GCF_001854545.1 Helicobacter sp. CLO-3
GTGCAGGGGGATAAGGGGAGCGACTTCGCAAAACGAAGTTTCTTTAGCAATTCAAGCCCCCTTGTCCCCCTGCGAAAGGAATGCGACTAGCAACAAGGATAAACGCAAAGGATTGGCGACTAGAAAACTAGAATCTAATAAATAAAAAATGCACAGGTCAGATTTTGGCTTTTAATTATGGATTACTAAAGAAGCTAACGCTTCGCTTTGCGGGTGAAGCCCGCTCGCAATGACAACCGCGCCAGAGTGGCGATAACCACAACTACCTAATTAATAACCGCGCAATAACCGCGCCTAGCGACTATAAAAACTCGGCTTTCTTGAAGGCTGGGGCTTGGTGGTGTATGTGGGGTTTGGGTTGATTTGCAAGTCTTGTTTTAGGATGCGATAGTTGTCGCAGCCTTGTTGCAGCCCCGAGTTGCACGCATACGCATACAGATCGAGCGCGTATTTGGTGTCTTGCGTCACGCCTAGCCCCTTTTGGTAGAGCACGCCTAGGTTGCTGCAGCTTTTGACATCGGCGGAGTCGCACGCGATTTTGAAGTATTTCGCCGCGTAGGCATAGCTAAGTGGCGCGCCCTCAAGCCCATTGGCATACATCCAGCCTAGGTTGCTGCAGCCTTTGATATCGCCGGCGTTGCATGCGGCGTAGTTTAGGTCGGCTTTGGAGAGTGAGGATTTGTTTTTGCCATAGATGTTTTGGGTGTTGCTAAGCAAGCCTAGGTTGTAGCAGCCGAGATTGCTGCCGCCATTGCACGCTAGCTTGTAGTAGCGGATCGCGGTGAAAAAGTCCTTATTCACGCCATCGCCATTGGCATACATGAAGCCTAGGTTGTTGCAAGCGATGGCATCGCCGGCTTGGCATGCGGTCATATAAAACTGCACGGCAAGTTCTTTGTCATCTTTGCTAGCGCCGCTTTTTTCATTGTAAATCATGGCTAGGTTGGTGCAAGAGGTCGGATCGCCCGCAGAGCAGCCCATCTCGTAGTATTGCTGCGCTTTTTGCATATTTAGCTCGACACCTCTGCCAGAGGCATACATCGTGCCAAGTCCAAAGCACCCGGATGGATTCCCGCCTTCGCACGAACTTTTGAAAAGCCCAAATGCCGTGATGAGATCGCCTTTTTTGGTCGCATCGATAGCAGCTTTTAGCTGCGCTGTAGGGATGTCTGGCGATGTCAGCCTATCACTCATGGGGTATTGATGTGGCAGCAAGTCAGAGCCGCGTATATCATCGGGGGCTTGGTTTGGCGCGCCAAAGTTTGGCGGCATATCGCCTGCACCTAGCGTATCGGCTAGATTCTGCGAGAGTGCTGGGTTTTGCGAGGGTGGTGGCAGCCCGCCATCATCATAGCGCGCACCTCTATCAGCTAGCATATCTCTATCCATGTTTGGATCGCCTTCAGCGGCTTTCATGATCTGCAATGACGCACAAAGCGCGAGTGTGGCGAGGAATAGTGCGAGTTTTTGGGGTTTGTTTTGGGTTTTGGCTAGTGTGTGCGCGCGGGTTTGTGATTGTGTTTGCGCGCGTAAGTGTGCGCTGGCGCTGGCTTGCGCTTGATAGCCAAATGTCGGTTGCAAAATCCATTTTATAGCTGACTTCATGTCCTTTAAGCTCCGATCCTTATGTGATGACGCAAGCAAAGCAAAAAGCATTCCTTATGTTTTGCAAATGTGTTTTTGATAAGTGTGTTTTTGTTTTGTTTGTTTTTGTTTAGCGGGCTCGTTTTGCCAAGATATGCGTTTTGTCAAGGTTGTGCGTTTTGCAAATAGACTTAGCAAGTTTTAGGCGAAATCTGCTAGAATCTAGCGCAAAAATATCTTGTATATTTATAAGGTGGCAAATATGGCAAAGGTTTTAGATTCTCAAAATTTGGATTCTGGCGCGAGTGGTGCAAATGGCGCAAATAGTGCAAATACGAGGCGGCTAAAGGCAGAGTGGGAGGAGCAGAGCGCTATCCTGCTGGCTTTTCCGCATGAGAATAGCGACTGGGCGGCGCATATCGATGAGGCGCGCGAGTGCTTTGGCGATATCATCGCGGCGATTGCGAGGTTTGAGGATGTGCTGGTGTGCGTGGATGTGGAGGATACGCAGGGGCTGGCGTTTTTGCGCGCGCGGTTTGGTGGGGCTGGCTTGGATTCTGGCGCGGATGCGACTTTGGATTCTAGCCCAGAATCTAGCGCGCCAAAAATCACGCCTTTCACCACCATCGCGGTAAATAAGCGCATAAAGCTGGCTTTCGTGCCGACAAACGACACTTGGGCGCGCGACTTTGGCGCGATAAGCGTGGAGGATCTAGCGCCACAAAACGCACCAAATGCCAGCCAAAATGCGCTAGATTCTACTCAAAGCGCGCCAAAAAGCACCACACCAAAACACGACAACGCGCCAAGCGAGCAAACAAACGCGCAAACACGCCAAAATCTACGCCTCATAAACTTCGTATTCAACGGCTGGGGGCTGAAATTTGGCGCAAATTTTGACAACCAAATCACACCAAACCTCCACAAAATAGGCGCACTAAAAGGCGCGCTAGAATCCCACCCCTTCGTGCTTGAAGGCGGCAGCATCGACACCGATGGCGCATATAGCGCGCTCACCACAAGCGCCTGCCTCCTAGAGCCAAATCGCAACGCCACCTACACCAAAAGCGACATAGAGAGGAGGCTGCGCGACACGCTTGGCATAAAGCGCGTGCTATGGCTTGCAAATGGCTACCTAGCGGGCGATGACACCGACAGCCACATTGATATGCTAGCGCGCTTTTTGACGCCTGACACGATAGCCTACATCGCGTGCGATGATGAGAATGATGAGCATTATGACTCGCTGCGCGCGATGGAGCAAGAGATCCTAGCGCTTCGCACGATAGATGGCGCGCCTTATAATCTCGTGCGCCTGCCCTTTGTCAGCGCGATATATGATGAGGGCGGCGCGCGGCTGCCGGCTAGCTATGCGAACTTTTTGTTTGTCAATGGCGCGCTGCTCGTGCCTACATACGCGGACAAAAACGATGATGTGGCGCTGCAAATGCTACGCGAAGCGCTGCCAAATCGGCAAGTCATCGGCGTGGATGCGCGCACGCTGATACGCTGGCATGGTAGTTTGCACTGCGTGACTATGCAGCTTTATGCGTGATTTTGGCGTGGCTTTTGGTGGATTTTGTGTGGCTTTTGGCATTTTGGCGCGCGGTGATGGGCTCGGTCTGTGATGCTAGCTATCGTATTTAGGGGCATCGTGCAGGGCGTGGGATTTCGCCCTTGTATCTATCGCATCGCCAAAAGCTTGGGAGTAAAGGGCGGCGTCTGCAATATAAATGGCGATGGCTTGCTGATAGCAAGTGTATCGTGGGGCTGGGATCTGCGTGATTTGCACGGTGGCTTTGGCGTGGATTTTGGCAAGGCAGAATCTCGCGGTTTAGATTCTGGCGTGGTAGATTCTCACGATTTAGATTCTGGCGCGCGAGAATCTAGCACCAAAACTGCCAAAATTGCCAAAATTGCTAGATTTGTCAAATTTGCGCCGATTGTTTTTGCGCCAAAAAGCGCGCGGGGTGCAGTTATGAATGCTGCGAGATTAGATTCTGGGCGCGAGTTTGGCGCGCTGATAAGCGCTATTTTTGCCGAGCTGCCGCATCTAGCGCGCATCGATATGATAGAGATTTGCCCGCTAGAAAATTTCGCGCTTAAAACTCTCAAAAATTTGCCGCCAGAATCCAGCCAGCACAGCAGCGCGGAATCCAATCAAACCCAAAACGCAGAATCTAGCAGCAGCAAAAAAGCAGATTCTAGCGCAGAATCCGCCAGCGCCACACACACCACCAGCGCCGCGAGCACGCCCCAAAGCCTGCCTTTATATCTGCGCGATTTTTTGCAAGACAAAGCGCAAGGTAAAACACAAACCAAGCGCCCAAACGATGATTTTGTGATTTTTGACTCGCTTGAGTTGAGAGGCGCGCTAGAATCTATAGATTCTAGCGACTTTGGCGACACCAGCGACTTTACCAGCCAATCAGACAAAACCGCCAAAGCCCAAACTAGCGCACACCCAAACATCACGCTAGATTCTGCGCTACCACTAGATTCTGCGGTTTGCCGGGACTGCCTGCGCGACATCTTCACGCCCACAAGCCGCCACTATCTCTACCACCTCACCACCTGCACCAACTGCGGCGCGCGCTACAGCATCATAGGCGACCTGCCCTATGATAGGGTGCGCACGGCGATGCGAGATTTTGCGATGTGCGCGCACTGCGCCGCTGAATACGCAAACCCAGCCAGCAGATTCTACCACGCGCAGCCCATATCCTGCAATGAATGCGCTGTGGAGCTTAGGCTCATCGACGCCGCCGCGCCAAGCGATGAGGGGCGTATCATCGCACGCGACAAAGACGCGCTAGAATCCACCGCCACGCTTATAAAAAGCGGTGAGATAGTCTGCATCAAGGGACTTGGCGGGTTTGCGCTCGTGTGCGATGCGAGCAATGAAGCGGCAATCATGGAGCTTCGAGCATGCAAGGCGCGGGCGCAAAAGCCCTTTGCGATAATGTGCGCATCTATGGAGCAAGCCCTAGAAATCGCGGTGCTAAATGACGCGGAAAAAGCCGCGCTTAGCGCGCCAGGCGCGCCTATCGTGCTAGCGATGCAGCGCGAGAATCTAAGCGATGATGTGCTGACTTCTGCAAGCGTGTCAAAAAATGCAGCCACAAAAGCGCAAAAAAATAGCGAGCAAAACAGCCAGAATCCACTACATGCGCCAAGCGCGCCAAAAATCTGCGCCCACGCGATAGCGCCAAACCTCCGCACCATAGGCATTTTGCTAGCAAACACGCCGCTGCATCACATACTGCTAAAAAAGCTAAATGCGCCCATCATCTACACGAGTGCTAACATCCACTCCGAGCCCATCATTACGCATGGTGCGCAGGCGGCAGGGCTCTCACATATCGCGCGCTTTGTTTTGGATTTTGAGCGGGCGATTTATCATGGCATCGATGATAGCATCGTGCGCTATATCGATGGCAAAATCCGCCCTCTGCGCCTTGCGCGCGGGTTTGCGCCAAAGCGCGTGAGTCTTGGGATTTTTGGCGCGCAGGGTGACGCTAGCGTGCTAGCGCTTGGCGCGCAGGATAAGGTGAGCCCCTGCCTAGCGCAAAAAAGCAGCTTTCTCATCACGCCATATATCGGCGACATGAAAAATCTCGCCACACATAGCCGCTATGTCGAGAATCTAGCGTTTTTCGCGCGGCTGTATCATTTCACGCCTAGCGTGGTGGTGAGCGATATGCATCCGCGATATGAGACGACTAGGCTGGCGCGAGAAATAGCGAGCGGCGCACAAAACGCCACACACACCACACACACCACGCCAAAACATATCCAGATCTACCACCACCACGCGCATCTTTGCGCGATTTTGGCCGAGATAGCGCAGAGCGCGGATGATGAGATTTTAGGCATCATCTGGGATGGTAGCGGGCTTGGCGAGGATGGCAGCGTGTGGGGTGGCGAATTTTTGTATGGCGGGTTTGCGCGCGCGCGGCGTGTGGGCGCGCTGCAGCCTTTTGCGCTGCTGGGCGGCGAGGCGGCGATAAAAGACATCGCGCGCATCGCCTATGTACTAGCCCTGCGCGCCAAGCATGAGGCGGCGATAGCGCATTATGAGGCGGCGCTGCCAAAGGCGCTGCAAATCATCGCGCGCAAATCGCTAAGCCAAGCGCCAGAATCTAGCGCGGGTGCGAGTGGCAAAAGCGCGGGCGTGAGCGATAAAAACGCGTTTGCTGGCGATAAAAATATGTTTGTGCCGCTTACAAGCTCGATTGGCAGGCTTATCGATGGGGTGGCGCATCTGCTAGGCGCGCTCACGCACACAAGCTATGAGGGCGAGGCGGGCGCACTGCTAGAGTCGCTGGCGTTTGAGTTTGCGCTAGAAAATGCTAGGCATAGCGGCGGCGAAAAGGCGGATTCTGCTGAGCTAGATTCTGAAAGCTTAGATTCTAGGGGCGACGCGCGGGATTTTACAAACTTTGCAGAATCTAAAATTTTGGATTCTAGTGATTTGGATTCTAAGAGCGGCGCGCGAGAATCTGGCGATTTGGATTCTGCTAGCGTGGCTGGTGCTAGTGATTTGGATTCTGCAGAATCCATTTGGCGCGCGATTGGTATGCATAAGCCTTATACATACCACATCACAAGCGGCGATAATCACAAAACAATACCGCACAAAATAATATTATGGGAGGCGCTCATCCATGAGCTATGCGAGGATATTTTCCAAAGCGCGCGCCCAGAAAACCAGCAAAAAGAACAGCTAAAAAGTCGCCAAAATATCAGCCACAATGCAAGCCAAAACGACTGCCAAAAAAATTGTCAAAGCGCGAGCCAAAACGACCCACAAAGCGCAGATAAAAAAACATTGACAGACAAAAACACGCTACAAATTTCTCTGCCAAGCGCGCAAATGGGGCGCATCGCGCATAGATTTTTATACACGCTAGCTTGCATAGCACTTGATTTCGCACTAGATTTTCGCGCTGGGCTGGATGCGCGCGCGCGTGCTAGATTTCGCGTGGGATTTAGCGGCGGTGTGTTTCAAAACAAGGCGCTGTGCGAGATGATAGGTGCGCTTTTTAGGCAAAATGGCGTGCCCTACGCCTTCCACCACATAGCCCCTACCAACGACAGCGGCATATCGCTAGGGCAAGTCGCCCACGCCAGCGCACTAAACTTGCAAAGCCTAGAAGCAAAACTATAATTTTCTAAAATAGATTGCTTCACAACTTTGTTGCTTGCAAAGCGTTAGCTTCTTTAGAAAACGAGTGAGCGAGTTTCTTTAGTAAACCATAAATGCAAGATTTACAAATTTAGATTCCGTATAAATCTATTTTTTCTTGATAAAACCGCGGGATAAAATGATAAAATCTCATCTATTTCGCCTTGTCTATAGATTCTTATAGAATCTAAGGAGGTGCAAAATGGCAAGATTTTTTCATCTTTTATAGAATAAGTCTATAGAATCCATGAAACACAAAAGGACATACAAAATGATAGAAAAATGCAAAATGTTTGAATCTCTAAAATCTTTTAGTTTGCTTAGGTCGCCAAAATCGCCTAAATCTCGTGCGCTTGTGTGGGGTGTGAGTAGCAGGCTCAAATCGCCTAAGTCGCCAAAAGCTTTTGGCAAAGTGGATTCTGGCGCGACAAAGTTTAAGTCACTCAAACTTCCCAAATCACCAAAGCCCGCTTGGATTATGGGCGCGGGGGTGGATTTGTTTAAATCGCTCAAGCTTCTTGAATCGCCAAAATTGCTTAGATTTTTCAAATCGCCCAAATCGCCTAAATCGCTCAAATCACCAAAAACGCTTAAACTTCTCAAACTTCTCAAATCCCTTAGGCTTTTTGTCGCTATAGCCCCGCTTGTGTTTTTATTTGGTGGGTGTGTTGGCTGGGGTTGGTTTGTGCCTTATAGTTGGCAACCGAGTTACCATAAGTTTAAAAAAATGTGCGAATTAGATCAAGATATTTATCAAGGAGATATACATTCTGAAGAATATTATAATAAGGTTCTGGCTTATTATAATACAAGCTTAGATAAGTTGGATTGGGATTATATACAAAATAACTTATTTCTTAATGGATCAGGACGATATGTATATTCTTTTGAAACATTTGATGGTAGAATTTCTGTTTCGTCAAATATGTTTTTTAAAGATAAAAACGCAACACAAGATAATATAGAACGCCTAAGCTTTTATGTCAGATGGTATAGTCACCGCCACCATTTAATTCCGGATAAAGATTTTTCTATTTCTGTGGATAGAGGCCTTGAAACATGCCCTCTTTTTAAAAAAGGTAGAAAATGGTAAATAACAAAGAACAAATAAGCAAGCTCAAAAACAATGCCGAACAAGCTTAGGTGTGTTCATGGATATTTTGCGGTATAATGTGGCGGGCAAATGCTTATCGCTGTGAAATTATTTGGGAGCTGATATAAATGAAAAAATATATTTTATTATTTATGCTATTTGCTTTTTGCG
>NZ_MLQN01000054.1 GCF_001854545.1 Helicobacter sp. CLO-3
GTAATGTATAATATTTTTTTAACTTTTAAAAAGGGGCTAGCCATGCTAGAAATTCAGCGAAAATACATCGATTTTGTAAGCTTTGTCAAAGAAAAGACGCAAGACATAGCAGCAGTGGATAAAAATAAGCAAGATGAGCTTATCAAAGCTATCGAGGGAAAAAGGCTAATAGTGCCAGTGGTTGGCGGTTTCAGCGCTGGCAAAAGCTCGCTTATCAACCAGTTTTTGGGTAAAGATATTTTATCTACCAGCATCACGCCAGAGACAGCGATGGCGACAGAGCTTATCTATGCTGACAGCAGCTATTATGAGGCGGTGCGAAGCGATGGCAGCAGCGTGCGCTTTGAGCTAAGCCAGACAGAATCTATCAAAAATCAAGCGGCGGATTTTGAGTTTTTGCGCCTCTATCTAAACGAGCCAAAACTAAAGCAAATCGAGCCTTTGATTCTCGTAGATATGCCGGGCTTTGAAGCACCTCTAGCAGATCACAACAAAGCGATACTAAGCTATCTCGCAAAAGGCGTGTATTTTATCATCGTCATAAGCGTAGAAGATGGCATCATCAAAAAAAGCATAATCCGAGAAATCCAAAACATAATGACCGTTGGCAAAGGCTTCACCTTCTGCCTTAGCAAAACAAACTTGCGCGGCGATGCCGAGCTACAAAGCGTCAAAGAAGCCATAGAAGCGCAGCTTCAAGATGAGTTTGACTACCAAAAAGAGCTGGTTTTGACCTCAAAAAACAGCGCCCAAGAATTCCAAAACATCCTCGCAGGCATCAAGCCAGAGGCGCTTTTTGAAAAGATCTACAAAGACGACTTGAAAAACTACTATTTTCAGACAGAATCCAGCATAAACACCCAAATAAGCGTCCTAAAATCCTCCAAAGAAGACATAGCAAAGATTCTAGAGAATCTATCTCTTGGTGTGCAAGAAGTCAAAAATGCGCGGGATGGCGTTTTGGCTAAAGCGGAGAGTAAATATGCTGGGAAAAATATCGATAGCATCATAAATGCTGTTGAAGGCGCGCTGCTAGCGCAAAAAGCGTCATTGATAGGCTGTATGCAGCTTCCCAATGTATTCAACTCGGAGATAAACTCCATAGTGAGAAATATAGTCATACCGCAAATAACAGATGAAGCAAGAGATTTGCACCAAGACATCATGCAAGGATTCAACCACGCTCTAAGCAAGGTAAATGCAAACCTAAGAGATACAGGTTTTAGCATGGGGTTTGGTGAGATTTTGGATAGCGCTTTGTCATCTGCCAAACACAATAAACCAAGCGAGGTGCTTGCCAACTTGCCGATAGGATTTGTCAAGACGACAGTGGTGCTGACAGGAAAGATTCTAAGCCCTCTTCTGCAATACCTAAACCAATTCTTGCTAAAAAAAGAGCTAGAAAAGAAATTTGAAAGCGAAGTCGTGCCCTCTATCAAAGCCAAGCTAAAAACAGATCTGCCGCTTATTTTCAACCAATACATAAGCCAAGCCACTGATGCGATAGCTTTAAAATTTGAAGAGCAAATCAAGCAAAAAGAAGAAGAGATAGCAAAAAGCGCCAAAGAGCAAGAAAGCAAAGCCAGCGACATAGAACAAGAAATCGCCAATCTCCAAAACATCAAAGCTCAAATCGCCGAGCTTTCAAACAAAACTTTTTAAGGAGCAAAAATGCAAGTCGTAGAAAAATTTTTAAAGCTAGAGGATTTCATCGCTAGCAACGATCTAGGCTCGAGGACTGCGGCTTTGCGCGATGAGTTTGCTATAAGCTCAAGCGAAGAGCTCAAAAAATGGATAGAAAATAGCAAAACCGCTGGCAAAGTGCTAAGGCTTGGCATAGTAGGCAGGGTAAAAGCTGGCAAAAGCTCTTTGCTAAATGCGCTATTTTTCGATGGCAAAGACATCTTGCCAAAGGCAGCCACGCCCATGACAGCAGCGCTTACGATACTAGAATATGACGAAAATCTATCGGCTAGCATTGATTTTTTTAGCGCAGAGGATTTGGAAGAGATCAAAAAAGAGCATGCCAAATACCAAGCAGAATTCCAAAGAAGAGTGCAAGAAAAGGTAGAAGAAAAAAGAAAAAGGGCAGAATCTAAAAAAGACCAAGCTACCGGAGCGATAGACTTCAACGAAGCCAAAGAAAGAGAAATAGCCCAAAAAAGCGTCGAAAGAGAGCTAAAAAACACCACTCTATACGCCTCATACGAACAGCACGAAAAAATTAAAAATAGCGGCATAAACCCATCCACACTGCCAAAGAATCTAGATGCATCAAGCATTGAAGATCTGAAAGATGTCTTGCAAGACTATGTAGGCGCAGAAGGCAAATATATGCCCTTCACCAAATCTGTGACGATAAAGCTAAACCTAGAAACCCTCAAAGATATGCAAATCATCGATAGTCCCGGGATAAACGACCCTATCGTATCAAGAGAAGAGCGGACAAAAAAGCCGCTAAAAGATTGCGATGCGGTGTTTTTGATATCGCCTGCTGGGCAGTTTCTAAGCATAGATGATCTAAACCTGCTAGATAGGATAAGCGATAAAGAGGGGATTTGCGAGTTTAGGATCCTAGCTTCCCAGACAGATAATCAGCTTTTTACCAATGCCAGAGAAGAAGGCGGCGGGACTATAAGCGGTGCTTTGGACTATATACGCTCAACTCTTAGCGCAAACTTCAAAAGCACCATGACTGATTTCAAGCAAGAAAGAACCTCTGAAAAAATCAAGCAAACCATCGATAAGCTTATATCTAGCCCGCTGCTTCTCACCTCTGGCGCATGCTATGCGATGCTAAAAAGCTTTGGTGATAAATCTTCATGGGATTCTAATATGCAAAAAGTATGGGAGAATCTAAACGATGACTACAAAGACTTTTTCGCCAATGACGCCACAGCGCGCGAGAATCTAGGACTCATCGCAAATATAGACACCATAAGCCAAAACCTAGATGATATCCGCGCCAACAAAGACAAAATCATACAAGACAAAATCGCTGAATACACCAAAGCCAAAACAGCCACTTTCAAATCCTACGCGCAAGGCATAGAAAAAATCCTGCAAGAAAGCATCGATGAGCTAAACTCCAAAGACAAGGCGACTATCGAGAAGCAGATCAAGGAGCTTGGTAATAAGAAAGCAAAAGCTAGCTTTGAGCTAAGCGAGACATACGATAATGAATGCCTTGATTTTAAAATCAAGCTAGATGAAGGGCTGAAGGCTAAAAAAGCGGAGTATTTCAAAGAGGGGCAAGAAGCCCTTAAAGATAGTCAAGGCACAGAGGAAAGGTCTTATAAAGTGAGTGCATCTAGCTGGTATAACCCTTTTAGCTGGGGTAGCACTAAAACAGAATATGAGACTATTAATATCGTCCATGCTGGAGATGTGCGCAATGCTTTGGATGTTGTGATTTGCAAAGTCCAAGATTTGCTTAACAATGAAATCGCCAAAGAGCGCCGACATTGGAAAGAAGAAAGACTTAACAAAAATCTTATAGGCACGCTTAGAAAAACTTTTGATGATGAGGATTTGGATTGGCTATCTATATCAAAAATGATTAAAAGCATAGTGGATTCTATAAAGACTCCAGAGTTTGACTATAGCGACAAGCTACCAGATGAGCTCAAAAAAAGTGGGAAGCTACAGCGCTATGAAGCAGAAGAGTTTATAGAAAAAGCGCGTGATTTTATGAGTGAATTTGCTAGAGAAGTCACTAGGGATATAAATAACTTCACCAAAAACCTAGAGCGGAATCTAAAAGCCAAAGATGTGGCGAAAGATATTTTTGCCTCCTATGAAGAGGAGCTAAAAAGGCTTGAAAGTGAGCTTGGCAACAAAGAGCTTGCGATAGAAAAATACACCAACATGCTACAAAATCTAAAGGAGATAAACAATGCTTAGTTTTTTCAAAAAATTATTTTCCTCCCTCTCATCCAAAGAGCGCGAGCAATACGAGGCACAAAACCAAAAGCTAGCATCAGAGCTAGCAAGCCTAAAGCAAGATTTTGCCACAGAAAAGCAGAATCTAAATGATAAGCTAAGCGCGACGAGCGAGAATCTAGCAAAAACGCAAGATGAGCTAAATATCTCAAATAAAAATCTAGAGCAAACGCAAAACGCGCTTAGCACGACAAACGAGAATCTAGCAAAAACCCAAAGCGAGCTTAGCACGACAAATAAAAATCTAGCAAAAACCCAAAGCGAGCTTAGCGCGACAAGCAAGAATCTAAACCAAACCAAGCAAAAGCTAGAAGATACAAACTTCAAATTTAACTTCACTTCAAGCATACTTGCTGCCAAGCTTGAAAACGAGGCGCTAAAGCAGTTTCAAGCCTGCCTTGAAAAATGGCATGCATTTAGCACAGAGGGCGAGGATCTAAACGATGAGCTAGAAGCCTATACCAAGCTAAAAGGCATAGAGAAAAACCTAAAAATCGTCTGCGCCTGCTCCAAACTCTACCAAAACACCATAGTGGCTGTGGGCGGTGGATTTAGCTCGGGGAAATCCGCATTTATCAGCTCTTTTATGGAGGATAAAGAATTTAGCCTAGCTACAGACATCGCACCCACTACTGCTATCCCTACTTATGTTTTTCATGATACTATCACCACTTCTTTAGCTATCACCAATAGCGGCGCGTATGTCGATCTGCAAAAAATGGGCGATAAAACCCATGCTAGATTCTCGCATGATTTTATCAAGTCGTTTGATTTCAATATCAAAGACATCGTGCCATTTATGGTGCTTGGCGTAAAGATGAGTCATCAAAAGCTATGCTTCATCGACACGCCCGGATACAACCCTTCAGGCGCAGGACACACGCACCAAGACATAGAAACAGCAAAAGAGTATCTAAACAAGGCTAGCGTGCTGTTTTGGCTTGTGGGACTTGATGCAAATGGCACCATAGGAGAATCTGATATAGAGTTTTTGCGCGATTTGGATTTGGGGCGCAAAGAGCTTTTTGTCATCCTAAACAAAGCAGACATAAAATCTCAAGATGATATAGAATCTATCCTAGATATAGTCGAGGAGACTTTGGAGGATTATGGTATAGAGTTTAAAGGCATAAGCGCATATAGCGCCAAAAGAAGCAAAGAATACGCTTTCAAAAAAAGCTCTTTGCAAAACTTTTTGCTAAACCTCGAATCCCAAAGCCACAATATACACAAAAGCCTTGTCAAAGACCTCTACGCTATAGATGAAAAATGCCAAAAAGATTTGCTAAAAGCTATAGTGGAGAAAAATCTCAAAAATAGAGAACTCTCTGGCTTGGCGGCGGATTTGGCAGAATCTAACTTTGATGATATGGATAGCACTTTATATAAGCGTATAGAAAACCTCAAAAAACAGCAAGACACAAAAGGCTTGAAACAAAAGCTAGCAGAGCTTGGCGAGCGCATAGAGGATTTTAAAGACGCTATTGATGGGGTGTTTGGCAAAAGGCTAGAGCTAAAGCGCAGAATCTACACCGAAAAAGATGTAGAAAGCGAAGTGGCTTTTAAAACAATCTCTGATATGAGAAAAGAGAAGAAGCAGAAGCAAGAACGCGAGACAAAATCCAAAAATCCTGCCTCCAACACAAAAGAGGAATATATAGAAAAAGAAAATGCTGCGGAATACCAAGAGCAAGATGATGAAAATCATGAAATTTTTCTTAATATGCTTGCAGAATCTGAAGAGTTTGAGGACTTCCTTGTAATGTTTGATGTGGATCTTCTTGAGGTATGGTTGCTATCAGCAGCAAATAGCATATTTGATGATGAAGGGATCGCAGATAAATTAGGGCTTCAATCAAGCGATGATGTATGGGATTATGCATATGAATTCGAGGATGACTGGAAAACTTTTCTGCAAAAATATGACTTGGATTTGTGTCTATGGTTTAAATTTAGTTCATTAATCTTATCGGTAATTAGGGAAAAAGGCAGCAAATATGAAAAAATGGATGCCAAAGAGCAGTTCGCGTGCATAGAGGAAGCAATCGCTGACTGGCTTACAAAACTAAATTATAAACTTATGGATAAAACCGGCAAAGAAATGGATATTGATAAAATAATTACATATATTTGATTTATAGATTAGATTCTGCGAAGCGCGATAAGGCAAGCTAAACCAAAAGCTTGCCAGAATCCAAATCCACATTTTTAGATTCTGCCTTTTTTGGATTCTCGCTTTTTGTGTCCCGCTTTTTAAATTCTGCGCCTTTTGGATTCCGCCTCTTTTGCACCAGAATCCATCCGCGCAAACCCACTTCCTAGCCAAAATCCGCATTTGCGCTTTTTTAAATTTTGTTTTTTAGATTCCAGCCTTTTGCGCTAGAATCTATTTTTTCGCACACCTCTCATTTTTATAAACCCCCACAATCCACTTCAAACCAAAATAGTGCTAAAATACCCCATGCAATAAATAACCACGCAAGCAAGCCACAATCCACAATCCATAATCCAATGGGGAGCGCAAATGCTAAACAAAAAAACATATTTCTGGCTAAGCCTAGCTATCATGGCAGCAGTCACCATAAATCTCCGCGCGCCTATCAACTCCATGGGACCAAGCATCGAGGCTATCAGGGCGTATTATGGCATCTCTAGCTCCGTAGCAGGGCTGCTAAACTCCATCCCCCTCATCGCATTTGGCAGCATCTCTTTCATCGTGGCGTATTTTTCCAATACCAAAATCCTCTTCATCGCGCTTTGTGCTATCGCGCTTGGCGAGGTGGTGCGTAGCTTTTGTGGCGTGGGCGGGCTTTTTGTCGGTATGGCGCTCATGGGCGCTGGCATCGCGGTGGGAAATGTCGTCATCCCAAGCTTTGTCAAAAAGAAATTCCCCAAAAACGCGCCCACGATGATGAGCGTGTATTCGCTATTTTTAAACCTATCCTCCATCCTTGGCATAGCCCTTGCCCTGCCGCTTATCGACGCGCTTGGCATAAGGCTCGCGATGTTTGTGTGGATAGGCTTTGCGCTCATTGCTATCGTGCTTTTTTACCCAGAGATAAAAAACCATAGATTTTCGCGTCCCAAGCCAAAGCAGCTCGCCACCAAAAGCCTGCTAGCAAACAAAAACGCATGGCGCATCACGCTATTTATGGGGCTGCAAGGCTTTGTGGCATACTGCACTTTCACATGGCTGCCGCTCATCATCGCATCCAAAGGCTACAGCCTCGAATATGGCACGCGCCTGCTGCTTTATATGCAGCTAGCCTCCTTCCCAGTGGCGATGCTAGGACCGCTGGCGATATCCAAGATGCGCGAACGATACAAGCCATGGTATATGGCGGCGATTTGTGGGATGTATGTGGTGGGCTATGTGATGATTTTGCTTTTGGATTCTCGCGCGGCGCTGCTTTTTAGCATGGTTTGCATCGGGATTCCTATGGGTGGCGTGTTTGGCTTGGCACTGCTTTTTATCGCGCAAAAGAGCGCAAACACAGCGATTGCTATCAAGCTCTCCGCGATGGCGCAGGGCTTTGGCTATCTTATCGCAGCAAGCGGACCATTTCTCGTGGGGCTTTTGCATGATATGAGCGAGGGCTACACAGCGGGGATTTTCCTCGTGCTAATCGTGGCTATTTTGCTAAATATCTGCGGCATCTTCACGCAAAAATGCAAAATGGTGGAGTGAAAGCGAAGGGCTAGGCGTTTCACCAAAATTTGCTACGCGTTTTTGGAATCTCGCGCCGATAATTTCGCGCTATAAATCCTGCAAGGATATTGTATAATATGCGCTTTGTTTATTGATTTCAAATATTTTATGAAAGGCAAAGGATGAGTGATAAAAAAACGCAAGATGCTAAAATGCGAGATGTTAAAACCCAAGATGCCACAATGCAAGGCACCG
>NZ_MLQN01000055.1 GCF_001854545.1 Helicobacter sp. CLO-3
CAACACAACCAGCGCCAGCAATGCAACCAGCGCGAGCGCAAGCGACACAAGCGCAAACACCGACACCCCCAAAACCATAGCCGAGACCACGCCAGCCGACAGCACGAGCGGCCAAAACACAAGCGCATCCACAAATAACGATGACCTCGAAACGCGCGACCTCGCTAGACAAGTCGTCACCGCCTCCGGTTACGCGCAAAGCCTGCGCGACGCACCAGCGAGCATTAGCATCGTGGATAAAGAAGACATCCTCTCTCGCCCTATCCGCGACATCGGCGATGCAGTGCAAGATGTCCCCGGCGTCTATGTCGAGGCAGGCAAAACCGGCGGCAACACCATCTCTATGAGAGGCCTCGGCTCCGCCTACACGCTCATCCTCATCGATGGCAAACGCCAAAATGTCGCACAAGGCTTTGATGCCAATGGCTTCAGCGGGACATTCACCTCATTTATGCCTCCACTCTCCATGATAGAGCGTATCGAAGTCATCCGCGGACCCGCATCCGTCATCTATGGGAGCGATGCGATGGGCGGCGTTATCAACATCATCACCAAAAAGCACACCGACAAAACCACCTCTGGCATGCAGCTAGAATCCAGATTCTCCCAGCACCCAGATACCTTTGGCAACATTTTTGGCGGCAATGCCTATGTCACCACGCCCCTTATCAAAAACCTGCTATCTCTAAACCTACGCGGTGGCTATCGCTATGGTGACCAAAACTCATTTCGCCGTCCAGAAGGACATAATAGCACCAGCACCAACCCCTACACTTCGCACTCCGCCGCTGGATATACTAGCTGGAATGTAGGCGGCAGGCTCGCATGGACGCCAGATTCGCACAACTATCTCTATCTAGATTCTGAGGCGTATTATACGCGCGCAGGGACGCTAAATACTGGCCAAAACCAATTTGCAAGCATTAGAGATTTTTACAAATTCAACCACATACTAAGCCACGAGGCTGATTATAATTGGGGGAAAATCTCTACCTATCTGCAATACTCCCAAACACTTTGGGCAAACCATGTGCAAGATAACCCATATCGAGGCACAGGCACAAGCGGTGCTGGTGGATTGTATCCTGGGCGTGTGAGCGGCGACTCTGTCAATTGGGCTGGGTCTATGAGAGAAAACAAAGATATAGTGCTACAAACAGCATATCAAAACACCTTTGATTTCAACCGCTTTGGCGCATTGATATTTAATGGCGGGTTTTATTATTTTTGGGAAAATCTGCTAAACCGCAGCACTAGCTTCGAGCGCGCTATGAATCAATACACCGTGTTTGCAGAAGGACAATATGTCATCAATGACTACATCTCTACCACCTTGGGCTTGCGCTACAACTACTCTGATATTTTTAGTGCGATACCAAACCCGCGCTTTTATGTCAATGTCAATCCTACCAATTGGCTAACGCTAAAAGCTGGTGTGGCAAGCGGTGTAATCGTGTCAAATCTATCGCATCTATACAATGGATACACTCCTCCGACTACCGGCACTACTTACGCATTTGGCAATCAAGATTTGCTCCCAGAGACCAGCTGGAACTATGAGCTAAGCGCATCTATGGAAAACCGCTATGGCTCGCTTATCATGACAGGGTTTTTCACCGATTTTAGTAACCAAATCCAGACGCTAACCATAACAGGCTCTGACCTCTGCACCAGCGTAGCTGGAGCAAATGGGACATGCACCCAGCCAAGAAACATAGACCGTTCTATAGCAGCAGGCGCAGAAGTGGGACTAAAGGTGAAGCCGATATATGGATTTTCCATGGATGCCAACTATGCCTACACATACACCGAGCAAAGAAGCGGCGCACTCATCGGCGAACCGGTGAACTCTATCCCTCAACACAACTTCACCATAAAGCCAGAATATAGATACAAAGGCTTTAGTGCATATATCCGCTGGCAAGGTAGATTCCGCACACCAACGCAAGCAGCGGGCTCAAACGCTAGATCAAATGTCCGCGAGGTCGTAGGCATGTGGTATAAAGACTATCAAGTGGTGGATCTTGCTTTGAGTTATAAATTTACCAAAAATATTAGCGCGACATTTGCGGCAAATAATATTTTTGATGTGAATTTTGTGGATTATACGCTGTATGATACCACTTCCAATAATGGTGCAGTTACTGTAAATGGCGGATATCAAAACCGCTACCAAAGAATACTGCCAAGCAGAAACTACTGGCTAACGCTACGCATAGACCTATAATCTATACGGGCTATGCGGGGCAAGTCCCTATCTGGGTTAATCCCGCTGACCTCCAAAACGCGCTGGATTTAGCCCCGCGCGATAAAGCGGATTCCCAATCGGATTCTAATCCCTGCGTGGATTTCTAATCCAACGCGCAACTTCTGCAAGCCCCGCTTTTTGTCATTGCGAGCCGCACTTGTGCGGCGCGGCAATCTATAAAATGCGAGTTTTGCAAAATTTGGATTCTGCCACAATCGAGAATCTATAACCTTTTTCTTTAGATGGATTGCTTCGCCTTGCTAGCGCAAGCCTCGCAATGACGGGTTGCGACTGCTTGTTTTTTGCGTCATTGCGAGCGGGCTTGCCTGCAAAGCAATCTATAAAAAAAGCGCAGAATCTAGCAAAATTTGGATTCTGTCATAAAGTGAGAATCTAAAATCCTTTTTTCTTTTATAGATTGCTTCGGATTCTGCGAATCCTCGCAATGACGAAAGAAGGCTTTTGTTCTGGGATTTAAAAAATTTTGCCTAGTTTGGGATTTGGATTCTGCATAGATTCTCGATGTGGAATCTATGCAGAATCTAGGATATGCGCTGACGCGCGAATATTTGATTTGACTGAAAATTTGCAAAGCAAATTTTGGATTCTGGCAAATTTTGCAAATCCGCCAGAATCTAGGTTTGGCGCTGACGCGTCGCTATCTCGATTTACGCAAAAATCCCTGTGGATTTTTGGGATTGCTATTATTAATCATTTAATATTGAATAGATTGCTTCGTCGCTTCACTCCTCGCAAAGCGTTAGCTTCTTTAGTAATGACGATTTTGCCACTATTTGCGTTTTCTGTCATTGCGAGCGGGCTTGCCCGCGAAGCAATCCATAAAGACATCGCGTAGAGCTTAAGGCTCAATTCTGTCTAAAATTAGATTCTGTCATAAATTCAGAATTCACCCCTTTTTTAGATGGATTGCTTCGTCGCTTCACTCCTCACAAAGCGAGCAGAGCGAGCTTCTTTAGTAATGACGATTTGCGGATATCAAATTGATTGCAGAATCTAAGTTGGCTTATTTTCGTCATTGTGAGGATTCATAGAATCCGAAGTAAAGCGTCAGCCTCTTAAGTAATGACGATTGAAAAATTACAAATTGCTTGCAGAATCTGATTTGCGCTATCTGTCGTGCGGTGCATGGCGGTAGTATTACCAAATGTTTGTCAAAATGCATTAAAATCTTGCGCTTTGGTTGGGGGCGTATTTGGTGCATTTTGGGTTGAGGCTAAATCAAAGACGCCAGAGTGCAAACGCGCAAATTAAGTCACAGCGCAAGCATGCAAATCAAGTCATACATAAAAATAAGCCAAACAAAACCAAGCAAAATAAATTAAATCAAGCAGCAAAAAACTAGCCAAGCAAAAATAAGCAAAATGCCAAAAAAAGGCCAGCTAGCCAATAAACTAAATTGCAAAATTGGCATAATTTTGCTGGCGTTTTTAGGGCATTCTAAAATAAAATAAATCAAACAAAAGGCCGGCCAAGTAAAAATAGACAAAAATAAAGCAAACAGCGAGATTGGCCAAGTAGAATCAGGCAAAAACGAGCAAAACAAACCAAATACAATAAACCAAAAACAAGATTAACCAAAAAAGACTAGCCGGTCAAAAACTAAAAGTCGCAAAAATGACATGATTTGCGCGAGTTTTGGAATCTTTGCGAAAAGCCAATCAAAAGCGCCCAAATCAAATCAGACAAAACCAAGCGAAATAAAGCGAAACTAATCAAAACAAAAAACAAAAACCGCCAAAAAGGGAGCGAGACATGGCACAAAACAAAAGTAATGCAGAATCTCTCAAAAAAATAAAATCTGCTGGCGAGGCAGAATCTTCCGGTAAAGTAGAATTCACAAACAAGGCAGAATCCAAAAGTAAAATCCACAGCAAAAAAGCAGAATCTTGCGCTCAAACAGAATCCCAAAGCAAAATAGCCAAATCAAAACTCACAAAAAACTCAACCAAAAGGAGCGTCGCATGAAAAACCAAAACCAAAGCAAAGCAGAATCCGCTGGCAAGGCAGAATCTTCCGGCAAAATAGAATCCACAAGCAAACCAGAATTTCCCGGTAAGCCAGAATCCGCTGGCAAAGCAAAATCCCCCATCACGCCAAATATCGCGTGGGCGCTGGTGATTTTTGGCGGATTTATTGAGTGTTTTTGGGTGAGCGGGCTAAAGCACGCCGACAGCTTCCCGCTCTACATTTTCACAGGTGTAGGCATCCTCATATCGTTTTATTGCATGATATTGGCGACCAAAGCGCTAGAGGTGAGCGTGTGCTACGCGGTGTTTGTGGGGATAGGCACGGCGGGCGTGGTGATAAGCGAGATGCTAGTCTTTGGCGAGCCATTTTCATGGGTGAAGCTAAGCCTCATCGCCTTGCTCGTGCTAAGCGTGATAGGGCTCAAATTCGCCAGCCGCGAAAACGACGACAAAACAGCGGACGCGCTAAGCGAGAATCTAGGCTTGGATGACATCGAGAATCTAGGAGGCGCGCGATGAGTTGGGTGTTTTTGGTGCTTGCTGGGTGCATGGAGATTCTGGGCGTCATCACGATGAATAAGCTGGTGACGACTGGCAAAAGGATATTTTTGCTGGGCATTTTGCTGCTTTTTATGGTGTCGTTTGGGTTTTTGTCGCTGGCGATGAAAGACATCGCTGCTGGCACGGCGTATGCGATATGGACGGGCATCGGTGCGGGCGGTGGCGTCATCGTGGGCGTGCTGTTTTTTGGCGAGAAAAAAAGTGTGATGAAGCTAGTTTTTGTCGCGCTGATTTTGGCTTGTAGCGTGGGGCTGAAGCTGGTTTCGGCGTGATTTGCGCGCGTGCTGGATGTGGTGTCATTGAGGTGTCGTTTTGAGGCATCGCTTTGAGGTGTTGCTGAAGCCTTGTTGAAGTGTCATTAGATTTGTCGATATATAATGCGGCTTTTGTGGTTTGCATCGCTATATATAAGCAAATCAAACGCGCCACCAAATCAAGCGCGATGGCAAATCAAACGCGGCAATAAATCAAAACGCGCCAGCGGCTAAAGCGAGCGCGAGAATCCTTAGAATCTATAGTCGCAGAATCCAAATCCCAAATCCAAAAGGATGCCAATGCCAAACAAGTTTTTAAAAGCATCGTTTTTAAGCGCTTTTTATAAAAGCCCGCTTTATCGAGCGGTTTTAGATTCTGGCGCCTTGCGCGTTTTACACACATCGCCCACTTCGCGCCCCTTGCGCGCATCACACATTTTATACATATCACACACTTTACGCCCCTCGCGCACATTTGCCGCACTCTTACTTGGCGCGTTTGCTTGGTGCGCGCTCGCGACCCACTCCAGCGCACTAGAGCCGCGCAAAGGATTCTATGGTGAGGGCACCATAGATATGAGCTATCTCTTTTTGCAAAACGCCGCCACCAGCTCCAGCGCGCTGCCTAGCGGTATGGGCGGCGAGGCGGGATATGTGTTTGGCAATGTTTTTAAGCTTGGGCTTTTGTTTGACATACATTCCTCGCCGATGAGCAACAAAACCAAAGGCTTCGTCATCGCCAACCCAAGCGTGACCAACCCAAACATGCGCTACGCCGGCGCAAAAAACTACACCGAAATCGATTTCGGGCTGAAGCTAGGGCTAAACCTAGCATCCAAAAGCCACAGCAAAAGTATCTACATAAATAGCGGAATCCAAACAGGCACCATGCAAATGGGCGCAATCGGCGATGTCTCCGCGGTAACCTCAAGCATCACCATCCCCATAGAAGTGGAGGGCATCATATATCGCAGCGGCGGATTCTATGACGCGGGCGGGGCGGGCTTGATGAGCGGATATGCGGGCGCAAATGGCGCTGGCGCTGGCGGGTCGAGCAGTTTTGGTGCGGATAAGTTTGGATTCTACTATCTTGCGGGCGTGGATTTGATGATGATGAACTACACATTTCTCACACCAGAATCCAACCAAGCAAAAAGCGATTTCACCGCCACCTACGCGCTAAAAGCGGGGCTAGGATTTTCATACAAGCTAAGTCGTCGCGCGCGATTTTTCACCCGCCTCATCGCCAAATACACCGCCCTGCCACAAAGTAGCACCGCCACGATAACTACCAATGCGGATTCGCCAAGCTTCAATGACTCATTTTTGCCAAGTATGAGCTCTAGCGTGTATTTCCCCAAAGGCAGCGCGCTAAGTGTGCTGCTAAAAATCGGCGTGGGATTCTAGGGGGTGCAACATGAAAAATAAATGGATAAAAAATATGTGGATGAGAAATATGCAGATAGGAACTATCGATAAACTAGCCCAAAAACCAACCCAGAATCTAGCCAAAACATGCGCGAAAATATTTTTGCTTCTAGCCACTTTTTGCGCGCTACACACCGCGCTACACGCGCAAAGCACTCAAGAAAGCCCGATAATCAAAAATGGATTCTATAAAGCCATCGGCGTAACTACGGGGTATTATTACTATGGCGAGGTGGATAGGCGCGGCAATGAAGTGATGCATCTAGATATGAATCCGCTAGGCATATATGGGAATCTAGGATATGTGTTTTCGCGCGGGCTTAGGCTTGATTTTTGGCTGGATATCAATAGCGCGTTTGGAACATACACCGGCGGCATACTTGATACTGGCAATGCCGAGCGCGATGGCCAAGCGCTAAAAACTAGCATGGCTAATATGTTTTTTTGACTCCAAGCTTCGCGCAGGCTATGATCTGCTCGCATTTACCGAGCGTGCGAGCGCGTATCTGCAAAGTGGTTTGGGGTATTATTTCAACTGGACGAATTTATATATACTTCCGCGTATGCAGGGCTATCTATACATCCCGCTTGAGCTAGAGGGGCAGATAGTGCTCGGGCGGCGCTGGAGTCTAGACTACAAAGGCGGGTATAATCTCTTTTTGCTAGGCAATCATCTCACAAATGGCACAGGTGCTGGCAATAGCGGCTCGCTTGATACGCTGCAAAAGCATGGCTTTGGCGCGAGTGGGAAGATTGGCGCGTCGTTTGTGAGCGCGCAGGGCTTTGTCAATCGATTTGGCGTGTCGTATGATTATTGGAGTATCGAGGCTTCTGACCCTGCCACGCTCACAGACTATACCGGAAGCGTCGTGAGGCTCTATGAGCCCAAAAACCAAACGCATATCATAAGGCTTTATTATGAATTTGGGTTTTAGGCTCTCGGGGCTTTGGGATTCTAAAATAATGTGATATTATTGCGGTCTTAAACTTTGCTAAAATATTTTGAAGGACAGCATATGCAAACCCAACCCACCAACACAAACCCAAAAGTCGCCATCATCATCCCAATCTACAATGTCGAAAAGTATCTTAGAGAATGTCTAGATTCTGTATGCAATCAGACATATAAAAACATATCAATAATCCTCGT
>NZ_MLQN01000056.1 GCF_001854545.1 Helicobacter sp. CLO-3
AATACAACACTACCTCGCTCTTTTTCTCTAAAAACTCTTTTTTGCAATAACTCCCCAATAATCCCCAAACTTCACAATATTTTTTTGATACTCTTTCAAACCATCCTAAAACTTTCTTTTAATTGCAACCCCCAAACTCTACACTACCCTACTCTATTTTATTTTTGATGCTTTTATTATTTAGCGCATAGAATATTGCAGAATTTTCCCTATCCCTGCATCGACCTACATTCCCACACTTGCAAAGTGCAGTATCATCAGCGAAGAGGAGCTTAACTGCCAGGTTCGGAATGGAGCTGGGTGTGTCCTCCTCTCTATAGACACAAGGAAAAGGGAAATAAAGACAAATCATAATTTTAGCCTTTTCTTATAAGCTTTATAAAAGATGGCATTTCTTTTTTAAAAGAATTTTTTCTTTTATTTTTTGCCTTTTAAATATCTAAAGGTCTTTAAAAGACTATTTGCCCTTATTTCCATTTTCCTATAGGGAGATTAACAACGACATATTGCAATAGCCTTAGATTCTGGTAGTTTTATAGTTATTGTTTTGTTTGCTTGGTGCTTTCTCTAATGTTTTTATCGCTTTTTATTGCAAGCAATATTTGTAAGCAACATTTGCAAACACTTTAAAGAGAATCTTTCTTGTGCTTTTATTCTAAACACTTTAAGACAGATTTTGTCTTTTGCACTTCTCTAAACACTTCTAAGCGTCATTACTTCCTAGAATCCTTTAAGTATAAAACCGACACACTCAATAAGGCAGTGAGCCTTAGATTGTTTATCCACTTTAATATAAATAAGCCAAGCGGTCTATTAGTAGTAGTCAGCTAAACATATTACTATCGCTTACACACCTACCCTATCAAGCAGCTAGTCTTGCTGCGACCTTCAGGGAGAGTTAATCTTGGAGTTGGCTTCCCGCTTAGATGCTTTCAGCGGTTATCACATCCATGCGTAGCTACAGAGCGATGCTCTTGGCAGAACAACTCTTACACCAGTGGCATGTCCATCCCGGTCCTCTCGTACTAGGGACAGCTCTCCTCAACTCTCCTACGCCCACGGCAGATAGGGACCGAACTGTCTCACGACGTTCTGAACCCAGCTCGCGTACCGCTTTAAATGGCGAACAGCCATACCCTTGGGACCTGCTCCAGCCCCAGGATGCGATGAGCCGACATCGAGGTGCCAAACCTCCCCGTCGATGTGAGCTCTTGGGGGAGATCAGCCTGTTATCCCCGGGGTACCTTTTATCCTTTGAGCGATGACCCTTCCACACAGAATCACCGGATCACTATGACCGACTTTCGTCTCTGCTCGACTTGTTTGTCTTACAGTCAGGCTGGCTTATGCCATTACACTCTACTTGCGATTTCCAACCGCAATGAGCCAACCTTTGCAAGCCTCCGTTACTTTTTAGGAGGCGACCGCCCCAGTCAAACTACCCACCAGACATTGTCCTGCTAGAGGATAACTCTAGCCAGTTAGCAGACAGAAACATTAAGGGTGGTATCTCAAGGATGGCTCCATCTCCACCAGAGTGAAGATTTCAAAGCCTCCCACCTATCCTGCGCATAATGTTCCCATCGGCAGTGCCAAGCTGTAGTAAAGGTCCACGGGGTCTTTCCGTCTTGCCGCGGGTAGGAGGAATTTTCACCTCCACTACAATTTCACTGAATCCCTGGTTGAGACAGCTCCCATCTCGTTACGCCATTCATGCAGGTCGGTATTTAACCGACAAGGAATTTCGCTACCTTAGGACCGTTATAGTTACGGCCGCCGTTTACTCGGGCTTCAATTCAAAGCTTCGCATTACTGCTAACTAATCCTTTTAACCTTCGAGCACCGGGCAGGCGTCACACCTTATACTTCCTCTTACGAGTTTGCAAAGTGCTGTGTTTTTGGTAAACAGTCGGGAGGGACTCTTTGCTGAGACCTAATAACCCATTGCTGGATTTTCGGCACACCTTATCGCGAACTTACGGTGCTAGTTTGCAGAGTTCCTTAACCAGAGTTCTTTCACGCGCCTTAGAATACTCATCTCATCTACCTGTGTCGGTTTGCGGTACGGGCAATAGTAGCTAAACTTAGAAACTTTTCTTGGCACGACGGTATCAGTGATTCTCCTTTCCATCCGAAGACTTCAAAGAGCCTTTCAAGTTTCGAATACAGGGGCGGATTTGCCTCTCCCCCAATCTACGGTCTTAGACCAACACTTCCATCAGTTGGCTCACCTAACCCTATGCGTCCTTCCATCGCACACTACTATTGGTATAGGAATATTAACCTATTTTCCATCGCCTACCCCTTTCGGACTTGGCTTAGGACCCGACTAACCCTACGATGACGAGCATCGCGTAGGAAACCTTAGACTTTCGGCGAATATGATTCTCACATATTTTATCGCTACTCATTCCTGCATGCTCACTTCGCATCGCTCCAGCACTTCTTGCCGATATACCTTCAACGCAATACGAACGCTCTTCTACCACTATGCTAACGCATAATCTACAACTTCGGTGTCTATCTTAGCCCCGTTATATTTTCTGCGCAAAATCACTAGACCAGTGAGCTGTTACGCTTTCTTTAAAGGATGGCTGCTTCTAAGCCAACCTCCTGGTTGTCTGAGTAACTTCACATCATTTTCCACTTAGAATAGAACTTTGGGACCTTAGTTGGTAGTCTGGGTTGTTCCCCTTTTGACGATTGATTTTATCACCCACCGCCTGACTCCCAAGATACGGTAATAGGTATTTGAAGTTTGACAGGGGTTGGTACCGCGGTGAGCAGCCCTAGCCCAATCAGAGCTCTACCCCCTATTACTATTACTTGAGGCTATACCTAAATATATTTCGAAGAGAACCAGCTATCACGAAGTTTGTTTGGCCTTTCACCCCTATCCACAGCTCATCCCAACCCGTTTCAATGGGTACGAGTTCAGTCCTCCATAAGCTATTACACTTACTTCAACTTGGCCATGGATAGATCACTTCGCTTCGGGTCTGCAGCATCTGACTAAGCGCCCTTTCAGACTCGCTTTCGCTACGGCTTCGCGTTTGCTTAACCTTGCCAGATACCACAACTCGCAGGATCATTATGCAAAAGGCAGTCCATCACCCTGATAAATCATAGGGCTCTGAATGATTGTAGGCAAATGGTTTCAGGTTCTATTTCACTCCGCTCACTGCGGTTCTTTTCACCTTTCCCTCACGGTACTTGTGCGCTATCGGTGTGATAGTAGTATTTAGGGTTGGAGAGTGGTCTCCCCGGCTTCGGCCCGGATTTCTCGTGTCCTGGCTTACTCTGGATACTGCTACCTATAGAGAATCTTTCGCATACGGGATTATCACCCTCTATGATGTATCTTTCCAAATACTTCTGCTAGATTCTCTAAGTGGATATTGCAGTCCTCAACCCCAATAGCAAGCTACTGGTTTGCCCTCTTCCCCGTTCGCTCGCCGCTACTAAGAGAATCTCGTTTGATTTCTTTTCCTCTAGCTACTGAGATGTTTCACTTCGCTAGGTTCGCTCCATTAAAGGTAATATACATTGCTGTATATTGGGTTGCCCCATTCGGAAATCTACGGATCAAAGCTTCTTGACAGCTCCCCGTAGCTTATCGCAGTCTAGTACGTCCTTCATCGCCTCTATCACCCAAGGCATCCACCATTTGCCCTTATTAAGCTTATTTTTGGTAGAGATTACGCTTTTGCTCATAATCTCTTAAGCTTAAAGTAGGATAAAACATATTCTAAAGTCACTGCCTTATTGAGTGTGTCTTAGACACTCTACAATAAAGAGTTGTGAGTCTTGTAGTTTTATACTTTTTAGGCTATTGACAATAAAATGTTAAATAACGCTTAGACTAAAGTCTAATGAGAATGCTAAGAGGTAAAGGCTTGGAGCTTATTAAAGATTTATGCTTGCTTTAAGATGATTTCTCTTTAAGCTATCTTAAGCGTTTTGCTTTAAGCTACTTTTTTGGCTTCTTGCTTTAAGCTACTTTAAGCTATCTTGGGCTACTTTGAGCCACCTTAAACTTCTTACTTTAAGCTACCTTTCCCTTAAAACTCTCATTAGGCTTTATTTAGATTCTAGAATCTAGAATCTATCTAGCCCTTATAGAATTTATGGAATCTAGCAAATAAGTATATATTTACATATTTTCTATTTATACTAGATTCTACTAAGAACTATTAGGAACTTAGGGTGTATTGCTTATCAACATAGATGATTTGATTTGGTAAAAGGATGATGGTGGAGAATAGCGGGATCGAACCGCTGACCTCCTGCGTGCAAAGCAGGCGCTCTACCAGCTGAGCTAATTCCCCTTAAGATGGTGGGCTTAGGGGGACTTGAACCTCCGACCTCACCCTTATCAGGGGTGCGCTCTAACCACCTGAGCTATAAGCCCCTAATCTTGTGCTTTCTTTTGCTTATATGCTGCGTTGGATTCTTATATTTCTTAGTCATTACCATTTAGGTAATTCCTTGCGAAATATAAGAATCCGCCTTGCCTACAAACAAAATATAAGCACAATCTTTGCAATTGCAATATTGCTTTATAGCAGAATCTAGTTGCTTTTAGGGCTCAAGGAATTCCTTGCTCATTTCGTCGATAGACTTTATGTCTTATCTCCTTATTCGCAAGTCATAGCCTTGATTTCTCATCTACAATCCTAGATTTTCTATCCTGCAAACTCTTTTTCCTTTATGCGGTGTCATAATTCTAAAAACTTTGGTCATTACCCTTAAAGGTAACTCCCTGCAGTTTTTAAAATTCTTCCTTGCCTAAAGAAAAAATAGCATTGCAATATTGCTTTATAGCAGAAGCTAAATTGCTCTTTCTAATAGAATCTATAAAAATTAGATTCCAAATAATCAGAATCTACATCTAGTTTCCGCTTCACAAGTGCAATATGCAAACCTTGTGCCTATGCATCTCTGCTATTTGCAACCAAACCAGCAACAATCTCTGAAAACTAAGCAAGAATCTAAAAGCTGTCTTTCTATATAAACTCATTAAGGGTTTGGATAAGACCAAATGAATGGCTTATCATTACTCTTGAAAGGAGGTGATCCAACCGCAGGTTCACCTACGGTTACCTTGTTACGACTTCACCCCAGTCGCTGCATCCGCCGTGGGCGGTAACCAATTTAGTATCCCGACTTAAGGCGAATACAACTCCCATGGTGTGACGGGCGGTGAGTACAAGACCCGGGAACGTATTCACCGTAGCATAGCTGATCTACGATTACTAGCGATTCCAGCTTCATGTAGTCGAGTTGCAGACTACAATCCGAACTGAGAGGCGTTTTAGAGATTGGCTCCAGCTCACGCTATTGCTTCTCTTTGTGCGCCCCATTGTAGCACGTGTGTAGCCCTAGGCGTAAGGGCCATGATGACTTGACGTCGTCCTCACCTTCCTCCTCCTTACGAAGGCAGTCTCCTTAGAGTGCTCAGCCGAACTGCTAGCAACTAAGGACGAGGGTTGCGCTCGTTGCGGGACTTAACCCAACATCTCACGACACGAGCTGACGACAGCCGTGCAGCACCTGTTTTCAAGGTCTAGCAAGCTAGACACTCCACTATTTCTAGCGGATTCTATCAATGTCAAGCCTAGGTAAGGTTCTTCGTGTATCTTCGAATTAAACCACATGCTCCACCGCTTGTGCGGGTCCCCGTCTATTCCTTTGAGTTTTAATCTTGCGACCGTACTCCCCAGGCGGAATGCTTAATGCGTTAGCTGCATTACTGCAAGGACAAAGCCTCACAACAACTAGCATTCATCGTTTAGGGCGTGGACTACCAGGGTATCTAATCCTGTTTGCTCCCCACGCTTTCGCGCATCAGCGTCAGTAATGTTCCAGCAGGTCGCCTTCGCAATGAGTATTCCTCTTGATCTCTACGGATTTTACCCCTACACCAAGAATTCCACCTACCTCTCCCACACTCTAGAAAGCCAGTTTCAAATGCAGTTCTGCAGTTAAGCCACAGGATTTCACATCTGACTTAGCTTCCCGCCTACGCGCTCTTTACGCCCAGTGATTCCGAGTAACGCTTGCACCCTCCGTATTACCGCGGCTGCTGGCACGGAGTTAGCCGGTGCTTATTCGTTAGATACCGTCATTATCTTCTCTAACAAAAGGAGTTTACAATCCGAAAACCTTCATCCTCCACGCGGCGTTGCTGCTTCAGGGTTTCCCCCATTGAGCAATATTCCCTACTGCTGCCTCCCGTAGGAGTCTGGACCGTGTCTCAGTTCCAGTGTGTCCGATCACCCTCTCAGGCCGGATACCCGTCATAGCCTTGGTGAGCCATTACCTCACCAACAAGCTGATAGGACATAGACCAATCTCATAGCGTAAGCTCTTAATTTAAAATTCGTCTCTTGTGCGCTTTTTAAGGAGATGGCGCATTCACTCACTGCGACGCACGCTTAGTGCGTCTCATTCGTTCATTACACCACAACCTTAAAAATCATCACAAGATACTAGAATTTTATATTGCAAAATCTAGTTTGATGAAATTTTAGTATTTGGGATGAGAAATGTGCGAGTGTGAAAGAAAATAGGAAGGAGCTACCTAATCGGTAGTGACTGACTATTTTTTAAGCACTCGTGCATTTATCGCCCAAAGACGAATTTCATACAAGTGATGAATTCTAAATTAAGAGCCACTTTCCCCCTTAGGGAGTATCCAGTATTAATCACCGTTTCCAGTGGCTATCCCAGACTATGAGGCATGTTATCTATGCGTTACTCACCCGTGCGCCACTAATCCACTTCTAGCAAGCTAAAAGCTTCATCGTTCGACTTGCATGTATTAGGCACGCCGCCAGCGTTCACTCTGAGCCAGGATCAAACTCTCCATAGTTAATGGGGAGTTTGAGCTATCAAAATAATGAGCCCAAACTCTCCATAAAAATTGCTTCGGCTTTTGGCGATATTTGAAAGATTCTGCGCTCAAGTCTTAGTCACGCACGCTTAGTGCGCTCCTTTCGACTTTTCGCTTGAAAGCTTTCAAATCTCACTCAAAATCCTTTGCAATTGATTTTCCAAAATCACACTTCGCATAATAATTATGCTGATGTAATTCTGCTTGTTTGGATTATTTGTCCTAATCTCTTTGTCAAATCACAAAACTTATCACTTTGTCTTATCGTTAGATAAAACCAAAGTCATAGTCGAGTTGTATAGATTATTAACATTAAGAGATTTAAGTCATTTTGGAGTCTATATAGACGCCTAGCTTAAATCTTCTTGCTTAGATTTCAAAGATCGTTGCTGATTTTCATCTATGTGATAAAAATAAGCAAAAGAACACCCTCATTCGCTATATTGTTTAGACACTTGCAAGTTTGCCTAGATTCTGTATTTACATAATGTAGGAGCAAGCTAAATCTTACTAATCTTATCTTGTAAAGGTTTAACTTTAAAAGCTTAAGTGCTTAATAAGCTTAAACAATGCGTTGAAATTTTTGGGAAGTAGAATATTACAAATGTAATGCTTAAAGTTTGCT
>NZ_MLQN01000057.1 GCF_001854545.1 Helicobacter sp. CLO-3
CCCCCCCCCCCCGCAGACTCTAGACAATAATAAGAATATAGCCAACAACATCCCAGAAATTGTCATTTCTTTTACTTCTTATCCAAAACGCATTAATCAAGTGTGCTACACTATTTACTCTATCCTTACACAGACTTATAAACCAAATCGTGTCGTGCTATACCTAAGCACACAAGAATTCCCAAATAAGCTTGATGATTTGCCACAAAAACTTCTTGCATTTTGCAAGCACGGCTTAGAAATCCGCTTTGTCGAGCAAAACTATCGCCCATATAATAAAATACTTTTCGCACTAAAAGACTTCCCAGAATCTATCATCATCACTATCGATGATGATATTTTCTATCCACCATTTATCATAGAAAGGCTTGTATCAAGCTATCAAAAGATTCCAGACGCTATTCATTGTCATTGGGCAAGTAAAGTTTTGTTTGATGAAAATAACAATATTTTGCCTTATATGAGCTGGGGCTGGATATGTGATGCTACACCATCAATATTAAATTCCGTGCAAGGCTTTGGTGGCGCACTTTATCCTCCGCATTGCCTGCATAAGTCCATATTTGATTCAGAGAAATTTTTAAAACTATCTCCAACCAGTGACGACATTTGGATATGGGCAATGGCAGTGCTAAATAATACTAAAACACATAGAATTTTAAATTATTGTTATTTCTATGACTATGTCACTATAAAAAGATCAAGTCAAGATTCTGCGCTCGGCAGGACAATCAATTGCACAAAAGATGGGAACAATATTTTTCTAAAAAATGTGCTTGAGTATTTTCCAGAGATTAGAGAAAAGCTACGCAAAGAAGCGCTCGCACAAAACAGCAAAGACTAAATATGCGAGAGATAAAATCCAACATTGCCCTAATCCTCGGTGCCGGCGGGCAAGATGGCTATTTTCTTATGCATTTGCTTTTGGAGAGTGGCTATGAAGTGCATATTATGGTGCGCCATTTGCCAAATTTCAAAGACATAAAATTCGTGCATTATGATGATTTGTATTATGCGGATTCTGATGGTTGCGTGATTTATCATTATGGTGATATCACGGATTCTAGCTCCATTGTCTCAATCTTTCAAAAAATTAAACCTAGCGAAATCTACAATCTCGCTGGAATCTCTAATGTCAAAAAATCATTTTCCATGCCGCAAAATACTGCAGATTCTATCGCGCTTGGCACGCTTAGAGTGCTAGAGACGATGCGGAGCATGGGGATAAAAAGCAGATTCTACAATGCTTGCAGTTCTGAAATCTTTGGAAACGCGCATGGCGTGCAAAATGAAAAAACACCTTCTTGATGTGAAAAGCAGTATTGGGGATTCTACCCTAGCCCAAAAAGAGCTCGGCTGGAATCCGAAAAATACAAGTTTTGAGAAGCTTATTGAGATTATGGTGCTAGCGGAGCAGTCAGCCTTTGCCAAATAAAAATAGTAGTCTCTAGGCAAGACAAAACATTATTCAATTTAAGCCTTGTTTACTTTATGGATTCCAATCACAAATTATTTTTATTTTATTTTGCGCTGTCTTAGTGCCTCATACGCTACGATTCCCACACTTGTGGCGAGGTTTAGGCTGCGCGCTTTGGCAGACATGGGGATGCGTAGGCATTGCGCGGCGTTAGATTCTAGTATGCGCCTATCGATACCCGCATCCTCGCGCCCAAAATACAAAAAGCACTCCTCTTCAAACCGCGCCTCATAATACGCCCTGCTAGCCTTAGTGCTTAAGAAAAAATGCCTCTCATCTAGCGGATGATGTGCCCAAAAATGCGCCAAATCATCCCACTCGCACTTTTTTAAATCCGCCCAATAATCAAGCCCAGCGCGCTTCAAAAGCTTATCATCTAGGCGAAATCCAAGCGGATGGATGAGATGCAGCGTGGCGTCCATAGCGACGCAAAGCCTGCCGATATTGCCGGTATTTTGCGGAATCCGAGGCTCGATAAGTATGATATGTAGCATGATAGTCCAGAATCTAAATCCTACACTATCACTCCGCCGCCAAGCACGCAGTCTTTTTCATACGCCACGAGCGCTTGCCCTTTCGCCACGCCATACACCGGCTCTGATAGATGCGCGATGATGCCCTCACCACTCACCTCCAGTCGCGCTTTGGTAGGCTCTGAACGATATCGTATTTTTATGTCGCATTCCTTGCCATCTAGCTCGCTTGATAGGCTTATGTTGCTAGCTTTTACTAGCGTTTGCGCTAGCTCATCTTTGGTGCCTACGATTATCTCATTTTTCCCCGCATCAATGCCAAGCACAAAATGCGGCTCATGCGCGCCCCTCACGCTAAAGCCCTTGCGCTTGCCGATGGTGTATTGCATATAGCCTTTGTGCTCGCCTACTGCGTTGCCTTTGGCATCGCGCACGATGCCCGGATTCTCGACATTTGTGTGCTTTTTTAGGATGTCGATGTAGTCTGTCTCGACGAAGCATATCTCTTGGCTGTCTTTGTAAGTCTCTAGCGTGCCAAGCCAAGGCATCACAGCAAATGCCAGCGGTTTTACCTCGCTTTTTAGCATATCGCCTAGCGGAAATATAAGCCTATCTATCGCCTCTTGGGAAATCGCGTATAAAAAATAGCTTTGGTCTTTGCTAAGATCCCTTGCGCGTGCGATTTTTTTGCGCCCGTTTATCGTTTTTATCCGCGCATAATGCCCGGTGGCTATCTTCTCGCAGCCAAGCTCGAGCGCTTTTTGCAATGCCAAGCCAAACTTCATATTTGGGTTGCACATAGCGCATGGATTTGGCGTCTCGCCGCGCTTGTAGGATTCTATGAAATACTCATACACCACCTTTTTAAACTCTTCTTTGGCATCTATCACCATAAATTCAAAATCCAGATTCTGCGCGACTTTGCGGCAATTTCGCAAAAATGCCTCATGTTTTTGCTCCTTGTCGTGCAGCTTCAGATAAATGCCTAAAACCTCATGCCCTTGTGATTTCAATAAATGAGCTGAATAAGAGCTATCTACTCCACCGCTCATTAGCAACGCAACTTTCATGATACGCCTTTTTTTGGGATTAAAAGCGCGCATTATAGCACAATGTTTGTAATCGTGCTTGAAATGTCGCACTTGTTTGTTGCGTTGGCGATGATTTGGCGGGTTTGAAATTGCTAGAATATGCTATCATATCTCGCGCAAACTTTAACCAAAGGCATCGTATGAATACAAAATCCAAAGCCAGATTCCAATCTCAAGCCCAAAGCAAAATCGCAGCCCAAGCCAAAATCCTAGCCAAATCCAAAGCTCTAGCCTATAGCAAATCCAAAGTCCAAGCACAGCCTCGAGCCAAATCCCAAGCCAAATCTCTAGCCTCGCCTACCCATTCTAGCAGGCGCGCTTTTTTGGCATTTTTGGCGCTTATGTTTGCTTTGCCACAAAGCAGATTGTTTTCTCAAACACAAAACGAACAAGCAAAGCAAGCAACAAAAGAAGCGGAAGAAAAAGGAGCAGAGATGATTGTAGGCGCTTATTACCCCTTCGTATTCTCCCTCAAATTAGAATACAGCGCTACGAGAGGGGGCGTTGATACATTATTTACTGCATATGCGCTTAGCACGCCCAGATTTGCTAGTCTAACCGACAAAGAGCTAGAAGAAAAAGGGTTTTGGGAAGAGGAGATAGCTATACGCCACAAATACCCTCCCGTCTTTGATACCCTCAAATTCAAAGGCAAGCTTAGAATCTCTTGGTCTTTTGATATGAAATATAATAAATATATAGACCTTATCTTTTTCCCCGAGGAGAATCCATTTATAAACTACGCCGCACTAGTAGCTAAAGACTTCCCCAAAAAATCTACAAAACGGAATGGTGATAGAAATTTAACCAAAGACAGCATAAGATTCTCTTATGATATTAACCATAGCTTTGTCAAAGAAGTATTGGCACAAAGTGGATTAAGCAAAGAGCAGCAAGAAAGGTTTTTTAACGCGAGATTTGGAAGTGTATTTATGCCTATGGAGATAGAGTTTGAGTGGTATGTAGCAGGATTGTATGACTGGTATGAGCGAAATGTCCCAAATCAGTCTATGACTTTTACTCGTCATGATAGATATCTTGGAGGAGAAGATGGGGGTGGTTATTTCTGCCTTGGCATCATCAAACAATACAAAATCCTACCACAAGATACCACGCTAAACTTTCCAGAATATATCGCTTCTTGGGAGGAGAGAGAATATGATGCTAGTATAGGCAAGTCTAAAGATGTCATAAAGCATCTCCCATACTCCAAAGTATTTGAGCCTATCTCTACTTCCGCACTAGCTTATACAAACACTAATTTCAATGACTTTATAGTCAATCTAAGAGATAAGCCAAATGCCAAAGAAGGCAAGATAGTAGCCCAGCTTTTCTCACAATTTATAGCCAATCCAAAAGATTTGTATATACCAGTAGAACCCGGAAGCAGCAATATTACAGAAAATCCAATCTATGATGCCTCAATCAATAAAGGAAAAGAATGGTATGAAAAGGATACGGGTGGTAGCACTGATATGGAAGGCTATCTAGGCTATTATAGCCTCATCATCCAAAAAGACTACTACAAAAGCCACAAACCAAAGCTTATAAACCCACTCAATAGAGATGAATATCTGGTGCTAGTGTGGAATATAGATGCCAATAACTGGGCTAAGGTGTGGGTGATAAAGCTACCAAATGAAAAAGAGTCTTCTGTCACAGAATCTGGCTCTGCCAAAACAATGGCAGACATTTTATCTTATAGTATCTTTAGGCGCCATATTTATGAACTAAACGCATTAGTCCCAAGCTATGAAAAAGTCTTTTTAGATTCTCCTTCTAGGTTTAAACTCTATGAAGGCTATATCCACACAAGCGGACTTACATTTCTTGCATCTTTTGGCGAGAATTATATAAAAAGATAGATTCTAAAATATCAGAAAGGACACAAATGCTACATCTACCAAAAACCCAAACCACCCAAACACTGCCAGCCAACACGCACGCCCAAACGCCCCTTATCTCCTCTCTAGCACTTATCTTTCTCTTGCTTTTTTCAGCGCTTGATATATGCAAAGGCATGGACATGACCGAAACAAAAAAAGGCGATGCCATCTTGCATCCAGCATTTGATACAAGTAGCGATATGAGCGAATATGAATTCTGGAGTTATTACACCATAGGATATAAAACAGCCCTTATAGCCCCACTACCCAAAAGCATATTTTGGACAGCAAATATCAGAAAAATACCAAAGAACGCTCCTAGACCCTATCTTGTGATGAATCTCTTTAAAGAAGATCCAAATGTAGAAGTAAGCATAAGTGAAAGAGATACTGGAGAGGGACAGATAGAGAACACATATAGCACAGATTATACACATTTTAGAGATTATAGCGGCAGATTCAAAGTCAATGGCAATCTAAGAATCTCACAAAGCCTAAACCTAAAACATAAAGCACCCATTGATATTATGATGTTTTTTGATAAGCCTAGTGCTAAAGCTATGGATACTACCAATGTGCTTCTAACAAGTCCATATAAAGATGATATATATAATCACAGGATTGTAAAAGAAATACTAGGAGATGAGCGATTTGAAAGATTTATGTCTAAACGATTTAATTATGAGAGCATCCCTATTAGTGCAGAGATAGGAGATGTGGATAATACGCTAAATCTAAAAGAGCCAATACTAGCATTGATAGTGGATTATAGGTTTAGTTTTTTTGTTGATGGTTGTAGATATAATGATGAAATAGCATTTGAGAATGCAGGATTTCCTATATTTAAGCTTTTTGATTTCTCTATAGCCAAAGCACCTTATGAGATAGCAGAATCTAAAGAGGTGGTTTCATCAGGATTATATCCCGGATATGATAGTGAAAGGGCAAGGGTGTATGAAATAGTATCTCGACGCTACCCTCCACTAGGCGATACAGCATATAAATTTACCACTCCTATGGTAAAGGGCGTATTTGCCAATACTAGAACTAAAGAAAATGACTTTTATGTAAATGTGCGCGATAAACCAAGCAAAGATGGCAAAATCATTATGCAGCTTTACTCACAAATACTTATGCCAAAATATAAAAAAATATCCTACAATTTGCATAAAAGAGATGAGGACAGCCAAGATTATGAAGAATGGGAGAGAAAGCAAGCGGCATTGCAGCAGCAGTATTTTGAAAAGCATAAAGATATGATAGGACCTTTCCCTAAGGATATAGAATTATATGAGCTTTTAGATAAATATATTGTTTTTGTTTGGGATATATTAGAGGGTGATTGGGCTAAGGTATGGGTGCTAACTCCTGCAATCAAAAAAGGAGATATTTATGTTTCTTCTTTTTTTTGGGATAATAGATACGAAGAATATGTTGATATATTTTTAAACAATCCTAGCAAGCTTATCATCAAAGAAGGATATATACATACTTCTGGTTTAGTGCCTGATATGACATTTCCAAAACCTATAAAAAAACCTCGAGATGATGAGCAAAACGACTAGGAGTAGATGATGAATAAAAAGGTGGTGTTGCAAGCGATTGATTTGCTTGGTGTTCCTGGCGGATGCTAGAAAATGCTAGAATTTGCTAGAAAACGCTAGGATTTGCCAGAAAACGCCAGAAAAATTGAATGCCAAAAAATGGATTCTGCTATAAAATACAAGCAGAAGAGCGCATTAATAGATTGCTTCGTCAGCCTACGGCTTCCTCGCAATGACAAAAAACAATCAAAGCAGAATCCAAATCCTATTAACACAAAAATCTCAATCTATCGTTGCGAGGATTCTGCGAATCCGAAGCAATCCACCCGCAAAAAATTGCAAAATTTCTTGCAAAACAAATCTAAAAATAGGCGCATAGCACCAAACCTAGATTCTGGCGGATTTGCAAAATTTGCCAGAATTCAAAATAAAAATTTCATTTTTGCTCCTTTTATGTTTTTGTATTTTTATATTTTTGCTTTTATGCTTCTTGCGTGGCGTGGTGTAGCTGCTGTTGGGCGCGATTTGGTTTGGTTTGGTTTGGTGCTGTTGGGCTTGGGCGTTGTTTGGCGCGATGCGGCATAGTTTGGTTTATTCGCCTAGATTTGCCGGCCTGCCCAAATTCTTAATCTACCCAGATTTGCCAGCTTGCCTAGATTCTTAGTTTTACCTAAATTTCCCAATCAAATGGCGGTTTGCCCATTTTTATGAGCGCTTCATTGGCGCGCACAAACACGCCACTGCCGACAAATCCTCGCGC
>NZ_MLQN01000058.1 GCF_001854545.1 Helicobacter sp. CLO-3
AAAGAATACCATGACGAAGTAGAGCGCATAGTCAAGGCTAAGGAGGAACGCAAAGTCAAGCAGCACTGCAAGAAGTGCGAGTGAGTTTGCTAAATCGGGACTTGATTAAGGAGATTGTATGAAAAAGTTTATTTTGCAATATTTGATTATGGCATGCACAATGGTATATGCTGGACCCCCATTTGCCGAAGCTTTGGCAGTAACAAATGCCATACAATCCTCTATTTTAGCAGAATGGGGATTGCAATATTGCTTGCAATATGATAAAGAAAATTTGTTCGAGCCTATCGAGAAAAATAAACCTTTTAAGCTACGGAAAGATGTAGCTCAAGGCAGGCTAGACTTGCAAAAATATTTTGATGATAACTACTACTACCTGCCTAATGCTATGAGCACTTTGCGTTTTAGACATTGTATGGATATATTTGGATTCGAAAAATATCGTTCTGAAGTAGAGCGCATAGTCAAAAAATACTGCGAGGATTGCAAGTGAGTTTGCCAAATCGGGGTTTGATTTATTAAAGAGATTGTATTTAAAGGCAAGCGTTGTCGATAGATTCTACCAAAAATGCCACAAAGTGTAAATAAAAAAATTTATCCTTAGATAGTTTTGGTATTTGCGGATAAAGTTTGCGATTCTTATGTATAATGCCTTTGCATTAGTCCAAATCGCCAAAATCGCATTTATGAGAATCCTAAGGAGTTTTTATGAAAAAGGTTTTTGCCGTCATTTTGGGGCTTGGCGCGGTGATCATCGTGCTGCTGCTTGGCGTGGTGTTTTATATGAGTCATTCTTTGAAAAAGAATATCCAAGATTCTATAAACGCGCAGCTAGAGCGCGTGCATGATGCAGATCCGAGCCTTTCATATCAGCCTTTTAAATGTCATGGCGTCAAGGATATTTGGTGTGAGTCTGGCAAGGTTGATTGGGGTGATATAGTCTCGCTTGAGCGCGTGCGGCTAGGTATCACAGACATCGGGAGCAAATCGCTTAGAATCAAGCTAGAATCTAGCAATATGACGCTTTCTAGCAAGTCGTTTCTAGGCATGCTTTTGGGCGTGATGGCGCCGGGCGTGGATTTTGGCGATATACTTTTCCCAAAAGATATAAAATGCAGCATCGATAGCAAGCTAGAGACGCTAGCAAAAGCGGAAGGCGCTGGGAATGTCGAAAATGCCAAGAATCCACAAAACCCCATAAATAGCGATATATCCTGCGAGGCTAAGGCAAATAATGCCAAATACAAGCTATATATCGACACTAGAGAAAACTTCGCGCTTGAGCCAGCGACGCTTGAGTCACCCGATAGCCTGCGCGAGGTGATTTTTGGCGCGTTTGAAAAATGCAGCAATGATAGCGAGGCGTTTTTGCGCGATAGTAGCGTGCTGATAGAAAATATATCATTTGTCATGACGACAGAAAATCTGACGCAAAAAATCATCCAAAAGCTCGCAAAAAGCGAGAATCCAAGCGAGCAGGATTCTGCCAAATACAAAGCCCAGCTAGTCCAATCCGCGCAAACGATGAAAAATTTCATCGCCTATACGATGATGCTAGGCAATGTGGCGTATAAAGAAAAAATCATAGCATCATTTGATCACATCACAGATATGATAGGCGGGGTAAATGATGGCATCTGCTACACGCTTTCGCCTATAGATTCTGCGGGTAGGGCGGTGAGCTTGGAAGATGTGCTAAGCCATTCAAAAACTATCATAAATCCCGATTTTTTCACACTAGAATCAAAAGGACTAGACAAAAGTAACATTAGTGCGCTAGAATCCTGCATGCAAAATGCATCAAAATAGCGCAGCAAATATGTCAAATAGCGTAGCAAAAGCGCGCAAAGCGCAGAATCTAATACCAACCAAACCCAAAGGAGCATCATGAAAAATATGGGAATGCGGCGCAAAATGTCGCTCATCACGCTTGTCTCGCTAATAATCAGCTCGGCAATCATCGCAGCAATAAGCTACAACATAAGCAAACAAGGCATCATCGATAATATGACGCACTCAAGGCAAGAGAGCGTAAAAGCGGGGATGCTGTTTATCGATGAGTTTTTCTCGCCAAAGCATAAGAGTATGCAAGCGCTAGCGCGAAGTATGGCAGAGCGCGGCGATGCGTCCAAAGAAACAGCGACAAGGCTTTTGAAAGATATACTTCCGGTTGTGGAGTTTGGCGAGATTTTTATCGGGTTTGAATCTGATGGCTCGCTTATCAAAATAAGTGAGAGCAAAACAAAGCCTTATGCGTATTTTGATGCTGCTGATTAAGTTTGATGCGCGCACGCGTGTGTGGTATCAAGAAGCGAAAAAGCGCGGCAAATCCGGCTATTCCAAACCATATAGCAATGTGGATGATGAGCTGGTGATGTCTGTATATGCTCCTGTTTTCATAGGCGATAAGCTGGTGGCTGTTGTCGGGGGGAATGTGTTTTTGGAAGATTTGCAGATGGAGTTTGACAGACTGCGCGGGAGCGAATCGACTAATATTTTCCTGACAAATGATAGCGATAATGTGATAACACACTCCAATCCAGATCTGATAAACACCGATGATCCGGGCGTGGCTGGCGTGATAAATCTATTTCGCAATGAGCTAAAAGACAAAGATACGCTAAGACCTACTGATGTCATCTCCTATGAGTTTGAAGGCAGCCGCGTGGGCGTGTGTATCAAAGATAGCAAGGATTGGATGCTTTGTTCTTCTAGTCTTTTTTCTGACTATGATGATGCGCTTCGCACAGCACTTTATCAGCAAATCGCCGCATCGCTTGTGATGATAATCGTGGTGATGGCGATAGTAAATGCAGTGCTTTTTTATTATCTAAAAAATCTGCCTATCATACAATCTGGCTTGCATAATTTTTTCGCGTTTATCAACCACGAGAGCAACGACTGCCACAATATACAAGTCAAATGCGATGGCGAGTTTGCCAAAATCGTCCAAGATATAAACGAGAATGTAGCGCATACCAAAGATGCTATAAGGCGTGATAAAGAAGCGGTAGAAGAGACTATAAAAGTTGCCAAAGAGATAGAGGCGGGGAACTTCAACGCGCGCATCTCTTGCAATCCAGGCAATCCGCAGCTAAATGAGCTAAAAAATGTGCTAAATAATATGCTAGAGATTCTCGAGCAAAAAATCGGACGCGATATGAATGCGATAAATCGCGTGTTTGACTCGTATAAAATGCTTGATTTTACGAGCCAAATCGAGGATGCCAAAGGAAATGTGGAAATCACAGCAAATATGCTTGGCAAGGAGATTTGCGGGATGCTCGTAGCATCTAGCAATTTTGCCAAAGATTTGGCTAGCCAAAGCGAAAAGCTAGCAGAATCTATGGGCAAACTCATCTCCTGCTCGCAAACCCAAGCCTCATCGCTTGAGCAATCCGCCTCCGCGATAGAAGAGATAAGCGCATCCATGCAGCAAGTAAGCAACCAAACAACCGAGGCTACAAGGCAGGCCGATGATATACGAAATATCGTAGGCATCATCAAAGACATTGCCGATCAGACAAACTTGCTCGCACTAAATGCCGCTATCGAGGCTGCGCGCGCGGGCGAGCATGGCAGGGGATTTGCCGTCGTGGCTGATGAAGTAAGGAAGCTTGCCGAGCGCACGCAAAAATCGCTAGGTGAAATCGAGGCAAATGTCAATCTGCTAGTCCAAAGCATGAGCGAAATGGCAGAATCTATAAAAGAGCAGACAAATGGCGTAAGCCAGATAAATGAGGCTATCACGCAGCTAGAATCTATCACGCATGAAAATGTCGAAGTAGCCCATGCCACCAACAACATCACAACCAAAGTAAATACCATCGCTGAAGACATCCTAAGCGATGTGAATAAGAAGAAGTTTTAGATTCTGGCTTTGACATAAGCGCTTTAGCCAGGATGATATTTTAGATAGCACCTAGTATTTTTAAATGCCGGGCACTATATTCTTTTTTATCCATTACTGGTAGGCTTTGCCCTAAATTCAGTGGATAGATAACCCCACTTTTTTTTTGATTTATAGTTTTGTGCTATTATTGCGACTTTGAATCAAGACACGCAAGGAGTTATGATGAAGCAAGTCGCTGGTATTACTTTCATGCAGCAGGTGAAAAGCGTGCGAGATGTCGCACTGCGCGACAAGCGCATACTGATACGTGTGGATTTCAATGTCCCTATGGATGAGGATTTCAACATCTCTGATGACACGAGAATCCGCGAGGCGCTGCCCACCATAAACTACTGCATCGACAATGAGCCAAAATCCATCGTGCTAGTGAGCCACCTCGGGCGCCCCAAAGGCGTGCAGCCCGAGTTTTCGCTAAAGCACATCCTAAAGCGACTTGAGCGATTGCTAGAGCGACCGGTGCTTTTTGCGGATTCTATCGAGGCGGTGGAGGCGCTTGGTGAAAGTGCCAGCGGCAGCGTGATACTGCTAGAAAATATCAGATTCTACCCGCAAGAAGAAAAAAATGACGAGACGCTAAGCAAAAGACTTGCAAATCTTTGTGATGTGTTTGTCAATGACGCATTTGGCACGAGCCACAGGGCGCACTCCTCGACTTATGGCATTGCTAGCTTTGCCAAAGAAAAAGTGGCGGGGCTATTGCTAAAAAAAGAGATAGACTCTTTTGCCAAAGCGCTGGCAAACCCGCTAAAACCCGTGCTTCTTATCGTCGGTGGAAGCAAGGTAAGCTCAAAGTTAGGACTGCTTTCAAACATCCTTGGCGTGGTGGATAAAATCATCATCGGCGGGGCGATGAGTAATACATTCCTAAAATCGCTAGGCTTTGATATGGCAAAATCGCTGGTGGAAGAAGACCTAGTCGATGAGGCGCGCGCTATCCTCACCAAAGCCGCGCAAAAAAACACCAAAATCTACCTGCCCGTGGATGTCGTCAGCACCGATGATATCAAAAACCACACCAACATAAAAATAACGCCTGTGCAAGATATCCCAAGCACGCATATCGCGGTGGATATGGGACCAGCGACTACAAAGCTGTTTAACGAAGTCATCCAAGCATCGCAAACCATCATCTGGAACGGACCGCTTGGAATCTATGAAGTCTCGCAGTTCTCGCGCGGGACTTTCAACATAGCACATTCTATCGCGGATACTTATGCCTTCAGTCTCATCGGCGGGGGCGACACGGCGGATGCAGTAGAGCGGGCTGGCGAGCGCGATAATATGAGCTTCATCTCCACAGGTGGCGGGGCGAGCCTAGAGCTGCTTGAGGGCAAAATATTGCCAGCGTTTGAAGTGCTGGATAAAAAGTAGGCGCGCGGTGCGCAAAAGGTAGAATCCAAACTTCGCCCAGCAGAATCTAAGGCGAGCTGGATTCTAGATAAGAATCTAAAAGCCAATCAGATTCTAGTCTAGAATCTAAATTAGTCAGAATCTAGCTAAAGATTCTGCGATTTTCTGCGATTTTGTGGGATATTTTGGATATTATCCGCTAGATATTTGTTAGAGCGCGCCAAAAGTTAAAACCCACTAGATTCTGCTAGATTTTAGATTCTGGCATTTTTTAGCGATAGCGCCTTGCAAGCGCTTATTTTCTATAAGGAGGCGATGATGATGAATGTGTTTTTCAAGCATGGCGGTGTGGTGCGCCGCGAAAGCCTAAGTGTAGAAAATATCGAGAATCTACAGCTTCCGCAAGGCGTGATTTTGTGGATTGACCTGCTGCATCCCACGCCTATCGAGGTAAGCTACATCGCCCAGACTTACGCGCTAGACATCCCTACCAAAGAGGAGCGCGAGGAGATCGAGGAGAGCGCGCGGTATTTTGAGGATGCGCAAAGTATTACGATAAATACTTATTTTTTGATGCGCAATAACGATATGGATTTGCAAAATGAAACTATCACTTTCATCCTATTTCAAGGCATTTTATTTACGATTCGATATGCGGATTTTAAGGTATTCAATGAGATCCAGCAAAGCGTGCTTTTGAGTCCCAAAAATTTCGAAGATGGATTTGATCTGCTAAGCAAGATTTTTGAGCTAAGAGTCGAGCAGGATGCTGATATGATAGAAGGTGCAGCCAAGCTTACAAAGCTGCTTCGCAAATCGGTGTTTGAGCAAGATGCGAGCGACCACATCACGCATCTTACCAAGCTTTCACACCTCCAAGAGCTCAATATGAGCGTGCGCGACTCGCTTTTTGACAAGCGCCGCGCGATAACCATGCTGCTAAAAACCGACAAAGTCGAGCAAGACATCAAAAAAGACCTAACCATCGTGCTAAAGGACTTGAACTCTATCGTCGATTTTACGACGGTAAATCTCACTGTGCTTGATAACACGCAAAATCTATTCACCAGCCAAATCAACATCGAGCAAAACAAGATAATAAAGCTTTTCACCGTGGCGACTATGGCGATGATGCCACCAACGCTCATTGGCACGATTTATGGGATGAACTTCAAGTTTATGCCAGAGCTTGAGTGGGAGTGGGGCTATCCGGTGGTGCTTGTCGTGATGGTCGTCTCTACCGTCATTCCTATCATTTATTTTAAAAAGAAAGGGTGGCTGTAGAGATTGCGCCTATATCGCGGCAAGATAGCGCCAGAATCCAAAATTTGCGAAGCAAATTTTGAGTTTAATCAAATCTTCGCACAAAGTGCGGCACCTTATAGGGCTGACAGGGGTAAGGGGGTGCAGGGGGACTAGGGGGCGGTCTTGCCAATTTAGGGTGCGTGGCCCGCGGCGAAGGGGTGG
>NZ_MLQN01000059.1 GCF_001854545.1 Helicobacter sp. CLO-3
CGCTAGATATGATGTCTGCTTTTGCCTTTATCTTGCGCGCGAGGCTAGTCAAGCGATAGATTTTACCTATCTCCCACAATCTTGCAAAATGCCCCAAAAGCTTCACTATATCAAAAATGTTTTGTATCAAGCCCATAAATTCCTCCTCTGGCATATTTTGGATTTTTTGGAGTTTTTCGTTTTGAGATTTAGCTATGTTTTGGTTTTCCTCTTGAGTCATGTAGAATCCTTTGAGTCAATCTGCCTTATGACAAGCCTAAAATAAGCCTGCAAACTATATAAGCTGGCTTAGCAGAATCTAGGCTTGATAAATCCAGATTCTGCCAAAGCCAAGCTAAAGATAAGGCTAAAGAAGCCTAGAGGTACAAGCTAGCACAGAGCTAGCCTTGATGATAGCACCGCATCATTGCAATACTATCATATCTTTATCGCCAAAGCTCGCGCTCAAATCTTCATCGATTTTTTCGACAAGGAAGCTTTTGGTATGTGGGAAGCTAGCCATTTCATTAGTGCTTTCATTAAATGCAGTAAGCACGATTTGGATTTTGCCATCATCTTTTTTTTCGCGTATAACGACCGCTAGCAAATCTTTGTTTTCTTGCAATGATTTCAAAGTCTCTGGCTCTTTGAAAAACTCCACCACTTCGCGCATACTCAAAGACTCTTGCTTTATGGGCTCAAGTCCCAAGAGCGCTTTTTGGCGCATTGCCTTGACTATAAACACTACTGCTACCACTGCGCAGATTACCACTGCGACTATTATTGCCTTTGTCATTTTTATCCTTTCTTGCAGTCTATTGCAACACAATCATATCTTTGTTGCCAAACTGCTCTTTTGTTCTGGAGTCAAGCCCTTCTGCCTCGATACCTAGCGCATCGCTATTGGTTTCATCATGGATGCCCTCGATCTCAGTTGTCTCTTTATTGAATAGACATTCTACGACATTATAATTGCCGTTTTCCAGATTCTGCTTTATGACTACAGCAGTTAGATTTTTCTCTCTTTTTAGTCTTGCTAGTTTAAGCGGGTCCCTGAAAAACTCTAGAATGTTTTTCGCAAAATCAATGATTTTTGTAACAATCTTTTTTATCCATGCCCACGCTTTACTAAAAAAATCTCCTGACCAATCAATAGCATCACTAATAATTTCCAACATGTTACGCTCCTTTATTTAATTATGCACATATTTTTATCGCCAAAGTTTGCGCGCAAATCATCGCAAATACTTAGCGTCTCTACCTTGCAAAAAGCATCACCAAGCTTTAGCATAGGCTCATCTTTTTTATCAAGCAGACAAATAGTCAAAATGATTTTGCCATTTTCTTCTGTCTTGTTGATGACTGCGCCATTATACTTGTGCTTGTTTTGGTCCATCTCGCTTTTTATCCACTCTATAGCATCTCGGAAAGAGTATGTATCTACTTTTAGCTCTTTATAGTTCCAAGCCAATTTTAACTGCTCCATATCTAGATTTTTGAGAAACTCTATCGCTTGGTCCGGGTCTAGTCCTAGCCCAATTAAAAGCTTTTTTAGCTCCTCGATAGCTTTTCCTACTAGGATTTTGCTTATCATTTTGTGCTCCTTACGGTTTTGTAGTTTTTCTTTTTGAGATTCTTTTGGATTCTCTTGCCTAGTGCTGCCTTGTCTGCGGTGCTACTATCGCTTGATTTTTCTAGGTTTTCTTTCGCCTTACTAAATGACTTTTTGAAATGCTTAAAATTAGGGAGGCTATCCCCTTTAGAAGCCTTTGTCAAAGCATTTAGCACAGCGTTTTTTTATTTCCCTTCCAGAAAATCCACTCGATAGCTCGCTTAGTTCATCTAGCTGCTTTTCATTTAGTTTTTCTACTCCTTTCTCATAAAGTTTGCTTGGGATGTGTTTCAAAATAAGCGCTTTGCGCTGCTTGGTGTTTGGCAGCTCAAATCCCACAGAATGCAAGATTCTGCTATGAAATGCCTTGTCATAATTACCTAGCAGATTGGTCGCAAAAATCACAATCACAGGGCGCGACTCCAGAAGCTTCAAAAGCTCGCTTCGCAGCGAGTTTAGCGCTTGGTCGGAGCTGTGTGAGACATTTTGGATTCTCTTACCCAAAAAGCTATCCGCCTCATCAAAAAAAAGCACCGCATCATTCTTTTGCGCCAAATCAAACACAGATACCAGATTTTTGGGCGCATCGCCTACAAATTTGGATTCTATGTCCGAGTAGTTGGCGTTTATGATTTGTTTGCCTAGCTCGCTTGCGATGATGTGCGCGCTCATTGTTTTGCCAGTGCCGGGAGGTCCATAGAAATTGACTATGGTTTTTGGCACGCTATCGATTTCGCTAAATCCCCACTCTTCATAAATCAAAGGCTGCTTTTTGATAAGCGTGATAGTCTCTAGCAGGGCATTTCTAGTCTTTTTGGGAAGCTCAATTTTATCCATAGTGAAAAGCGGGGGTTCTAGCCTGAAGCTTGAGCTAGAAGCATCTTTGTTTTGCAATTGCTGCTTGATGGCGATGGGGTTTTCTGCTGCTTTGCTTTGATTTGCGCCCTGTTTGGATTCTGTGGTTTTTATGTCTTCCAAAATCTTCTCCTTACAATTGAGTGTCAGATAAAAATTGGCACCTATGCCAAAAAAGAGTCCGCTATCATCAAAATACTGCTTTGTGTTTTGGATGGTTTCTTTTATGATATTTCCAAGCCGCATGCGTATCATGGATATGTCGCCATCTGCTTTTGGGCTAAGATTTTTAGTGCCAAAAGGTTTGATGTTCCCCAGTGCTTTTGGCATAAAATGCACGATAAGTGCTAGCTCTGCGCTGGGGTCTAGATTTTCTCCACTTAGAATCTTTTGCGCTTTTTGGCTAAAGATATCTAGCTGTTCTTTATAAGCAGTGCCAATCGACTCAAACGCTTTATTTTCAAAAAATATTATAGAAGGCTTTATCATGTCGTTAGTTCCTGCCCTTTGGTAATTTCGTGGCTTGAATCTTGTATTGCAAAGATTTGTTTGCCTAGCACTTGTTTGCTTTTCCTATCTGTAAGCGTTACTTCTATATATGAGAATGGACCGATTTCTGCAATATTAGTAACCTCTGCTTTAAAGTTAAGCATTTTGCCTCCTAGGCTGCCAAGCCCACAATCAGATAAACTAAAGTTATTCTTCTCTAAAGATTCTGCCACATCTCTTTCTAGACGCGCTGTCGCTGTGCCTTTTTCATAGCCCTTCTTATAGCCTTCCTTATAGCCACTATCATGACCTTCATCATAATCATCTTTTTTACAAAATATGTTATCCCAGCACCTACCGCCGCTGCACCTACAGCTACTGCCGCACCTACTAAAATTGGTATTGGCATTTTGTCTCCTTTAAATTTTTTTCGCTTACGCGTTTTGCTATTCTTATGCTTTATCCCGCGATTTTAGGCCTTTTTGGCTTGTGCTTGTAATATCTCGCAAGATTTTAGATTTAAAGCATAGAACTCCTCTTTGCTGTAATGCCTGTGATAGAGCTTCTCATACATGGTTTTGACATTGCAGATATCTGGTCTTGTAGAGTAAATCATGCATCGATTGGCAGAATCTAGATATTTGCAGACGCCATTACCCAAATCAAACGCTTCTAACTCTTTGATACCGCCGATATTTTTGCAGCATATGCCACAAACACTGCAAGGAAAGCCCATATATCGCCTTAAAGCTCTATGAGATTTTTGCCTTGATGGGTCAAAATCAGCATGGTTTTTGTCCAGTCGGCATAAACAGCGGCGAGATTGGCATTTAGTCCGAAATTTTCAATCATAGAATCTATCACTTTCTTTTCGCCCTCATGTAGCGACTCCAGACTTGTGGCTTGCGTGTCGATATCTGCCATAGCAAGCGCCATCGTCTCTAGAAGCGCGATTTTTTGGTGCCTTTTGTCTTTGAATGTGGCAAGTGCGGCGTTTAGGTCAAACTTGCTTTCATCATAGGTGATATCTGATATTTGCATCTCAAGGCAATACATCGCTATGACTTCTTTTTCTTCATCGGAAAAATGGTCGTCGCTTCTTGCAAAATGGTGCGCAATTTGCAAAAAAGCCTCTTTTTCTTTTGGCTCTAAATGGGCTAAAAACATCGTGTCTCCTTAAAGAGTAAATTTTGATCTCGCTTCTTGGCTTTGCGCTCAAAGTCACTAAGCTAGCAGAATCTAGATTCTAGGCTTTATGCTAGGTTTTTGGCTTAGGTTTTTTGACATCAGCCTTTTGTGGCTAGTTTTTTGGCTTAGCCTTTTAGCCAAGCTTTTTTGGGCCTAGATTCTAGATGTGTTTGCTTTGGCTACTTTGAGTGCATCGCCAAAGAAGCGATAAAAAAATCTACTTATTTCCGCGCCTTGTTTTCGCGCTATTTTGTGCGTCTTGTTTCCACGCGATTTTTACGCACTTTTTGCGCGTGGCATTTCCTCGTGGCATTTGTGCGCTTTTGTTTCGCGCGATTTGGCTTTTTATAATCTAGCTTCGCGCGATTTTACGCGATTTGACTTCGCTTTTATTTTTCGCGCGCTTATCGCTTATGTTTTGTTTAAGTTTGGTGTTTTGCTCCTTTTGGTTTGGTTTTGTGATTGTTGCTTGATGTGGCAGATTCTAGAATCCGCCGCTATTTTCCCGCCTTTATTCCCCCGCCTTTTGTTTGGCTAGATTTTTCTCATTAAACATCGCTCCGCTTATCGTCCTTATCGCCTTTGCCACCCTTATCCTCAAACACCTCTTTGACTTTGCGCCAGAGTCCAGTGGGCGATACTTCCACCATCATCACCATGCACTTGTCGCACATCATCGTGAGGACCAAATCGGTGACGACTTTGCTGCCTGATTTGATACGCCCGCATTTGGGGCATATATAAAAAAGTCCGGGTTTTCTAAACATCTGCACTCCTTATTTGCTTATCTGCTTTATCTGTGCCGCCTGCCGCGCGTGGCTTCTCATGACTTCGCCTCTTTGATAAGCGCTAGCGATGCTTGCAGCCTCTCATCCAGGCTTTGTAGCGCGCCGATATCCGCCTCTAGCACGCAAGCCATCGCATCATAGAGCTGTGCTAGCCCCGCTGTATCATCGCTAGCGCTAGATTCTGCCCCAGCATCCAAACTCTTGATAGCAGCATCCAACGCATCAGAATCCACAAACTCCGCCTCTTCTTTAAGCGCTATGCTTTCTGCCAGCATTAGCGCGCCAGATTCTGCGTTTGGCAGATTTTCCGCCACTTCTTGCAAGGTAGCGCAGATGGATTCTGCATCTCCTATATCGATATGCTCGTATTTGCGCGCGATATTTGCGCGAAGCGTGGCGTTATCATCGCTCGCATAGGCATTTGCGCGCCCTTCTATCTTTGCGCGCATTGCACGCATCGCGCGAGAATCCGCGCCGCCGGCATTTGCACTAGAATCCACTTCGCCAAAACTCGCGCCAGAATCCACTTCATCAGCGTCCATTTCGCTAGATCTCATCATATCTCCCAGCAAGCCTTGCAATGGCGCGATGCTATTTCTATAAGTCGCAAGACAAGCCATCTCATAGGCGTTTATCGCATCTTTTAGCGCGCGGATATGCGCTATATACGCCTCAAGCTTCTCTATCGCCTGCGTGGATTCTGCCTCTTCTTTATCGCAGCCCGCCAGCGCGTAGCGGATGGATTCTTCTTGCAGATTGCCAAGCCGCGCTAGGCTGTATTTTAGCTCTTTGGTAAGATTTGGGCTTAGGTCGCCTAGCGCGCTTTCATATGCTTTGCACTCTAGCTCCACGCTCCCTTTGTCCCAATACTCGCCACTATAATAAGGCTCATCGAAAATATCTTCATAGATATTACCTACACCTCTAGCGCCGCTATTAAACAGCTTCGTAGCGCCTTTTAGCGTCTCGCCCTTTATCGCATCGGCATAGTCAAAATACAGATTGTCTTTGTCGGCGATTTTTTTGTCGAGATTATCTATCAGCTTTTTTACGCCATAGCCCAGAGCGCCCAGCGCCACGCCACCCAATACCACTTTTAACTTTGACATTTTGTCTCCTTTTGTCTTTTGGTGGCAGGATTTTATCGCGCTCATGCGTCAGCCTTTGTCGTTTTGATATACTCTTGCAAAGTTTTTAGTAATTTTTCTTTGAGCTCTTTTGGCGCGATGATTTCTATATAAGGGATCCATGCACGCACAAGCGGCAA
>NZ_MLQN01000060.1 GCF_001854545.1 Helicobacter sp. CLO-3
CTCCCAGCACCCAGATACCTTTGGCAACATTTTTGGCGGCAATGCCTATGTCACCACGCCCCTTATCAAAAACCTGCTATCTCTAAACCTACGCGGTGGCTATCGCTATGGTGACCAAAACTCATTTTTTAAGCCAGAAAGTTTGCGCGACCAAATATATGCAGGCAACAATAGAAATCCAATATCGCCACACACCAACCCATTTGTAGGCTGGAGTGCCACTGGCTTTACCAACTGGAATGCCGGCGGGCGTATCAACTACACTCCGGGCTCTCACAACAGCATCTATCTAGATTCTGAAGTGTATTTCGCGCGCACCGGCTCGCTAAACACCTCTGGCAACTCGCTAACCGTCATCCGCGACTTTTATAAGATAAACAATGTCCTAAACCACGAAGCAGACTACGACTGGGGCAAGCTCACCACCTATCTGCAATACAGCCACACTATGTGGGCGCCACATGCAGGCTGGACGCAACCAGCAGCTGGAGAATCTACTACTGGCAACAATGCTACCGGCACTGTTATGATACCTATCGGTGCAAGCAAGGGCGCGTATGCAGATTGGTCACAGATGAGGCTAAACCAAGACATAGTATTTCAAACAAACTACAACAAAAACTTCGACTTCAGCAGTTTTGGTAACCTCATCCTAAATCTAGGCGTCTATAACCTCTGGGAGCGACTAAACACCAGAAACAATGGCTATGACAAAGCGCTAAATCAAACCGCGATATTTGGCGAGGGTGAATACATCATCAATGACTATGTATCTACGACTCTTGGCGTGCGTGTGAATTTCAGCGATTTCTATGGTGTCGTGGCAAACCCGCGCTTCTATGTCAATGTCAATCCCACACAATGGCTCACCTTCAAAGCCGGCGTAGCGAGCGGTATGCTAGCACCAAATCTTACCTACCTCTATGATGGCTTTACAGAAAGCACAAGCAATGGTGTGACAACCCTCACCTATGGAAATCCAAATCTAAAAGTAGAGCAAAGCTGGAACTATGAGTTTAGCACCATCCTAGATTTCAAGCCAGCGATGCTTATAGCCACAGGCTACTACACAGATTTCAACAACCAAATAGAAACCGTGAATGATGCCAGCATAGCAGCAGGCTGCACACTCGAAACCTGTCGCACCTTTAGAAACCTTAGCAAATCGCTCATGGCAGGCGCAGAAGTAGCGCTAAAAGTGAAGCCTATCTATGGAATCTCGCTAGATGCAAACTATGGCTTCACATACACCGAAGTGCTATCCGCAGTAGCTGGCTCGGAATACCTCATCGGCGGACCAGTGAATTCTATCCCGCGACATAGCTTCACTATCACGCCACGCTATGCGTATAAAAAGTTTGATATGTATGTGCGCTGGCAAGGGAAGTTTCAAACACCTACGCCTACGCCTACAGGCACAAGTGCTGGGAACACAGATAGCGTGCGCGGTGTAGTCGGCAAATACTATAAAGACTATCAGCTAGTAGATGTCGCACTAAACTATCGCTTCAACCAAGACAGGATGACAGCGACATTTGCGATAAACAATCTGTTTGATGTGGATTTTTATGACCCTATTATATACACAGGCTCACGCGGGCAAGCAGTGGCAAACAACTACCAAAGAATCCTACCTAGCCGAAGCTTCTGGCTATCCCTCCGCGCGGATTTCTAATCCTCGCGCGATTTCTAAGGGATTTTTAATCCCCCGCGACTTAGATTCTAGGATTCTAGGCGCGCGGATTCCCAATCGGATTCTAATCCTTGCAAACTTTAGGCTAGATTCCCTAGCCTAAAGTTTCTAGCCTGCATATATTTTCTTTCTGTCATTGCGAGCCGATTTATCGGCGAAGCAATCCACAAAGGCATCGCGCAGATTTTTAATCCCAGCGCGATAGGGCAGATTTCTAAGGATTTCCAAACAGATTCTAATCCCCGCACAACTTAGATTCTAAGATTCTAGGCGCACCGATGCCTAGAATCTGACTTTCTGTCATTGCGAGGATTCATAGAATCCGAAGCAATCCATAAAAACAGCACATATTTCAAATATGCAGGATTTTAGCCCTAACACAACTTAGATTCTAGGATTCTAGGCGCGCAGACTTTTAATCTCCGCGGACTTCTGCAAACCCGCCCTCCATCATTGCGAGCCGCACAAGTGCGGCGCGGCAATCTATAAAATGCGAGTTTTGCAAAATTTAGATTCTGCCACAATCGAGAATCTATAACCTTTTTCTTTAGATGGATTGCTTCGTCGTTTCACTCCTCGCAATGACAAAAAATTTTTTAGCTTCTGCAATTAATTTAAAGTCTGCTTATTGTCATTGCGAGCGGGCTTGCCCGCGAAGCAATCTATAAAAATCCGCAAGGATTTTTAGTTAAATCAAATCTTCGCACGAAGTGCGGCACCTTAAAGGCGTGACAGGGGTAAGGGGGTGCAGGGGGACTAGGGGGCGGTCTTCGCCCAATTTAAGCCCTCTGTCCCCCTGCGAAAAGCTGGCGACGATAACCCAAGATAGACGCAAAAGCGGAACAACAAAAAACCGAGGTTAAAAAGCGTAGAATCTAGTAAGATTTGGATTCTATCATAAATGAATGGAGAATCTATAAGCTTTTTCTTTAGATGGATTGCTTCGCCTTGCTAGCGCAAGCCTCGCAATGACGGGTTGCGACTGCTTGTTTTTTGCGTCATTGCGAGTGGCACTTGTGCGGTGAAGCAATCTATAAATGCAAGATTTACAAATTTAGATTCCATATAAAAACAATCCCTCGCTTTTCTTTGTTGTAGATTGCTTCGCTACGCTCGCAATGACAGAAAAAGCAAAACCATGCAATAAAAATATTTCCGCGTCATTACGAGGATTCATGGAATTCGAAGCAAAGCATCAGCTTCTTTAGTAATGACGAGAGGGGGCAAAATCTTTGCAATGACGAGAAAAAAAGGGGTGGAATCCTCATGGCGAAAAAAGGGCAAAAATCTCGCGGAGGCAAAATCATCATAATGACGAAAAAAGGGTAGAATCCTCGCGGGGGTGGAATCCTCATAATGACGAAAAAAGGGTAGAATCCTCTCGGGGGTAGAATCCCTGTAATGAGTTATTTTTAACCCCTTTTTTCTTTGTGTTTTGCAAGATTCTCTAGCCTCATGGCACGATGGCAAGATTCTCTAGCCTTATGGCACGATGGATGGAAACACAAATGCTGTGATAAGGCAAGCTATACCGCTGCCAAGCGCGAGGATGAGCGAGTATTTGAGCGTGTAGCCAAGCACTTGCGCCTCTTTCCCTACAAGCCCCACGACAGAAGCCGCCACCGCGATGCTTTGCAGAGAAATCATCTTTCCTGTCGCGCCACCTATGGCATTTGCGGAGAGCAAAAGCACTTCATTGATGCCAAGCTGTCCGGCGGTGAGCTGCTGGAGCGAGCCAAAAAGCACATTTGAGCTTGTCACGCTTCCTGTCAAAACCACGCCAAGCCAGCCGACAATGGGCGAAAAGAATATAAAACTTTCCCCTGTTTTTGAAAGCGCAAGTGCCAGCGTAGCCGAAATCCCGCTGTAGTTTGACACATACGCAAAGGCTAGCACAAGGCAAATCGTCACCACCGCAAGATACATCTCCTTAAAAGTCTCGCTAAATGCGCTAAGCGCGACCTTTGGCTTAATCTTTAAAATCACAGCGGTGCAAAGCGCGGCAAGAAAAATCGCGCTTCCCACGCTATTTACAAGCGGAATCTCAAAAAGCGATTTCACCGCCTTTGATTCTGTGACAATGGGCGCAACTTGATAGATTTCGCTTAGCTCTTTAAAGCTAAATTTCAGCGTCAAAAACTCTAGCGCCCCGCCACTTGCAAAAAGCGCATTAAACCAATCTTGCGTCCAAATGACAATGATAAAAATGAGAATCCCAAAAGGCGCGCCACTTAGCAAAGTTTGTTTGATGCTTATGGTGCGTGGTTTTGGCGCATTGAGCGATTCTGTCAAAACTTTAGAATCTAGCGAGTCTTGCGCGATTTTTGAATCAACGCCTTGCACGCTTTTATTTTCAGCAAGCATAATATTTTTTGGCTTCCAAACTTTCAAAAACGCTCCAAGCGCAGTGATTGACACGATGCCTGCGGTAATATCTGGCAATTCTGGACCAAAGAATGATGCTGTGATGATTTTTGCGATAATAAAGCTAGCCCCCGCCACAAAGCACGCAGGCGCGCTCTCTTTCATGCCCTTAAATCCGCTTAGCAAAAACACAAGCAAAAAGGGGATGCAAAATGAAAAAGGTGCTAGCATGATAGCTGACATCGCAGAGATTTTGAGCGCATCAACCTGCACCAAATTTGCAAGCGCAGTAACGGGAATCCCAACCGCGCCAAAAGTCGCAGGCGGGAGGTTAGCAATCAAGCAAAGCCCGGCTGCTTGAATAGGCTTAATCCCCATTCCCACAAGAAGTGCCGCAGTAATCGCCACAGGACCACCAAAGCCGATTGTCCCCTCCAAAAACGCGCCAAAACAAAACGCGATGAGAATCACCTGCAAGCGCATATCAGGCGTTATTGTAATGATAGATTCTCGCAAAATGTCAAAATAGCCAGATTTTACCGTGAGCTTGTAGAGGAAAATCGCAGCGATAATAATCCAGCCAATGGGATAAAGCCCAAAAAGCACGCCATAAAGCAGGCTATAGAGGACTTTTAAAATCGGCATATCATAGGCAAAAATCGCCACCAAACTCGCCAAAGCCACAGACAAAAATGCCGCGCTGTAGCCTTTGAGCTTAAAGCCCACAAGGCACACAAAGAAAAAGACAATCGGCACAGCCGCCACAAGCGCGCTTATAAAGATATTATCAAAGGGATTGTAGTTTTGCTCCCAAATCGCACTTGCCTGCGCTAGGCTTCCTAAATCAGCTAAAGACTCCATTTGACTCCTTCAAAAACAAATTGTAAAAAATCTCGCGCATTATAATGCAGAAAGTAAATAATTTATAAAACATTTTGCAGAAAGTTTAAATTTTATTTTTACTTTTTTACACATTTTTAGTTTTTATGTAAGTTTAAGATTTGCTGGATTCTGTGGAAAATAGGCAGTTTCGAGCTATTGTCTAAGGCGCGCAGAAAGCCTTTCAAGCCAAAGCAAAAAGCCACAAAAAAGATGTTTTGAAGGCAATTTTTTGGCAAATTTTGTTTTTGTAGAATCTCATTAATCATAGCATTATAAAATCTACTCCGCCATAATTTCACACTAAGGAAGGAAATCATGCAAGAAACAAAAGAACCAAACAAAGTGTATTTTTTCTCCACCTGTATCGGCGCTGCGGCGTGTTCGAATACTTGCGTAAATGCTATTAAGCTTTTGCAAAAAGAAGGGGTTGAAGTCATTTTCAAAAAAGACCAAACCTGTTGCGGACAGCCAACTTTCAACTCTGGCTATTATGAGGAAACCAAAAAAGTCGCCCTGCATAATATGAATCTTTTTGAGCAAGATATTCCTATCATCCTGCCAAGTG
>NZ_MLQN01000061.1 GCF_001854545.1 Helicobacter sp. CLO-3
CACCGTCAAAGACGACAGATCCTCCCTGCACCCACACAGCTCCGGCTCACGAAGTACTGCAGACATTCGCGTAACACAGGGCACGCGGCCCGGCGCGTATCGGCGAGGGGGGGTCTGCACGGCTACATATGTGTTAAAGACCCACCCTCTAGGAGGTTTTTTATAAGGTTTTTTGTCCCCACCCCCCCCCCCCAGAAGAAGCTGCATTAATTGCGCTGTCTAATATTTTTGCATTATTCTTTATGTTGCTAGCCTGATCCATTTGCACTCCTTATTTTTTGACATTATAAATACAAAAAACCTATGATTATATTTATCCAAGCCTGATAAATGCCTACCCTGCGGCTTCCGCGCCCATGGCTTCGCTTTGTGCGTGCGCGATAAGCGGGTCGATGATAGCATCAAGATTGCCAGAGAGCATGATTTCTTCAAGGCTATAGAGCGTGAGCCCTATGCGGTGATCGGTCAATCGGTTTTGCGGGTAGTTGTAAGTGCGGATGCGCTCGCTGCGATCGCCGCTGCCTACTTGGTCTTTGCGCGCTTGTGAGTTTTCTGCTTGTTTGGCTTCTAGCTCGGCTTCATAGATTCTGGCTTTCAGGATTTTCATCGCCTTGTCTTTGTTTTTGTGCTGGGATTTTTCATCCTGCATCGACACGCTGATGCCGCTTGGGATATGCGTGATGCGCACCGCAGAATCCGTCGTATTCACGCACTGCCCGCCATGCCCGCCCGCGCGGAAAACCTCGATACGCAAATCGCTAGGATTGATATTCACCTCGACATCATCGACTTCTGGCATGATAGCCACAGTGATGGCGCTTGTGTGGATTCTGCCTTGCGACTCGGTCTGTGGGACGCGCTGGACGCGGTGCGTGCCGCCCTCAAACTTCAGCCTAGAATACGCGCCACTGCCCTTGATGAGTGCTATCATCTCGCGATATCCGCCCACATCATTTTCGCTAGAGCTGATGATCTCTACTTTCCAGCCCTGCAAATCCGCGTATCGACAATACGCCTTAAACAAATCGCCCACGAAAATCCCCGCCTCATCGCCGCCCGTGCCCGCGCGCAGCTCTAGGTAGATGTTTTTGCTGTCATTTGGATCTTTTGGGATTAGTAGAATCTTTATCGCCTCTTCTAGGCTTGCTTTTTGGGATTCTAGGGATTTGAGCTCCTCTTTGGCAAGCTCGCCCAGCTCTTTGTCCTCTAGGAGCGATTTGTTTTCTTTGATAGATTCTAGGATGTCAAGGTATGCGCGCGCAGAATCCGCGATCTCTTGGATGCCGCTCTGTTCTTTGCTAAGCTCGGTAAGGCGCTTGATATCCTGCGTGATAGTCGGGTCAAGTAGCAGCGCGCTAATCTCATCATAGCGCGCGATGATAGGCAGCAGCTTAGAAGTAAGCATATTTTTGCTTGGTTAGTGTTTGGCGGGCGGTTTAAGCACCTAGTGCTAGCTTTTTTAGCGCGGCGTTTAGGCGGCTCACTTTGCGCGCCGCGGTGTTTTTCTTTAGGATGCCTTTGCTTACAAATTTATGCAGCTCTTTGTTGGCGACTTTAAACGCTTCTTGCGCCTTTGGCAAGTCTTTGTTGGCGATGCTTTCTCGGAGCGCTTTGGTGATATTTTTGATTCTAGTTCGATAGTAGCGATTGCGTTCAGTGCGGGTTTCTGTCTGTCGGATTCGCTTCTGTGCGGACTTGTGATTTGCCATTATGATATTCCTTGTTTTGAAATTTAGGGCAGAATTTTGCCTTAAAATTATTTAAAAGCAGATTAAGCCACGCCGCAAAAGTCGCCAAATCTTGCGCGGATATTTGCGCGATAAGCACGCGATTTTGGGATGATACGAGAATCTAAGGCGCTTGAGAATCTGTGGAGCACCGATTTAGCATGCTAGAATCCAAGGATTTTGAATTCTGCCGTCATTGCGAGGAGCGAAGCGACGAAGCAATCTATAAATATAGCAAAAATAGATTTTTGGTTTTTAGCAAAATCTAGCAAATTTAGATTCTGTTGCGGGGATTAAAGATTTGGTTGCGTTTATAGATTGCTGCGCCGCATAAGTGCGGCTCGTAATGATAGAAAGAAAGTATATGTGGGCCAGAAAGTCTAGGCTAGAGAATCTAGCCTAAAGTTTGCAAGGATTAGAATCTGTCGATATGTTGAAAATCCTAGAATCTAAGTTGTGCTGGGATTAGAATTTGTTTGGAAATCTACCCTATCGCGCGGGGATTAAAAATCCGCGCGGAGGGTTAGCCAGAAGGTTTGACTAGAAAACAAAGGCTTGGCAAAAACTCGGACAAAAAACAAAAGATTGCCTAACAATCCAAGTTTTGCCTAAAATCAGAGCCTAGATTTTAGTCTTAAGCCTTGAAAAAATTCTGTCTAAATTTAGCCTCAAGACTCGAAAAACAAAGTCTTGACAAAAAACAAAAACCTAGCCAAAGCGCAAAGCCTTGAGAAAAACCAAGTCTTGCTTAAAACAAGGTCTCAAGAAAATCCAAGCCTTGCCAAAAAAGCAAAGAACTAGCAAAGTCTTTGCTGAAAGGCAAAATCTTTGCGCTAGAAAACAAAAACCTAGCCAAAGCGCAAAGCCTCGAGAAAAACCAAGTCTTGCCTAAAACAAGGCCTAGAGAAAATCCAAGCCTTGCCTAGAAAGCAAAGCCTTGCGTCAAAAGCGATCCTTGCCTAGAAATCCATACTTAGCGCTATGTAGTATCTGCGTCCTTCATATATAGAGGCGTAGTTGTTGTATAGCGTGCCTGCTGTCTGCGCGGCATTGGTATATGAGACATAATAATCCACAAAATTATGATTTAGCAAGTTATATATCCCAAAGTTTGCGCGCAGGGTTTTGGTGATTTGGTAGTTTGCGCCCAAATGCAGCAAGAAATAAGGCTCATAAAACTCGCTTCTGCCCGGGTTGTTACGCTTCCAAGTATCAAGTCCTGCTTGTGTGACAGTCCTGCCTAGCACATTTGTCCTCATTTGTCGTGCCTTAAACTCGCCTCGCACATATACGCCTAGATTATTCCAAGTGTAGTTTATCGCGCCATTTAGCGAATGCTCTGGGATGTTTGCCAGCGGCATACCATTGGTAGCGCCAGAAGTCGAGCGACTCCTATTCCAAGTATATGAAGCGTTTAGCCCTAGCTCACCTATACCCACGCTAAATGGCTTAATCTGCCCATACACTTCTATGCCATAGCTTTGAGCGGTATCAACATTATAGCTGTATTGACAGCTTGGACTTATAGTCGGTCTATTTGGATTTGATGTTGCATTACAAATGAACCCTGCTGGCATTTGTCCATTTACCGCTACAGTCATACTAGTGATTTTGTCATAAAATTGCGTGAAAAATCCAGTAAGCGACACTTGCGTATAGTCTGTCTCATGCATCACAGATAGCTCGTAGTTGGTGCTAGATTCTGGCTTCAAGTCTGGATTACCAAACACCCTTATCGCGCCTTGTCCGGTGCTAGATCCCCAGCCGGGCGCTATTTGCGTAAGTGTGGGTAGTATATATCCAGTAGAGATACCGCCTTTAAAGGTGAGGTCGCCTATCGCGCTTCCTTCTAGCGCATTCCACACGAGATATGCGCGAGGGGAGGCGTTAAACCCAAAGTTTGAGTCCATATTTAGGCGCACGCCGACATTTAGCAGTAAGCTATCTACGATAGCCCACTGGTCATCAAGATAGAGCGCGTAAGTGTGGCGATCCATAAAATTCCCCACATCCCCGCCAAACACCGTGCCATACTGCGCTGCTACGCTATTGTAGATGTATTGCCCGCCGACATTTAGCTTCATACGCCAAAATGGAAGGCTGGTGCGATGCTCTAGTATCACATCTTGCGCTAGGCGTTTGCGTGAGGCGTTATGATTGGCATTGTATTGGATGCTGGTGTCGGTGCGGATGGTGCCATTTGCGCCATAGCGCCCTTGGTGGCGGACTATGGCGTTGTTTCTGTTAAACACAGAGTTTTCAAAAATGGTTGGATCATACCAAGAGCCAAAATGACTATAATCCACATAGAGATAATTTTTCTCGCTCATCTCGTAGCCTATGCGCGCACCTGCTTGGTATTGGTTATTTTGTCCGGCACCTATTATGGAGGCAGAGGCTATGGTTGGCATTGCTGCATTTGGATTGGTGGGATTTGTCGGCACGCCCGATATATCAGTGCTTCCTGATTGGAATTGGTGCGTATCTTTGGCGCGGAGTTGCACGGACCATTTTTTGGCTTTGTCGATTGGTCCTGCTGTGTAGGCAGACACACCTACAGAGTGCCCGAAAATATTTTCTTCTTGCAAGGTGGTGTTTAGCAAGATATTGGAAGCCCATTTGTCAAAGCTTCTTTTGGTGATGACATTTACCACGCCGCCTATCGCATCGCTCCCATATATCGTGGAGGCTGGGCCGCGGATGACTTCGATGCGATCTATCGCGGCAAGTGGCGGCATAAAGGCGGCTTGGGAAAAGCTAACATTGGGGAAGGCTTCGCTTGAGGCGTCTTGCCTTTTGCTATCTACGAGAAGTAGCGTGTAGCTGGAGGGCATACCTCTTATGGAGATAGAATAGCCGCCAAAGCTGGTAGCTCCGGTATCGATGCTGACACCCGGGAGCAGGCTAACTGCCTCGGCGATGTCGCGCACTGGGCGCTCTTGGAGCTCTTTGCCAGTGACTATGGATATGGAGGCTGGCGCGTCGCGCAACTCTTGGGCGAAGCCGGTCGCTGATACGACTTGCTTTGCTAGCTCGCGTTTCTCGAGGTCAGAATCGCTTGTGCTGTTTGCGCTTGTGTTTTGGCCGCTCGTGCTGTCGGCTGGCGTGGTCTCGGCTATGGTTTTGGGGGTGTCGGTGTTTGCGCTTGTGTCGCTTGCGCTCGCGCTGGTTGCATTGCTGGCGCTGGTTGTGTTG
>NZ_MLQN01000062.1 GCF_001854545.1 Helicobacter sp. CLO-3
GTAACTAGCAGAATCTTGCAAAGGCTATTGGCTCACATTTTGAATCATAGCTCTCCGATGTGCTCGATGAGGCGCAAGGGGGTGAGTGCGTAGGTGTTGCGCTCTTTTTGCGCGGCGAGCGCGTGGGCTAGCGAAGCGCAGATCGCAGAATCTAGCGCGCTAAAGCCCTGCGCCAAATACCCGCCGATAAGCCCGGAGAGCACATCGCCACTCCCGCCTTTGGCAAGCGCTGGCGTGCCTAGCGGGTTTATGTAGATGGTGTTTTGGTGCGCGATGATGGTGTTTGCGCCCTTTAGCAGCAGCACCGCGTGCGGATACGCCTCGCTAAATCGCTGCGCGAGTGCCAGCCTCTCTCTCACGACATCCTCCAGCGAAACATCGCCAAGCCCGCAAAGCCGACAAAACGCGGCAAACTCTTTGGGATGCGGCGTCAGCACGAGCGATAAATCTTTCATCTCAAGCACTTCCAGAATCTCGCGCTTATAAAACATATCCGCATCAATCACACAGCCTTTTATACGCTTTGGCGCGCTGGCCCTGGTATTGGCAGTAGCGTCATCTTGCCTATCTTGCGCGCACGAGCTAGAATCCAAAATCTCTTTCAACCCCAAATCATGCGCGCCAAGCCCCATGCCTACGACTAGCACGCTGGTGTTTTGTGGCAAAGATGATTGGCGCATGATTTCAGGAAATGGGCTAAAAGCAGAATCTAAAAGCGCGGATTCTAGGGCGTTTGCACGCGTGCCAAATGCGCCTGCATTAGAATCTAGCACACCAGAATCTAAAACGCCAGAATTTAACGCGCTAAAACCCGCCCCTTTGGATTCTGCGCCAAATAGATTCTCGCTAGCTTCAAGGCTTTGACTTGCGCTAGATTCTGCACTGGTTCTAGATTTTGCGCCAGCATCCAAAGACTCCAAAATCTCCGCAGAATCCGCAGAATCCGCAGAATCCATAGAATCCATAGAATCCGCAAAATCCACTTTTTTAGATTCTGCACTGCCGGCGCTAGAATCCACGCTGCCCGTACCAATCGCAGAAGCACTCACCAGACTCACAAGCCCCGCCCCTATGCGAAGGCTCGCCAGCGCGCTAAGCACACTCGCCCCCTGCTTATCGCCAGATACCACCGCGACATGCCCGAAGTTGCCCTTGTGGCAGTTAAGCTTGGTGCGATGCGGCAGCTTGAGATCGGATTTTTCTAGCAAAATATAGGGGCTTTGCACCTCATAAAGCGCGCGCGAGACGCCCAAATCGCCCACTATCACCTCGCCCACGCAGTCTTTGGCGCTATCGCTGAAAAGTGCCAGCTTTAGCGCGCCCATGCTTAGCGTGTAGTGCGCGTCAAACACGCGCTCCGCCGCGCTGCCATCCACCCTAAGCCCGCTTGGGATGTCGCATGCTATGCGGATTCTGGCGTTTGCATTCATGCTTTCAATAAGCCTTGCAAACTCCGCGCCCATCTCGCCGCCAAACCCGCTGCCAAATAGACAATCCACCACTACATCGCAAGGCAAAATCTTTGACACACGCTCGCATCCGCAAGTCTGCGCGCGCTCGCTCTGCAGCTGGCAGAGCGCGGATTTTGGCTCTTTGGCTTCGTAGATTTTGACGCGGTAGTCTTTGTGGAGTTTGCGCGCTAAGGCGTAGCCATCGCCGCCATTATCGCCGCTGCCACACACGATATACACGACGCTTTGCGCGTGTGCTACGCGGCGGATTAGCGATTCTAGCGCGCTTGCAGCGTTTTCCATGAGAATCTCTTCACTCAAAAGATACTTGCTAATCGCGCGTTTATCGAGATTTGCAGTGGTTTGATAGAGGTTTTTCATCATTGCCCTTTGCGCGTTTGCGCGCTTATTTGGATTATTTGCGCTGGCTTTGTGGCAGAATCCAGATTCTACCTTACCTAAAAAAGCTCTTCACATTATCGATACTCATCGATATGAGCTCTTTTAGCGAGTCGCCATAGGCGTATGCGATATGTGGCGTCAGAAGCAGGCGCGACTGGATAGCGCGGTCCAGAAATGGATGGTCTGCCCTCATCGGCTCTTTTTCTAGCACATCGCATGCATAGTAAAAGTCCGCGCCATTTTTCAGCGCCTTTGCCACCACCTCTTCATTCACGATACCCCCGCGCCCTACATTGATAAGCACTGTGCCTTTTTTTAGCTTGGCGATTTTTGCAGAATCTATGAGATTCATCGTCGCGCTATTTAGCGGGGCGTGGATGCTTATGATGTCGCTTTGTGAGAGCAGCTCATCTAGCTCCACGCGCGGATAGGCGCTAGCGGTGTTTTTGCCACTAGTAGAAGTGTAGCAGACTTTCGCATCAAACGCACTTGCGAGATGTGCCACGCGCGCACCTATGCTGCCAAAGCCTATGATCCCCCATTTTAGCCCAGCAAGCCCTCTGCGCCCGCCTGCAAGATGCGTGAAAATCTCGCTTTTGCACCACTCGCCACTTTTGACATAATCATCATAGTAATGTATCTGACTTAGGCACTCAAGCGCCATAGTGAGCGTGTGCTGCGCGACGCTTAGCGTGGAGTAGCCAGCGACATTTTTGACTTCGATGCCGCGCGATTTGGCAAACTCGACATCCACGATATTTGTCCCTGTCGCTGTCACACAGATGAGTTTCAGCTCGCTAAGCTGCTCTAGGAGCGCTTTATCTAGCACGACTTTGTTTGTCAGCACGATTTGCGCGCCACGACAACGCTCCAGCGTCTCATCATAAGAAGTAAGCGGATAGCTCACATACTCGCCAAACTCCTGTAAAGCGCTAAAATCCGCGTCTGCGCCTATGGTTTTGGCGTCCAAATTCACGATTTTTATGTGTTGCATGTTGTGCCTTTGTTTTGGTATCGCTGCTATTTGGGCTTGTGGCTTAGATAGGGCGTTGGCAGTTATTGTAGTATAAAAAGCTTAAAGATTCTAGGCTTTTTGTCAGATATTTTTCGCGCGGATTGCCAGCAGGTAAAAAAGCGGCGCGTTTGCCACCGCCACCGCAAGCTTGATAGAATAGTCCGCCATCGCCATGGTTATGGATTCTGCGAGCACCCTTTGCCCCCAAAACGCTATCACAAAAAACACCAGCGTATCTACCGACTGCGCGATGATAGTCGAGCCGCTATTGCGAAGCCACCAGAGATGCGGAAAGCGCCTTTTAAACGCGTAAAAAAGCGCCACATCAAGCGGCTGGGATATGCAAAAAGCAGCGATAGAAGCGAGCGCGATTTGTGGCGTGGCGGAGAAAAATGAAGGCACAAAAGCTATCAAAATCCCAAGCCCCACGACTTTTATGATGTCTTTACGCGCGTATCGCTCGCTCAAAACATCAAGCAGTAAAAAGCCAAAAGGATAAGTCAGCGCACCATAAGTAAGCGGCGTGGCGGCGATGTTGAACTGCACAGTGTAGTTGGCGATGATGACAATCGCGCCTAGCAAAAATGAGGCGATAAGTAGCACTCTAAAAGGCATTTGTGGGGCAGCTTGCTGTGGAGTTGTTGCGCATGATTGATTTATATTTTTTGACATTTTAGCCACCTCGTTGTAGTCCAATATTTTAATGCTTACAAAATCGGATTCTAGCATATTAAAGCTCAAGTTTTATGTATTTACTAAATAAAAGTCCAAGGATGTGTTTTTAGTTCTGGCTTTATAGTCCGTAGCATTTTTGGTGTTTTTGCTTTTTATTCTTGCTATTTTTCA
>NZ_MLQN01000063.1 GCF_001854545.1 Helicobacter sp. CLO-3
CGCTAGATATGATGTCTGCTTTTGCCTTTATCTTGCGCGCGAGGCTAGTCAAGCGATAGATTTTACCTATCTCCCACAATCTTGCAAAATGCCCCAAAAGCTTCACTATATCAAAAATGTTTTGTATAAATTTAAACAACTCTTCTTCCTCCATTTTTTGGAATTTTTCTAGGGTCATTTGGAGTCCTTTGGGTTAGTCTATTTGGCCAATGCCTGCGGGCGCGCAGGCATTGCTATTTATCGCTATTTTATCGCAAGCTGGTTGCCAGATACGATAGGCAGCATATTTTTGATAGCCACGAGTTTGTCTTTTAGAGATTTTAGCTCGCTGTCGTTTTTGTCTAGGTTTTCTGCTTTTAGTGAAAGCTCGCCAAGAATGCTTGCAAACGCAGAATCTAGGCTTTTTTGAATCTCTTTCCAAGCCACCTCATACACATCACCAGCTATTTTTTCTGCTATGTTGCGTGACTCCATTCGCTTCTCTTTGTCGGATTTTTCAAAAATAAGCGGCAAGATAAATCCAGAGGCAGTGATTGCGGCTTGCATAGCTGGATTCGTGAAAATAGCTTTAAAAGCAGGGTTTGCAGAGATAGTCTCAATAATCACATTAAGCTTTGGCAAAAGATTGGCTATGGCAGCAGTCAAAACACCCATAATTGCATTTTTGGTTTTATCGTCAATTTTGCCAAGCACCTCATTAATCTTACCAAGCAATCCATTTACTTTATCTGCTATTGTCTTTGTATCTATGCTCGGTAAGTCAATTTTAGGGTTTGCAAAAAAAGGCTTAGCAAAGTTTTCTATCAATTGTTGAAGGTTTATCTCTAGCCCTTTGCAAGCCTCTTGCACCCCCCTTTCGAGATTTTTCATCTCATCTTGTATAGCGGATTCTATTTCTTTATCCACTTCTTTTTTGCTTTGCATACCTTCAAACACGATATTTTGGATTTTAGATTCTAGGCTAGCGCGCATGATTTCACATATATTTTTTATCGCCATTTGCGTGTTTGTCTTTTGCATGCCTATGCTTGAGATGAGATTTTCTATCGATTTTATCTCATCGCTGTTAAACTTCCCATCAAGCGCTTCGATGCTATCGCTAATAAAAGTCAATATGCTTTTGTTTAGCGTGCTTATCACTTCTGTGCTGCCGCTAGCTTTTAGCGTTTTTTCGATTTGAGATTCTAGCTCTTTTATGTTGCTATATTCTACAAGCTCCTTATCATTGTCGCACCTTCCTTCCAATGCAGCTTTGGCATCTAGCATGATAAGAGGCACTTTGTCGGCTTGTGATTCATCTATGTGGCTGCCAATATTTCCTAGAATCTTGCTTTTTACTTGCGCCATCTCTCGCGAGTCTAGCTCATACTGCCCTTTGTTGTTATACACCACGATTATGGGTTTATTGTCATTGATGACTTGTTTTATCAAATCATATACGCCTTGATTTTCCACCGCGCCATCGCCACTTAGCACAAAAATCACAACTTCACATTTTTTGTAATGCTCATCAGTGATTTTGGTGTGGTCATCTTTGGCATTTAGTCCGGGAGTGTCCCATATAGTGTAGCCACCATATTTATATGGTGTCACTTCATAAGTTTCTGGTGTATCGCCCGTCTTTGCTACTTCTTTGCCAAAAAGTGCGTTTAAAAGCGTGGATTTACCAGCATTGTATTGTCCAAAAAGCATGATTTGTGGCTGAAAATTATCAAGCTTTGTATCTATGTCGCGCAGTATTTCTGCGGCACTTATACCATTTTGTTTTAGGCTAGATTCTAGCTTTGCTATCTCATCTCTTGCGTTTTTGTAGCACTCTATTGCCTTGATTCCTGTGTTTTCCATAGGTTACTCCTTATTTTAGGTTGGTTTGGATTTCTTTAAGCTCTTGGGATAGAGAATCTATCTTGCTTGATATTACCAAAAGCTCGGACTCTAGCGGATTGAAAAAGCTCTCCTCTACTTGCTTTAAAGTAGAATCGAGCATATTTTCGCCGTAATGCTTGATGCTCTTTTGTGTAAATTCTTTAAACACCTCCTCTCTGTTATCGCCATCTGGCACATCTTCATATTCTGGTGAAGTTGTCCACCACTCAAGAACATATTCAATGAACCCGCCGCCAAACATAGAGTCGCCAATTTGTTCAAGCCGGCTCTTATTGCGTTTTACGCTTTTTGTACGGCTCTCTATCTCGAAACCTTCTGCGGACATAGCACTATTAAACTCGCTTGTAAAATTTTTCAAAATTTCTTGTAGCGATTTATCGATGATTTCCGCTGTGCATGCCAGCAAAATATCGCTTAGCCTTTCAAATTCATTTTGACTTTTAGTCGCTTCTTTGGGCTGTTCTTTTTTCACAAAGCGCTCGATAAGCTCCATTATAATGCCGCTAGGAAATATCGAAGCAAGAATGCTAGGATTTTTACACTTCTCTATCATTTCTCGCACTTTGGATTCTATCTCTATTTTGATAGCTGGCTTTTTGCTAGCTATTTCTTGCCTCACCTTTTCTATAGCTTCATTTGCGCGCGCAAAATCCGCCCGCATAGCCTGCAAGCTGGCACTATCACTAGAATCTGCATCGCTGTTTATGGATTCTATCAAGGCTTTTAGATTCTCGTATGGTGCTTTTTGTTTTAGCTCATTTGCTTTGTTTGTAAGCAAATCATACATATTGTCATAAAATCTTTGTATATTGCTTTCTTTGAAAAGTGTCTCATCACCATTTTTTAGCCCATTGGTAGCGCAAAGCATAGAGATAGACAAAATATTTTTGTCTATTTGTTCTTTTTTGGCATTTGTATTTTTGCAAATCTCAATAGCTCTAGACATTACATGCTTCTCTTGTCCTTCGCGCCTATCGTTAGTTTTGTTGATAATGTTTATTGTGATTTTGCCATCTTTGTTGATTCTTTGCGGCTCATCGGATTTGGTTAGGATAATAGATATATTTTTGCCAAGCTTCAAAAGCTCTCCCATTTGAGACATGCCGCTATCTTGTCCCGGTTCTTCTGATGAATTTGGAAATATGACAAAATCCGCTGCTTCGATATATTCGCGCGCCAAATCACCATTTGCCTTTGTCAGCGAGCTAAGTCCGGGCGTATCCACCCAAGCCATACCACCAAGCTTAAAAAGCTGTATCTCTGCGGTGCATTCAAGGATGCCTGTCTCAAACTCCTTTTTGTCGGTTTCTTTTAGCTGTGCTGCTTCTCCTTCGCCCGCTTTGTCATACTCATAGATTTTGCACTCTTGGTTTGGCAGCCTATGTGATATGACAAAGTTTGCCAAAGATGATTTGCCAGCTTTTACCTTGCCATAAACAATGATAATAAAGCTATTTTCAAGCTCGGAGCGGAATTTTTCTTGTTTGGCTTTTTGCTTGAATATATCCTCCCATGTTTTTACCTTGTATTTTGCCTTTGCTAGCGCTTCTTGCAGGATTTCTGCTATTTCTTTGTTTTGGTGCAGAATCTTTGGATTTATTTTTAGATTCCAAACATCCTCTGCAAAGTTTGTAACCTTTCGCGTGATTTCTTTGCGCTTTTGCTCGATGCTATCGCCTTGCACTTTTAGTTTATCTAGGGCTTGATAAAACCTCTCAAACTCTTTTATCTGGGTGTTTTGTGCCATGTTTTGCTCCTTTTTTGTGGTGTTTTAAAGTATTTTTGGCATTTTGTGAGGCTTGCTGCACTAGCCGCTTTCCTGCCAAATGCTACTTTTTGCATTGTGTAAGTTTTCATAAATCATAGCGTTGGTTCTAAGCCAAAAGTTTATCGCGCTCATGCGTCAGCCTTTGTCGTTTTGATATACTCTTGCAAAGTTTTTAGTAATTTTTCTTTGAGCTCTTTTGGCGCGATGATTTCTATATAAGGGATCCATGCACGCACAAGCGGCAA
>NZ_MLQN01000064.1 GCF_001854545.1 Helicobacter sp. CLO-3
TTCAACTCCGCGATAGAAAATGCGATCGACCACACCAGCCTAGAGCCGCACCCCTTCGCCAAAAAGGCAAAAGACATGGGAAGCGCGGCGCAGCTTTTGAGCCTCGTGCTGGTGGCTATCGTGTGGGGGATTTTTATCGTAGAGCGCGTGGTTTAGCGCGTGTTTTGAGCCAAAATCGTGCTTGATAAAAATATTTGGCATTATGAGATCACAAAACTTTTGCAAAATGCATAAAAACAGAGCTTAACAACTAGGGCTTAATTTATATTATTGTAGAAAATTTAATCGATTTGAATTCTGTGGGTCTCTATGTCATAATCTAAATAAAGCTAAAATTGCCAGCACGCAAATCAACACAAAGCAATGCCAAATTTCGGCGCCCATCTAGCGCCGCTTGGCTTTTGCTTTGTCTTTGTTAGTTGCGTTACTCGCACGCTTTGCGGATATCCCAGCGCTCATCTATCTCGCCATTTTCTATGCCTATGACACTAAGCGCGCCTAGAAGCCCCTCATGTATTTTCTTAATGTCACTATCATATATGAAGCGAGGCATTATCGTGGGCGCTATGTATTTTGTCAGCACATCACGCACGCGCTGCTCACTTATCTCATACCACTCGATGATTTCGCCATTTTCATTGCGCTCTAAGCACAAAGTGGCATTCTGAAAAAACACACCTTGCCCCATACAAAAGTTCTCTAGCCCTTCTTTTTCGAGGCTATTATTTAGCTTTGTTATGAGTTTTGATAGTGTTTTTGTCTTGTTTTCACCATTTCCATCCACCTCATCGATACCATCGACAAATATCTCATCCAGCAGCTGCGGCTCTGGCTTTATGTGGTATTGCGCGAAGTTTATCGTGCTGGCTTTGCGCTTGCTTATGATGATGAGATGCAGATTATCCGGTATCATGAGGCGCTCATCACTAAGTGGCATCAGCACACTCATAGGCTGGAATCCACCCGCGCGCCTACTTGGCGCAAATGCGCTATCTAGTCCTTGCGACAAAAGCATATTTGCATCACGCAACTCAATAATGCAAATATGCGGCAGCATCTCGCAAAAATAGTGGTTTAGTATCGCCCAATAAGGCGTGGGATTGTGTATTAGGCTGGCACTATCTGGCGCGATTTGGCTAAGCTCTTCTAGCGTGTTTAGCTCATAGAATCCATTTTCATCAAGCGTTTCAAAAAGCCTTCTTAGCGCGCTTTTATCGATAGCCACTCTATCGCCATCGCCCCCACGCCAATATGCAGCAATCTCACCATTTTCCACACGCAAGCCGATACTTCTGCCATGTTCTTTGGATGAGATTTCACTAAGCGTGCCATTTTCTATCCTAGCGCATATTTCAGCAAACGCGTATTCAAACTCGCGCATTTTTGAGGCTTGCAGCACTATCTTTTTTAGCGCACCATCACGCACTTCGCCTATCGCGCTATGTGTGTATTCTAGCAAGTATTGCCATTCGCACCTGTGATTTGCCGGCTCGATGAGTGATATCTGCCCTCTTTGCCTAAAATACTCAAAAAGCGCCATTACACAAGCGCGGGAGCTTATCAAGTCATCATCGCTTTTTGGTTTGATAAGTCCGCGCTTGATGGATTCTGCGCGGATACGCGAGGAATCAAGCATGCCATCATACCACTCATCTTGATAGTTATCCTGCCATTCAGCAAATGCTTTTTCAAACTCCGACTCGCTTGAAAAATCCTCCCTGCAAGGCTTTACTATGCCAAAGTTTAGAATATTTAGCGCCTCATCTATCGCATAGTAAGTTTTGCCTGCACCTTGTGCCCCGTAAAAAATCTGATTCAATGCTTTGTTTTGTAGCATTTTCATCGCTGCTCCTTTTAGGAAAATTTAGTTTGCCGAAACAAACGAAGGGATTCTATGAAAGGAAAGTAAATATATCCATTATTAATTTTTTATATATTTTATATAGAAATAATCATGTAATAATTGGCTACAAATCTCGTATTTACTGTGATTTATAGCTATATATAAAAAAGAAAAATAAGGGCAAATATAATAAAATACAACACGATATAGTAGAATATCTCCACTATATCGTGAGATAAAATGAGTAAAAAATAATTTTATTTATTATTTTATTATTTTTTATCTGCTTTTAGCCTTTTTAATAGCTCTGCCATAAAATCCCGAATCCCTCTGACAAAAAACTTTTTAAAATCCTCTTCGCTTATCATATCGCTTTTGGCGTTATTGCAAACACAGCAGGCAAGCACACAATTATCTGCAAAATAGCCATTATTTGGATTTTTTCTGTCTATTTGCAGTTTTGCACTAAAGCTTGGCTTTTTGGATTCTATATATTTAAATTTAAACAGCTCATTAAGCTCATTTTGCTTTACCTTGCAATAACTGCATTCTTTTGGTTGTTTGTCATACCACAATACAAACTCCTCAAAACTCCAGAATTTGTCAAAATTACCATTGGCTTTTTTGTCGCTGTATTTCGATAGATATCTTGTCCATAAGTCTTTTTTGTCTTTATCTATCGATTTGTAAAAACCCTCGATTTCCGCTTGAGTATATGCCTTTCCTAGCAATTTTTGCGAGTGTTTTGCAAGCGCATCGATAGTTTTTTTTGGCTCTAGCTTCCTTTTCATCTATGCCTTCAAGCTCTGCTATGCGTTGAAAGTTATCGCATTTAAATCGCGCCCACATAATTTTTTCAAGCCACTTCAAATCTTGGTTGATGTTCTTTTCCATTTTTTCTCCTTGTGTTTTGCCCTAAGGTGGGATGTGGCGTGTATTGTATTCAAAAAAAAAAAAACGCAAGGGCTGCGCCCTTAAGTTTAAGGTTTTTTGAAAATTTGGGTTAAAATGAGGGGCGATGAGCGCAAAGCATACAAATAGTGAGGGGGGGGGGTAACATTTTGGATATATTGGATATAGATAGCGATTTGCTTGCCTGCGTTCTTGCTAATATTTTTGCTAGCATTCTTGCTTGGTTTTAGTGCTTGGATTTTTGGTCTCAAGCGCAGAATTGACAGAATCCGATAAAATGGTATTTTAGAAAAACATGCTTTACTTCGCGTAAGCCAACAAAATCTCACTCAATCTAAATGTTTACCAAACCACAATCCTATTTAAAGGATGTGTAAGTGGTTTTTCTTCGAGTATTTGTATGTTTTTGTGGATTATATCTTTGTAGTTTTCTATTTTATAAGAGCCTAGTGATGGACCTGAAATGTCATTATATGTGATATACCCATGTGTTGCATTATTGATTATTTTTTCAAGATACAAATCTTGAATATCTTTGCTTAACTCGCTAAAAGCATAATTACTGATTACTAAATCATAGTCGCTTGTATTTAAAGCATCCAGGTTTGCAAAAAGTAATTTTTCTTGGTTTAAATCTTCATAACAAGAAAGATATTTTTTGCTTAAATCCAAAGCGCTTTGCAAATCTACAAATGTATAGCTTTGGACATTAAACTTTGACATGATAATTCTAGCTTGTCCGCCATATCCCACGCCAATTTCGCAGATTTTTAGATTGTTTAAATCACCAAAATGAAGCATTAAGTCTGAAAGAACTTTTATATAGCGTAGCGTTGAGGGAGAGATTTTCCCAACACCAAAATATCTTTTACCC
>NZ_MLQN01000065.1 GCF_001854545.1 Helicobacter sp. CLO-3
GCAGCTTGGCTGTTTTATACCGGGCGCAGGGTCAAAACCAAAAATCTTGCGCCCAAGTCCATTCTTATCTTGTCGCTTTTAACTGTAGCTAATCATTTATACAAACCTCAAAAACACAAATATAAGCAAAAGTCCTAATTTCAAGCAAAAATCCTGACTTACTTTTCTTTGATTTTATATCCCATCGTTTTTCTAAATGCGCGCTAGAATCTGCCGCTAGATTCTGCTATAATGTCGCGCTGGTCTAGTGGCGGCTGCTTGTGCTTGCGCGATTTGCGCCAAAAGCGTGATTTGTGCTAGGCATGAGAGGAAAGTCCGAGCTACAAAGACAGGATTCCATTTAACGAATGGCTAGGGCAACCTAAGGGAAAGTGCAACAGAAAACAACCGCCGCCGCGCGCGGTAAGGGTGAAAAGGCGGGGTAAGAGCCCACCGGAATCTAAGCGATTAGATTTGTCTATGCAAACCCAATCCGTAGCAAGAAGAGTATGGTAAAAGTCTTGATTTTGCTCTTCGCTAGAGGTGCGCTGCGAAGCGCATCCCAGATAAATAGCTGCCCTCGACAGAACTCGGCTTATACTAGACCAGCGCTTAAAAGCGCGTTTGAAGATAAAAATCTAAAATCTATGAATTTGGGCTGAAATTTGGGCTAAAAATTTGAGCCAAAATTTAAGCGAATTTTTGAGCCAAAATTTGAGGAATAAAAATGAAACGATACAAAATAGAAAATCTCGACTGCGCTAATTGTGCTAGCAAGCTAGAATCCGCACTGCGCAAAACTGAAGGTGTGAAAAATGTGGCGATAAGCTTTGCGAGCGGTGTGCTGCTGATAGATTGCGATGATTTTGATAAAGCAAAAAAGGTGATAAAAAAGCTAGAGCCGGATGTGGTGGTGAGCGATGAAGCGCAAGGTTTTGATAATCCGGATTCTAATGATTTAGATTCTGGCAATTTGGGCGCGCGCGGTGGCGTATATGCGGGCGCTGGCGCAGAATCTAAAAAGCTAGATTCTAGCGTGAATTCTGAAAAAAGCACAGAATCCAGCACGCGAGAATCCAGCGCAGATTCTAAAAAGCTAGAATCTGCCACACAAGCCACACAAAACGCCAGCGCCACCAAAACCCAAACCACCCCAGCCAAGCCCCGCAGATTCTCATTTCTCAACGCCGAGCTTATGCTACTAATCGCGCTTGTTTTGGTGTTTATCCCAAGTGTCGCGCTTAATTTTTTCTATGTGGATCCGATGGATGGCACAGATAGGCAGAGCGAATATGAGTTTTACACGCTTTGTTTGCGTTGTGTGTGGATAGTCATCTATGTGATCGCTGGGCGCGAGGTGTTTAAAGGCGCGCTAAAAAGCTTTCGCAAAAAAGAGTTTTTCGATGAAAATGTGCTGATGCTAAGCGCGTCTATCGCGGCATTTTTCATAGGCGCGTGGGAAGAGGCGGTAAGCATTATGCTATTTTTCTCTGCGGGTGAGTATCTGCAAAACCTTAGCGTGCGCCGCTCTAGAGAATCTATCGGCGAGCTAGCACACTTCGCCCCGCCTCAAGCGCACAAGGTGCAGGGCGAGGACATCATAGCCATAGATGCGCAGGATGTGGGCGTGGATGATGAGGTCGTGGTGTATGCGGGCGAGATGGTGCCTACAGATGCGTTGCTGCTTGATGATGAGGCGAGTTTTGATACTTCAGCGCTTAGCGGCGAGTCGCTGCCTGTTGGCGCGAAAAAGGGCGATGAGATTCTAGCGGGTAGCATCGCGCTTGGCAAAGTCGTGCGGCTAAAGTCCATCCGCCCCTATGGCAAAAGCCAAATCGCCAAAATCACCGAGCTCATCCAAAACGCCACCACGCAAAAATCCCAAACAGAAAACTTTATCACGACTTTTGCTAGGTATTACACGCCGGTGGTGTTTGTCATAGCGCTTTTTATCGCGCTTTTTCCACCATTTGCGCTCGGGCAGGATCTAAATGAGTGGATCTATCGCGCGCTGGTGGTATTGATGGTGAGCTGTCCTTGTGCGCTAGTGATTTCGGTGCCTATCGGGTATTTTGGCGGGATCGCTGCGTGCTCGCGCGCAAGCGTGCTTGTGAAAGGCTCAAACTGCCTAGAAGCGCTAAGCCGCCTCTCACTCATAGGATTTGATAAAACCGGCACGCTTACCAAAGGCGTGTTTAAAGTCGTGAGTGTCGTGCCACAAAAGGGCGTGAGCGAAGCAGAAGTGCTGGGCTTTGCCTCTTGCGCGCAAGATCTCTCATCTCACCCCATCGCCCAATCGATAAAAAACGCCTATCATGCGCTAAATCACAAACACCACATAAGCGAGTTTGAAGAGCTTTCCGGGCTTGGCGTGCGCGCGGTGTGTGATAATCGCGAGATAATCGCGGGCAATGACAAGATTTTGCATAAATTCCACATACCACACGACACCTGCGACATACAGGGCTCTATCGTGCATGTGAGCGTGGATAAGCGCTATCTGGGCTATATCATCATCGCCGATGAGCTAAAGCCTGATGCCAAAAGCGTGATAAATGAGCTAAAATCTATGCGTATCGAGCCAGTCATCCTAAGCGGCGATGGCAAATATCCTTGCCAAATAGTTGGCGAAAAGCTCGGCATAGAATATCACGGCGGGCTTTTGCCACAGGATAAAGCGGGCGTGTTTTTTGAGCTCAAAAAGCGCACGCCGCACAAAGTGGGATTTGTCGGCGATGGCATCAATGACGCGCCCACACTCGCACTCGCGGATGTTGGCGTCTCTATGGGAAGTGGCAGCGATCTAAGCCGCCAAAATGCCGATGTCATCGTGCTAAATAACTCGCTAGAATCACTCCTGCGCGCTATAAAAATAGCCAAAAAGACAAAAATCATCATTTATGAAAATATCATTTTTGCGCTTGGCGTGAAGGGGCTGTTTATCATTTTGGGAATCGTGGGCGTGGCTGGAATCTGGGAGGCGGTGTTTGGCGATGTGGGCGTGGCGCTCATAGCCCTTGCAAACGCGATGAGAACGATGAAGCAAGGGAAAAATAAAAAAGCCAAAAACAAAAATAGAAAAATAAAAATGAGCTAAATCTAAATAGACTAGCAATCGCTAAAGTGTTTTTGTAGGATAGATTTGCCTTGTTTGATGATTTGCAAGTTTTTGCGCAAGTGCGATAAAAGCTAAGTTATAAGGCGCGCCCTAGATTCTACCAAAAAGCAGAATCCAAGTGAGGATACAAACTTGCGCGCTAGACTCCAAAAACACGCCTAGAATCTAATCATATCTAGGTGCCTAAAACTGCT
>NZ_MLQN01000066.1 GCF_001854545.1 Helicobacter sp. CLO-3
AGCTAAATCTTACTAATCTTATCTTGTAAAGGTTTAACTTTAAAAGCTTAAGTGCTTAATAAGCTTAAACAATGCGTTGAAATTTTTGGGAAGTAGAATATTACAAATGTAATGCTTAAAGTTTGCTGAGAAAATAGCAAAGTGGTGTAAAAATATCAAATTTAGATTCTGGTTTAGATTCTGCGCGCTTAATCCAAAATCTGCTATAATCAACGCTTATCATTAGCCTTTATAGGCGTCGATTTGTCGATGCTTGGGCGGTTTGGGGTATGTCATGAGGATGTATTTTTGTGGTATTTTTTCATTTGGCGGATGCGGGGATTTGGCTTCATGCGCTTTGTCTTGCGTGCGCGGTGGTGCGATTTTTGGCGCTGTTTTTGGCGCGTTTGTCGCCTGCGTGGCGGCTATTTTGATAGCGGGCTGCTTTTATGATGCAGAATCTAGCGCGCCTGCAAAAGCGCAAGTGGCAAAAGCGGATTCTGCCAAAGCCTCTACAAAAAACAATGCCAAAGGCAATGCCAAAAATAGCGCCGCTTCCGCACATAAATCAAGCAAGGCAAATCAAGAGAAATCAAATGCTAACAAACCAAGCGCCAGCCAAACCAAACCCAGCGCGCCAGTAAAAAAGCCAAGCCAAGTAGAATCCACTAAAACAAAATCAGCCAAAGCAGAATCTGGCAAAATAGATTCTAGCGCATCCAGCGCTTCAAAATCCGCCGCCAGCCAGCCAAACGCCACACAAAACGCCAGCGCCCAGCAAAGCACCAACACCGCACAAAGCACTTCGCCAAACGCAACCGCCAACACACAACCAGCCGCCCAAGATTCCGCGCCAAACCCAAATCAAGCCAGCGCCCAAACCAACAACCAAACCACCACCCAAACCCAAGAATCACCAACCGACCAAGACTCTACCGACCAAATCCCCGCCGACATCAGCGCATACAAGCCCCTGCCCTTGCAAATCAAGTTTGACGACCTCATAAGCGCGCAATCACTGCGCGATAACAACCAACTCATCACGCTAAAACGCGCCGATAATGGCGACTTCGTGACTATCGAGGTGTTTGATGCAGAGGGCAACCTCCGCGCCACGCTAAGCTTCAAAAACAACCTGCTAGAAGGCATCAGCAAAGCCTACAAAAACGGGCAAGTCGTCCGAGAAGTGCCATACAAGCAAGGGTTGATTGATGGCGTGATGATAACCTATTCAGATTCTGGAGCATCAGATCCTCGCCGCGTAGAGACCGCCTACAAAGCCGGCAAAAAGCACGGCGCTAGCAAAATCTATCAAAACGAGAATCTAATCTCGCTTCGAGAATACCAAAATGGCGTGCTGCATGGCATCGCAGAGACGCACCTAGACCCGAGCACATCCGCAAGCGAGAGTGGTGCTAGCATGACGCGCACACACTATCGCAATGGCAGCAAAGAGGGCAAATCAAGCGGCTATGCCAATGGCAAACTCGTCTTTGAGCAAACCTATCAAAACGACTTTTTGCAAGGGCAAACCAAAACCTATGGACATGGCGAAATCACCAAAATCATACGCCACTATCAATGGGGCTTGCTAAATGGCGAAGAAATCGTCTATGACTATCCAAGCCAACGCACCTTATATCGCTCATCTTACGCGCTTGGCGTGCTTGTCGCACCCTATGCAAACTACCAAAACAACGCCATCGCCTTCTACTCCATGCGCCCAAATGATAAAGACACCAAAATACACAAAGACAGCGCGAAAGCTGGCGTAGATTCTAGCGTGGCGGGTTCTCGCAAGGATTCTAGCGCCATAGATTCTAGCGCTTTGGACTCTAGCGTGGCGGGTTCTAGCGCAGAGATTTGGCGCTATGAGAGCGGGCAAATCGCGCTAGAAATAGCTCAAGATTCAGCGGATTCTACCACCAAGCGCGTGCGCTCATACCGCAAAGATGGCAGTTTGATTAGCGATTTTAGCATAAGCGCTAGCAGAGCCAGCGGCAGCACCTACACCAAAGACTCCAGACTAGAATCCAAAATCACCTCCGAGCGCGACAGCAAAACCACGACACTTTACAACGCCGATGGCTCCATCCGCTCCATAAGCCAAGAAATGCCAGCCAAAAACATCACCCAAACATACAAAAACAGCCGCCTTGCCAATGAAATAGTATGGCTCGAAGGGCAGGAGATCACCATCCAAAAGGGCTTTTTCCCAAGCGGCGCGCTGCAATTTGAGCATACATATATAGATGGCGTGATGATACAAGGCGTGCTTTATGGCGCAAATGGCGCGAAAATCTATGAGTTTGGATACTCCAGCCAAGATGTGATTTTTGATGAGGCATTCCCGCAGACTGCGGCACTTAGGCGCGCAAAAGTGCTGCCAAGGCGGTAAGCGAAAAAGCGGCAGGACAACAGGGCGATAAGGCAATGACGCGCGACAATATAACAAACGCGACGACACGATGACGCGCGACATTTGGGGCAAAACCGCCTTTAAAGACATCTTTTAGACGCCTTTGGAAGCGCGACAAAACCATTAAAACCACAAACCACAAGGAAACACCATGAATATCCACACCAAAGACATAGACACAAGCATCATGAAAAACCTCTCCGATGTCGCCTACTCGCTTTGTCGAAGCGGGCTTTTTGGCGTGTTTTATGGCTCGATTTCTGCGCGCCTTAGCAAAAGCAACTTCATAATAAACCGCAAAGACGCCCTGCTAGACAAAATGAACAACGACTCTTTCATTATGCTACACGACAAAGAGGACTACCGCTGGCAAGAAGCGAGCCTTGATAGCTTCATCCACGCCAACATCTATCGCAACTTCCTAGAGGCGCGCTTTGTCATCTACTCGCACGCGCCCTACGCCACCTCCTACTCGCTCAAGCACAAAGTCATCGCGCCCATCGACTACCTAGGCTACAAGGTGCTTGGGAAAAATAGCGAAATACTGGATTCTAGGGAGTATGAGACGCTCTATGAGCGCGCGGAGACAGACATCGTGCGGTATTTCAAGACGCATGCTACAAACTTCGTGCTAGTCAAAGGCTGTGGGATCTATGGCTATGGGCGCGACCTCGCCACGCTAGTAAAACTCATCGCCGTCGTGGAAAACAGCTGCAAAATCCTGCACTACAACAACATGATAGAGCAAAACTACGACAACGAAAGCCGCTTTGAGGTGTAGAAACTAGGCACGGAAAATTTGCGAAGTTTAGTTTTATAAAAGGCACAAAATTTGCAAAATTTCGCAAGCAAACATTTATGTGATATTAAAAATTTTTAGACTAAAATCACGCGTTTTTTGATTTGGATTCTGTTTTTGCAAGCCATCCAAACTAGAATCTACCAATCGTCAT
>NZ_MLQN01000067.1 GCF_001854545.1 Helicobacter sp. CLO-3
GGTTTGGGGGTGCAGGGGGATAAGGGGAGCGACTTCGCAATTCAAGCCCCCTTGTCCCCCTGCAAAGAATCCAACTCTAGCGACATAGATTCTGCTAAAAATGTTTGCGACACAACAAATAAAAAACTAGAACTACCAGAATCCACCCATTCAAAGCCCCTCCTCTCCCCCAAATTTTTCCTAATCCTTGGCATTGTCTTTAACCTTGCTTTGCTAGGATTTTTCAAATACACTGATTTTTTGTTAGAAAATTTCAATCTCTTTAGTCAGCTTTTGCACCTAGATTTCACCATGCCGCTGCCTCACATCGTGCTACCTTTGGCGATTTCATTTTTTACATTCCAGCAGATTGCCTATCTTGTGGATTGCTACAAATCCCCTAAGCAATACGCTACGCATTTGAGTGCGTCGGAGTTTTTGGATTATTGTTTGTTTGTGACATTTTTTCCGCAGTTGATTGCGGGGCCGATAGTGCATCATAGGGAGATGATGCCACAATTTAGAAAGTTAAATTCAGCTGGTGATGAAAATTCAGCTAAGGAAAATTCGTCTCTTGGCAAAATTTGCGGGAGTGAGCGCGTTGAGGCTTCGTCACTACCACCAAAGGTAGCTCCTCGCCACACCGCTCCACAACCCACAAATTTTATCCAAGATACTAGAATTTTAGAGTGTGGAATAGACAACCTTCCAAAAAATCATAAAAACTTACACAGCCACACTGCAAATCTTGGAATTTGTGAAAGTGTGGCAAAAGTAGATTCTGGAAATTTGGCAGAATCAAAGAAAAACTTAGATTCTGGGCGTCATTGCGAGGAAGCGAAGCTGACGAAGCAATCTACAAGCAACATAGAATCCGCCCAAATAAATTGCTTCGCTAATGCTCGCAAAACGAACGAAGCGAGTTTCTTTAGTAATGACACCGCCCAACCCACAAACACCACCTTCTACGAATCCATCGCCAAAGGCTTATTTATCTTTTCCATCGGATTATTTAAAAAAGTAGTCATCGCAGATTCCTTTGCTGTGTGGGCGAATGCTGGATTTGGCGCGGTGGAGAATGGCGCGGTGCTAAATCTCTTTGAATCATGGGCGACAAGCCTTAGCTACACATTCCAGCTGTATTTTGATTTTAGTGGGTATTGTGATATGGCTATTGGGCTTGGATTGCTCTTTGGTATCACCTTGCCGCTAAATTTCAACTCCCCATATAAGGCGCGTAATATTGCGGACTTTTGGCGTAGGTGGCATATGACGCTTGGGCGTTTTCTCAAAGAGTATGTCTATATCCCGCTTGGTGGCAATCGCAATGAGAAGTATAAAAGTGCGCTGCATTATGTGATGATAAATAAGATTCTGACTTTGAGGAATCTTTTTATCGTGGCGTTTTTGAGTGGCGTGTGGCATGGCGCTGGGTGGGGGTTTGTGGTGTGGGGGTGTTTGCATGGAGTGGCGATGGTGGTGCATAGAATCTATAAAAATTCAGCTTGCACGCAACCTTTGTGGGAGCTTGAAATTTCTCCACTGCGACGCACGCAAAGTGCGCCTCATTCCGAAATTTCTACGCAACCCACAAATCTTGCGCACAATCTTGGAATTTTAGAGGGCGTGGCAGAATCAAGGAAAAACTTAGATTCTAATGCAAATACGGAATCCACTAGTCGTCATTGCGAGGATTTGCAAAATCCGAAGCAATCTACAAGCAACATAGAATCCGCCCAAATGGATTGCTTCGCTCACGCTCGCAAAACGAACGAAGCGAGTTTCTTTAGTAATGACAACACAGCAAGTTTCTTAGACAATGACAAAAACAAAAACCTAGATTCTCGCAAACCAGAATCCGCCAGCATTTTAGATTCTAACCACCACAAACAAAAACCACCATTCAAGCAAAAACTCCTAACGCTTCTTTATTGGTTTCTTACCTTTAACTTTGTCAATCTCTCTTGGATTTTCTTTCGTGCAGAAAATATTAGCGGGGCGCTAAATCTTATCAAAGGAATGTTTAGTGGAGTGATAGTCTTACCCAATTTTTTAGAATCAAAGCTAGGGTTTTTAGAAAAATATGGCGTGGGGTTTGATTGGTGGGACAATAGCATACTTGAAGCAAATTCTTTTGTGCTTGCAGGCACTCTGCTTGGAGCGCTTTTACTGGTGGTTGTTTGTAAGAATTCGTTTGAGATTTCATCAAAACTCGATAACAAAAAAATGTTTTTTGCGGGGGCATTATTTATGCTATGTACTGCACAACTTGGCATTTCAAGTTATGTGCCTGAATTTTTATATTTTAATTTTTAAAGGATAGATTTTGAAAAAAGTATCATTTTTCTTCGCAGGAATTACAAGCTACATGCTTATTTGCTATACGCTGCTATTTGCTATATATATGATTTTTAATACAAATCCGTTTTTATATTATGGCTCACGATCATTGCAAACAATGTACCAGATAAAAGGATATATCAATGCAACAACTATACAAAAACCTCGATTATTAATATTCTCTGGTTCAAACTCTATTTATGGTTTCGATAGTTCAATAATCAAAGAAAATACACCATTTTATCCAATAAATTTTGCTACAAATGCTGCAGTGCCTATCAATTTCCATATAGATAAAATTATCCAAAATGCTAAAAATGGGGATTATATTTTTTTACCATTAGAATTTGAATATTATGCGGAAAATAAACCAAAAGATAACCAAGTATATATTCACAATATGC
>NZ_MLQN01000068.1 GCF_001854545.1 Helicobacter sp. CLO-3
TGTGGGGGGGGGGGGGCAAGCATCACATATCCGCCATCGTTATTATCACCCACGCGGGTAAGCTTCAAAGATGCCGACACCATAGGGCGCACGAGTGAAAGGTAGCGTTTGGCGTTTTGGCGGGATTGTTCGCATGTTAGCGTGATGACTCCATTGTTTGGCTTTGGGTAAAACTGCAATGCCAATTCTTGCTTGATTTTTTCAGGCAAATCAAGAAAGGATAGAATCTGCAATGCTTGGATTGAGTGTGCATTTTTGTTTGCTTCATCGAATTTAGCACACACGCGATTAATACCAAAAAAACCATGAATTTTGCGCCTGATTTTTTCTTTTAGCATCTTAAAACTCCTTGGGTGTTTCGCAAATCAAAGATAGAATACTATTTGTTTTTGCATTAATTCCAGCTTTTGAAATATAATGCAACCAGTCAAAACCAACCTATATATTATAGCGAAATTGATATAATCTTATGAACTGTTTATGGCTTGGTCTGCAAAAAAGCGCAATCTTGGCTAGACATTGCTTTCATTGCGCATTTAGATTCTGGCAATTTTGCAAGCCGCCCATAAAAAATGCATCAAAACATATCAAAAACGCGCAAAACGCGTCAAAATCTGCGCTATGCCTCAATCCTCCGCGTCAAATATTATCACCACTTCGCAGCCTTTGCCCTCTTCACTTTTTAGCAGAATCTGCGCGCCATGATAGAGCGCTATATGCTTAATGATTGATAGCCCAAGCCCAGTGCCGCCGAGCTTTTTGCTGCGACTTTTATCCACGCGATAAAACCGCTCAAACACCTTCTCTTGCTCATCTAGCGGGATGCCGATGCCATCATCTTTTATGTGGATGCAAATTTTTGTGCTGTTTTTATTATGCGCGCCAAAGGCTTGTAAGCCGGTAGATTTTGAGGTGGATTTTGGCGCGATTTGTGAAGCATTTTTCCCAGCGATTTTCACAAAAGGCGCTGGCAGAATCTTATCGATTTCTTGCACGCCAGATTCTCGCGCGCCAAAAACGCGCATATCAGATTCTCGCACACCAAAATTTCGCGCGCCAGATTCTCGCATTTTATAGATAGAAACCTCTAGTTTTCCGCCCTCGTGATTATATTTGATAGCGTTTTCGCAGAGATTATAGAGCATGTCTTCGATGAGATTTGGCACGCCAAAAATCGCTAGATTCTCATCATCTTGCGCGTTTAGCCGCACTTGTATGCGTTTTTGGGTGATAAGCGGAGATAGCGCATTTAGCGCCTTTTGCGCGCTTTCTTTGAGACACACTCGCGATTTTTCGAGCACACCCCCTTCATCAAAAAACGACAGCTTCAAAATATCATTGATGATATCCAGCAACCGCTTGCATTTCTCATAGATTTTGCCGCTAAAAGCCGCGATGTCGCCTTGCGCTATCATGCCCTGCTTCATCATCTCGCTGCTCGCCATTATGGTGCTTAGCGGCGTTTTTAGCTCATGCGTCACATTCGCGCTAAACTCGCGGCGCAAGCGCTGGTTTTGGATTTTCTCACTTCTATCAAGCAGCAGCACGACAAACGCCTTTGCCTTGCTTTTGCCAAGCACTGGGAGGGCTATCATCTCGATATCACAGCCTTGTATTTGTATGTCTTGCGCCTGTGCTTTGGCGCTAGAGAAATCGATGCTAGCAAAAATGCCTTCTGTATCGGCGATGGTGTCAGTGATGGTGTCCGCGCTGTTTTTATCGCGCGCATTATTTTTGCTAGAATCTAGATTCTGCATTTTTGGCGCGCCAAACTCGCTAGCAATTTCGCCAGCCTCGCGCGCGCTGTTCTCGCCCACCACAGCGCCCGCACGCAAATGCGGCAGCATCATAAGCGCTTTGTCATTAAATGACAAAATCTTTTTATGCTCATCCAAAAGCACGATGCCTTCACTAATATTTTGGCTAATCGCTTGAAATTGCCTCTCTTGGCGCGCGATGATTTTACTCGCTTTTTTTATCTTTTTTTTCTGCGCGATGATTTTGTCAAAAAACACAAAAAGCTCGCTATAAGGCGGCTTGAACGATTTGGATTCTAGCGATTCGAGGCTGTTTAGTGGTGCTATGATAGAGCGCGTGAGATACCTAGCCACAAGCGCGCTAAGCAAAAGTGCCAGCAGCATCACAGCCGCCACATAGCCCAAAATCCAAAATCCCGCCGCATAAATCGCGCGCTGACTCATGCAAACCCGAAGCACCAAATGATATGAGGGCAAATACACCGCATAATAAAGCAGGCGCTGATGCGCGCTAGTAGAATCGCGCACGACATAGCTAGGATTCCCAGCGATAGCCGCTTTGACCTCCTCTCTATCGGCGTGATTTGAGAGGCTTGCTGGCTCTAAGCGATTGTCATAAATCACTTTGCCGCCCTCATCAATAAGCGAGATGCGATAAGGATACTGCCCCCAAAACGCCAAATAATCCGTGCTTTTCATCTGCGTGGCGAGCTTTTGTGCCTCCTCTTTTAGATGCTCAAACGCCCATTTTTGGCTGACATTATCCGCCAAAATCAAAAGCGAGATGAAAATCACCGCCTCCACCAGCGCCACCACGCCAAAAATAGAGGCGAAAATCTTTTTGCGAAGTGAGCGCGTGGGGCGGGGGGCTGGCGTGCGCGTTTTTTATTTTCTTG
>NZ_MLQN01000069.1 GCF_001854545.1 Helicobacter sp. CLO-3
TTTATCGCGCTCATGCGTCAGCCTTTGTCGTTTTGATATACTCTTGCAAAGTTTTTAGTAATTTTTCTTTGAGCTCTTTTGGCGCGATGATTTCTATATAAGGGATCCATGCACGCACAAGCGGCAATAGCTCATCATCATGGGCGATTTGCACTTCTATAATGAGGTTGTTTTGGATGAGATTATTTTGGATGAGGTTATTTTTGGCGGGGTTGTTTTGTGTGTGGGTGTTTTTTGCGAGATTATTTTCGTGGTTGCTTTTGGCGGGGCTGCCGGTGATATTATTTTCCTCCTCACTTTCTTCTTCACGCAGTATCTTCACATTTGGCAAAAACTCCTTGCGTGAAAAATACTCCCTAGCTTCTGCTTTTATCCGCAGTGTCACGCGCTTTGGCTCTTGGCTTATCCATTGTGTGGATTTGTGCGCGATGAGGTTTAGTAGCTCTTGCTTTGGTTTGAAGTGCTTATTATCTAGCAGTTTTAGATTCTCTATTTTTGAAAGGCTAAAGCTTTTTAGCTTGTGATTATCTTCAGCTAGCAGATACCATATACCAGCATTATGCAGGAGTTTATAGGGCTTTAGTATGCGTGGTTTGTCATGATACATACAGCCTATGCATATATGCTCTAAAATCGCGATACTTATACTTTGGAAATCCTCATAGCTTATATTTGCTTTTGTTTGTGCGCGCACGAGGTAGGCTTTATTGACATTTGGATTCAAAAGGTCAGTGATAAATTCAGAATCTAGCTTTGGATAGAGAGAATCTATGCCACTTACTTTGGCAAATTGTTTGATGTCTTTGAAGTGATGTCCGCTAAAGGCGTAGGATTCTAGCGTGTAGTAGAGTCCGCTTGCATCGCTATCTTTGCGAAGTGGTAGATATGTAAGCCTTGTGATATCACGCTGTAAGGTGCGGATGCTGACACCATATTCTTTTGCTAGCTCATTTACGCGTAGGCGCTCGCCATTGCAAAGCCTTGCAAAAAGATCTACTAAGCGCGTTGAGATGCTGTCACTAGTATCGCTAGATGGTGGCAAGGCAGTATCCTTAGGGTTTGGTGTTGTATTGTTTGGATGATATTTGTGGGTGGTTTGGCGCTATAAAATAGCGCTGCAAATATTGTAAATATTGTAAATGCTTTTGATTGATTTTGTTTGATTTTGCTTTTTGCGCATTTTTTGTGTTGCTTTGTGTTTTTTGCTTTTGTGTTTTTTGTTTGCACGCTTGTTTTGCGTTTTGCGCTTTCGTTTGCGCTTGTTTTGTGCTTTTGCACTTTTGTTTGCGTGTTTGTGCTTTTTGTTTGCGCGCTTTTTATGTGCTTGGCTTATCTTTTTCTTTATTGTTTTTGTGGCTTTTTGGCATTTTGTTTTGGGATGCCTTTTGTTTCTTTGCATTGTGCGCTTGATTCTCAAAACCCAAACACTAAAAGTCTATCCACCAAATCCTAAAAAAAAAAAACGATTTTTTTGAAAAATCTTTGGCGTTTGATACAAAAGGGAACAATTTGGG
>NZ_MLQN01000070.1 GCF_001854545.1 Helicobacter sp. CLO-3
ATAGAAGGCAAAAGCCTAGATGAATTTGATGACATCAAAGCCACAAGTGAATTTGGCGCATTGTGCGAAGCTATCGTTAGTTTTGGAAAAACATTATAATTACTTTTAAAACATTGTAAATAAAATTATTATAAAATGTTTTAAATATTTTACTTAAAGGAATAATATGGGTGGATTTAAAAAACAGCCAACACAGCCACTATCAAGTAAAAGCATTAGCGAAAATGAATTTGAAAATGGCGGCAGAGGCGAGAGTAAAACAAAAAAGGAATCTAAAAATAAGGGCAATAAAGTCTATAGTGTGCTATTGCCAATAGAGCTTATAGATCGATTGAAGCGCTATCAGAATAGAGAGGATGCTAAAAGGATAGAGACGCAAACTTATATTTGTACCCAAGCACTCAATGCATGGCTAGATAGCAAGGGGTTTAAATGATGAATATGCTTAATAATAGAGACTATATGCTTGATCTATGTGTGCGCATGGCTCATCATAGCACAGCGATAGAAGGCAACACATTAAGCCAAGATGAGACGGCATCTATTATTCTTGATGGCTTTTTGCATTTTAGGGCAAGCGAGCGGGAATTTTATGAAGTGCGCAATTATCGCCTTGCTATGCCGTTTTTTGTGGATTCTCTAAAAAGTGACAAGCCATTGAATGCTGAATTAATAAAAAGCCTACATGCTCTTATAATGAAAGATTTGCATGATGAGGCAGGGCATTTCAAAAAGCTAGAAAATATGGTTGTTGGTGCAAATTTTGAGCCAACAAAGCCGTATTTGGTGCCCACTGCGATCAAAGAATGGTGCGAGAATCTATATTATTAAAATACAAAATGCAGCAGAATCAAAAGAAAAGCTACAAGCGATTTTGGAAGCACATATAGCTTTTGAGAAAATCCATCCATTTAGCGATGGGAATGGGCGGACAGGGCGATTGCTGATCGTTTATTCTTGTCTTAAAAATGATTTGCCGCCACTTATAATTCCAAAAGAGGCAAAGGCTAAATATATTAGTTTTTTGCGCGAAGGGGATATAAAAGAGTTTGTGGCGTTTGCTAGCGAACTGCAAGCCGAGGAAAATACCAGAATGAGTAAATTTCTGTAAAGATCTAGAAATAGACTTACAAGATATTAAATGCTCGCGTAGCGTAAGTGCGTTTATTTGTCGCTAGATTCATT
>NZ_MLQN01000071.1 GCF_001854545.1 Helicobacter sp. CLO-3
TTGGAAAATTTTGCTTGTTTTTGGATTCTGCTACTCTTCAAAATTTTGTCTTTTAGCTTAATATTTGCTTAGAATATTACTTTTAGATACATAGATATAAAATGGCTTAAAATATCGTATATAACGATGTTTTATCGTTTTAAAAATCAAAATTTTGTGCGAAAAATCAAAAAAAAAAACGATTTTATTTTAAATTAAGTCTAAAAAATCGCTTTGTAAAATCCCGCCATAGCCCAAACACTGGGCGAAAAATTTGCAAGGAGAAAAATATGACAAAGTCATACAAACTTTCAGCAGCGCTTATCCTATCCGGTGCGCTTGCGAGTGCTGGCGTAGCGGGCGAAAGCGGCGCATTTGTAGGTGTGGAGCTAGGTGCGGGGATTTTGACAAGCACGCAAGCGGGTAGCGGGACTTATGAGGCTACAACAGGCGGCGGCACAGCAACAACATCAGTCACAGCTAGCGAGCAACAAGGCGGAGCTACACTAGGGCTTGACTGGGGCATTAGGGTTGGGTATCAGCTATATTTCACGCCAACACATGGTGCGCGCGTATATGCAAGCTATGGTATGGCGCATGTATATCCATATAGTTTAAGTGGCGAAAGTGGCGCAAACACTGTATCAAACAATACATATATAACAGGACAACGCATCGATATCAACATCGATTATCTAGTGGATTTTATCAAGGCAGAAAATGCTAGCGCTGGTGTGTATGCAGGTATTTTCGCCGGATATGCTGAGTATGCTGAAAACTCGGTAATAAAGGTAAATGGCAACACTATAAATGACCCAGATAGAACAAGTCCTACGCAATTTTATGGTGGCGTGGGCTTGGGGCTAAATCTAGGTATCCAAACTACGCTTGCCAAACATCATAGAATCGAGTTTGGCGCTAAGATCCCATTCCTAGGGCCAACATACCGAGTAGGTCTAAATAGTCCGGGGCTTCCTGTGTATCAATACTATAAATACGCAAGTGTGGGCGCTAGCTACGCTTTTGTATTCTAGTTTGATTCTGGGCTAGCCTTTTTTGGGCTAGCTTGGGATTT
>NZ_MLQN01000072.1 GCF_001854545.1 Helicobacter sp. CLO-3
TGTGATGAAAACTATATAAAATATGCTGCAGTGACAATACAAAGTATCATCGCAAATATCAATAAAAAGCTAGAATCTAGCAATATAAATGATGCAGATAATGTAAATAGCGCCATTTCTATCGGGGGGGGGCAAACATATAGAATCTAAAGACATAGATTCTAATATCACTTCTTTTTGCTTCCATATCATCACAGAGCCATTACCTGATAAAACCACCAAAAAGCTTAAAGTCCTAGAATCCAATCTAAACACCATATTTCCTGCACAAATTATCACGCATTATACTTCACAAGAGAGGTTTAGTCACTTAACTGCTTGGGGGGAAAATCAAAACTTTACTACATACTTTAGGCTATTGCTAACAGATTTTATTGATGAAAGTGTAGAGCATGTGTTATATTTAGATTCTGATATTTTAGTGATGTGTGATATACGAGAGCTTTGGGATGTGGATTTTGAGGGGAATACTGCGCTTGTAGTAAAAAGCATAGGGACACCAAACAAGGAGCGGATTGCAGAGATTGGGTTTAAGAATATGGATAAATATTTTAATGCTGGTGTGATGATGATAAATATGAAAGGGTGGGAAAAGCTCCCTTTGGAAAATATTTTTTCTATCAACTCAAATATGCAAGACCAAGATTTTTTAAACCACATCATAGATGGCAAAGTAAAAATTCTACCATTTGCATGGAATATGCAGTGGATTGATAAAAGCGGTTTGGTGTTTGATAAAATATCATTAGAAAAATATAAAATTCTTTCCACAATTTCTGAAAAAGAGTTTGATGAAGCCACCAAAAATCCAAAAATTTTACATTTTCTTTTCTATAAACCATGGCATACTAAAAATTGGAGGAAGGGTATACCAACAGTACATCCATATGCCAAAGAATGGATGAGAGTAGCTAGGATGACACCTTTTGGAAGTGAGATATATGGCAACTATATAAAAGAAGCTATCAAAACAACAATATCTTTGTCTTTGCAAAAATATATGCCGTTGGTTTATGG
>NZ_MLQN01000073.1 GCF_001854545.1 Helicobacter sp. CLO-3
CTTTTTCATACAATCTCCTTAATCAAGTCCCGATTTAGCAAACTCACTCGCACTTCTTGCAGTGCTGCTTGACTTTGCGTTCCTCCTTAGCCTTGACTATGCGCTCTACTTCGTCATGGTATTCTTTGGAATCATACATATCAAGGCAGATATAAAATCTGCTAAAATTGGAATTTTTATAATGATTATATATGGTTTCATAACTTATGATAGACTTAGCATCTATGTATGATTTAAGCTCTAGTGGCGGTAGAATTGCGCCAAATCCCAACCCAAGTTTATTGGTATAGAGACCCAAGACTTGAACATCCGTTCTTGTTTCATAAAAATCATTTCCTTTAATGCAATATTCTATGCCTATTCTTTTTATAATTTTTACCTTTTTTTCATAAGAGTAAGCTTCCCTATCTGCTTTTCCCGCCAATTCCCCATCAAATTTTATATCACTACCATTAAGACATACCAATGACACAAAGCAAAGCCACATTGTTTTTTTCACTTGCGCTTCTCCCATTTATCAAATACTTTTTTTACTATCTTTTCTATTTCAGTATGAAATTCTTTGGATTTATACATTTCAAGACACATTATAAAATATACAGGTTCTTTTTCTTTGGGGTTATCTGGATTTATATCAAAAATAAAATATTGCGACATATACTTTTTAACATAATTGTATATTTCATCGTATGCTCCAGGTCCAATTACCATTAATTGAAAATATATACTTTGTGCTACTCCTATATCATTAGATGGAGGAGTTTGGTAAAAATTACACAAACAATAAGCTAGGCCATAATCTTTTGCGAATTGAACTTCCTTTTTAAATTCTTGTGATTGTGCGCAAAAAGCAAATAGCATAAATAATAAAATATATTTTTTCATTTATATCAGCTCCCAAATAATTTCACAGCGATAAGCATTTGCCCGCCACATTATACCGCAAAATATCCATGAACACACCTAAGC
>NZ_MLQN01000074.1 GCF_001854545.1 Helicobacter sp. CLO-3
GCGGATTCTAGCATAAAAGCGCGATTTTGTCTCCTAGCGCGTTAAAAAAGTATTGAAAAATCACGATATAATCCGCAAGTTTAAACCAAAGGAGCGATTATGAAAAATTTTGGCAAAGTCTATAAAGGCGTTTGTGGCGGGATTTTGGCGGGCGCTATGCTAGCAAATATCGCTGGCGCGCAAGAATCCGGCGCGTATATATCTGGCGCGCTAGGGATGATGATAAACAACTCTGAAAACAATATAAAATACACCGCTATTGACAACGCCAACAACACAACAATTGATAGAAGCGATGCCAGCTCCACAGCCAACCTCAACCTAAGCTATGGCGTGCGCGCAGGCTATCTGCTAGCCCTAAGCCCACGCAACGCGTTTAGAGCCTATGCGAGCTTCTCCGCTGGCAACTACACGATAGGCACAGGCGATATGTATATGGGAGACAAGCAAGACCACTACCTCATGCGCGCGGGCGCTGGGCTAGACTATGTGCTGTCATTTTCGACCAAGCCAAACTCTTGGGGCCTCATCGCTGGTGGCGGGTATGAGTATGGATTTGGCAATCTTGCTAGCGAGCTAAAAGGGCGCGAGGGCGAATACTCTATGCATATCCCCTATGCCAACGCAGCACTTTTCAAAGCGTTTGGCAGCGGGCATGCGAGCCTAGAAATCGGCGTGAAAGTGCCATTTGTGACGCACTATAAATACGAGCTAAAAAATGGCATCGGGCAAGTGCCAAATGAGTCAGGCGCGACGCTTACCGCCACTGGCATATACCAAACGATAACAAGCGGCACGACACTCACGCCTTATGCCGCGCTTTCGATTAAGTTTTA
>NZ_MLQN01000075.1 GCF_001854545.1 Helicobacter sp. CLO-3
TACGCGCCGCCTAGTCGCATTATGCCTGCCACTATAGCAGATATCACGCCCACTAGCACATATCCTGCAAATGCCGCCGGTCTGCTCTCATCATCAAACAAGCAAGCCACCGATACCACCGCCCAAATCCACGCCAGCACATGCAAAGTCGAGCCGACGACATCGGGATTGCATATCGCAAATATCGTCATAAATATGCCAAATATCCCGGCAATCACGCCAAAAAACGCCGCCCACATAGCAATAAGCGCAAGTCCAATAAGTGATAAAATAATCGCAGCTATCATTTATGCTCCTATGCTCCGGATTTGTGGATTTGTTATCGTCTATTTTTGTCTTTTGTCGCGCGAGGTTTTGTGTCATTTGTCGAGGTTTCGTCTTGTCTGCTAGGATTGCGTTTGTTGAGATTTTACAATGGCAGATTCTCGCTCTACATTCTCGCCCTAGATTTTCACCACAGAGACTCTCGCCTTTGCTTGCTTGCTGGCTAGGCTAGCGTTTTGGATTCTAGCCTATTTTGCCTAGCAGATCTTTTATCGCTTGGCGTTTAGAGGGGTCGTTTTTGTAGTCTTGCGAGATGTTTTCTAGCGCGGCAAAAATATCTTCGAAATCCTTTGGATTCTCGCGCTTATATTCTAGCACCAAATCCAGTGCCTCCATAGCAGAATCCGCCTTTGTCCCGCTATCTTTGGCGCTAGATATGATGTCTGCTTTTGCCTTTATCTTGCGCGCGAGGCTAGTCAAGCGATAGATTTTACCTATCTCCCACAATCTTGCAAAATGCCCCAAAAGCTTCACTATATCAAAAATGTTTTGTAT
>NZ_MLQN01000076.1 GCF_001854545.1 Helicobacter sp. CLO-3
TTTTAGATTCTGCTATATTTTAGATATTAGATTCTATATTTTAGATTCTAGATTTCAAGGAGGCTAGATGCCAACATTCGCGCCCAAAACCTTATCAAAGCCTTGGGCTAGCCTGCTTGAAGCAGAATTTCAAAAGCCTTATTTTCACAGCATCATCAAAAGCTACAATGACGCGCTAAAACAAGGCGCGATAATCTACCCACCAAAAGAACTCACATTCAACGCCTTCAACCTCACACCCCCGCAAAATGTAAAAATCGTAATCCTAGGGCAAGATCCATACCATGGCAGCTTTTTTAGCGGAGGCTATGAAGTCCCGCAAGCCATGGGGCTAAGCTTCAGCGTCCCGCCAAACGCGCCACTGCCCCCAAGCCTCAAAAACATCTACAAAGAACTCTCACTTTCTTTGCATATCAAAGCCCCGCCAAATGGCGATCTAAGCGAGTGGGGCAGGCGCGGCGTGCTGCTGCTAAACTCCATCTTTAGCGTGCAAAAAGGCATGGCAAGCTCGCATAAAAGCTTTGGCTGGGAGTGCTTCAGCGATGCGGTGATATCGACACTTTCAAGCCACTTTAGCGGCATCGTATTTATGCTATGGGGCAACTACGCCAAGCAAAAAGCGCATCTCATAGATAGCACCAAACATGCTATCATCACAGCACCTCATCCAAGCCCGCTTGCGCGAGGATTTGTCGGCAGTGGCGTGTTTGTGCGCGCCAATGAAGCGCTCATAAAAATGGGCAAACCGCCATTTGATTGGGAAATTTAGGTAAAACTAAGAATCTAGGCAAGCTGGCAAATCTGGG
>NZ_MLQN01000077.1 GCF_001854545.1 Helicobacter sp. CLO-3
CCCCTCCAAACTATTTGCTTGCATCACCCCTCACACCAAAAAAGCAAAAAATACAAAAGCACCAAAAACAAAAGGCAAAAAAACCACACTAAACCACAAACCACAAACCCCAAAACCCAAAGGTGGATTACACCTTCTTCTTATTCGCATCCTCTAGTATTGCTTTGGCAATATCAGAGACTTCATTAGAGATTTGTGAGCTAGTGTTAGCAATAGAGACATTTTCTTGTGTGACAGATTCTAGGTTAGATATAGCTTCATTGATTTGAGTTATACCTGCTGTTTGTTCTTTTATGGATTCTGCCATATCATTTATGCTTTGGACAAGTAGATTTGTATTAGCTTCTATTTCTCCTAGTGATTTAGAAGTTCTTTCTGCTAGTTTTCTCACTTCATCAGCAACAACAGCAAATCCTCTTCCATGCTCTCCAGCCCTAGCAGCTTCAATAGCTGCATTTAGTGCTAAAAGATTTGTTTGGTCTGCTATATCTCTAATTATGCCTATGACATTTCTTATATCTTCTGTTTGTTGTATGACTTCATTAGTTCTACCAGAGACATTTTGCATAGATGAAGTTATTTCTTCTACTGCTGTTGCAGTTTGTTCTAATGAAGAGGCTTGAGAGTTAGAAGATTTAGTAAGGGCATGGACTGCTTCTTCTAGTTTGCCACTTTGATTATTTAGAGAGTTTGCAAAGTCTAGAGAAGTTTTTAGCATTTTTCTTATTTCTTCTCCTAGTGTGTTTGTGACTACTTCTACTCTACCTTGTGCGTTTGCTACTTGGGTGGAGAAGTCAAG
>NZ_MLQN01000078.1 GCF_001854545.1 Helicobacter sp. CLO-3
TTGCTAGCGAACTGCAAGCCGAGGAAAATACCAGAATGAGTAAATTTCTGTAAAGATCTAGAAATAGACTTACAAGATATTAAATGCTCGCGTAGCGTAAGTGCGTTTATTTGTCGCTAGATTCATTTTTCAGTAATTTTGGATTCTCGATATGCATGCCGTGCATGCCTCGTAGGTTATGTTATTTTTGCCAAACAATCCATTTGTTTTTACATAGATAAATATTTGGAATCTTAAGAGTGCTTTTGCGAATAATACAAGCTCTTGCATATCCCACATATCAGATACGGCCCCATTCTTTTTTAAGCTATGGTATAAACAAAACTTTGCAGCTAGCACAGTAAAAGATTATCTCACAAGAAGTTTGCAAATCTTGCAAAGTCAAAATGCAAAATCGCAGAATGTAAAATCACAGAATGTAAAATCAAAGATAGAATGCAAAAACATAGTCAATGCGTCGGAGGCTTAACACACCAAGTCAATCAAGACTTAAATCAAAGCTAAGAGTGAAGTCAAAAGCCTAAACTAAAATTCCAATCAAGACTTTAAAGATAGAGTTAAATCAGGATTTAAATTAAAGCTTGATTTAACTCCAATCAAAACTTGAGTCAAGATTAATCCAAACTCAAACCACAAAATCCCAAGCTAGCCCAAAAAAGGCTAGCCCAGAATCAAACTAGAATACAAAAGCGTAGCTAGCGCCCACACTTGCGTATTTATAGTATTGATACACAGGAAGCCCCGGACTATTTAGACCTACTC
>NZ_MLQN01000079.1 GCF_001854545.1 Helicobacter sp. CLO-3
CTCCAAATCTACCCCCAAAATCCACCTACAAAACTGCCCCAGATTCCTATCATTTTTACTTCATTATGATAATACATTTTATTTGTGTTTCTTTTATTCACATTTGATTTACTTTTTTCGCCACTTTTTCATCATAGGAATAATTTTTAAGTCTTTTCACAGGATCCAAAAATATAATAACGATTCTTTAAGCGCGTCGCGTCAAAGTTTGAGCGAGAAAAAGGCAAAAGAAGCAGAAATGCTAGAGAAGGCAAAACACCAAGCCAGCGCCAAAATCTCGCCCAAACCACGCGCGCCTCGCTTTAAGAAACTAAAACACCAAACCACAAAGGAACCCAAATGCAAAACAAAAAGACTTTGTCACTATCTATCGTTTTGTCATCCATCTTATCATCTACTTTGGCTATGCCATTGCTAGCGGATGTCAATAATGAAAATATCGGGGGGGGGGGGGCAATGCCTCTTATAATGGCGCCTCTAGCAGCTCCTCTAGCTCCAGCACGCGCAGTATAAACTCTACAGATTCTGCAGAATCTAGCGCGAGCCAAAGCGCAAGCAACACAACCAGCGCCAGCAATGCAACCAGCGCGAGCGCAAGCGACACAAGCGCAAACACCGACACCCCCAAAACCATAGCCGAGACCACGCCAGCCGACAGCACGAGCGGCCAAAACACAAGCGCA
>NZ_MLQN01000080.1 GCF_001854545.1 Helicobacter sp. CLO-3
AATCCCGCCAAAACGCCAAACGCTACCTTTCACTCGTGCGCCCTATGGTGTCGGCATCTTTGAAGCTTACCCGCGTGGGTGATAATAACGATGGCGGATATGTGATGCTTGCCCCCCCCCCCCCACAAATAGACGCAGCTAAAACAAGCGCAGGCAAAATCGGTGCAGACAAAATCAACACAAATAAAATAAACACAGACAAAATAAATTCGCAACCAAAAGCACTTTCTCTTGGCGTTTCTCCTTATTCTCCTTGGGATTTGGATATGGCAAATCGCGGCTATAAAGTCATACAATATGATGCAAGCATCAAGCACGCGCCATACAATCACCCAAATATCACTTTTATAAAAAAGTTTGTAGGCGCGCATGATAGCCATGATACGATGAGTTTTGATTCTGTGATAAAAAGTAACAATCTAAGCAAAGACGCCCACAATATCGCGCAAATCGATATAGAAGATGCAGAATGGGATATATTAGAAAAAATCGATTTGGGTGCGATTAGCCCATATTTTTCGCAAATGCTTTTTGAGTTTCACAACTGCGACCCAAGAGATGAGGCGCTCTCTAGCAGGCGGCTAAAAGTGCTTGAGAAGATTTTGGAATTTTATACGCCGATACATACGCATTTTAAT
>NZ_MLQN01000081.1 GCF_001854545.1 Helicobacter sp. CLO-3
CAAAATATCAAAACACACAAAGCCTTCTTTTTCAAAAATATCCGCCCAGTAGGCTGGTGGCTGCTCATTTACATGATGTGTGCCACCTTGATAGGGAATAGCAGCAGAAAAAAGCACAATATCAGAAAGCGAAGTAAGAAGTTTTATAAAATTATGCGCGTATTGCTTAGGCAAATGCTCGGCGACTTCTAGGCTTTGGGCTAGAGCAAATGGTTTGCCCCCCCCCCCCCGATATTATTGGCGTCAGTGTATTTTGTCATGATTTCTTTGATGATAGAATCTGCATCATGTGTTAGATTGACTTCTTTATAAGATTCTAGTGGTATTTCATAGAGTTTTTCATCTGCGGCATTGCCATCGATGCCAAATATTTTTATGCTTGGATTTATCTCACTCCACGCACGAAGCCAAGTGCCTACACCACAGCCCACATCAATGACGCTTTTTATCTCGCCAAAAAGCTCTTGGACTTGTGGAAGCATGGTTTTTGCGGAAGCATAAGAACTGCTTGCCTGCCCTTTATAAAACTCATCATCATAAAGCTCATGTATTTGTGCTTGCTGCATTTTTCACCTCTTTTTTGGATTTAGCTTGGGATTTTAGCATATTTTTTTATTTTTGCTTAG
>NZ_MLQN01000082.1 GCF_001854545.1 Helicobacter sp. CLO-3
TTGAAGCAAATTCTTTTGTGCTTGCAGGCACTCTGCTTGGAGCGCTTTTACTGGTGGTTGTTTGTAAGAATTCGTTTGAGATTTCATCAAAACTCGATAACAAAAAAATGTTTTTTGCGGGGGCATTGTGCCTAACTTGCATTATTCAATTAAGCATCTCAAGCTACACGCCTGAATTTTTGTATTTTAATTTTTAGGAGGGTTTCTTTGAAAAAGATTTTAATATTTTTTGGAGTAATTTTTGGCTATATGTTTATTTGCTATTCAATATTATTTTTTGTATATACAATTTCCAAAGTCAATCCATTTTTGTTTTATGGCTCGCCGTGGATAAAAAATACATATAAAATAAAAGAATACATTAACGCAACAACCACTCAAAAACCTCGATTATTAATATTCTCTGGTTCAAACTCTATTTATGGTTTCGATAGTTCAATAATCAAAGAAAATACACCATTTTATCCAGTAAATTTTGGTACTACTCGTGAAATCCCAATCAATTTCCATATAGATAAAATTATCCAAAATGCTAAAAATGGGGATTATATTTTTTTACCATTAGAATTTGAATATTATGCGGAAAATAAACCAAAAGATAACCAAGTATATATTCACAATATGC
>NZ_MLQN01000083.1 GCF_001854545.1 Helicobacter sp. CLO-3
AATCTCTAAAATCCCCATATATAGGGATATTATGCTTTGCCAGTTCTGACTTTAGATGTTCTATTTTAGCAAAAGTCTTTGGGTTTTTTAGGCTAAAGTATGGATTTTCTACGGTTACTGGGTAGGTGAGAAATATTTTTATATTATTTTGCTTGGCAAAAGATTCTAGGCGTTTGTATTCGCTTATAAAAAAGTTTGAGATTTTTATATCATCAGTAAAATATGTGTTATATATATTTTTTTTCGTTTCGCCTTCGTGATAGCCTGAGTCGCCATAGGCATTGAGTGATTCATGCCCAATCCCCTCATTTTTTATATGCTCTTGCCACTGCTGGATAGGATTATCAATAGAGGTTTGTTCTTTTCTCCAGCGTGGCTGAAGGACTTTATAAATATTTGATGGTGCGGTCGCGCTAATATATATTTTTATAATACTTACTATGGAAATATATTTATTATTATAGCCATCGCCCCATAATAGCATATTGTGAATATATACTTGGTTATCTTTTGGTTTATTTTCCGCATAATATTCAAATTCTAATGGTAAAAAAATATAATCCCCATTTTTAGCATTTTGGATAATTTTATCTATATGGAAATTGAT
>NZ_MLQN01000084.1 GCF_001854545.1 Helicobacter sp. CLO-3
GATGTCACATAGTGAGAATCCACCAAATGATGTGAAATATATCCATTTTGTAGATTCTGATGATATGATAACGCTTGATTGTATAGAGCAGTGTGTGGAAAATATTGGGGATTGTGATATTTTGTGGTATAACCATAAAATATTGTTTGAGAATGATATACCAGAAGAAAAAAACCAAATGCTACTTGGGCTTGAACATCATCACATCACTGAAGAGCAAGCAAGAACAAAAAATTTTGACATGATGGAATTGCTACTAGGCGTAGAAAAATTTGCTTGGATAACTGGTGGCATATTGAATATTAACATGTTAAATAACTTGAGATTTTTTCCTACAGTACATAACGAAGACATGCTCTTTGGTATACCACTTTTTACCAAAGCAAAACAAATCAAATTACTAAACAAACAACTGTATATATACCGCATCCGTTCTTACTCCACCTGCGGACGCGATATGGCTAAAAATTCTCCATTACTTGCTTATCCACCAAATCTTACCGATATAGCTTTTGAATTTGGAAACAGAATTACCTATAGATACTATTATTTTGATT
>NZ_MLQN01000085.1 GCF_001854545.1 Helicobacter sp. CLO-3
TTTCCCTATCCCTCACAAGCTGCGCCAAAGATAGCAAAACAAAATACATCACAGAATCCAAAGCCTACGCATCCACAGGCATAGACCCACACGATATAGAGCAAGTCGTCGAGAAGTCCGCCCGCTCTCTGCTAGAATCCACCTTTACCAAAGAGCTAAAATCACGCAAAATGCTAGCTATATCAGACATCATCAATGAGACACAAGAAGACATAGATACAGAGATTTTAAGCCGCAAGCTAGTGCGCCACATAAGAAATAGCAAAAAATTCACTTTGACAAATGCCATAGCAGGCAGTGGAGCGCACACTGATAAAATGCTGCAAAAACTCGCGCAAGCTAAATGATAACGCAGCCTTTGACCCCTGCACCACACAAGAAAATGGCACGCTAGTAGCACCAGACTACTCGCTTGCTGGCAAAATAACCCAGCGCACCAAAACCATAGGCAAAAATAAGCGCATAGATTATCAGTTTCTCCTAGTGCTTACAGATCTCAAAAGCGGGCGAGTGGTATGGGATACCGATGAGACTATATCGAAGCTAGC
>NZ_MLQN01000086.1 GCF_001854545.1 Helicobacter sp. CLO-3
AATCAAAATAATAGTATCTATAGGTAATTCTGTTTCCAAATTCAAAAGCTATATCGGTAAGATTTGGTGGATAAGCAAGTAATGGAGAATTTTTAGCCATATCGCGTCCGCAGGTGGAGTAAGAACGAACACGATAAATAAGCAATTGCTTATTTAATATTTTGATTTGTTTTGCTTTGGTGCAAATTAGTATTCCAAATAGCATGTCTTCTATGGGTATCGTTGGGTAGAATCTTAAGTTATTAAGTAGATTAATGTTGAATATCCCATGCCATACCCAAGAAAATTTTTCTACACCTAATAACAACTCCAGCGCATCAAAACTTCTTGTTTTGGCTTGCTCTTCACTGATTTTTAGGCATTCCAACAATGTGGGAATATTCATATCTGGTATATCATTTTCATATAGCGGTTTATAATCATGCCACAAAATATCACAATCCCCAATATTTTCCACACACTGCTCTATACAATCAAGCGTTATCATATCATCAGAATCTACAAAATGGATATATTTCACATCATTTGGTGGATTCTCACTATGT
>NZ_MLQN01000087.1 GCF_001854545.1 Helicobacter sp. CLO-3
CCCAACCCACCAACACAAACCCAAAAGTCGCCATCATCATCCCAATCTACAATGTCGAAAAGTATCTTAGAGAATGTCTAGATTCTGTATGCAATCAGACATATAAAAACATATCAATAATCCTCGTAGATGATGGCAGCACAGATAAAAGTGCTAGTATTGCCAAAGAGTTTTTTGATAAAGATGAAAGAGTGGTGCTTATCACTAAGGCAAATGGAGCGCAAGGAAGCGCTAGAAATGCTGGAATAGAATATTTGCTTGGTGGGTTTGAATATGAGTTATTATCACAAACAAACAATAACAGACAATCAAATAACAACAAACAAGAAAATAATGAGCAGGCAAAAAATCAACAGGCATATGCGAACAATCAGCAAACCAAAGACATAGATTCGAAAAATAAAGATTCAATGGATTCTATAACCCCAACCACCTACATCTCAAAAGCCACTCTAAAACCAAATGCTTTGAGTGCCAATAATATGAATTATAACACTGGCAAAGATATGTTTCCACTGGGTGATGGAGAAGCAGAAAG